>NZ_VWPL01000022.1 GCF_008630065.1 Blastochloris sulfoviridis
ACGGCGTGCCGCCCGCACCGGCTCGGGGTGGCCACCCCGAGCCGGTGCACCCATCAAAGCACATTTCGCCGTTCCAACCCGGGACCGTCCTCCGGAAAGGGGGGTCTTGTTCTGCAGACGATCCCGGGTCACGCAGCTTCGCTGCTTGCCCGGGATGACGCGGCACACAAGAGGATCCCGGCCCGAGATCAACACGTCCAGCACAATAGGCAACGAAAAAGCGCCCGGCGGTTTCCCGCCGGGCGCTGTCGTTTCACGGGATCGTCAGGCTCATGCGGTTTCCGGCTGAACAAGCCGGAGAACCGCATTCCATTCGCCGAAAAATCCCTTCCGGATCAAGGATTTTTCGGCGAGACCGTTTCCGGTATCCCGAAGGGATTAACCGGAAACCTGCATCACTGATGCGCCAGGATGGCGAGCAGCAGGAGCGCGACGATGTTGGTGATCTTGATCATCGGGTTCACGGCGGGGCCCGCGGTGTCCTTGTAGGGATCGCCGACGGTATCGCCGGTCACCGACGCCTTGTGGGCCTCGGAGCCCTTCTGGTGGACCTTGCCGTCCTTGTCGGTGAAGCCGTCCTCGAACGACTTCTTAGCATTGTCCCACGCGCCGCCGCCCGAGGTCATCGAGATGGCGACGAACAGGCCGGTGACGATGACGCCAAGCAGCAGCGCGCCGACCGTCGAGAACGCCGCCGACTTGCCCTCGGCACCGCCGCCGGCAATGAAGTAGATGGCGAAATAGACCACGACGGGCGACAGCACCGGCAGCAGCGAGGGGATGATCATCTCCTTGATCGCCGCCTTGGTCAGCATGTCGACAGCCTGGCCGTAATCGGGCTTCACCTTGTAGTCCATGATGCCCGGATTTTCGCGGAACTGCCGGCGCACCTCCTCGACGATGGCCGAGCCGGCGCGGCCGACCGCCATCATGCCCATGGCGCCGAACAGATACGGCAGGAGGCCGCCGAACAGCAGGCCGACCACGACGTAGGGGTTGGCCAGCGAGAAGTCGACCGAAACGCCCTCGAAGTACGGGAAGGTCGCCGAATTGGCGATGAAGTACTTCAGGTCCTCGCTATAGGCGGCGAACAGCACCAGGGCGCCGAGGCCGGCCGAACCGATGGCGTAGCCCTTGGTGACGGCCTTGGTGGTGTTGCCGACCGCGTCGAGGGCGTCGGTCGCCTTGCGGACTTCCTTGGGCAGGCCGGCCATCTCGGCAATGCCGCCGGCATTGTCGGTGACCGGGCCGAAGGCGTCGAGCGCGACGATGATGCCGGCGAGCGACAGCATGGCGGTGACCGCCACCGCGATGCCGAACAGGCCGGCCAGACTGTAGGTGGAGAGAATGCCGGCGATGATCACCAGCGTCGGCAGCGCGGTCGATTCAAGCGATACCGCGAGGCCCTGGATGATGTTGGTGCCGTGGCCGGTGACCGAGGCCTGGGCGATCGACACCACCGGGCGCTTGCCGGTGCCGGTGTAGTATTCGGTGATCACCACGATCAGCGCCGTCACGACGAAGCCCAGCACCGCGCAGGTGAACAGGTCGAGCGAGGTGAAGGCGACGCCGCCATTGGTCTTGAACTCGGTGCCGAAGCCGCCAAACAGCACGAGGTTGATCACGGCGATGGCCGCGATCGACAGCACGCCGGTGGCGATCAGGCCCTTGTAGAGGGCGCCCATGATCGACTGGCTGGGGCCGAGCTTGACGAAGAAGGTGCCGGCGATCGAGGTCGCCACGCACACCGCGCCGATCGCCAGCGGGTAGATCATCACGGTTTCGAGCACCGGCTGCCCGGCGAAGAAGATCGCCGCCAGGACCATGGTGGCGACCGCGGTCACCGCATAGGTCTCGAACAGGTCGGCGGCCATGCCGGCGCAGTCGCCGACATTGTCGCCGACATTGTCGGCGATGGTGGCCGGGTTGCGCGGATCGTCCTCCGGAATGCCGGCCTCGACCTTGCCGACGAGGTCGCCGCCGACGTCGGCGCCCTTGGTGAAGATGCCGCCGCCGAGACGGGCGAAGATGGAGATCAACGAGGCGCCGAAGCCCAGCGCCACCAGCGCGTCGACCACGACGCGGTCGCTCGGGGCATAGCCCATGAACTGGGTCAGCACGGTGAAGTAGACGGCGACGCCGAGCAGCGCGAGGCCGGCGACCAGAAGGCCGGTGACGGCGCCCGCCTTGAAGGCCAGCTCAAGACCGCCGGCCAGCGACTGGGTGGCCGCCTGGGCGGTGCGCACATTGGCCCGCACCGACACGTTCATGCCGATGAATCCGGCCGCGCCCGACAGCACCGCGCCGATGGCGAAGCCGATGGCGACGGTCGGCGACAGCAGCCACGCGACGATGCCGAAGATCACCACACCGACGATGGCGATGGTGATGTACTGGCGCTTGAGATAGGCCGACGCGCCTTCGCGGATCGCGGCCGCGATTTCCTGCATGCGCGCATTGCCGGCGTCGGCGGCCAGCAGCGATTTCGTCGCCCAGACGCCGTATACGATCGACAGCAAGCCGCCGATGATAATGAGTACGAGAGCTGTCATCCACCCCACCTTGGTTTCGTCAGTGGCCGGGCCGCACACCGCCAACGGGTCTGCGGAGCCGGCGATTTCGCCCGCCCCGCTGGAACAGTCTCGCGGCTGCTGCCGAGAAGCGCCGGCTTTCTAGCAAATGGCCCACTCTTCGCAATGGCCGCGCACACGGGCGCTGGGGACGGCCAGCCCGCCGGAGTTTGCAGTGCAGCGAATGATTGCGAACAAAACCACGGCAATACAGCAGGCTACCGCAAAAACCAGGGAGGCGGCCCGATCCCGACCGCAGGGTTTCGGCGGCACCCCCAAACTAAAGGATAATGCGGTCCCGCGCTGCGCCCGCGGGTGAAGCCTGCAAACGAAGCCTGCTAACGGGGACCGCAAGTGGAAGCCCGCAGGCGGCGTGCAGGGCGGCAAACAGCCACCCGTGGCCGGCTCCCTGGCCGCCGCCGGCTGACGACCGCGCCGGCCGCGGGTGAGGGATGCGGTGGGTGCCCGCCCGGCCAGAAATATTAAATAAACAACCGAATTTTGCCGGCAATTTTGCCGATAAAATATTCTAGGTATACAAATAAGCTAAGATCGACTCCTGCAGCCGCCAAATGCCGGGCGTGCCGGACAGAATACAGTCTTTGCTGCGCTGCAGCGATCATTCTTGCTTAATTATTCCTTTCAGAATTCATTAGTCGGTACTTCATGGAACCGAATAAAGCCAGCCTTTACGAATCGTCGTCATGATACAAGCGCTTGTTGCAGTCTATGTCATGAAGTGACGTTCGAATGACGTCCGATCGGCGGCTGCACGGCTGACACGAAACCCGGCCGGCCAGGCCGGGGTTTGGTGCCGGTTCACCGAAATCCCGTTATCGAACAAGGGTTTTCGGCGAGATTGTCGCCGGGGGAAGGCCCGGAGACCGTAGGAGATCGTGCGGCATGCAAGGACGCGGGAAGCGACGGTGAATGCGAACCCCAGGATCGGTGCGGCGATCGACGACGCCATCTGCGCCCCGCCGCCGGAGACCGGGGAGGGACGCTGCACGCCGTCCGCCTGCGCCTGTCCGCCCGCCGACTCCGCCCTGTGCCTGGAGGCGCTGAATGCCGCCGCCTTCGTGGTGGTCGCCGACGCCGAGGGGCGGATCGTCCAGGTGAACGACATGGCCTGCGACATCAGCGGCCATGCCCGCGCCGACCTGACCGGCCGCAGCTATCGCGCGTTCGTGTCGCTCGCCCGCGCCTCGGCGGCCGTGCGCCGGATGCGCCGGGCGGTCGCTGCGGCCGGGTCCTGGCGGGGCGATCTCTGCCTGCGCACCGCCGCGGGCGGCCACCTTTGGGCCGACGTCACCGTCACCGCACGGCCGGGTGGTGACGGCGCGGGCGGCTACACCGCGATCGGCATCGACATCACCCAGCGCAAGCAGGTGGAGGAGGCGTCCCGGCGCAGCGAGGCGCTCTACCGCTCGACCATGATGGCGCTGGGCGAGGGCATTCTCGTCCTCAATGATTGCGGGCACATCATATCCGCCAACCCGGCGGCGGAGCGCATTCTCGGCCTCAGCCGCGACGCGCTCATCGCGGGAAGGCCGCACTGGCAGGCGATCCGCGAGGACGGGAGCGACTTCCCGGTGCGGGAGTTCCCGGCCATGGTCACGCTGGCCACCGGCCGGGAGCAGCGCGACGTGGTGATGGGGCTGCGCCGCGGCGACGACACCATCACCTGGATTTCGGTCAATTCGGAACCGATCTTCGAGCATGGCGATGCGATGCCCTCGCGGGTGGTCACCTCGTTCTCCGACATCACCGCCCGCAAGCAGGCGCAGGACGTGCTGAGCGAGGCGATCGCCGCGATTCCGGACGGCTTTGCCGTCTACGACCGGAACGACCGGCTGCTGATCTGCAACGACGCCTATCGCGACATCTATGCGCTGTCGGCCGAGGCGATCCGCGCGGGCGAACGCTTCGAGACCATCCTGTATTACGGCCTGCGCAACGGCCAGTATCCCCAGGCCGGGGAGACGGATGCCCAGAAGGCGGCCTGGCTCGACGAACGCCTGCGGCTGCACCGCCAGCACTGCAGCGACGCTCTCCAGCAACTGCCCGGCGGCCGCTGGCTGCAATTGCGCGAGTGGCGCACGCCCTCCGGCTACACGGTGGGCCTGCGCGTCGATGTCAGCGAGCTCAAGCGCCAGTCGGCGACGCTGCAGGCGGTGGTCGACAATTTTCCCGGCGGCATCTCGTTCTTCGACGCCGATCTCAATCTGGTGGCCTGCAACAGCCAGTTCCGCACCGTGCTCGACCTGCCCGACGCGCTGTTCGCCGAGGGCCTGCCGACGCTGGAGATGATCTTCCGCGTCAATGCCGCGCGCGGCGAATACGGCCCTGGCGATCCGGACGAGCAGGTGCGCGCGCGGCTGGAGCTGGCCCGCAAGGCCGAGCCGCATATGTTCGAGCGCCTCCGCCCGGACGGCACGGTGATTGAGGTCCGCGGCACGCCGATCCCCGGCGGCGGCTTCATCACCACCTATGTCGACATCACCGCGCGGCGTGCCGCCGAGAAGCTCCTGAGCGACAGCGAGCGGCGCGCCCGCGAGAAGTCGGCCGCGCTGCAGATCACGCTCGCCCACATGAGCCAGGGCCTGACGATGTTCGACGCCGACGGCCGGCTGATGGTGTGGAACGACCGCTATGTCGAGATGTACGGGCTGACGCCCGGCACCGTGAAGCGCGGCGCCAGCGTCGAGTCGATCCTCGCCTGCCGCCGCCGGATGGGCGGCGACCCTGGCTTCGAGGAGTTCGTGAACGAGCTGCGCCGCGAGATCGGCCAGGGGCGCGCCTTCAGCACCACCGTACGGCTGGCCGACGGCCGCACCATCCTGATCGTCAACACGCCGATCGCCGAGGGCGGCTGGGTGTCGACGCATGAGGACGTCACCGAGCGCGAGCGCATCGCCCGCCAGATCAGCCATCTCGCCCACCACGACGTGCTCACCGGCCTCGCCAACCGCGCCGCCTTCAAGGCGCATGTCGAGACGGCGATCGCCCGCGCCGCCCGCCGCGGCGAAAACGTCGGCCTGCTCCTGATCGACCTCGACCGCTTCAAGGCGGTCAACGACACGCTCGGCCATGCGGCCGGCGACCGCCTGCTGCAGATGGTCGCCGAGCGGATGCGCCAGCAGGTGCGCGCCGGCGACGTGGTGGCGAGGCTCGGCGGCGACGAGTTCGCCATCCTCCAGGACAGCGTGCCCCACCAGCGCGAAGGCGCGATCGCGCTCGCCACCCGGCTCATCGCCGTGCTGGGCGAGATCTACGATCTGGAGGGGCGCCACGCCACCGTCGGCGCCAGCATCGGCATCGTGATTGCGCCCCAGGACGGCGACAAGGTCGATCAGCTCCTGCGCAATGCCGACCTCGCCCTCTACAAGGTCAAGGGTGGCGGCCGCAACGACTACCGCATCTTCGACAAGGCGCTCGACAGCGAGGCGCATGACCGCTGCCGGATCGAATGCGAGCTGCACGAGGCCATCGCCGCCGACGCGCTGCAGCTGCACTACCAGCCGATCGTGTCGCTGGCCGATGGCGGCGTCTGCGGCATGGAGGCGCTGGTCCGCTGGCCGCATCCCACCCGCGGCTTCATGACGCCGGATCGCTTCATCGACATCGCCGAGGATTCGGGCGTGATCGTGCAACTCGGCGAATGGGCGATCCAGCGCGCCTGCCGCGACGCGGCGCTGTGGCCCGATCACGTCAAGGTCGCCGTCAACATCTCGCCGAGCCACATCAAGAAGCGCACCTTGTTCGACAGCGTCGCCCGCGCGCTGGCGCAGCACGACGTGAAGCCGCAGCGCCTTGAGATCGAGGTCACCGAGACCGTGCTGCTGCGGCACGACGACGAGATCCTGGCCGAGCTGCGCCGGCTGCGCAGCCTCGGCGTCTCGGTGGTGCTGGACGATTTCGGCATCGGCTATTCGTCGCTCAGCCACCTCAGGATGTTCACCTTCGACAAGGTCAAGATCGACCGGTCGTTCGTCGGCGAGATCACCGAGCGGCCGGACTGCGCGGCCATCGTCTGCGCCATCGCCGGCCTGGCCCGCAGCCTGGGCATGGCCACCACCGCCGAAGGCGTCGAAACCAAACAGCAGCTCAAGCTGCTCAGGGCCGCCGGCTGCACGCAGGCGCAGGGCTATCTGTTCGGCCGGCCGCAGCCTGCCGCCGCGATCGACCTCGCCACCGCGGTCAGGACGCTGGCGTCGTAGAGCCTTCGCCGCAAAAGTGGATGCCGGTTTTGCGAAAGAGAATGCGACAGGTCTCTTTACTCCTCAGCCAGCCGGCGCAGCGCCTCGGGCACGCGGCCATCGGGGCTCGCCTGTGCCAGCGCCGCCAGCAGCTCCGCGCCGCCGAGCGCCGCGCCGCGCCGTGCGGCCACCAGCCGGGTCAGAATTCCGGGAAGCGCCGCGCCCTGGCGCACCAGCGCCGCGTGCCAGCGCCGGGCGGCGAGAAAGCCGCGATGGGCCAGCGGCGGCTCGATCGACCCACTCGCTTCGCGGACGGCGCGGCGGCTGAGCCGCACCAACCGCGCCAGTTCGGGGCGCGACAGCCGGCCCGTCCGCTGCAGCGCCTCGCAGGTGAGGAAATTGGTGAAGCCCTCGAAGAACCAGTCGTCGGCCGGGCCGGCGCGGCCGATCGCGCAGCCGAGCCAGTGGTGCAGGCGCTCGTGCAGCAGCAGCCACAGCGTGTGCGGCGTGGCGAGCCGGTCGTCGTCGGCGCTCACCGACACCAGCGCGCCATCCGGCAGCGCGAAGCCGGCGCCGGGCCGGCCGGGCGGATGCTCGCTTGAGGCAAAGAGGCACGCCGTCCAATCCGCAGGCGCCGTCTCGCCGAACAGGCGCCCGGCTTCCGCCATCAGCCGTGGCCACACGCCGGAAAGCTCGTCCAGCGCAAACGGAAAGCCGCGCTCGTGCACGAACAGCGTGCGGCCGCAGGTGCGCATCATCACATCGCCGATGACGAAATGGCAGCGCTCCAGCGCCGCACCGTCGTGGTGCCCGCGCGAAGGGTCGAGCCCGATCGTCAGGGCATCGGGAATATCGAGGCGTACCTCGCAATCCGCCTCGCCATGCAGCCGATGGAACAGCGCCATGCCGGGCACGAACAGCGCATCGCCGCGGCGGAAGCCGCGCAGCAGCGACACGGCATCCGCATAGTCCGGCAGCACGCAGTCATAGGCGAGGGTGAAGGGCTTCGAGGCCACGACCAAAACGCGGCCCGGCGCGGTGGCGGCCTGCGCATCCGCGCCGTCCACCACGAGATTGGCGATGCCACCTGCAAAGCCGCGCGCCGGCCCGTAAGTTTCGCGCAGCGTCAGCACGCTCACCGGCGATGTGGGCTCGACGCGTGCCACGACGTGCAGCCGGTCGGGCTGAGGCCGCGAGACCGTGTAGACGATCGCGGTCCTCTCAGGTGCCGGAGCTGACATAGCGCCTGAGCCCCAGATGGAACACGCCGGCCCCGAACGCCGCCACCGCCAGCGCGAGAAGCGGCATCATCCACGGCGCGACTTCCGCCACGCCATTCGTCGCGGCGATGCCGAGAAAGCTCTGCGCCGGATAGAAGGTGGCGAGGCCCAGCGGCAGCACGAAGGTGAGCAGCGCCTGCACCGGTCCCGGATAAATGGTGAGCGGATATTGGGTGAGGTAGTTCAGGCTGAGCACCGGCCGCGCCAACGAGGCGCGGCGGCGAAACCAGAAGCCCAGCGACACGAAGCCGATATAGAGGCCGCCATAGATGGCGGCGGCGCTTGCCGCCAGCAGCACGAATTCGGCCACTCTCGCCGCCGACCAGGCGAGATCCAGCATGTGCGCGGCGACCGCGACGACGACCACGCCCTTGATCACCACCGCCAGATGGTTGAGGTCGATATTGCGCAGGATCAGCGCCGGCAGGACCGCCAGCGGCTGGAGCAGAAGCTGATCGAGCCGGCCCTGGATGATGTAGGCGGATTCGAAGCTGAGGAAGACGCGGAAGAAGAAGACGGCGCTGAGGCCGAAGGCGACATCGCCGAAGCCGAGCAGGAACATCACATCCCAGAAGCGCCAGCCGTCGAGCGCCGCACCCGGCATCATCACCGCGCCGATGAAGGCGACGCTGAGCAGCGTGTAGATGACCTGCCCCACCGCGCCCATGACGAAATCGGCGCGGTACTGCAGCATCACCTTGAGATGCAGCGCCAGGAAGACGGGCAGGAGAGCGAGCGCGCGCATGCGGGGTCCGTGTGGTGCGGATGCGTCAGCTTCCATAGATGACATGGCGGCGCAGCGCGAGCGCCAGCACGCCGCGATTGGCAAGGTGCAGCGCCAGCGTCCAGGCCGCGCCGATGGCGAGCCCGGACAGAAGCGCGCTTGGCGTGGCCGGCTCCAATAGCACCTGGATCGGCCGGTAATAGATGTACTGGAACGGCAAAGCCTCCAGCCACAGCGCCACCACAGGCGGAAACAGGCTGAGCGGCACGATCAGCCCTGAGGCCAGCCGCACCAGCATGTCGAAGCTCCACGAGACCTGCTGGTTGACGAAGGTGAAGAACGACACGAGGCCGATCGCGAACTGGATCTCGAACGCCATGCGGAAGGCGATGACGGCATAGGGCAGGAACCATATCAGCCGGGCCGGCTCGACGCGGATCTCGTCGCCGAACAGCAGCATCAGCAGCAGCCACGCCGGCACGCCGTAATAGACGAGGCGGGCGAGCCCCAGCCCCACGAAGCGTGCGAAGAAGAAGCCCGCAAGCGGCAGCGGCCGCACCAGCGCCAGCGCCACGTCGCCGCTCTGCACCTCGGCCGCGACATCGCCGTCGACGCCCTGGTCGACGATCATGCGCAGCATCCAGGCGATCGAGAAATAGGTGATGAGCGCCGAGACCGATGCGCCGGCCGCGTCACCGCCGATTGCGCCGCCGTGCGCCGCCATCGCCAGCACGAAGAAGAAATAGCCCATGAAGGCGAGCGGGTAGGAGACGAACTCGATCACCACGTCCGCCGGATAGCACAGCGTCTCCTTGATGGCGGTGCGCCCGACCATGTAGCGGGCGAACAGCGCCTGTCTGGAGCGTCCGCCGATCCGGTTGAACCGAGCGGACGCTCCAGGTTCTAGAGTTGTCGCATTCTCCTTCGCAAAACCGGCTCCCACTTTTGCGAAGAATGCTCTAACGGTAGGCATGCAGGATCACCTCCTTGAGGGAGGGCTTCTCGACGAAGAATTCCGCGAGCGCATGGCGGCGCGTCATTTCGTCGACCAGCGCCGCGCAGATGCCCACCATGCCGGCCTCGGCATCGACCACGCCGCAAAGCTCCGGACCATCGATAGTGACGGCCACGCCCCGGCCCTGCAGGAAGGTCGCGGCGGCCTCGATGTCGGCGCCGGGCGGGAACACGAAGCGCAGCCGGCGGTAGCGGCCGTAGCGCTCGACGGCGGCATGCGCGGTGCCGTCGAACAATATGCGGCCGTCCTCCAGCAGGATCACTTGCGTGCAGATGTCCTCGATCACGGCGAGGTCGTGGCTGGTGATGACGATGGTGGTGTCGAACGCCGCATTGAGCCGCTTGAGCGCTTGGCCGAGCCGCTCCACCGACACCACGTCGAGGCCGATGGTCGGCTCGTCGAGAAACAGGATGTCGGGCTGCTGCAGCAGCACCTGCGCCACGGCGCAGCGCATGGTCTGGCCGAGGCTCAATGTGCGCGCCGGCTGGTGGAGCAGCTCGCCAAGCTCGAACAGCTCGGTGAGCTCGGCGAGCCGGCGCTCATAGTCGGCGCGAGTCACGCCGAAGACGGCGCGGTGCAGCTCGAACGACTCCACCACCGACAGATCCCACAACAGGTTCGAGCGCTGGCCGAACACCACGCCGATGCGCTGCACGTAATGCCGGCGCTGGCGGAAGGGATCGAGGCCGGCGACCGTCAACGTGCCGCCGTCGCGCGGCATGATGCCGACCAGGAGCTTGATGAGGGTGGACTTGCCGGCGCCATTGGCGCCCATCAGCCCGGCGATCGCGCCCTGCTCGATGTTGAAGGAAATGCCGTCGAGCGCGGCGCGCTCGATCCAGTCGGGGCGGACGAGCGCGCGGAGGGCATGGCCGAGGCCCGGCCGCTGCTGGCGGATGCGGTAGGTCTTGCGCAGGGTCTCGGCCTGGATCACGGGCGCCATGCGCGTGCCTCTCACGTCTTTCGCTCGGCGAGCACGAGAATCTGGCTGCGCGATGCCTGCGGGCTGAACCGGCGCGACGCCCCGGTGACGAGACGATAGAGGCGCTGCGAACCAAGCAGCGCCAGCGCCGCGCGGCGCAGGGCCGGCAGCGCAACGCGGTCGAGCAGCCGGTTGGGCGGCAGCAGCAGCCTGTCGAGCCGCGGCGAATAGACCACGTGGCCGATCGACAGCGTGTGCGGATAGAACACCTTCACGCGCTCCAGATAGGTGATCTCGTCGAGCAGGCGGATCAGCGGCAGTTCGAGCCGATAATAGTGCATGCGGTGCATGTGGCGGGTCTCGACGATGCGAAAACGCGCACCCACCGCGTCGAGAAGCTCCGCTTCCCCCGCCGCGCCCTCCTGCGAGAACACGTTGAGGCTCACCAGCAAAAGGCCGCCGGGCCGCAGCAGACGGGCGACGGTGTCGAAGAAACGCGGCCACGTCTCCGGCACGACATAATAGAGCATTTCGAGCGCCGACACCGCGTCCGCCGTGCCGGCGGGCAGATCGAGGTCGAGCACGTCGCCTTCGATGAAACGGAGATTTGCGACGCCCTCGTGGGTGGCGCGGCAGATCTGCACGCGCTCGGGCAGGCGCTCGATGCCGACCACCTGCGTCGCGCGGGCGGCGAGCAGCCGGGCGAAATGGCCGGTGCCGGCGCCGAGATCGTAGACGAGGCCGGGAGCGGGCAGGCGGGCTGCCAGCATGTCGAGGCAGTGGGCGTAGCGGTCGCGCTGGGAGGCGCGGCCCGACACGTACCATGCCTCGGTGGCGCTGCGGCGGATCGACGGATCGAGCATGCGGTCGGTCACGATCAAACCTCCGGCGGATCGAGCAGGGCGAGCGCCGCGGCCGGCGAGGCCACCAGCACGCGCCCGGCCGCAGCAAGCGTGGTGATGGTGTCGAACAGCGCCTGGCTTGTGCGGTCAAGCCGGTGGCACAGGCCAAGCAGGCGCTGCACGCCTTCGAGCGGCGACAGCGGCTGTGCGGGCCCATCGGCCGTGGGATCGAGCACCACCACGGTCAGCCGCTCGGCCGTCGTCTCGGCAGCAGCCTCGTCAAGGCGGACCTCGACGCACACCCGCCCGTCGCAGCCCTCGAACCGCCGGGCGGGCTCGATGCCGTCGAGCAGCGGGTCGTCGCGCCGAAGCTGGATGGCGCGAGGAAACGGCACCAGCCGGTCGCCGGAAAAGAACGTCACGTCCTCGGCGCCGCAGCGAAAGCCGCGCATCATCGCCCGCAGGCACAGCCCGCTCTTGCCGCTTGCGCCCTCGCCGGCGAACAGCAAAGCGCGGCCGTCGCGCGCCACCCAGCCGGCATGGAAGGCGGCGCAGCGTGAGTCCTGCTTCACCGCGCGCCGCACCATCTCCCAGTCGAGACGGTGCATGGCCTCGATCAGCGGGGCACGGACGAGCTCCGCGCCGTCGATGCGTACCAGCCAGCCGTCGTCGCATGGCGCCAGCGTGAAACGGCCGGCTTCGCCGCCGGGCGGCCGTAGGCAGGCGGCATAGGCGCGGCGGAAGAAGGCCAGCGCCGCGGGCGAGGCGCTCTCAAGGCCGTAGGCGCGATCACCCACCGCGATGGTCATCCGGTCGCGGCGCACGCGGCCTCGCTGTCGGGCAGCAGCAGATCATTGGCGCGGAACTGGGCGAGCATGGTGCGCACATCCTCCAGCGCCTGCGCGTGCGGAATGTCGAAGGCGCGCGCGAACGCCGCGGCCGCCTCCTCCTCGTCGCGCGGCTCCAGGAAGAGCTGGAGGATCACCTTGGCGGTGACGTTGAACTCGTGCACCCGGCCGCTTTCGGTATCGAGCGCGAAGAGCTGGTCATCCTTCTCGGTGATCAGCAAGGACGGCTTGATCTGCTGGCGCACGGCCATCGCTGCTCTCCCTGTGCAGATGCGGATCCCAGAGGTTTTCGGCCGGCGCGCGGCAGAAGCGCCGCAGGCCGCGCAGCCCGGTCGCCACCGCACTGAGGCGGGCGAGGTCGTCGTCGGTGAACGGCCCGCCGAGCTTGTTGATGAGCTGCACCGCGCCTTCCGGCGCCCGCAACAGGCGCGGGATCGGTGCCACCATCACCGAATGCGTCTCGTAGCCGGAATAGTGGTCGCGCAGCCGGCTCAGCGCGTTGGGGTCGAAGGGCGCCTCGTTGGAGACGATGGCTCCGCGTCGCTGCACGGCCTTGCCGGCCAGCCCTTCGCCGGGCTTCACCGCCAGCGTCATGTCCTCCAGCCCCTCGGCATAGATGGCGACATAGACGCCGTGGCGCGCCTTCAGGAACAGCGTGGCGCGGTCGCAGCCGAAGTCCTGGCGCAGCGCCAGCCCCAGCGCGTGCAGGCCCGCGGCATCGGCGGGCAGCGTGCGCACCAGCGCCTGGTAGCGGTCGGCCAGCGCGTCTCCCATTCAGGCCTTCTCCAGCACCGCCACCAGCTTGGCGCTGTCGTCGGTGAACGGCACGTCGGAATCGCAGGCGCCGAACGCCGCGACCTGCACGAGCCCGGCAGCCCGGCACAGCGCCTCGAACTGGGCAAGATACACCCGCCGGATGGGCGAGATCAGCTCCTCGTGCTCGAAGCTGCCGTCGGGCAGCACGGTCTCGTAGAAAAAGACGATGTCCTTCTTCGTCTCGTCGACGATGCGGCTGGTCGAGGTGACGGTCAGCGTCGAGCCGTCCTCCTGCACCGCGCGGTGGGTGACGAAGCTCTCGCCCGGCGGATAGAGCCGCAGATTGTTCTCCTCGGGCATCAGCTCGATGATGAACAGCCCGCCCGGCCGCAGCAGCGCCGCCACGCTTTGGAAGAAGCTGAGCTGCTGGTGCGGCGCGAACAGCACGTTCTGGAACGAATAGAACATGTTCAGCGCGGCATCGAACCGGCCGCTGAGCCGGAAGTTGCGCAGGTCCGCGACATGGGTCTCGATGGTCATGCCATGCTCGGCGGCGGCGCCCTGCGTGCGGGCGAGCATTGCCGGATCGATGTCGGCTGCCGCCGCGCGATAGCCCATGCGCGCCAGCTCGACGATATGGTTGCCCGGACCGCAGGCGATGTCGAGCACGCGCGCGACATCGGTGCCGTAGGTCTTGAACACATGGTCGAGGAAGAGCGCCTCGCGCGAATAGTCCTTGAAGAAGCCGAAATTGCGCTCGTAGCTTGCGGCGTAATCGTTGGGCACGGCAGAAGCCTCAAACCAGCCGGTGGGAGGAACCGCAGGCTTCGCCCAGCGGAATGGTGACGAGTCCGGCCTTGGCCATTCGGAAAATCTGCTCGCGACAATCCATCGCGGCCAGCGCCTCGGGCACGCCGTAGTGAGCAGCGAGGTGGGCCGAGATGTCGTCGAGCGCATGTGCGCCGTCGCACAGCGACAGGATCAGCGCCGCCGGCGCGTTGAGCCGGTAGCTGGCGCCGGTCTCGGCGATCTCCACCAAGCCGTCGGCGCCCAAGTGCACGTCGTCGCAGCGCGCGGGGCGGTCGTCCGCGGCAAGATGCTCGGCGCCGAGCAGCGCCTTCAGCGTCTGCGGCGCAGACTCGACCAGCGCGAAATAGAGGTGGATCGCCAGCTCGATGGCGTGCAGCGCGATGGCGCAGTTCTCGCGCGTCGGCTCGATATAGGAGCCGTTGAGGTGGCGGTTGTCGGCGGCGCAGCCGCCGGCGCAGATGAACCGCGCCCAGCAGGCGCTGCAGCCCGGCCGCTGGCCGACATTCAGCCGTTCCCACAATCTCAGGGACGCCTCGCGGTTGTAGCCGTGGGCGACATCGCCGAGCCGGCAGTCGTCGAGGCCGAGCAGCTTGTAGCAGGAATAGATCTCGCCGGTGGCGGCGATGGTGACGTAGTCGAGCCCGGCATTGCAGGCGCGGGTGCGCGGCAGGCGCTTCGAGATCACCCGCATGTAGTTGACGAACGGGTTGAGGCTGAACACCTCGCCGCGCAGCAGCGCCGCGAGATAATCGTCCGCAACCTCGGTCAGTTGGGCCTTCGCCTGCGCGGTCTCGTCCAGCCCCACGGCGTGGGGGCTGTCGCGCGGCACCAGACCGCGATCCATGCGGATGGCATCGATGCCGTGGCTGCGGAAAAACCGCACGGCCGCCGGCAGTTCCAGCGTCTGGCGGAAATAGGTGATGTTGACGCCGACCGGGCACTCAGGGCAGGCGGCGCGGAACGCCTGCAGGGCGGCGAACGACTCGGCGAACACCGAGCCTTCGTCCTTCTTGAAGCGCCGCAGCCTGTCGTGCACCTCCGGCTCGCCGTCGAGGCTCCACAGGACGGAGAAGCGGTGACGGCGGAAGAAGTCGTACATCGGCGGCCGCATCAGGCAGCCATTGGTGATGAGCTGGTAGCGGAACCGGTCAGGATACGTCGCCTCGGCATAGTCGACGAGGCGCACGATGAGGTCGAACTTCAGCAGCGGCTCGCCGCCGAAGAAGGTGATGCTGACGCCGTCGCGATAGCCGGCCTGGGCCAGGAAATCGATGCAGGCGCGGCCGGTGTCCTCGCGCAGCGACTGCATCTCGTCGCGATAGGCATGCTGCAGGTCGGGCATCGCCATCACGCAATAGGCGCACGCCAGATTGCAGTGGTGGGTGACGTTGAGCAGCACCGAGCCGATGCCGGTGGGCGGCAGGGTGTCGTCTGGCGCGCCGTCCTCGGCGGGTGCGATGGCGTCGAGATGGCCGAAGGTGTCGAGGTCGTCCAAGGCGGCACGGCTCAAGGCGGCCCGGCTCGGGGCGGCTTGGCTCGGGCTGGCCTCACCTGCGGCGAAGGCCTGCCCGGTCGAGGCGTTGACGAGATAGTCCCGCCCCGAGACCGAAAAGGCGTGCAGATGCCCGGATCGGGCCGCCAAGCGGGAATTGGAGAGCCAGCACGTCATGGCATGCAACGTCACGTTCGACCCCGAGGCTGCATGCGCACCTCACCCTCGCGCCAAATCAGGATGCCACGGCGACGCGCCGAGCATGCTCCGCAATTCCGCCGGACAGGGCACCGCGCGGCGTTCAGGACCGGCCGCAGCCGACAACGCCCAGCAGCAACACCACCTGGATGCAGGGCCGAGACCGACCCCGCACCCAGGCTCCCGCATACCGGCCCCCAAATCAGATCACCGCCGCCTGGCGGCAACGGATCGCCGTGGGGACGCGCATCCCGGCGGGATCACTTGTTGGGCTTCTTCTTCCTCCGCTCGCCCGGGGCATAGAATGCGCAGGGCTGGTCGATATCGCGGATCTCCTTGGGCGTGACCACGGTCCGCATGGTCGGCCGAACATAGGTCTTGGTCATAGGCACTTCGTTGGTCTTCATGGCGTCCTCCTTCTGGGCGGGAGAAGGCGAATAGACTACCAAGTTTGTGACAAAATGCCTTGATGTGAATCAACAACGGGCAGACGTACCGCCCAGGGCGGGACGGCATGCTCTCGGCGCCCGGACGATTCGTCTGCACGCCATGAGCGAGAGATGGTTCATCTCGGCGGAACATCGCCACCGGGGATGCTCCAATACTCGGCGGACCGAGCGCAACAACAGGTAGAAATCCGTCCTCCGCAAGGTCGGCCTTGACCGGCGGATGGCGGGGCTGGCTGGTCTGCGGTTTCCGGCCGATCAAGCCTTCGAGCCGTATTCCGATCGCCGAAAATCCCGTTATCGAACAAGGGATATTCGGCGAGACCGGTTCCAGTGCCCCGACGGGATCAACCGGAAGCCGAATCAGATGCCGCAACCGTTGTCGATGTCCTTGCGGATCGCCGGGCAGGCCCGCACCAGCTTGTCGATCGCCGCCTTCGCGCCATCGAGCGGGATGCGCGCGATCAGCCCGGGGGCGCGCTCGGCCGTCTCGTCGTCGAGCGCCATCACGTCGGCGGTCTCGTCATAGAACAGCAGCGCGCGCGCCGCCTTGAAGGAGTCGAGGCTCACGTCGCAGGTCGAGCCCTGCAGCTCGAAATGGCCGCCCGGCACCTGCGCGATCATGCCCTCGCCTATCGCCGGATCGCCGACGAACCGGTAGCGCTGGATCGCCTCGGTGGGGGCGAAGTTGGCGTGTGGCCGCACCAGGCCGGGCGTGAGCATAAGGGCGGCCGCCGGATGGGTGAAGCCGCGGTCGGGCAGGCAGCGCAGGCCGACGCTCTCGCCGCCGGTCGTGACGGAGGCCGACAGCCCCCACAGCGGATGCGCGCCATAGGTCCAGATGCCGCTTCCCGAAGCGCCGCTCCCTTGAGCGCTCCGTTGGGCGTTCCCTTGGGCATTCTGTTGGGCGTGGACGGGGGCCGCCAGGGCCAGCAGCGCGGCCAGCGCCATCGGCAGCATCGATCGGGCAGGGTGTGTCATGCGGGTCTCTCAAAACCGTTTCAATCGTCGTCGAGCTGGGCGAGGTCGCCGGCCAGTCCCGAACTCACGCGGCCGCGCAGCAGCGCCAGCGACAGCCACACCAGATAGGCGCCGCCCAGCGCCGCGAGCACGAGGTGCGCCCATACGTCCCCGTCCGCCACCTCATAGGCGCGGTAGAGCTCGTGCGGCGAGAACATCGAGCGCCGCTGGTCGAGCAGCGCCAGCGCGGTGTGGCCGGCGATCCAGCCGACCCCGCCGATCACCGCCACGCCGAGCAGCGGAATCAGCCACACCGAGGCCAGCGCGAAGCACAGCGTGAACAGCGGCGCGAACGGATCGATCTCGACCGGATGCGGCAGGGTGAACAGCGGCAGCGTCGCCGCGACCACCAGCGCGCTCCGCAGCAGCAACCCGCCCACCGGGCTGCGGCGCGCGCTCGTCGGCGCCGGGTGGCGCGCCATGCCGTGCCGCACGCGCTCGGCGGCTGCCTCATAGTGCTCCGGCGGGCAGAACAGGATCATCACCGTGCGCCAGGAATTGCCGAGCGCGATGGCGTGGAGGCGCGGATAGAAGCGCGCCTTGACGATGCCGCGCCAGGCGGCGCGCTGGTCGGCGGTGCTCTTGGCGATCAGGCCGGTGCCGACCGCGCCGGGCCTGCCGGTCAGCGCGCCGAGCAAGATGGTGGCCTTCGCCACCTTGTCGGCCCGGCGGTCGATGGTCTCGGCCCGCGCCCCGCGCCTGTCGAGCGTGAAGCGCATGGACATGCGGTTGCGGTAGATCAGCGCCATTCCCAGCACGCCGACGCCGAACAGCGCAAACGAAATGCCGCCGCTGATCGCCAGCATCATCGGGATCGCATCCGGGCTGCCGCTCACCGCCATCAGGAACGACAGGAACGCGCCCATGATCAGCGCGGTAAGGCCGAACACCTTGGCATAGCTGGCGAGCAGCAGCGGATTGGTGGCGACCGGAACGTCGATCTCCCACTGCAGCGGCTGCTCGGTGCCGCCCTTCTTGGCTTTCGCGCCGTCCGTCATCTGCGCCTTGCCTCCATCTCCGCGTGTTCGTGTTTGTCACGTCTCGTGCCGCCCCGTCCGCTCACGGCCGCCCGCCTGTGGCCGCAGGGTCCAGGGCCGGACAGCCGGCCGCCTGCCGCGCCTTGCGCCAGCCGTCGCATCCCGTTTCCAGGAGCGGCTTGCGGAAGGACTCCAGATAGGCCAGCGCGATCTCGCTGCGGGCCGCCTCCAGCCGGTAGGCGTTGCCGAGTTTCGTCAGCTCCTCGGTCAGCGCCGCCCGGGATGCCTCCAGCGTGGCGTAATGGCTGGCCTTCCGGGCGCTTTCCTCGGGCGTGTCCAAATAGCGGGCCTTGAGCTCGCCGCCGACGGCCTGGAGCTGCCGGCTGGGCTCGGCTGCGGCCGCCTCGAAATCCGCCTTCATCTGCGCGAGATCGCGGCGGTAGGTGGCGACGGTGGCATCGTAGCCGACCCGGTCCCAGCCCCTGGAGTCGCGCAGCAATTGCTGAGCCTCGGCGAGGCCCTCCGCCACCGCCTTGTGCATCTGCTGGTCGGCGATCTCCTGTCCGATCCCGGTCTTCAGGTCGATCGCCACGCCCGCGGCGAACAGCGGCAGCGACAGCTTCTTGACCGTATTGAGCCAGGTCGCGGCCTCCCAGGCGACGCCGGGAGCGTCGTCCGGCAGGGCGAAGCCGGCCGCGAGCGCGCCGACATATTCGGAGACGGTGCGGACATTGGCCTGCTCCAGGATCAGCGCCAGCTCGATCGCCTGCTCGCAGGGGGAGTCGGCCGTGCGGTCGAGGGCGTCGGCCGCCTCGCGGATCACCTCCGCATCGCGCGGCCGGGGCATCGGCCCGCGCCGACCGTCAGCCGCCATTGCGGCGGCGTCCGCAACCTCGGTCTCGTAGCGATCGACGATCGCCTCGGCGTTGCGGGCGGTCGGCAGGCATTGGCCGCGCAGCCGCATCACCGCCTGCCGCAGCCTCTCGGCGGCGGTGCGCGGCTTGGGCGCCGTCGCCGCTGGCGTCACCGCGGCGAGCACGGAGACGACATCGAGCCCATCGGAATAGACGCTCTGTTCCAGGCAGGCGCGCCATGCGCCGGGGTCGTTGGGCAGCGGCTCGCGCCACACGCCGTAGCCCGAAAGCTCGCACGCGCCGTCCTTGTAGCGGCTGCCGACGCCCGAGGTGTGCGGCACCGCCCGGCACAGGCAGTCATAGAGCCCCGGCGGCGCGGCCCGTCCCGCCGCGGCGAGCGTCTTGTCCAGCTTGGCGGCGTTGAGGCGGCTCAACAGGTCGATGGCCGCGGCGCGCTGGTCGTCCAGACGTGCCGGCGGCGCGGTCTGCGCGCCGGCGGCAACGGGCCAAGCGACGGGCCAAGCCAGCAGCAGGCCGGCGGCGAGGGCGCGGGCAAGAAGGCCGGTCCGATGGCGGGGCATGGTCATCCTCCGGTCACCGATGGGCAGGGGAGGGCGCGATCGCCTTGGCGAACGCATCGAGAAAGTCCCTCGCGTCGAAATCCGCATCGTCGAGGAGCTGGAAGCGCTCGGCGGCGGTCATGCCGGCGGGGGCGGCGCGGTCGATGGCGATGCGCTCCAGAACGAGGCGTACCGGCTGGTTCTCGACCGGAGCCGCCGCGAACACCGCCGCAAAGAACCGCCAGCCGGTGTCCACGCAGGTGGCGTAGGTGGCCATGCGCCAGCCGCCGCCGGCCCCGACCTCGAACGCCTTGGGCATCAGCCGCACATCGAGCGTGCCGTCCCAGCCCGGCGGCAGGTCCATGACGAACGGCGCGCGGTCGCGGCCGCAGACCGTGACGGTGAGCCGTGAGCCGCCACCGCTCCGGGCCTGCCAGGAGAGCAGCAGCTTCGCCTGCAGCCGAAGGTCGGCAGTGGGCGGATCGAGCGACAGGCCGACGCCGAATCCGGTGGTCGACAGGGGATCGACCTTGATGGACAGGCGCCGCGGCGCGCGGGCGGCGCCCGAAGGCACGTCGGCCACCGCCGCTGTCGAGGCGAGGCCGGTCCAGCCCCAGCCATGGCCGGCCGGCACGTCGGCGACGAAGCGGCCATCGGCGAAGCGGGCAA
Source organism: Blastochloris sulfoviridis (assembly GCF_008630065.1). Classification (GTDB taxonomy): domain Bacteria; phylum Pseudomonadota; class Alphaproteobacteria; order Rhizobiales; family Xanthobacteraceae; genus Blastochloris; species Blastochloris sulfoviridis. Next base: position 20,183 of record NZ_VWPL01000022.1, read on the forward strand.
ACGCCGCCTCGCCGCCGGCGGCGAGAAAGGGCATCCAGGACGGGTCCGGCGTGCCGGCAAACAGCATGTGCGCCGGCAGCGGCGCCACGCCCGGTGCCGGGGCGGCCTGCGCCGGCTCTGCCGCCGGCCGGTCGTCGATCTCGACACGGGCGAGCTTCACCGTGGCCGCCGCGCCTTCCGTGTGGGGCAGCGCCTGCACGGCGATCTCCAGCGCCAGGAACGGCTGCAGGAGCTCCCAGGCGTCGCGGAACGGCGCGATGCCGTCGCCCGAGACGAGGACGCCCTCGTTTGAGATCGCGATCTCGACGCGGCCGGGCGATGGCGCGGTGATCGGGATGTCGCGGTGCCGGCCATCGGCGGAGAAGCGCCGCAGCGTGGCCGGCGCACCGTCGGCCGCCGGCTGCCACATCAGCCCGTAGCCATCGGATGTGAGGCAGTTGTCGTGGCGCCCCGTGCACAGGCCGAACAGCGCGCCGGTGGTCGCCGCCGGGTCGAACTCGAAGACGAGGCGCGTCTGCGCCCCGGCGGCGAGATCGCCGAGGCGGACGGCGGTGGTGGTGGTGACGGCGCCGGCTGCGCCGTGGCGCGCCCCGGCAGGATAGGCGATGGCGATGCCCCCGCCGTCGATCTGGACATAGGCGGGATCGCCGCCGGCCCAGGCCGCCTTGCGCCAGTCCTGGGGCGTCGTGGCGGGCAGCATTTGGCGCCGGCCGGCCGGCACCGGCGGCAGGCCGGTCGGCGGGGCGGGGACCGGGGCCCTGGCAGCCTCGCGCACCGGCGCCGCGGCCGATGACTCAGGCGGGGGAGGCGGGCTCGCGGCCGGGGCGTCGGTCAGCGCGCCGATCCAGTCCGCCGCCGTCGCCAGCGCCGGCGAATCGGGGCCATCCTGGCGCGCCAGGAAGCCGGCGATCAGCCCGCCTTGCGGGGTGGCGATGGTTTGCACCTCGCCCAGCACGCGCGTCGCCCGGCCGTCGGGCCATACGAACCGGCCCTCGATCACCCGGGTGCGGCGCACGCCGCGCGGCCGGCTGGCGGTGCCGAGATCCTGCACCGTGCGGGCCCGGTCGAACAGCCGCGCCGCAACCGTGCGGAAGGCCGTCTCCAGCTGCGCCGGATCGAGCGGCGCCGAGACGAACACGACGGCGGCTGCGTCGGGGGCGGTGGCGATCCGCAGCGCCAGCTTCTGGCCCGGCGCGAGCGCCAGGTCGCTGCGCGCCGTCACCGGCCAGTCGGGCGGCAAGGTGACCCGGGGCCCCTGTGGTCTCGGAACGGCGGTTTGGGCCTCCGCCGAGCCCGCAGCCCCGGCAAGCGCCGCCAGACCGGCAACCAGAAGGACCGCCAGGGCCGTTGCCGCAGCGGCGAAGCCGGACGCCCGCATCGACACCCCCCGTCTGCTGCGTCGAATCCGGCCTCTGGTAACATAGGATGCCCGGAAGATCACTTCGTGATCGCCGCACCGTTCTTGCCGGGAGTTCCCGTTTGAGGCGGAAATTTTGCGCAATGCAGGGTCCGGTTGATCGCTCGGGATGCCGGAAACCGCATTGCGGAGCCCGCATCACACCAGCCGCAGGGCGCCGAGCTCCCACAGCCCCCGCAGGGTGATGAAGACACCCAGCGTCATCACCAGCGCGCCGGAGATGTAGGGCAGCCGCCCGGCCCATCGATCGAAGCCCGACCAGCCGGCGGCCGCCCGCCGCGTGCCCCACGCCGCCACGAGGCCGATGGCGATGAGCGTGATTGCCAGCCCGAGGCTGAAGGCCGCCACCATGGCGACGCCGAGCGTGAGCGCCTTGATCTGCAGGCAGATCAGCAGCACGGCGATGGCGGCCGGGCAGGGCAGGAGCCCGCCGGTAAAGCCGAACCAGGCGATCTCCCAGTTCCTCACCGTGCGCTCGCCGCCGAAGCGCGCGGCGATCTCGCGCGCGTGCGCCGCCGCGTGCGCATCGCCTGCGTGCGCGTGCGCATCGGCTTCGTGGGCGTCGGCTTCGTGGGCGTGGCCTGCGTGGTGATGATCGTGGTCGTGGTCGTGGCCATGGTCTTCATGGACGTGCGCCGTCCTGCGGATCGAGCGCAGGAGACGCGCCGCCAGCAGCATGACGAGCAGGCCCGAGGCCAGCACCAGCCATGGCTCGGCGCGATCGAGGATGAGCGCGTCGCCGAGCGTCAGGCCCAGCACGGCCAGGCCCCAGACCACGATGGTATGGCCGATGGCGGCGCTGACGCCGAGCAGCACCGCCTGGGCCGGCGTGCCGCGGATCGCCACGATGAACGCCGCCATCAGCGATTTGGAATGTCCGGGCTCCAGCGCGTGCAGCGCCCCCAGCAGCACGGCGGCCGGCAGATAGAGCCAGGGATTGGCAGCCCCGGCCTGGATGACGGTGGCAAGGTCCGGCATGGCGCCTCACAGATATTTGGTGAGCTGCTTGATCTCGCCGAGCACCGCCTTCACGTCCGGCCCGCGCCCGTCCTGCAGGCAGTGCTCGATATGATCGTGGATCAGCATCTTCTTGGCGTTGGCGACGGCCGCCTCGACCGCGTGGAGCTGCTGGGCGACGTCGAGGCAGGGCTTGCCGGCCTCGACCATGGCGATCACCGACCGCAAGTGTCCCTCGGCCCGCTTGAGGCGGGGAACGATGTCGGCATGGGAGATTTGAGCCATTATAACCTATCCTGGTGGAGGGGATATTGGCGAAGATAGGCCGACCGGGCGGGCACGTCCAGCCTCCGGGAGGCGAGGGCGCCCGCCCGCGCCGGTCCGCCGGGGCGCTGGTCTCGACCGGGCCTGATACGGTTTCCGGTTGATCCCTTCGGGAAACCGGGGAGGGTCTCGCCGAAAACTCCGTGTTCGGAAGCGGGATTTTCGGCGATCGGAATACGGCTCGAACGCTGATCAGCTGGAAGCCGTATGACCTGGCTCGGTTCGGCTCGGCTTGGTCTGGCTCGGCTTGGTGTGGCTTGGTCTGGCTCGGTTTGCCGGCGCGGCGGGCACGGCCGATGCCAAGCCCGGCCCGTTCGCCCCGAACCAAGCTTGGTGAAAACGCGCGGGCAGGGGGTGGACGACAAACGGCCAAGTCGCTATATCGGCCAAATCATCGAACCGGCGCGCCGGACGGCCGTCTATTTCCTTTCGGAAGACGGCAGACGCATCGCCGCCGCTGGCTTGGTGGGGGATAGTTTAATGGTAGAACAGCGGACTCTGACTCCGCTAGTCTTGGTTCGAATCCAGGTCCCCCAGCCAAACAAAATCAAGCGCTTGGCTTGATGCCGCCTGGACCCGGTTGGGACATTTCGGAATTTCTGTTCCCGGCATGTCGCGCGGCGCAGGTCGCGGGTGGCGCGCAGCCTTTTCCCGGATATATAGGAAACTATACCCAAAATTGCTGCAAGGCCATTAGGCGGATCGGCCGCGTTCTGCCTCGTTGCAACGTGGCGAGTTTGCCCCGGCAATCCACGTCTCTGGTTGAAGATAAATATGAATTCGTGGAAGCCCGTGCCGGCAAATTCATACGGCCTGCGAAACCTTGGCTGCAAGCATGGGCATGACGAGTCATGCCGACGGCCCCAAACGCTGATGCGTGGGGCCGTTGACACTTGCGGATCTTTTTTCGGAAATCCGCGCGTTCACGGAAATCCGCGCGTCTGACGGCCCGCCGCGTCGGCGCCCTGGGCCGCCGGAGTCCGGGCCGCCGGAATCTGGGCCGCCGAACTACGCGGCGGCGATGCGCGGGGCGGTGGCGAAGCTCTTGTAGACCGACATCAGGTACTCGCCATAGCTGCTCTTGGCGACGCGCTGGGCGAGGGCGTGGAACTTGTCGAGCGGGATGTAGCCCAGCCGGAGCGCGATCTCCTCCGGGCAGGCGATGCGCAGGCCCTGGCGCTGTTCGAGGATCTGCACGAAATGGCTGGCCTCGACCAGCGAGGCGTGGGTGCCGGTGTCGAGCCACGCATAGCCGCGGCCCAGCGTTTCGACATAGAGATCGCCGCGCTGCATATAGGCGCGGTTGACGTCGGTGATCTCGATCTCGCCGCGCGCCGAGGGTTTGACGTTGGCGGCGATGTCGATCACGTCGTTGTCGTAGAAATAGAGCCCGGTCACCGCCACGTTCGATTTGGGAATCTTGGGCTTCTCCTCGATCGACAGGGCGCGGCCGCTGTCGTCGAGCTCGACCACGCCATAGGCCTGCGGGTCGTTGACGACATAGCCGAACACGGTGGCGCCCGTCTGGCGCATCGCCGCCTTCGCCAGCAGCCCCGGCAGGCCGGCGCCGTAGAAGATGTTGTCGCCGAGCACCAGGGCGACGCGATCGTCGCCGACGAAGTCGCGGCCGACGATGAAGGCGTCGGCGAGGCCGCGCGGCCGCTCCTGCACCGCGTAGGAGAAGCGCAGGCCGAGATCGGCGCCGTCGCCGAGCAGGCGCTCGAACAGCGGCTGGTCCGGCGGGTTGGTGATGATGAGGATGTCCCGGATGCCGGCAAACATCAAAGCCGCCAGGGGATAATAGATCATCGGCTTGTCGAAGACCGGCAGAAGTTGTTTCGACACCACGGTGGTGACGGGATAAAGCCGCGTGCCGCTGCCACCAGCCAGGATGATCCCCTTCATGCTGTCAATCTCCAACCCGCCAAAACCAATAAACGATAACATAGCCCCAGCTTGTGGCAAAGCGCGGTCAGAAATATGCCTTGCGTGTGTGTTGACAGAACATGCCGGAGGTTTTTGAAAACTTATCTCAGGTTGCGAAAAACTAAATAAACACTTATAAATTGAATAGATTTGATACCAGCGGCGTAAGACGTGACTCGTCATGCCCGCGCTTGTCGCGGGCATCTACGCCTTGAAAAACTATTTGAAAACAAAGACATGGATGGCCGGGGCAAGCCCGGCCATGACGATGGCGGGCTTGCGCCAGACGCCGCAGGCGCAACCCACGCCGTGAGAGACCGCGTTTCGGCTCGATCTCTCGGCCCTGGCGATTCAGGTCCGTGAATACCGTAGCGTGCTCCAGGTGGGCTCGTGCGGTCCCGGCCGGATCGGCCGGATATCGCATCACGCGGCGCGGGGCGGCGTGTGGGGCGCGGCGAAGGTCGCCAGCGCCGCCGCAAGTTCGGGATGCGTCGCGGCGTGGCGGTCGAGCGGGATGCCGGCGGCGATGGCCTCCCACGCCTGGCGAATGCTCGCGGCGCCACCCCGTGGCCCCATCGGGTGGCCGAACACGCCGCGCCCCGGCACGAAGCCGAAATCGGTCGAGCCCAGCCGGCGATAGACGCCCTCAAGCGTCGCCGCCGAGTCGCTGCCGCCGGGGACCGGCAGGCAGGGCTTGATCGGCCCCATCGGCTCCAGGCAGGCGCGCACACAGTCCAGCACCTCGCGCTCGGGGGTCATCATCCGCGGGCCGAAGCCGGGCATGATGACGACGTCGAACCCGGCCAGCCGCTGCAGGCGGGTGAGCACGCGCGAATGGATGCCGTAGCCGGCGAGCCGGCTGAAGGCGGCGATGAACGGGAAGTGGGCGACCAGCGGCACCTCGGCGTGGCGGCGCAGCATGCGCACGCCGCTCAGGCCCACCGGCATGGCGTTGACGAGCAGCGCGTTGGCGCCGGCCGCGACCGCGAGGTCGTGCAGCCCGGCCAGCCGGTCGACCTCGTCGGTGATGTTGGCGAGATAGATCTTGGGCGCGCCGGTCTCCTGCTCGGCCCGGCGGCGGGCGGCGCCGAGCGCGGCGGCGCGCTCTTTCAGCGGGCACCACGGGATGTCGGCCAGCATCTCGTCATCCTTGGCGATGTCGAGCCCGCCGAGCCAGCTCTCAAAGCCGAGCTCGGCGAAGGGCGCGGCCGGCAGGCCGATATTGGGCTTGATGACGCCGAAGAAGATCGGCCGGTCGAACGCCTTCAGCCGCTCGCGCAGGCCGGCAAGGCCGAACTGCGGCCCCTCGAAGGCGGCGAGATAGGGCAGGGGAAAGCGGATATCCTCCAGCCGGATCAGCGGGATGCCGGGGGCGAAGAACACGCCCTCGCCGCACACCGCCGACAGCAGGTTGGGGATTCGCGGGCCGAAATTGCCGTGCGGGTGGGCGATCGTCGCGCGGCAGGAGAACACCTCGCCGGGCGCGGCGCAGGCGACCGGCACCGAGAAGCCGATCGGCTGCGGCTCGGCGCGAAGGTCGATCACCTTGGCGGCGAAGCGCGGCCGGAAATCCTCGTCGACGCCCACCCGCCGCCATTGCGCGGTCGACTGCTCGCTGGCGAGGTGGGCGGCGGCGGCGCGCGGATCGCCCGCGCACTCGAAGGTGAAATCGAGCTCGATATAGTCGTCGAGGTCCAGGTCGGCGCGGGTGGCGAAGAAGCCCGCAATGTCATCCGGTGTCATCGGTCAGTCGGTTCCCAGCAGTTGCAGCTCGAGGCCGCGCCGATCGCGGGGCCCGTCGAGCTCGATGAAGAAGATCGACTGCCAGCCGCCGAGCACGAGGTCGCCGCCGCCGACAGGAATCGTCTCGGACGAATTCATGAACAGGCCGAGCAGGTGGGAGTGGGCATTGTCGCGGCCGTCGACGGCGGCGAGATTGTGCAGCCAGTCGCCATCGCGCGGCACCAGCCGCTTGAGGAAGGTGACCATGTCGCGCTGGAGCTGCGGCTCGCGCTCATTGACATTGACGCGGGCGGTGGTGTGCAGCGACGTAACTGTTACCAAGCCGTCCTTGACCCCGCACGCCGTCACCCAGTCCCGCACGCGCCCGGTGATGTCGACGATCTCGATCGGCTCGACGGTCGTGAACTCGATCCGATGCCGGAAGATTTTCATGGGTTCACCTGGCAGGGTGCCGTTGCTTTGGGCGTATCCGGTTTGGGCGTGCGCGGCTTGGGCGTGCGCGGCCTGGGTGTACTCGGCTTGGGTGTACTCGGCTCGGGCGCGCTTGGCTTAAGGGCGTCTGGCCCGGCGGTTGTGGCTCAGTTGGTTGCGGCCCGGGCGCGTTTGGCTGCGCCGGCGCCACGCGGCGGCGCTCAAGCTTCGCCGTTTTCCCGCTCCACCGCCACCACCCGGCCGCGGTCGATCGCCAGCGCCAGCCGCCCCTCCTTCAGCGCCAGCGCCTTGTTGCCGAACAGCTCCCGCCGCCAGCCGCGCAGGGCGGCGACGTCGGCGTCGTCGTCGGAGGCGATCTGTTCGAGATCATCGACGGTGGCGATCACCTTGGCGGCCACCGCGTGGCGCTCGGCGGTCATGCGCAGCAGCACCTTCAGCAGCTCCACCGTGGCGTGGGCACCGTTGGAGGTATTGCGTTCGCGCTCGATGCACGGCAGCGACTTGGGGTCGCGCGCAAGGCCGCGCTTGACCGTCTCGATGATCGCGACCCCCCAGTTCGAGCGTTCGAACCCCTTGGGCAGCGAGCGAAGCTGTGACAGCGCCTCGGGCGTGGTCGGCTGCTGGATGGCGATCTCGCCGATCACCTCGTCCTTGAGCACGCGCGAGCGCGGCACGTCGCGCGCCTGCGCCTCGCGGTCGCGCCACTCGGCGACCTCGATCAGCACGCCGAGCTCGCGCGGCTTGCGCACCCGCGTCTTGAGGCGCTGCCAAGCGACGGCCGGATCCTGCCGGTAGGTCTCCGGCGAGATCAGCACCGCCATTTCCTCGGCCACCCAGTCGCCGCGGCCGCGCTTTTCGAGGTCGCGCAGCAGGCGCATATAGACGTCGCGCAGATGCGTGACGTCGGCTTCCGCATAGGTGATCTGCGCCTCGCTCAGGGGCCGGCGCGACCAGTCGGTGAAGCGCGAGGACTTGTCGATGACCTGTCCGGTCAGGCGCTGGACGAGCTGGTCGTAGGACACCGAATCGCCGTGGCCGAGCACCATCGCCGCCACCTGGGTGTCGAACACCGGGTGGGGGATCATGTTGGCGCGGTGCCAGATGATCTCGATGTCCTGCCGGCCGGCATGGAACACCTTGACCACCTGCTCATTCGCCATCAGCTCAAAAAAGCTTGACAGGTCAAGGCCATCGGCCAGGGCGTCAACCACGACGGCATCTTCCGGCCCGGCGAGCTGCACCACGCACAGCTTGGGCCAGAATGTGGTTTCGCGCAGAAACTCGGTGTCGACGGTGACGAACGGATGTTTCGCAAGTCGCGAGCAGACGTCAGCCAGTTCCCGGGTGGTCGAAATCAGATTCATGGAACTGCTATAGCGGAGTCGCAGCCGGGCTTGGAGTCGGTGCCTTGACAAGGGTGCCGTCACATGTGCTCTACCCCCGCTCCGTCAACGGGTTTTCCATGCATCGCTATCGTACCCACAGCTGCGGCGCGTTGCGCGCCTCCGACATCGGCCAGACCGTCCGCCTCTCGGGCTGGTGCCACCGCATCCGTGACCATGGCGGCGTGCTGTTCATCGATCTGCGCGATCATTTCGGCATCACCCAGGTGGTCGCCGATCCCGACAGCCCGGCCTTCAAGGCGGCCGAGCAGGTCCGCGCCGAATGGGTGGTGCGGATCGACGGCAAGGTCCGCCCGCGGCCCATCGGCACGGTGAATGCCGAGCTCGCCACTGGCGAGGTCGAGGTATTCATCACCGAGCTGGAGGTGCTGGGGCCGGCCGGGGAGCTGCCGCTTCAGGTGTTCGGCGATCAGGAATACCCCGAAGAAACGCGCCTGCGTTACCGTTTCCTCGATTTGCGCCGCGAGCGGCTGCACCGCAACATCATGCTGCGCGGGGCGGTGATCGACTCGCTCCGCAACCGCATGAAGTCGCAGGGCTTCTTCGAATTCCAGACGCCGATCCTCACCGCCTCCTCGCCCGAGGGCGCGCGCGACTATCTGGTGCCGAGCCGCGTCCATCCCGGCAAGTTCTATGCGCTGCCGCAGGCGCCCCAGCAGTTCAAGCAGCTCCTCATGGTGGCGGGCTTCGACCGCTATTTCCAGATCGCGCCCTGCTTCCGCGACGAGGACGCGAGAGCCGACCGCTCGCCGGGCGAGTTCTACCAGCTCGATATCGAGATGAGCTTCGTCACCCAGGAGGACGTGTTCACCGCCGTCGAGCCGGTGCTGAAGGGGGTGTTCGAGGAGTTCTCCGACGGCAAGCCGGTCACCCAGACCTTCCCGAAGATCCGCTACGCCGACGCCATCCGCACCTATGGCACCGACAAGCCGGACCTGCGCAACCCCATCAAGATGCAGTCGGTGGCCGACGCCTTCCGCGAGTCGGGCTTCAAGGTGTTCGCCCGCATCCTGGCCGACGATCCCAAGGCCGACGTGTGGGCCATTCCCGCCCCCGGCGGCGGCAGCCGCGCCTTCTGCGACCGCATGAATGGCTGGGCGCAGGACCAGGGCCAGCCGGGGCTGGGCTACATCTTCTGGCGCGAGGGTGCCGGCGCCGGGCCGCTCGCCAACAATGTCGGCCCCGAGCGCACGGCGATGATCGCCGAACGGCTCGGACTGCATGAGGGCGACGCCTGCTTCTTCGTCGCCGGCCGACCCGAGAAGTTCTACAAGTTCGCCGGCGAGGCGAGAAGCCGCATCGGCAAGGATCTCGGCCTGATCGAGGAGAACCGGTTCGAGTTCTGCTGGATCACCGACTTCCCGATGTACGAGTGGAACGAGGACGAGAAGAAGATCGACTTCTCGCACAACCCGTTCTCGATGCCGAACTTCGAGCACGATGCCTTCATGGCGCTCGATCCCGCCGACCAGGACACCATTCTGTCGATCACCGCCTTCCAGTACGACATCGTCTGCAACGGTGTGGAGCTGTCCTCGGGCGCCATCCGCAACCACCGCCCGGATGTCATGAAGAAGGCGTTCGCCATCGCCGGCTATGGCGAGGAGACGATCATCGAGAAGTTCGGCGGCATGTACCGGGCGTTCCAGTACGGCGCGCCGCCGCACGGCGGCATCGCCCCGGGCGTCGACCGCATCGTCATGCTGCTGGCCGGCGAGAGCAATCTGCGCGAGGTGGTGCTGTTCCCGATGAACCAGCGCTGCGAAGACCTGCTGATGGGCGCGCCCTCGTCGGTGACGGCGAAGCAGTTGCGCGAGCTGCACATCCGGCTGAACCTGCCCGGCGCCTGATCCGGCTCCGTCCGGTCAGGCCGCAGTTCCGGTTCCCACGCGCCGAAAACCCTGCTCTCGCGCGGGGTTCTGGCGCGTGCTCGTTCGCAAAGCCGGTGTCCGCTCCTGCGGCGAAGGTGCGGGCCGGCCCGCGCCGGCCGGCCTCGGTCATCGCTCGAAAGTTGCATATCAGAACGTGGGTCAGCACAAGTTGTCCCGACGGGCCGGTCGGGCGGCTGAGGGTTTTGCTGCGCGCTTTATTCGCAACACGGTTGTGGCGCTGGTGAAATATTGGGCACCAGTGCGAACTGTAACAGTTCCATTTCTCGTTCATAATTCCAACGACTACTGCGTAAGGTGCCAAGTGTTAATCCGTTTTTAAGACGAATTCGGCTTTATCGGAGTGGAGATTAGCGCGAGGATTGTCGGTGTGAAGCGCGCGACACGAAAACGGGTGCTCGTGCTCTTCGCGGCGATCTGCTGCGCGACCTTCATCGTCATCGGCGTCGAGACGGCGATCGACGTGCTTGCCCATGACCGCGGCACGTCGCAGGCGACGCTGAAGGCCCGCGAGATGGTGGCGCGGGCCAATGTCAAGCTGCAGCGAGTGACGTCGGCGCTGAAGGAACTGGTGGCCGTCGGCGTCGGCTCCTGCCGGCAAACGGACATCGAGGCGATGCGGCGCGCGGTCTACACCACGACGCCGGTCAAGGAGGTGGCGCTGGTCGACGGCGGGGGGGCCGTGCTGTGCTCCCATCACGGCTTCGGCTCCGACCACAAGGCCATGACGGCGGAGCAGACCGTCGCCGATTCCGGCATCACCGTGTCGATGGTGCGGTTCGGCGAGATCCAGGAGCCGGCGCTGCGCCTGCGCCATCCGATGGGCCAGCACTATTTGGCGGCGCTGGTGCCGGCCGAGATTTTCGAGGCCGATGATTTCGTCGCGCCGGCGCAAGGCCTGGGCGTCCGGCTGTTTCTTGCCGGCGTGCCCTCGGTGCTGCACGATCCCGGCGAGCCTGTCGGACCGCGGGACGTCCGCGTGATCATGAGTTCCAACCAGTATCCGATCTCGGTGGAGATCGTGCGCACGATGCGCGGCCTCAAGGCCGACGCGGCGACGCTGGTGCAATACACGCGCGCCGGCGGCTTCGTGATGTGCGGGCTGGTCATCGCGCTCGCATTGAGCTCGACGCGCCCGCGCGAGGATCCAGTGGGCGAGCTGCGGGCGGCGATCGCGGCGGGCGAGATCGTGCCCTATTATCAGCCGGTCATGGACATTGCCGCGGGCCGGCTGATCGGCTGCGAGGTGCTGGTGCGCTGGCGCAGACCGAACGGCGAGCTGATTTCGCCCGGCGCCTTCGTGCCGCTCGCCGAAAGCTCCGGCCTGATCTTCGAGCTGACGCTCGCGCTGATGCGGGCGGCGCGCGACGAGATGGCCGGCGTCTATGCGTCGCGGCCCGGCCTCAAGCTCGGCTTCAACATCCATGCCGACCATTTCGTCGACGACCGCATCGTCCAGGACATCCAGGAGATCTTCGGACACTCCTCGATCCAGTTGCCGCAGATCATGCTCGAAGTGACCGAGCGGGCGCCGCTGGCCGATCTCGCCGCCGCGCGCCGGTGCATCGCGGCGCTGCAGGCATTCGGCGTCAAGGTGGCGATCGACGACGTCGGCACCGGCCACAGCGGCCTGAACTATCTGCTCAAGCTCGGCGTCGACGTCATCAAGATCGACAAGATGTTCGTCGATGCCATCGGCACCGAGCGCTACTCCAACGCCATCATCGACACGCTGGCCGAGCTCGGCCGCACCATGAAGATCGACGTCATTGCCGAAGGCGTCGAGAGCTTCGAGCAGGTCGAATATCTGCGCGAGCACGGCATCCACATGGCGCAGGGCTATGTGTTCGCACCGGCGCTGCCGGGACAGGCCTATATCGACCTCGTGGAGGCGATGTGCCACGACCCGCTGGAGTCGAACGCCCTGAAGGTGACGCGAAACCGCACGCCGCTGCCGCGCTACATCTCCGCCCGCAACCGCCAGTTCGGATAGAGCATTCTCCGCAGAAGCGGGAACCGGTTTTGCGGAAGAGAATGCGACAAACCGGAAACTTGGAGCATATTCCGCAAAAGTGGATACCGGTTTTGCGAAAGAATATGCGACAAACCGGAAACTTGGAGCGTTCGATCTGATCCAGTCAGATCGGTGGATGCTCTGGGCCGCGCCGGCGCGCGTCAGAAATGGCTGAAGCTCATCTGCTTGAGCTTCATCGGCCCATCGGGGCCGTAGAGCACCGGCAGGCCCGGCCCGGCGGTGATCTCGCCGATCGCGGTGACCGCGACGCCCGCCCGCGTGGCGGCGGAGACGAACGCGTCGAGGTCGTCGGAGGGCACGGTCATCAGGATCTCGTAGTCGTCGCCGCCGCTCACCACCCGCTCCAAGAGGCGGGGATCGGTCTCGATGGCGGCGGCGGCGGCCGGCGACAGCGGCAGCAGCGCGGTCTCGATGCGGGCGCCGACGCCCGAGACCGCGCAGAGCTTGGCGAGGTCGCCGGCAAGACCGTCGGAAATGTCCATCGCCGCGGTGGCATGGAGGCGCAGCGCCGCCGCCAGCCGCAGGCGCGGCTGCGGCAGCAGATAGCGGTCGGTGAGATGGGCCTTGTCGCGCGTGCCGAGCCGGTTGAGCGCCTTGAGGCCGAGATGCTTGCGCAGCATCAGCCCCAGCGCCGCGTCGCCGATCGTGCCGGTGACCATCACCCAGTCGCCGGGCTGCGCCCCGGCGCGCCGCACCACTTCGCCGGGCTTCGCAGTGCCGAGCGCGGTGATCGAGATCACCATTGGCCCGGTGGTGCGCACGGTGTCGCCGCCGAACAGCGGGATGCGATACTTCTTTGAATCGTCGGCCAGGCCGCGCGCGAAGGCGTCGAGCCACTCCGGCCGGATGCCCTCCGGCAGCGCGATCGACAACAGGAAGCCGAGCGGATCGGCGGCCTTGGCGGCGAGGTCGGAGAGATTGACCCGCAGCGCCTTGCGGGCGATCGCCTCGGGCGGGTCGTCGGGGAAGAAGTGCACGCCGGCCACCAGCGTGTCGGTGGTGGCGACCACCTCGTGCGACGGCGGCACCGCGATCGCCGCGGCGTCGTCGGTCAGGCCGAAGGCGCCCTCATGGCTGGCGAGCGGCGCAAACGCCCGGTGGATCAGCGCATCCTCGCCGGACAGCCGGCTTACCGCGTCGGCATGCACCGGCACGTGCGGGCGCACCCGGCTTTGCGGCGGTTCGGGCGCCTGGGCAGCTTCGGCCTGGGCAGCTTCGGCCGGCGGCGATGGAGGCGCTTCGGTGGCGGATTCGGCCGGCTTGCGAAGCCTGGGTTCCGCCTTCGGTCGGCCCCGCGCCGCCGCCAGAAGCGGCGGCGGCATGTCGAGCACGAACGGCGCGGGAGGAAGCGAGGATACGGCGGCGCCGGGCTCGGCGGTCCGCAACTGCGCGGTCGGCAAGGTGAGCGGCTCGGCCGCGACGGGGGCGGGCGGCGTCTCCGGCGGCGTCTCGGCAGCCGCCGGCTGTTCGCTCGCCGGCCGGGTCATCGCCGGTCCGGTCGCAGGCTCGCCGGCGGTGGGCAGATCTGCGGCGGGCGGATCGGCTGCCGGCGTCTCGGTTGCAGGCGTCGTCTGGGCAACGCTGATCTCGAACAGGCCGGGATCGAACGGCCCGAGATCGAGCGGCCCGAGATCGAGCGCGCCGAAATCGAGCGAGCCGGCACCGGCTGCGCCGGCCTCCAGCGGCCGCAGATCGAGCGGCCCGAAATCGAAGGGCAGGGCGGCCGGGGCCGTCTCCGGCGGCGCGGCCGGTGCCGGCGACACGGGTTCGGCCACGGATGAAGCCGAAGGTGCCGGCCTCGGCGCGGCCTCAGCCTCCGCACTGGAGGATGCGGCAGCGCCGTCTGGAGGCGGCACCTTCAGCTCCGTCGTCATCTCAACGGCCGCCCTCGTCGGTGAATTCGGCCGCGCGCAGCTTGCGGGCCAGCGCGTCGAGCACGGCATTGGCCATCGAGGTTTCCTCCTGCTCCAGGAACGCGCTGGCGACGTCGACATATTGTGACACGACAACCCGTGCGGGAATATCGGGCCGCGACATCAATTCGTAGCAGCCGGCGCGCAGCAGCGCCCGCAGCACGGCCTCCACGCGCTTGAGCGGCCAGCCGCCGCTGAGGGTGGCGTCGATCAGCGGGTCGATCCGCCGCTGCTCGCGCACCACGCCCTCGACAAGGTCGTGGAAGAAGGCGACCTCGGCATCCGGATGGGTAACGCCCTCGACCTCGCGGCCGATCCAGTGGCTTTCGAACTCGGCGAACACGTCGGCGGTCGGCGTTGCCGCCAGATCCATCTGGTAGAGCGCCTGCACGGCGTTGAGGCGGGCGCCGGCCCGCGCGACGCGGCGCGGCGCGGGCGACTTGGGCGAACCGGGCTTGTCGGGCGCGGAACTCATGGCAGTCGCTCCGGCGTCACGAGGCCCCGCTTGAGCCGCACCAGCGACAGCACGGCTGCGGCGGCGTGGCCGCCCTTGTCGAGCCGTGCGGGGTCGGCGCGCTCGACCGCCTGCGCCTCGGTGTTGACGGTGAGAATGCCGTTGACCACCGGCAGGGCGCGGGCGACCGCCAGATCCATCAGGCCGCGGGCCGATTCGGTGGCGACGATGTCGTAGTGCGAGGTTTCGCCGCGAATCACGCAGCCGAGCGCCAGCACGCCGTCATAGGGCGCCTGGCGCGCCGCCGCCGCGTCGAGCAGGATGGCTGCGGCCGCCGGGATCTCCAGCGAGCCGGGCACGGTGACGCGGTCGACCTGCACGCCCGCGCCCGCAAGCCGGCGCGTCGCGCCGTCGAGCAGAAGGTCGGCGAGCGCGGCGTAGAAGCGCGCCTCGACCACAAGAATCCGCGCGCCGGGAATGGGTTGCTCGGCCTCTGCGGCCGCGCTGGAAGAGGTGACGATCATCAGGGGTATTTTCCGGGTTTGTACCCGGAGATACGCGGATCAGCGCGCCTCGGCAAGGCGCGCGGCATAGCGGGCCATCAGATCCACTTCCAGATTCAGCCGGTCGCCGGCCTTCACCTCGCCCCAGGTGGTTACCGCCAGGGTGTGCGGGATGATGTGCACCGAGAAGTCGTCATTTTCCACCGTGTTGACGGTCAGCGACGTGCCGTCGAGCGCCACCGAGCCCTTGGCGGCGATGAAGCGGGCAAGCGTTTTCGGGGCGCGGATGACGAAGGTCGCCTGCGCGTCGGCGTCGCGGCGCGAGATCACCTCGGCGAGCCCGTCGACATGGCCGGTGACGATATGGCCGCCGAGCTCGTCGCCGATCTTCAGCGAGCGTTCGAGATTGAGGCGGGTTCCCACCTGCCAGGTGCCGGCGGTGGTCAGCCGCAGCGTCTCGGCCGCGGCATCCACGGCGTAGGCCGTGCGGCCGCCCATTTCGCCGATCTCGACCACGGTCATGCAGATGCCGCAATGGCAGATCGAGGCGCCGAGCGCGATCGAGGCCGCCGGATAGCGGCAGGCGACGGTGAGGCGGCGCAGCGTGTCGCGGTCCTGGACGGCGACCACCTCGCCGATGTCGGTGACGATGCCGGTGAACATTCAGGGTCTCCTTGCGACCGTCATGATGTCGGCGCCGACCGGCACCCGCTCGACGGCGTGCAGGACGGGGGAAGCAGAAAGCATGCCGAGCGGCAGGCCGGCCAGCGCCGGCAGGGCATCCGCGCCCAGCCGGACGGGGCTTTCGAACACCACCGTCTCGTCGACCAGATCCGCCTTGAGCAGGGCAGCGGCCACGGTCGGCCCACCCTCGACCATCAGCCGGGTGATGCCGCGGGTGGCGAGCAGCGCCAGCGCCTGGGCAAGGTCCAGCCGGCCGTCGGCACCGCGCCCGACCCGCATCACCTCGACGCCGGCCCCGGCCAGCGCCGCCTCGCGGGCAGGCTCGGCGTCCGCGGCGGCGATCACCCACACCGGCACGGTCGCGGCGCCTTGCGTGAGTCGGGACGCCAGCGGCAGCCGCAGGCCGCCATCGAGCACCACCCGCACCGGCGAGCGATGCGCCAGCCCCGGCAGGCGGCAGGTGAGGTCGGGATCGTCGGCCAGCACCGTGCCGATGCCGACCAGGATGGCATCCGACAATGCCCGCAGCATGTGCACGCGGGCGCGCGCCGCCTCGCCGGTGATCGAAGCCGGCCGCGGCCCGGCCAGCGCCGCCTTGCCGTCGGCCGACACCGCGAGCTTCAGCATCACGTGCGGACGGCCGTCCCGGACGCGGCGGATGTGGCCGGCGTGCGAGCGCAAGCCCTCCGCCCGCAGCACGCCCTGCACCACTTCGACGCCGGCGGCCTCCAGCCTGGCGAAGCCGGCGCCGGCCGTGCGCGGGTCGGGATCGCCGATGGCGGCGACCACGCGGGCGATGCCGGCGCGCAAGATGGCGTCGGCGCAGGGCGGGGTCTTGCCGAAATGGGCGCAGGGCTCCAGCGACACGTAGAGCGTGGCGCCCTTTGCCGCCGCGCCGGCCTGCGCCAGCGCCACCACCTCGGCGTGCGGGCGGCCGCCGGGCTGCGTCCAGCCGCGGCCGACGATCACCGGAACGCCGTCCTCGATCCGCACCACCAGCGCGCCGACCGCCGGATTGGGCCAGGTGGTGCCGCGCGCGGCGTCGCCGAGCGCGATCGCCGCCGCCATCAGCCGCAGATCTTCGGCCGTGGGCTCGGATGCGGGGTGGGCGCCGGGATGGTGCGGGGCGGTCGAGGCGATCATGGCCGATCGGCGCCGGCCGCCGCCGCGTGGGCGATCTCGCCGAGCAGATCCTCGAAATCCTTGGGATCGCGGAAATTGCGATAGACCGAGGCGAAGCGGACATAGGCCACGGTGTCGATGTCGCGCAGGCGCTGCATCACGATCTGGCCGATCGCCTCGGACTCGATCTCGTTCTCGCCCTGGCTCTCAAGCTGGCGGACGATGTCGGAGACCAGCCGGTCGATCCGCTCCTCCTCGACCGGGCGCTTGCGCAGCGCGATGGCGATGGAGCGGCGCAGCTTCTCGCGGTCGAACGGCACCCGCCGGCCGGAGCGCTTGAGCACGGTGAGCTCGCGAAGCTGCACCCGCTCGAAGGTGGTGAAGCGCGCCCCGCAATCGGGGCACACCCGGCGGCGGCGCACCGCCGTGCCGTCCTCGGACGGGCGCGAGTCCTTCACCTGGGTGTCCAGGCTGCCGCAGAAGGGGCACTTCATGACCCGCGCCGCCCTGTCATGAGGTCACTGTCCGTAGACCGGGAAGCGCCGGGTCAGCTCGCCGACCTTGGTCGCCACCGCCGATTCGACCGCGCCGTTGCCGGCCTCGCCGTTCGCCGCCAGCCCGTCGAGGGCTTCCGCGATCAGCTCGCCGACCTTCCTGAACTCGGCCGGGCCGAAGCCGCGGCTGGTGGCGGCCGGCGTGCCGAGCCGGATGCCCGAGGTCACCATCGGCTTTTCGGGGTCGAACGGGATGCCGTTCTTGTTGCAGGTCAGGTGGGCGCGCCCGAGCGCGGCTTCCGCCGCCTTGCCGGTGAGCGTCTTCGGCCGCAGGTCGACCAGCAGGAGGTGGTTGTCGGTGCCGCCGGTGACCAGCGCGAAGCCGGCGTCCAGCAGCGTCGCCGCCAGCACCTTGGCATTCTCCACCACCTGCGCGGCATAGGTGCGGAATTCCGGCCGCAGCGCCTCGCCGAAGGCCACCGCCTTGGCGGCGATCACGTGCATCAGCGGGCCGCCCTGCAGGCCGGGGAAGATCGCCGAATTGATCTTCTTGGCGATGTCCTCGTCATTGGTGAGGATCAGGCCGCCGCGCGGGCCGCGCAGCGTCTTGTGGGTGGTCGAGGTCACGACATGGGCGTGCGGGAAGGGCGAGGGATGGGCGCCGCCCGCCACCAGCCCGGCGAAATGGGCCATGTCGACCATGAAGATGGCGCCGATCTCGTCGCAGATCTGGCGGAAGCGGGCGAAGTCCCAGTGGCGGGCATAGGCCGAGCCGCCGGCCAGGATCAGCTTCGGCCTGTGCTCGCGGGCGAGCTTCTCGACCGCATCCATGTCGATCAACTGGTCCTCGGGGCGCACATTGTAGGGCACCACGTTGAACCACTTGCCGGACATGTTGACCGAGCTGCCATGGGTGAGGTGGCCGCCGGCGGCGAGGTCGAGGCCCATGAAGGTGTCGCCGGGCTTGAGCAGCGCCAGGAACACGCCCTGGTTCGCCTGGCTGCCGGAATTGGCCTGGACATTGGCGAAGGCGCAGCCGAACAGCTTCTTGGCGCGGTCGATCGCAATGGTCTCGGCGATGTCGACGAACTCGCAGCCGCCATAGTAGCGCCGGCCGGGATACCCTTCGGCGTACTTGTTGGTCATGATCGAGCCCTGGGCCTCGAGCACCGCCTGCGAGACGATGTTCTCCGACGCGATGAGCTCGATATGGTCCTGCAGCCGCCTCAGCTCCTTGGCGATGGCGGAGGCGATCTCCGGATCGGCCTCGGCCAGCGAGGCGGTGAAGAAGCTGTTGGATAGCGGCCGGCTGCGCTCGACGTCGGAAACCGACATGGCCACGCTCCCCTTACTCATGGTTGCGTTGATCCGGTCGACGCACGCGGGCACCCCGCGCCGTGCGGCCGAAGCGGTCGCTTACCACGGCAGGCAAGGTGCGCCAAGGCGTTAGAGACCGTTTGGAAACTCGGACGGAGGCCGCGTTGCAGCGCGAACTGGCGGACGCCAGGAGAAAAGCGAGACCGATATCGGGAATATCGGCGAGCTTTTCGACGCCGCGACCGACGTTCGCCCTGCAACCCACGTAAGTCGGGCTTGCCCGACTTACGATCAGGAATACCGAACTCGGGCAAGCCCGAGTTCGGAAGGGCCGGGCCGTTTTCGGGTTCCCGGTTTGTCGCCGATCTCGACCGTACTCCCCGGTACGCTCTTCGATCGGCTCCTGCCGGAGAACCCGAAATCGGCGCCGGCGCGGCCCCGTCGGAGTTTCCAAACGGTCTCTTAGCCGCACTGGCGGCGGTCTTGCCGCACAGGCCATGGTTGCGGGGCGGACGATCGGGAAGCCCCCGAACCGCCGCCGCCCGGATTGTCGCCCGGATTGCTGCCCGGCCGGCTGCGTCCCGCGCCGGTCAGGAACTCTTGTTGCCGCTCAGGATCTGGCGCAGGAACGACAGCTCCTCGCCGCCGGCGGTGGTGGTGCGGCTGATGAAGTCGAACACCTTGCCGTCCTGCATTCCGTAATTGGCGACCCGCTGCACCCGGCGCGACTTGGGATCGAAATAGACCGCCAGCACCCGCTGATCGACGATCTTGGGCTGCAGGAAGGCGGCGCTCTGCTTCGCCGTCTGCGAGATGTAGTAGAACACCTCGCCGTTCAGCGTGGCGACGGTGGATGGCGTGCCGAGCACGATCAGCACCTGCTCCTGGGTGGAGCCGATCGGCACCTGCTCCAGCGCGTTTTCCGGCATCACATAGCCGCGCTGCAGGGTCTGGGTGAAGCAGCCGCCGAGCGGCAGCGCCGCCGCCAGCAGTCCGACCGCCACCGCGCGTCGACCGATCGTGAACTTGCTCATCGCACCTCTATCCTGAACGCAACGATCCTGAACAACTGTCCTGAACGCAGCGCGTCTTTCATGACCGCATCGCATCCGCCAGGCTGCCTCAACGCCCATGCGGCGACGCCACCGGCATACAGCCGACCTGAAGCAATGGAAATGGCGCGGCGACCTTCGTGCGGCTCTGTGGCGTGATCGTGGCGCGCCGGCCCTTCCGGCCCCCTGGGCGGCCGCAACCAACAGGAGCTTCGCGGCTCAATCCAGATCGAGGCCGGCAAAGGGATCCTGGTTCGGATCGTCGTCGCCCGCCGCGCCGGTGGACCCGATGGATCCCACATGCGCCGTGCCGGCGGGCGGCGGCAACTCGGCACGGAGGCTCTCGGCAACCCTCTCGAACGGCGAAAGCGCGCCGGCCACCTCGCCCACCGCCGTCAGCACCAGGGTCAGACGGGCGCCGGCGGTGTCGGGCTCGTCGAAAATATAGAACACTGCCTGCGTGCCGGCGCCCCGCACCAATAGGCGGGTGGCGGGCCGATCGGCGATCACCGTCTGCTCGACCTCCTCCAGGCCCTCGCTCGGCATCGGCTCGCCGGCCGGCAGCAGCGACATGTCGATTCGGGCCGCCGAATCCGGCCGCGCCAGCGTCACCGCGCCGGTGCTGCGGTCGCTGACGTCGGACCAGCCGGCCGGCGGCTCGATCGAGAACCGGCCGAGCCACACCCGCCGGGGCGAAACCGCGGCCGGGCCGGCTGCGACGGGGGCAGGGATCGGCGCAACGGCGGGAGCGGGCGCCGGGACACCCGGGGCCGCCTCGCTGCGCTTGTCTTGAGCCGGGTTCTGGGCCGGGGCGCCGCCGATCGTCACCCGCGACAGGAGGTCGTCGAGCACCGGGTCGCCCTGGCCGAGGTCGCCGTCCGCCTCATAGAGGAAGTGCAGCCGCCGCTTGTCCTTGCGGCCCTTGTCCAGCGTCACCGTCACGGTGTCGCGCGGGCCGCCGCGGGTGTGGATGTAGAGCGCGCCCTGGCCGGCCACCGTCACCTTGCGGTGGGAGACGATGTCGGGATAGCCGAGCAGCGGTTCGTCCGGGAACCACCACCACACCAGCAGGCGGCGGCTGCCGTCCGGCGAGGCGATGTCGAGCTCCTTGCCATCATTGACGCGCGTCACCTTCCAGTCGGACGGCACGGCGATCCCGGCGGCGTCGAGCCGGTGGACGGACCAGCCGGCCGCCTGGGCGACGGCGGGCAGGGGCGCGAGCAGCAGGGCGAGCATTGTCAGGATGCCCGCTCTGCCGATAGCGACGTGTCGGATGGCCATGGCCTGCTCCCTGACGTTGCAACGAAAGCGACGCGCGAGGCTGCCCACCGCCCTGGCGGGCGTCAAGCGCCGCCGCCGGCCGCCGGGAACCTCGGGGTTTTCGCACTCTTGCCCCGGTGGCGTGGGCCTGGGAGGTCGCCGAGCAGCCGGCGCGGCACTATGACTTGGATGCCGGATGAATTGGGCGCCGCATGAATTGGGCACCGGGTGAACTGGGCACCGGGCACCAATACCATCCGTCGCCGCCCGGTCCGCCGTGAGGCGGGTGATTCTCGTTGCGTCCGGCTTTGCCGGAATCTGGAGGCTTGCCGTGACTGACCCGATTCCCCCCGCTCCCTGGAGCCACACCGTGCTGGTGGCGCAGCTTCCGCCCGAGAGCAGCCTGACGCTGGAGCCGAGCGAAGAGACCCGCGCGGCGCTTGCCCGCCATGTCGGCGCGTTGTCGGTGCCGGCGCTGAAGGTGACGCTGGACCTCGCCGTCGACCGCAAGGGGACGGTCGCCGTGACCGGCCGCCTCACCGGGCGCGTCGTGCAGGCCTGCGTGGTGACGCTGGAGCCGATGGAGAGCGCGATCGACGAGGCGATCGACGTGCGCTTCGGCGACGACAGCGGGGCGCACCACGCGCCCGGCACCGAGATCGAGTTCGGCCTTGAGAGCGCCGATCCGCCCGAGCCGATCGTCGACGGGCGCATCGATCTCGGCGCCATCCTCACCGAATTCTTCAGCCTGGGGGTCGATCCCTATCCCCGCAAGCCGGATGCGGCATGGCAGCCCAGCGAGGCCGAGACGGGGGCCGGCGCCGAGTCGCCGTTCGCCGCTTTGGCCAAGCTGAGGGACTCAGGAGCGTCATAGTTCTGTCACGTGGTTGCCAGGACGGCGCGAAAATGTATGTTCGCGCCCGCAGGCCCCGGTGGGGGATGCGGGAGGCGGGCTTCGGTCCGGCTCCGGTCGTCCTGCTAGCCTGAGAAATCTGCAGGGATGTCCGTTTCGCCAAGGATCGGCGGAGGGGAAGTGCCTGCGCAACCGCCGATTACGTGGTCCGTCAATCTCCACTGAACCATGACCGCACCTGTCCGCATCGCGCTCGACGCCATGGGCGGAGATCACGGACCTTCGGTCGTGATTGCCGGCGCCGAGATTTCGCTTGTCCGCCACCCCGACACCAGCTTCCTGATCTTCGGCCGTGAGTCGGAGGTCCGGCCGATTCTCGACCGGCACCCGAAGGTCGCCGCGGTGTCGGAGTTCCAGCACACCGAGGTGGCGGTGCGCATGGACGACAAGCCGAGCCAGGCGCTGCGCGCCGGCCGGCGCGTCTCGTCCATGTGGCGGGCCATTGAGGCGGTGAAGCGCGGCGAGGCCGACGTCGCGGTCTCCGCCGGCAACACCGGCGCGCTGATGGCGATGTCCAAGATCTGCCTGCACACCATGGCCGGCATCGAGCGGCCGGCGATCGCCGGCATCTGGCCGACGGTACGGGGCGAATCGCTGGTGCTCGACGTCGGCGCCTCGATCGGCGCCGACGCCCAGCACCTCGTCGATCTGGCGGTGATGGGCTCGGCCATGGCCCGCATCGTGTTCGATCTCGACCGGCCGACCGTCGGCCTGCTCAATGTCGGGGTCGAGGAGATCAAGGGCGTCGAGGCGGTGCGCGACGCCGGCCAGCGCCTGCGCGCCATCGATCTTCCCGGGATCGACTATCACGGCTTCGTCGAGGGCGACGACATCGGCCGCGGCACCGTGGACGTGGTGGTGACCGAAGGCTTCTCCGGCAACATCGCCCTGAAGACCGCCGAAGGCACGGCTAAGCAGATCGCCGAATATCTCCGCGCCTCGTTTGGCAGGACGTTGTGGACGCGGCTTGGTTTTCTTCTGGCGCGCGGGGCTTTCAGGGCGCTGAAGGAAAAAATGGATCCGCGCCGCTCCAATGGCGGCGTCTTTCTCGGTTTGAACGGTGTGGTGATCAAGAGCCACGGCGGAACCGACAAGCTCGGTTTCGCGTCCGCGGTGGATATCGGCTACGACATGGTGCGATACGGACTTCTCGCCAAGATCAGCGCCGATCTCGCCCGGTACGAGCGCGGCACGCTCTCGCCCCCAACGGTTCCGGCGGAGGCAGCCGCGTCGTGACATTACGCTCTGTGGTGCTCGGGGTCGGCGGTTACCTGCCCGAGCGTGTGCTGACCAACGCCGAACTGGCGGGCATGGTCGACACGACCGACGAATGGATCGTCCAACGCACCGGCATCCGCCAGCGGCACGTCGCCGCCACGGGCGAGGTGACGTCCGACCTTGCCCTCGCCGCCGCCAAGGCGGCGCTGGCCGACGCCGGGCTTGAGGCCGCCGACATCGACCTCATCGTGCTGGCCACGGCGACGCCCGACAACACCTTTCCCTCGACCGCGGTGGCGGTCCAGGCCGGGCTCGGCATCACCCACGGCGCGGCGTTCGACGTCCAGGCGGTGTGCTCGGGCTTCGTGTTCGCGCTCGCCACCGCCGATGCCATGCTGACCAGCGGCCGCTTCCGCCGCGCGCTGGTGATCGGCGCCGAGACCTTCTCGCGCATTCTCGACTGGACCGACCGCACGACCTGCGTGCTGTTCGGCGACGGCGCAGGCGCCGTGGTGCTGGAGCGCCAGGAGCAGCCGGGCACGCGCGACGACCGCGGGGTGCTCACCAGCCACCTGCGCTCGGACGGCCGCCACAAGATGAAGCTCTATGTCGATGGCGGCCCGTCCTCGACCCAGACCGTGGGCCATTTGCGCATGGAAGGCCGCGAGGTGTTCCGCCACGCGGTGGGCATGATCACCGACGTCGTCGTCGACGCGTTCAAGGCCACCGGCTATGGGCCGGACGACATCGACTGGTTCGTGCCCCACCAGGCCAACCGGCGCATCATCGATGCCTCCGCCGTCAAGCTCGGCATCGCGGCGGAAAAGGTGGTCACCACGGTCGACCGCCACGCCAACACCTCGGCAGCCTCGATCCCCCTCGCGCTGTCGGTGGCAGCCGCCGAGGGCCGGCTCAAGCCCGGCAACCTGGTGCTGCTGGAAGCGATGGGCGGCGGCTTCACCTGGGGATCGGTGTTGTTGCGGTGGTGATTCCCCGCCTGCCCGGTTGACCCTCTGACCGCGGTCTGATTAACGTTCAAAATCAGAGGGATGCTGAGCCAATTCCGAGTTCGGGGGCTGAAATGGCGGGTCGAACGATCACGCGGGCCGATTTGAGCGAGGCCGTCTACCAGAAGGTGGGGCTGTCGCGGACCGAGTCCACGGCGCTGGTGGAGCAGGTTCTGAAGGAAATTTCGGACTGTCTGGCCCGCGGCGAGACCGTGAAGCTGTCGTCCTTCGGCTCCTTCGTGGTGCGCCACAAGGGCCAGCGTATCGGGCGCAACCCCAAGACCGGCGTCGAAGTGCCGATCCCGCCGCGCCGGGTGATGGTGTTCAAGCCCTCCAACATCCTCAAGAATCGCATCAACGGCCATGCCGACGGCGAGGAAGAGGATTGAGACCGGGCGTGCTCGAATGCGAACAGGCGCCCTCATAACCGGGCGCCGTCCCGGCCCTCCACGTCTTTCTTTTTACGTTGACTTTCAAGACGCGCCGGCCCGTGGGCCCAGAGCGTTATCCGATCTGACTGCATCAGATCGGACGCTCTAAGTTTCTGGCTTTTCGCATGTTCTTTCGCAAAACCGGTATCCACTTTTGCGGAAAATGCTCTAGCGCCGTATGATACCAACGGCCGCGAATGCGGACCGTTGGTTCCGGTCGCGGATTTTCGCAAAATCTCTGATTTCCAAAAAGAAAATCCGCGAGAGTCAACGGCCCCACGCGTCAGCGTTTGGGGCCGTTGGTATGAGTTGAGCTTGGCTGGGTGGCGGACGCGCCGCGCGGGCAGGCTTGCGTCTGCGCAAAGCGATTCCCGATCAAGGGTTTCCGTCCCGAAGCGGACTCTCCCGCGCAGGATCGGGGCGGCACCGTCTGGCAGCGCCAGAATGCGTTTTCCCACAAGCGCTTCTGCCCCGAAGCGGAATCGGAATCGCAAGCCTTCGCCGAAATCCCTTATAGTTGGAATCAGGAACACTCAGACGGTCTCCGGCCCGCGGGCCTTCGAGCCGTCGTCTGGCGGCCGAAAATCCCTGTCCGAACAAGGGCTTTCGGCGGGATCGTGTCCGGGAGGCCGAAGGGATCATCCGGAAGCCGCCTGAATCTTGCGGGCGCGGCGAAGCAGCGGGGAGCGGCGTGGACAAGGAACCGGGCGCCTTCCGAACCATCAGCGAGGTGGCCGAAGACCTCGACCTACCGCAGCACGTGCTGCGGTTCTGGGAGACGCGCTTCTCGCAGATCAAGCCGCTGAAGCGCGGCGGCGGCCGGCGCTACTACCGGCCCGACGATGTCGACCTGCTGCGCGGGATCCGCCATTTGCTCTATGGCGAGGGCTACACCATCCGGGGCGTGCAGCGCATCCTGCGCGACGAGGGCGTGCGCTTCGTCCAGACCGTGTGGCGCCCCGGCGAGGCGCCGCCGGCGCCCCCCGTCGATCAGCGGCCCATCGACCATCTGCCCGCCGACCGCGATTTCGAGCGAAGGGAGCCGTCCGCATCCGCGGTCGCTGCCCCGGACGTCGCGCTGCCGGACCGCACCCCGCCCGATCTCGCTCCGCCCGATCTCGCCCGGCCGGAGCGGGACGGGCCGCCCAGCCTGGATGCGCGCGATCATCCGGCCGCGCGCGATCGTTCGGACCTTGGCGATCCTTCGGATCTGGGCGATCGCCCGGAGCCGGCCCTGCCGTTCGGCCCGCCCGAGGAGGGCAGGGCGCCGCGCCGGCCGGTCGAGCCGCCGTCCCCGGATCTGCCGCCGCGCCGGCCGGTCGAGCCCGCTGGCCGCGGCGGCCTGTTGGGCCTCTTCCCCAAGATCGGACGGGACGCCGAGCCGCCGCTTCTGCCGCGGGTCGTCGAGGTGCCGATTCCGACCGCCCGGACCGAGCCGGTCGTGCGGCCGCCGGAACCGTCGCGCCCGCCCGTCGTGGAGCCGCTGCGTCCGCCGCCGCGCCCGCCCGCGGCGGAGACGGCACCCGCCCCCGCGCTGTCGCGCGAGAATGCCCGCCGCCTGCAGGCGGCGCTCTACGAACTGCAGGAATGCCGTCGCATCCTGGACGCGGCTCTTGGCGGCGAGGGCAAGGGGTGACAGCCGCGCAAGCCGCCGCCTCGCGCGCCGCGCGAGGCTCCATCACGACACGGACTTGTCGGGGGAAATTGGTCTGGCTTCTGGGGAGAATTGCTCCGGCATCAACAGTCCTCATGAAAAAGCCGCGCGGACAGGGCGGAGGATATGAGGTCGGGTTGTTGGGGAGGTCGGGCAGCCGGAACGAGGTAATGAAGCTTGGCCATTACCCCTTTGCAGCCAGCATTACCCAATTTCAGGTGGCCCACGCCCGCGGTGTGCGGGGCTGTCAGGTGTCTTGTTGAATGGCCCAGTCGTGCCAGAGGTCGCGAATAGTGGCCGCCTTCAAAGCAAGCGGCACAAGCATTCTGTCCTTCTTTGCCTGCTCCAGGGCATCAAGCGCCAGTTCCACATTATCGAAACTAAATCCCTTTATGTTAAAAATATCGTATTTCCACCAATGAACGTCTAAAAATCGTTCGACAATATGCTCGGGAAATCTCATGCGAACAAATTTCGCTGGGTTCCCAACAACTATTGAATATGCAGGAACATCTCTTGTAACTACTGACTCGGCTCCAATAATCGCCCCGTCTCCAATCTCAACACCACGCCGAATGAACACGTCCGCGCCGATCCAAACATCATTACCGACAAGCACTTTCGATCTTTGGTCGAACCGCACGTATGGTGTTTCTCGATTGTGGCCCCACGACGCCCTCAGATCATCCCAGCCATGTACATTCTTGACGTACCCGACCATCGAAGTTGTAAAAAACTGATGCGGATGCTCGTCGGGACCGATTACAAATCCATCAGCTATCGAGCAGAATCTTCCAATTGAGCATCTACCAAATAAACCTCTAGAACTGCCGAATACGCCAGAATATGCGCCAAATGAACACTCCGTTCCAATGGATGTGTATTGAACGACTACGGGAGCTTCAAATCTCGTATCGTAGAAAGGATAGTTGCCGGGTCGATTCGAGATATTTATGCCATGTTGGCGCATAAACCGGAATAGTCCATCCGGAAAATTAGAAACGCGACCGTGAGCTGGAAGCGCTGAGCTGGAAACCATAGCTAAGCATAACCTCAAATTTACCATCATAGGTGCTGCCACCAATGACGATATCCTCGATTAGGATTTAAACTGTTATTGATAGCACGAACTTGGCGCTCGACGGTACCCGCCTTGTGAGTGCGCATTACCACGGCCTCCGACATTGCCCGCAACGCCTCGTCAATGCCATTGGTGGTGACCACGGCATAGACGCCCGTCAGGATCACGTCCGCCGATCATAGGCGTAGACCGGAAATCCATCTGCCGACCGTTACCGGCCACGCCGGCCAGCCTGGCGATCAGTCCCAGCTTTTCCGACTCGGCGAGGCCACGGCGAACCGAACCCGCGCTCTGCTCGGTGATGTCGGCGATGGCGCCGATTGACGGCCGCGACCAGCCGTCGGCATCGGAATGCTCGGCCAGCACCATCAACACCACCTTGGCTGCGGGCGAGCCGCAGCGCTGCTCCTGCGTCCACGCAAGGTTGTGCCACCGCTGGCCGTGCGGCGGAGTCGCTTCCGGCGATGTTGAAGGCGTGACGGCGGCGGTCATGGCACCGCCTCGGGCGCGACGCGGCCGTTGCCAATTTCCGTTACAACAATAATGTCGACGATGACGCATTTTCGTAGTAACAGAAAAGCATGCCGGTCGAGTTCGATCACGCCAAGCGCCAAGCCACCCTCGACCACCGGGGCCTCGACATGGCGCGAGCAGGTGAGGTGTTCGCCGGTGCAACGATCACCATCGAAGACGACCGGCAGGATTACGGCGAGGTCCGCTTCATCACGGTCGGCCGGCTCGACGGTCGCATGGTGGTGATCGTCTGGACGCCGCGCGGCGCAGCCCGCCGCATCATTTCGTTGAGGAAGGCCAATGACCGCGAGCAAGCGCTCTACGCCCCCCGCCTGGACCGACCCTGACGACGCGCCCGACCTGTCGGCCCCGGAGTGGCAGGCGAAGATGGCGGCGGCGCCGGTACGCCGGGGCCGTCCGAGGTCCGAGCACCCGAAGGTGTCGACGACGATCCGGCTGGACGCCGACGTGCTCGAGCATTTCCGCGCGAGCGGCGCCGGCTGGCAGTCGCGCATCAACGCGACGCTGCGCCGGTCCATGCGGCGGAAGAAGGCGTAAGCGGGCGTGCAGGCTTCCTTGCGTCTGTGCTTGCAGCAACCACTTGGAAACTTGAAAAAATGTCCAGCTACCTAGGTGTTCAGTCCCGGCATTTGGTGGATAGAATTGAGCCTGAAGCGCTCGGGCTGGTTTGTCCAGCATTTGCAGATAAACTCGTGGGGGGTGAGGCCCTTGAGGGTCTTCAAGCGACGACCGCGCCGCCGCGCTGATGCCGAAGCGCCCCGGCCGGAGCCCATTCTGGTACGGCGGGCGGGCGATTCCACCACCTGAACGAACGCGGAACAGCGTCGGGACTCGCGTCGGGACTTTTGGTCCCGACATCGGCATTTTGTCTCTGTTTCGTTCATGTCCGGCCAGCGGGCCGAATTTTCGGTACCACGCCAAGCCGTTGACGATTTAGGGGAAAATGGTCGGAGCGCCGAGATTTGAACTCGGGACCCCCAGTCCCCCAGACTGGTGCGCTAACCGGGCTGCGCTACGCTCCGAAGGCCGACACCTCTACGCCGCCGCGCTGCGCGGTGCAAGGGCCGGCGCGGGTCGCGCGACATGGGGTCTGGAAAACCGCGCCGCGCCACCTGATACGATTTCCGAGTGACTGGTTTCGCGAGTTCCCTGCGAGTCCTTGGGCTGACCCGGAACGCGTTGACAAGTCGCTGTTTTCCCGTCACTTCTCAGGGCAGCCGACGTGCGGCTGACCATCGAGTCCTTGGCCCTGGGGACTCCGAGTGTCAGTACCAGTACGGTACAAATCGATGCCCGCCACCCGTGCCGTGCTCACCTACGCCCACGTCCGCCACGCCCTCCAGCTGGCCGAGGACGGCACCGCGAACCTCGCCGAATGGGCCGACGAACGCGAACCCGGCCTGCGCATCCGGGTGCGGGGCCGCGCCGCAACCTGGCTGCTGCAGTTCGGCCGCCATACCGTCACCCTCGGCCCGGCCAAGCGCTGGACACCGCGCTGCAGGCCCGTGAGATGGCCAGCCACGTCCGCGGCATGCTCCGGTCCGAGCTCGACCCGAAGCTCCGCATCGCGGCGCGGCTCGCCGGCGCCACGCCGGACGAAGCTGCGGGCGTTCTTCTCCATCGCCGCGCCAAGCAGCGGCAGGAATGGTCGCTCGGCAAGGTGCTGCAGACCGATCTCGACGAGCACATCCGCCAAGGTCGCGTCGTGCGTGGGGTGCGCTGGCCGCCCTCCACCGCCACGGCGCGAGACGCCGAGGCGGTACTGCGGTCGGAACCGTTCGCTGCCATCGCCAATCCGTTCGCGCGGCAGTTCGACGAAGCCGCATTCGAGCAGTTCCGTAACGCCACGGCCGCCGTTCATGGCGGCTCGGCCTCACGCAAGGCGGTGGCCTATCTGGGCGCGGCGCTGTCGTGGGCGCGGGTCCACCACGCTGCGGCGTCGGGGCCGGTCGGGGCACCGCGCTGGTGGCGCGACGTCAAGTCGACCCATGTCGAGACGGTGCGCAACCGGATGCCGAGCGTGGCCGACCTCGGCCTGACCTTGGCCCTCGCCGGGAGGCGCAGCGCCTGTCACCATCTGGCGGAACCGGACCGTCGGAGACGGCGATCCTCGCGCTGTGGTTCGTGGTTCTCACCGCCCAGCGCCTGTCGATTGTTGGCATCGAGCACCGCTTTGTGGTCGAGGACGGGGGCGCCGGTGGGGCGGGGATCGTGTACATCCCCGCCGAGCTGATGAAATCGCGCCGGGGGCATGTGGTGCCGCTGCCGCCGGCGGCGATGGCGCTCGTTCGACCGGCCATTGCCGCGGCCAAGGCGGCGCAGTCGCGATGGCTGTTCCCCGCGCCCCGCAAGCGCCGCGCGGACGAGGATCTGCCGATGACCACCCCCGCGAAGCCGCCCGCCCGCTACAGCGCAATCGAGGGCGCGCGGGCGGGCGCTTCGCTACCGTCCAGCTACACCGCCCGGCGGGACACGACCCCGCCGCCTTTCCTGTCCATGGCCGCCGCCTTGCCATTGCTGGGCGCCGTTTGTGGCGATAGCCTCGCGACCGCTCGAATACGAGGTTGCTTTTCCGTGTCCCGTCTTGCCTCAGCCCTTGCCGCCCTTGGGCCGCAGGAGCGCGCCATTCTCCGTCTCAAGGCGCTCGTCGGCCCCGCGACGGGCAAGACCGTTTTCGCCGATTGCCTCAACCGGTTGAGTTCCAGCAAGCCCGCCTGGACCAACAAGACGCTGACACCGGTGCTTGAGGCGCTGCGCGAAAAGAAGCTGCTCACCGACGATCTCGCCTGTTCACCGGACATCATCCACGCGCTGGCGGTGGAAGCCCTCGACTCGGCGGAGGGCTCGGCGATGATCGCGGCGATCCGCGCGGTCTTGCCGCTGGAACAGGGGAACGTGTGGGATTACAAGGCTGCCGAGATCAGCACGCTGCGATGGCAGCGGCTCGCCGTGCTGCTCAACGACGAGGACGGATTCCAGCGTGCGATCGAACGATATCGCCGCACCTCCTACTCCGTCGCCGCCCCCTCGATCTTCGACCAGCATTTCGCCGTCATCGACGTCGGGGCGGACTGGCTGGCCTCGCGCCGCCCGGCGTTCCAGGTCGCAATCCTTGATGCCAAGGCCGGCCGCTGGATTGGCACCGGCGTGGCGGCGCCGGATTACCCGGCGCTGATGGAGCGCTGCCATCAGGATGCGCAGCTGCGCGCAGCCGCCTTCTCAAAGCTGGTGGATTTCGATCTCTTGACTGGCCAGCTTGGCCGCCTCGGCCAAACCCTTGCCGATCTCCCCGAGGGCGTCCCGGCCGATCTGCCGTTTGCGTTCCGCGCCTCCCGCGCTCTGCTGGCGGGCGACCCGAAGACGGCGGTCCCGCTCTTCGCCGAAGCACTGAGGCTCTACCGCAAGAGCAATCGCAAGCGAAAGGGCGGCCTCCCTGGTTATTTAGGCCTTCTCCATATCTGTGCGCTGCTGGCGGTCGACGACATTGCGCTGCAGCCGGAGATCGAGACGCTGACCGAGGTGAAGGAGGGCCATGTCGGCCTGTTCGCGCTGCGCGGCCTGCTCGAGTTGGCACGCAACAAGGAGACCGCGGCGAAGCAGGCGGTGCAAGCCGGCTTGGCGCTGATCGGCATGACACGACACCCGCCACCGATAAGCACGGGCCTGTTGGCCGCCGCCGCCACCCTCGTCGATCCGGAGATGGTCCGCCGCCATGCCGTGAAGACGTTCATCCCGTTGTTCCGCGCGATAGAGAATTCGATGACGCTGCCGGCGGCCATGCTGGCCGAGGCGCTGGAGCGCGCCGGCCCCGATCCGGCGCCGTACCGCAAATGGCTCGACCGGCCGGACAACGAGATCGCGTTCCGGTTTCTCACGCTCGTCAAGGACAAGGCGCCGTGGGAGCGCGCGCTGGAAAGCCTTGAGGCGATGCTGGCGCCCGCGCGGCCGGCTGAGCCGGCACCGGCTGCCAAGACCAAGCGGCTCGTCTGGCTTGTCAATCCGGATACCCTGGAAATCCAGCCGCTTGAACAGTCGCTGCAGGCGCGCGGCTGGAGCGCGGGGCGCGCGGTTGCATTGAAGCGCCTGCGCGAGGGTGATGCGGCGCTCGATTATCTCGACGAGTTCGACCGCCGCGCTTGCCGTGCCATCCGCCATTCAGTGGAGTCCTGGTACAATCGCGACGTCTTCGAATGCCACGCCGACACCATGCTGCCGCTGCTGGTCGGCCATCCCCGCATGTTCGACGCCCGCTCGCCGGCCGAGCCGGTCGAGTTGATCGCGGGGCGGCCGGAGCTGGTGGTGGCCTCCGACAAGGCCGGTTTTCTCCTGTCGCTGTCTCATGCCGCGGAGCGGCCCGGCGCGCTCATCGAGATCGAGGCTCCGGGGCGCTGGCGGGTGGTGGTGGTGGATGAAGGCGCCGTCGAGGCCGCCGCCATCCTGTCGAACAAGGGCATCGCGATTCCCAATTCGGCGCGCGAACGGCTGACATCGCTATCCCGTCTTCCGGCGCCGGCCTTGCCGATCCGCATCGAGACGCCCGAGATCGAGGATGCCGCGGCCACCGACGGTGACCCCAGCCCGGTGGTGCGGCTCTCGCCGCTGGGCGAGGGCCTCAGGGTCGCAATCGTGGTTCGCCCGGCGGGCGCTGAGGGCCCGCATTTCCTGCCCGGCCAGGGCGGGCGGCTGATCAATGCCGGCACCCAGCGCGTGCGCCGCGATCTGGAGGCCGAACGGCGCCTGGCGGCGGCCCTCAGCGAATCCTGCCCGAGCCTCGGCGGCGACGGCCCCGACTGGATGTTCGATGATCTCCTGGCCAGCCTGGAGTTTCTCGACGAGCTGCGTGCGCTGCCGACGCCTCCGGCGATGGAATGGCCCGAGGGCCAGAAGATGTCGCTCAAGGGCGTGGCCTCGGCCAAGGGCTTCAAGGCCAGCGTCAAGGGCGTGGAGCACTGGTTTTCGGTGAGCGGAACGGTGACGGTCGACGACGATTTGGTGCTCGACCTGAAAGACCTCCTCGACCGCCTGGACAACATGCAGGGCCGCTTCGTGCCGCTCGACGGCGGCGGCTTCATCGCGCTGGATCGCCAGTTCCGCCAGCAGCTGGAGCGGCTTCACCGGCTCGGCGACGGGCTGAAGATCCCGAAGGCGGCGGGCGTCGCCGTGCGCGACCTCCTTGATGGCGCGGCGTCGGTGAAGGCGGATACCCGCTGGAAGGACTTCGTCCGCCGCCTTGATGAGGCCGAGGGCTGGGAGCCGGCGTTGCCCTCGGGTTTCGCCGCCGAGCTGCGCGATTACCAGCGCGACGGCTTTGCCTGGATGAGCCGGCTGGAGCGCTGGGGCGCCGGCGCCCTGCTCGCCGACGACATGGGGCTCGGCAAGACGGTGCAGGCGATCGCGGTGATGGCCGCCAAGGCCGCCGCCGGTCCCATGCTGGTGGTGGCGCCCACCTCGGTCTGCGGCAATTGGGAGGCGGAGTTGGACCGGTTTGCCCCGGCGCTGCGGCCGATCCGGCTGGCCGAAACCGGCGACCGCGACGAGGCGATCGGCGCGCTCGGCCCCGGCGACGTACTGATCCTCTCCTACGGCCTTCTGGCGCGCGAGCAGGATCGGCTCACCGCCATCTCCTGGGCGATGGCCATCCTCGACGAGGCGCAGGCGATCAAGAACCCCGACACGCGGCGCGCCGAGGCCAGCCGCAAGCTCAAGGCGGAGTTCCGCCTGGCGCTGACCGGCACGCCGGTCGAGAACGACCTCGACGAGCTGTGGAGCATCTTGGCCTTCGTCAATCCCGGCCTCTTGGGCGGGCGCGACCGGTTCGCCCGGCGGTTCGCCACGCCGATCAGCCGCGACAACAACGCCAATGCGAAGGCCGCACTCAAGGCGCTGGTCCGCCCCTTCCTGCTGCGCCGGACCAAGGCGCAGGTGCTCAGCGAACTGCCGCCGCGCACCGAGCAGACCATCCTCATCGAGCAGGAGGCGGAGGAGCGCGCCTTCTACGAGGCGCTGCGCCAGCGCGCGCTGGAGCGGCTGGAGGAGGTCGGGGATGAGCGCACGCGCATCCACATCCTGGCCGAGATCACCCGGCTGCGCCAAGCCTGCTGCCATCCGGCGCTGGTCGCTGCGGACTCTGGCGTCGGCTCCGCCAAGCTGGAGGCGTTCCTGGATCTGGCGGACAACCTCATCGAGGGCCGCCACCGCGCTTTGGTGTTCAGCCAGTTCGTCGGCCATCTCGGCAAGGTCCGCGCCGCGCTCGACGCCAAGAAGATCACCTACCAGTATCTGGACGGCTCGACCCCCGAGGCCGAGCGCCAGAAGCGGGTGGCGGCGTTCCAGGCCGGCGTGGGCGAGCTGTTCCTGATCAGTCTCAAGGCCGGCGGCGTTGGCCTCAACCTCACCGCCGCGGATTACGTGATCCACCTTGATCCGTGGTGGAATCCGGCGGTCGAGGACCAAGCCTCCGACCGCGCCCATCGCATCGGCCAGAGCCGCCCGGTCACCATCTACCGCCTCATCGTCAAGGACAGCATCGAGGAGCGCATCGTCGCGCTGCACCGGCACAAGCGCAACCTCGCCGACGCTTTGCTGGAGGGCGCCGATGCGACGGCCCAGCTCTCCGAAGAGGACCTGCTCAACCTGATCCGCAGGTCTGACTGACTCCAACCGGCCGCGCCCGGCAGCGGTAACAGATCTGCCGCCGCGGCCGCGACAGCCCGCACCAACGCCACCAAAAGTACCAATCGGAGTACCAATGAAAAACCAATGAATTACCCCGCTCGCACCTCACGCACTTCGAGTGGAAATCGCCGCCGAAAACGCAAAATGCGGGTTTTTCGCGATCTTCAATTGCGATGCTGTCCTTTTGCTGCCCAGAAGCGATCCGGCTCCCCAGCCGCCCGGAGATTACCTTGGTTCGCTGGTCTGACGGAAAGACGGTCGGATCGAAGGCGGCGCGTGCCGCCATCGGCCCACGGCGCGGCGGCGGCCGTCAAGGCCGCGCCTGCGACGCCCCGTTTCACCAGCGCGGCGCCTCTTCCGCCGCCGGCCTTGCCGCCAGCCTCACCACCGGATCCTCCGCCGAAACCACGTGATCGAGGTTCCGCGCCTTCTTCAAAATGCGTCAAAACGCTTCGAAACGTAATGCAACGAATTGCAGCAAAATGAAGCGATTTGAAGAGGGCACACCTGTGCATCTCCGACGCTCTCGGCCTTCCCCCGTATCCACGTGGCTGCCGCCAAATCGCGACCAAGTCGAACTGGCGTGTACGAACCCGCATGCTCGGTTGAGCAGGAGGGGCGTCACGAGAGATGCGCCCTATCCCCATTAATTGGTGCACTCGCGAAAGCAAACGGCCAATAAGGCACCGCCTGCCGGTCGCAAGCGGCCGACAGGCGGTGGATGGGCCGCCATCCTCAACGCGGGTTCGGCGCGGGCAGCTAGAATCTCTGCCCCGGCCGACGCGGCACTTGCGCCGGCTTGCGCTGCGGCACCTGCCGCATCACCGGCTGACGCATGACTTGGGGCTGCCGTTTGACGCTCTGCGGCCTCACATGCGGCTGCCGCACGACCTTCTGCGGTCTCGCTTGGGGCTGCCGCATCACGTGAGGCTGCCGTTTGACGCTCTGCGGCCTCACATGTGGCTGTCGGCCGATGGTTGCCGGTCGATGGGTGTGTGTCGGTGCACGGACCCCCTGGCTTGACGGCCGGACGCCATGGACCGGCGGCCGAACGCCATGGACTGGCGGGCGAACGCCATGGATCGGCGTACGCACGCCCTGGCTTGGTGGCCGAACGCCATGGACCGGCGGCCGAACGCCATGGACTGGTGGCCGAACGCCATGGACCGGCGGGCGAACACCATGGATCGGCGTACGCACGCCGCCTGGGCAGTGCGGGCCGACGCACGGCGGCCGAACGCCTTGGCTTGGCGGCAGCACGCCATGGACCGGCGGCCGAACGCCATGGAC
>NZ_VWPL01000023.1 GCF_008630065.1 Blastochloris sulfoviridis
GACCACCGCCGGGCCGCCGCACCCGGCCGACCGCGAATTCCTCGCCGGCCCGCAACTCGGCCAGCCCGCGCCCGATCGCGCTGCGCGCAATCCCGGTGGCGCGCATCACCGCCGTGACGCCGCCGCGCCCCGCAGCCAGCGCTTCGGCCGCCGCGAACCGGCGCCGGCCTCGCTCGTCGAGAACGTCACAGAGCGCCTCAAAGCGCAGGCGGATGGCCGATTCGTCAATCACTCAAACAGGCTACGAAATTGCCCGCCGGCCCGGAATCCCTTCCGGCCCGCAATAGACCCCACCTCGATTCACTTGTTCGTGGTCAATGCCTTAGCGTCATCCGCTACCACGGCATCGTCACCGTCATGATCTGCCGCCGCGGCTCGGGCGTCATCGACCTCGATCGGCGCCGCCTCGATCCACTTCCAGCCCTCGGCGGCGATCGTGGCAGCTTCCGTGGCCAGCTTCTCCGCCACCATGCGGTCGATGAGGGCAACGTCCTCCAGCCAGCCGCCGTCATCGCCCTGGAACAGGTCGCGCAGCACGGTGCCGCCGGCCTCGACATAGGCGGCAACGCCGATGAACTGGGCCCGCTTGTCGGCGGCGCGCACCGCGCCCTCGGTCAGCATGCGGCGGATGACGTAGGGCTGTCTGTCATGGGTCCGCTGCAGCCGCTCGAACGCCTGCTCCTGGCGGGCGTGGTCACCGGACACGGTGAAGGCCATCAGCTGGTCGAGCGTCAGGCCGTCCTCGGCATAGACCTCATGCAGCCTGGGCGACACCGACGCCAGCTTGAGGCGCTGCTTGACCACGTTCACCGAGACGAAGAAGGCGGCGGCGATCTCCTCCTCGGACTGGCCCTTCTCGCGCAGCGCCAGGAAGGCACGGAACTGGTCGAGCGGATGGAGCGGCGCGCGCTGGACGTTCTCGGCGAGCGAGTCCTCCTCGGCAATGCCGCCCTCGCGCACCACGCACGGCACCGGCGCGGTCTTGGCGAGCCGCTTCTGCTTCACCAGAAGCTCGAGCGCCCGGTAGCGCCGGCCACCGGCGGGGATCTCGAACATGCCGGTCTCGACGTCGGCCTCATTCACGACTGCCCGGACGCTCAAGCCCTGCAGCAGGCCGCGGCGGGCGATGTCCTCGGCGAGCTCCTCGATCGAGACGCCGGCCTTGACGCGCCGGACGTTGGACTGGCTGAGGATCAGCTTGTTGAAGGGGATGTCGCGCGAGGACGAAAGCGTGATCTTGGAACCTTGAGTCGCCATGGCGGATGCTCCGTGACGGGCGGCCGAGAGCCTGTCTCTCGCCCAACATCCCGTCACGAGGCACGGCGCCGCCCTCGTCCTCGAAGGCAGCGCCGCACAGCCGACAATCAGCAAAGGCGGACAGTCGCAAAGCCGGAGACCCGGTGTTGCGGGGAGCCGTAACACCACAAAGCCGGACCTCCGGCACCACGAGCATCAGGCGGCCTTGTCGAGCAGCTTCTTGGCCCGGGCCTCAAGGTCGAGCCGGGCGTCCTGGTGCGGCTTGTCGCGGGCAAAGGCGGTGATGCCCTGCACGAAGTCGAACACGCTCTCCGGCTTCCTGCCTTCCTCGGCCAGCACCGTCTCGATGATCTTCGCGGTCTCAGCCTTGGAAAAGCCCCGTTTGCGCAGGAACTCGGTGCGGTCGTCGTCATTCTTCGCGACGATGCGCTCGCGCGCCGCCTTGATGCCGTTGACGAACGGCAGGGCAGAGGAATTGGCAAACCGGGTCAGCGCCGGCGCCGCCTCATGCGCGAAGCGTGAAGCGGCGTACTTCGAATGCCGGATGGTGATCTCCTCGAAGTCCTCGACGCCCCACAGGTTGCGGTTCTGGCACACCGCGCGGAGATAGAAGCTGGCGATGCCCAGCGTCTTGGCGCCGACCTCGGAGTTCCAGCAATAGAATCCCCGGAAATAGAGATCGGGCGAGCCATCCGGCAGCCGCCCGGCCTCGATCGGGTTGAGGTCGTCGACCAGGAACAGGAACACGTCGCGATCGGAGGCGTAGAGCGTCGTGGTATCCGTGGTGATGTCGACGCGCGGGTTATAGACGCCGGTCGACCAGTCGAGCACGCCTGGCACCTTCCAGCGGGTGTCGCCGGTGCCGTTGCCGGCGATGCGCTGCACGGCTGCGACGAGTTCATGGTCGAAGATGCGGCCATAGTCCGGGCCAGTGACGGCGCGCAGCTCGACGCGGCCGTCCTCGATCTCCAGCGTCTTGACCTGCTCGGCGCGATGCGAGGTGAGGCCGTACTGCAGATTGATGCCGGCGAGCGGCGCTGGCAGCTGGCGCAGATACGCCGCTGGCGCGCCGACCAGGCCCGCCAACTGGCCGAAGCTCCAGTGGGTCGGCGACACCGGTGCGTCCGCGCCCGGCAGCGTCAAGGTGAGGCGCTCGGCGTCGTCGCGGCTGGCCTCCACCCGGATCGCGGCGCTCTCCACCGTCCGCGTCCGGCTGCGCTCGGTGCGGCCGCGCACGGCGGCAAACAAATCCGACAGCGACAGGAACCGTTCGTCCGCCGGCCGGGAAAACCATTCCGACGACACCCGGCCATTCCGCGCGCCGCGGGTCACATCCACCCGATAGCCGCTCCGCGCCTCACGCGCGGTGTCCAGAACCTCCACCTGGGCCATGGCACATCTCCATGACGGGCGCCGGAAGCCTCTCTCCCGACCCTCAACCCGTCATAGAGATCCGACTAAACTCTCACTTTCGGCATTGAGGGAGAGAATGACGTGGTCTTGGCTCCAACCGTGCAGAATGGCGCTTAAGCTTCGGCCGCGGAAGCAGCCCATGAACACCACCGGCTTACCCCTCGCATTCGCCGTGAGATCAAGCGGCTAATCGACCGCAGCTGAGACTTCAACGGCCGTATCGCAATTCTGGCATCGGAACAGCGCCATCGACTACATCTCGATCCAAAGATGGTCGATCAGAATTGGCTCGCGGCCGGCATCGCGCTTATGTGTCGACTGCAAGGAAGCAATCCGGGTCGCGCCATAGTGTGCCGCCAAGACCAGCTTGTCGTCCGCGGACCAACCTTGAACCGCTGTGGCAACCAGCCCATCGATCCATGCATCGAGCTGCGCATGCCAGAAGGGGATGTCGTGGCCCTGGACGTAGCCGATCATGCCCGCGCGGGCGTGCGCTGCGCCATGGTGACCTGCCTTGAAGCGCTGAATTCCGCCGGTCGAGCTGAACTGGCTAAACACATACTCACGCTCGTCACGATCCTTCCCGCTCGGGGTTGGCAGCCGTTTGCACTCTATAGGCAAGAGAGTGCGGTATTCGCTGTATTCGCGGCCGGAGATCCAAATGAGAGCCCCACTGGGTGCGACGACGAGATCGATGGAACGTCCCGCGCGAGCGTCATCAGGTTCCTCCCGGCGAAATTGCAGAAAATCCCAACCTGTTGAATGTCGGCTTACGCTATTCAGCCGCGCGCAGAGCTGTGCCGTCAAACCCGTTTCGCCAACCTGTGCAGGCCGCTTGGGATCGTCACGCCACCCGGGCAGTGCTGCAGCAATGAATCCAACCAAGGACGAAAGCCATTCACCCGGAAGATGAATGTTGGCGCCGAGCGTGCCGGCTTGCACCGAGGTCTCTTCTTCATCCGCCAGCACTCTAGAATCCCTGCGCCCGAAGATCTGTGAGGACATCATCGGCATCGCGCAACGCGATCGACCGAGTCCAGAATCGGTGCCGATCCGGTTTCAACAGAAAAACGAAGCCCTGATCGTATAAGCGGGTGATGCGTGTGATCGTAAGACTGGAGCCGCGACGCTCATGCAACAACGCATTTAGCTTCGCCCGCAGCTCTTCGGCATCCGACCAATCGACAACGCCATCGCCGAACACGTACGCTCCGCATATGGCGCCGGCCCAATGATAGCGATCCAGGGCGCGCAACGGCTTGCGTGCATAGACGGCGTTGATCTGAGCAGTGAAGGTCTTGTCGAACGCGCCGAGCGCCTCCTTCGGCGCGACGCGCATCAACGCTGACCCCGTGCCCCGCCGGATGAACTCGCGCTGATAGTCGACAATATCCTGAGCGATGATGCGCTCATTGTCGCTGAGGTCGAGATCCTCGTTCTCCGGATAAGGTAGTGCGAGAATGTCCGCCTGCAGGATTGCAGTGGCGCGCTGCACAAAGAGGCTGGCGCTGATCCCCGCGACATAC
The DNA here is from genome assembly GCF_008630065.1 of Blastochloris sulfoviridis. GTDB lineage: Bacteria > Pseudomonadota > Alphaproteobacteria > Rhizobiales > Xanthobacteraceae > Blastochloris > Blastochloris sulfoviridis. Next base: position 4,197 of record NZ_VWPL01000023.1, read on the forward strand.
GCCCTGAGGACGGTTTGCTCCTTTCGCAACCACGCCTCGACCGCCTTTAAGCGGGCAAGATCACGCTTCTTTGCCGCAAAACCCATTATGCGGTGTTTGTAGGCCAGATAGTGGCCTTGCCAGAGACCGTGATGAAGGTCCTCGTTTTCTTTGACCAGAAGGAGCGGAGGCGTGAACCGCTTGGCGGACCTAGGCCCCTCGATCGGCTGGTCGGGCACTATCTGCAGATGGGTGGCATCAATTCCGGTGTCGGACAGCGCTTTCGTCGGGAGCAGGGGCTGACCGACCAGGTGCTCAGCGGACCGCGATACATTCCCCCCACCTGCGATAAAGCCTTCACCGAAGTCCCAATCGTGGCGTGTTGCGATATCCCGTAGCGTTGGATATTGCCGAAGGCGCCCAATCAAATCGTGCACGCGATTGCCACCGAGGAGGTTCGATCTCCATATATCGGCGGAGTCTCTGGCCACCGTGTTCCGCACCCAATGGAGATCGTAATAGTCGATATCGAACCCTTGCTCCGCTGTAGCGCGCCCGTTGCGACGAAACACAGCGTGCAGGATACGCCCATCGGCAACAGGAACGACCGCCTCCGCGAGCACGACAACGATCTTTGGGTCGGCTTCGCCCTTTTTAAAGAGGCCTCGAACCGAGACGAAGTCCAGGATCTCGCGCACACCCCAACGAGTGAAGACGCCACGCCGGAATGGAGCGACATTCTGGTTGTAGAGAACACCAGCTGGCTCGACCAAGGCCAGGATTCCATTCGGCACAAGAAGCTCCATCGCCTCATGCAGGAAAAGATATGCGAGCTGCATATCCGCAAGCAGGCCATGGATCTTGGTGTAGGTGGCGTAGCTCCGCCTGGCACCCTCAGTCGTCAGAGTCGACTCGAACGGAGGGTTGCCGACCACCACTGCAACTGGTGCCTTGAGCAGCCCCTGTTCCTTGGCTTCAAAGAAGCAAATCCGGTGCAAGGTCACATCGGCCAACGGTGGGAAGAGCCTTACACTGGCGCGGATTTCCTCCGGCTGAAGGGCGTCACAGAGGCTGAGACACAAGCTGAATGCCGCAAGTTCGATGGCGCCTTCCTCGACGTCCACTCCGTGCACACGCTGCAGCAGCGGGCGTAGGTTGTCGACGCCAGGACGCGCCCATCCGTTGTGAAGTCGCCAGTGCAGCACCAGCCGCTTATAGGCTTCAACCAGAAAGACGCCCGACCCACAGGCCGGATCGAGAATGACACCGTCACTGGCCATCAGCCTGTCCAGCCGCTCCCAGCTCAGAGTCTCCTCAAGCATCAAGCGAACCAGCGCTGGCGGTGTGTAGATTGAGGAGCTAGCGGCATCCTTGACGAAGAGCTGGTAGATGTTGCTGATCAGCTCTACAGGAAGGTCCCGGAACGAATAGAGCCGCCATAGGCTAAGCTGACCTGTCGCATCCTCGCGGCCTTCGACCAACCGCGCGTAGTTCGCCAGTTCGCTGCTCGCAAGCAGCGCGGCGCGCTCCTCAGCGGTGAGGCGAAACACGTGGCCATTGAAACGCTCCTCCAGCATCTCGAGAAGCTTCACCAGAGCGGCACCATCACCCAGCACCTCGAAGAAGCGGTTCGCGTCTTTGCGCGCGCGCGCGAAATCCTTGGGAAGGAGAACCGAGCGCTCTTCGAGATAGGCTATGAGGAGCGCGAGGATCAGCAGTCGACGACGCAGCCGTGGCTCGAGCAAATCGCTATCGGTGAGCTGCTTAGCAAGCGCGCGCACTTCCTCAACGAGCGTGCGGTGGGCTGACTTCTGAGCGGACAGCATGAGATCACATGCGACGGGGTCATCCCAAATCGTGCCGTTCCGGATGCGCGCCGCATTCCACCACACGTCCGCTGCCGCGATGTCGGCACCGACGACCAAAGTGCGGATCGGTCGGCAAACCGGAGTATCTTGGGGACCGACAAAGTCGGGTTCGTGCGCGCAGCGGAACAGCTGAATGCGCCCTGGGGCGGCACGATAAACAAGAGGCACACCTCCCCAGCTCCATAGCCGCTTGTGCAATTCGGCAAACTCGTCGTCATCCACTGCGGTGCTTGTGTCGAACACAAAAGCTTGCGCGACCGGCGCGCGCCCGTGCCGCCCAGCCTCGAAGAACACGCCACGCGCACCGTAGTCGCGTGCTTTTTCCATGACCGCAACTTCCTCGGGCGCGCGTCCCGACGGCTCATAACCGTCGACCGCCACCAGTCCGTCAACGTTCGGAAAGCCACGACCTTCGCCAATCGCGAACAGCCATTCCGCGTCGGAGCCCGGACGGTCTGGCTCGTCCAGAGTCATAGACGCCACCTGCGACACGCGGGCGCCCGGGGACTTCGGCTTGCTTGAACTCGTGCGGTCATTTCTGCCGTTTTTTTTTCGAGAGTGCGAAGCCTTCTTTGAGGAGATCGGTCATGCTGATCCCCTCGGACACGGCGAAGCCTTTGAACTCCTTCTTGAACTGGGAGCTGACCTTGAAGTTGAGCGACTCTTTTTCGCTCTCCAGCGCGCTGCTTTCGCTGCTGCTTTCGGTCCGCCTGCTGGCCAAAGCCGCCCCCCTTGGCACGGCGACTACCATTTCCGGCCGCGCGATGCGGTGCGCAGGGTACAGATTTCCATCTTTCTTGCAATCCAGAAAGCCATAAATCGTACTGTCCCGAAAGCCAGAAATAAAGAATTCTGGATTGAGCGGTCGACCCATGCATAGCCCACCGTAGACCGCTCACGCCTGTGCTATTCAGCCCGATGCCGAACTCGGTTTTTTGATCAGGCGGCATCTGGGGTGACGGCGAGGACGAGGAGCGCCGGCGCGGCGTCGAGCATAGCGGCGGCAATCACCAGAACGAAAGCATCGTCGGTGCGAACGACGAAACCGGTCACGGTGGTCAGGGCCGCCAGCTCCCTCGGCGTGCCCACCCCGCACAGCACCCGCATCAAGAGGCCGAGATTGTAGCCGGCGACGTGGATCAGATACCGCTTGTGGACATTGTCACGCCCGCGCAACCACGTCCGGCGCATGCCGCCGCGCTCCAGGGTGTGGGCGAAGCTGCGCTCGACGATCTCGCCGCGCAGCCGCATCGCCTCCCGGCCGACTTCCGATTTCAATCGCGCCCGGTTGGCATAGACCGCCGACCGGGCCTCCTCGTCGCCATGCCAGCGCAGATAGCCCTTGGGCGGCTTTGGCTCGGCGATCCGCGTCTGCCACGGACCGCCGTCGATCGCCTTCAGCACAGCGCGGGAATGATAACCTTTGTCGGCCACCACCTCGCAGCGATCCTCCGGCCTCAGTGCCAAGCCGAGCGCGGACAGCGCCTTCTCCGCCGCCGCCAAGGTCGGCGCGATCGTGGTGGTGTCGCCCTGATCGGCGGCATGGATCGGTGCCGCCACGATCGCGCCGGTGTCCAGATCGACCGCGTGCTCGGGCTTGTAGGCCAAGTGCGTGGAGCCGTCCTTCATCTTGGCGATCCTGGCATCGGGATCGGTCGGGCTGGTCCAGTCCGCGTTCGACAGCGTCTTGTCCTTGCGCCGACGCTGAAGCCGGATGAGGTCCTCGGTGGTGGGCGTCGCGATGCCGCTCGCCTTGGCCATCTTCTCCAGCATCTGGCGATACGTCTCGCCGCTGTCCCGCCGCACGATGGTGCGCAGCGCCGCGTTGGCCTCCATGGTCGAGTCGTCCACCCCGAGCCGCTCGCCCTTCACCAGGCCACGCTCGGCCAGCAGGGTCAGCACGAAGCCGAACACCTGCTCATGGACCTCGTGCGGCAGCCGCGAGCGGGTCTTCGACAGCCAGGAATGATCCGGCACCTTCTCCCGCGAGCCAACCCTAAGCTCCTTCATTGGGCCAATTCCGCCCCTCGGCCAGAGCTTTCAAGGAGGCTCTGACCATGTCCGCTCGGGTGCGCATGAACGCCTCGTAGTCGGCCCGGATTTTCTTCGTCCGCTCCTCAGGCGACGCGATCTCGAAGTAGCCTCCGACCTTTAGCTCCTCGAACGGAACGATATGCGAGCGGAGCCGATCGCGGACGACAGGCTCTCCAAGGTCAGCGCGGTCGATCCGTTCCGACAAATATTTCAGAGGCTCCTTGGCAGAGATGTTTCGGTTGGTGTTCATCGTGATGAGGAGGCAGTTCAAGGCGCGGCTGCTTTCCCGATCCGACAATCCGCCATCGTCCCGGAGCAGTGAATCTGGAAACACATGGTGGTACTCACGATTTGCGAGCCGTTGGCGCGTCGCTTGATTCCCGTCTGCAATGTCGATGGCGCCCGCTTTGATTGAGGCGGCAAGTACGGCCCGCGCCAGCGTCTCCCTTCGCTTCGGCCAACCGGCTTGTATGAGTTCTTCAACAGATGGCAGCGGATAGTCGGCGTCATTGAACACTGGGACTGCGTTGCGCGCCCCTGTCCCGGCGAGGAAGTCTCGGAGGCCGCGATAGTCTTGCAGCGACCGCGTAGCGGAGGCGTTCTCGTATCGGGACGTTATCGAAGATCGCCAGACATAGGATCGGATTGTAGCCCTGGCGTTGCCGTGCTCGTCGAGCTTCTTCGGCATGTATTTGTGCAGGGCTGCCAGGACCGGCATGATCGTCACGGTCGGCAAGCGTTGGCCGTCGAAGATGCACTCCTCCTCCAAGACCTGAACCGCCCAGTTGACACCGTCGAAAATCTCGTCCCAGGCGGCAGCGACGTCCGAAAGATCGAGTTGGAAGAAGCTCGCTTGTGCGGGCGTTCGATCTGCCCGTAGCGCGGCCGTCTGAAGCACGATCTGCTCGGGCGAAACGTAACTCTCCAAAGCAGGGCACTTCTTCCGCAGATCAATCATCAAGTCGTGCATTGACTTGCCGGTTCGCGCCTCGAATTGCGCCACGATGATATCGAAGGCATTCAGCGGGACCGCGGATGTGTTCATCTTCACGAACACGTCCAATGCGGTGGCGGGTTTTGTCGCAACGTCGAGAACAAGCATCGGCAGGTTGAAGCGCTTCATCTTCTCCTGAAGATCGCGTAGGGCGTTCTCAAGGTCCCTGCTGGCCTGCAGATCGCCTTGCACCGCTTGATCGCACCATTGTTGGCGCCGTGCCGAGATATCTGAAGGTTGAAGTAGGGAAACCGGCGCGAGCCCGCGCGAGTAGACCTGAACAGCATCGTCGGCCCAAACTGGAAATCGACGACCATCCTTGTTGAGCCATCGCTTGACGCGGGTTATGCGCGAAGGCGCGGTCCCGTCCTCATCCGGCTCCGGCGCCTTGAGCTGCACGAAAAGAGTCACGTCGTCATACAGATCGTGAAGGCTGCGCCATAAGGCGGTCAGCCGTTGCTGCCCATCAAGAAGATGTTCGGTACAGCGCTCAACGGGCGCCGGCGCGCCGGCAAGAGGGCGCGTGACGAAAGGCTCTCTCTCTCCGATTTCCAGAACCAGCGTCGATCCGATAGGAAGGTCACGAAGGATCGAATCAATCAGCGCGGCAATATTCTCGTAGTCCCACGCCTCGAATCTTTGGAACCGAGGCAATCTCAATTGCCCGCTGCGTACGCGGTTGAACCATGCTTCAACGCTGCGATCCCGTGCCTCCATGAGCGCCCCCTCGCCGACCGGTTGTGCATGCGAAGAAATACCATGAAGGGGAAGAACCGCATCCCTGGAATCCGCTACGCCGCCGTGACCGTCGCGATCTCATCGAGCCGCACGCGCACTTTCGCCACGCCATTGTCCGCGGCTTTGGTAACCCGCCGCGGATTCCCGCCGGCAGCGTCCCGGTCACCGTCTCGCCCGACGGCGTCTTCCAGCTCTCGCGCCGGGAGCGGATCGCCCGCGCGGTGAGGTCGAGGTCCTGCACCACGATATCGCCATAGCCCTTGAAGCGGGAGCCGGCCGGCGCTGGTGCCGTCAGTACCGCCTCTTCGGTGATCGAAATCCGCGACAAAACAGGCCCGCACCGCCGGCGCAAACGGGGCCGCTTGGTCTTCGACACCCGCCCAGCCTCGGTCGAGCGCTCCATGCCCGATGGCATCAGCGGCGGCCGCGGCGGCAAGCCCTTCAGCCGCGCGATCTCGTCCTTCAAGGTCCGGTTCTCGGCTTCGAGCCGCACCACCTCGCCGCGCAGCGCCGTGTTCTCGTCCCAACGCTCCGTGACCCGCGCATCAAGCGGCGCCACGGTGGCTCGCAGGCCGCTGACCTCCGCCACAAGCCGGCCGATCAGGCCCCGAAACTCGCTGTCGGGAAGGTCATCAAGGGAACCAGCCGCGTCAGGCTCCATCGGCATGATGAATCACGCCGCCGGCCCTCACGCCACCCCCGCGCCCGCCAATCTGCCCCGGTTACGCGGCTTTGCGGCTAAGCCTTTGAAAAGAATGGTGGGCGCGACAGGAATTGAACCTGTGACCCCTGCCGTGTGAAGGGAGCGATCTCCCGCTGCGCACCCCTCAACTGACGAGGGCGACGAGAGCCTTCGCCCCGGCGCTACGCCGGAACCCGCTGGAGTTTGCCACCGAATGATTCCGATATGATTCCGGCGCTGGGTTCATGGAGGCGCGCTCGAGAGTCAAAAAGCCCGCCATCTCGTTGAGATAGCGGGCTTTTTGTTGGTTGCGGGGAGAGGATTTGAACCTCTGACCTTCAGTTATGAGCCTGTCGCCATTGATCACGCGGACCGGGGCCCCGATTGTCTGCGCGGGCGGTGGCGCAGCCACACGTTCATGCACAGGTTTCCCTGTAAGCCTGTGTGTCTCGATTTTCGGGCAAGCACGGGCGCGTCGCTTACCAGTGGAGCTTCGATCTTCTCTTCGAACACTCGCTTGATCGTAGTGGCGGAGACGGAGCCTCTCGGCGCTCGGCGGCGGCGGAGTAAGCGGAAGCGGAAACCGTTTCAAAAACCGTTTCAACCCCTGAATCTGAAACGGTGAAATTTCACTAAGTGATTGATTTTAATGGCGCGCCCGAAAGGATTCGAACCTCTGACCCCCAGATTCGTAGGCTGAACCGGGGCTTTGATCCGACTGGCACTATCGGCAAACCGGGGGTGAACCTACCCTCAGTTTATCAATGGGTTAGCAGGCCATTCGCAAACCGGATCACCCTTCCCAAAGGCAGGGGAGGGTGATGACCGACCACCCCCCGACCGCCAGCCGGACCCCGCTCGCCGATCAAGCTCGGGCCGTCCGTCCGTGGCCACTCCCTTTGCGGAGGGCCACCGAATGAACGAACTGCCCCCGTTTACATCTCTCTCCAAGCTCGCAGACGACTGCCAAGCCGCCCGCGATGAGGCCTATGCGAGGTGGCGGAAACCGTCCGCCCCCAGCAGTGCGGCAAGTTCCGCCGCTGGGTGCGACTTCGCGGACCGCATCGATCAGGTCGCCCGGCGGCTGCTTGGCGATCCGAGCCCCCGCCTGTCGAACCGGGATGAATGGCGCTACGGCACCAATGGCAGCCTGTCGGTGAAGGTCGGTGGCGAGCACCGGGGCACTTGGCGCGACCACGAGGTGGGTGCCGGCGGCGGCGTGCTCGACCTGATCGTGCGCGAGCGCGGCGGCGACCGGAAGGACGCGGTCGACTGGCTGCAGGCCGAGTTCGGCGACGTCGCCGGCCGCTCCGAGCCGGCCGGCGAACGGCGCATTGCCGCCCTCTACGGCTACACCGACGAAGCCGGCGAGCTGCTGTTCGAGGTGGTGCGATACGCACCGCAGAAGGACTTCCGGCAGCGGCGGCCCGATGGCCGCGGCGGTCACGTCTGGAATCTCAAGGACACCCGCATCGTCCCGTACCGCCTGCCGGAAACCCTGGAGGCGCTGGCGCTGGGCAAGACGGTGTTCGTCGTCGAGGGCGAGAAGGACGCCGACCGCCTCGCGAAGCTCGGCATCCCCGCGACGTGCAATCCGGGCGGGGCCGGCAAGTGGCGTGACGAGTTTGGGGCGCTCTTCGACGGCGCCGACGTCATCGTTCTGCCCGACAATGACGACGCCGGCCGGGACCATGCCGCGCGCGTGGCCAAGTCCCTTGCATCGCACGCGGCCCGCATCCGCGTCGTCGAACTGCCGGACCTGCCGCGCAAGGGCGACGTGTCCGATTGGTTGAACCGCGGCGGCACCGTCGAGGCCCTGCTCGACATCGTCGAGCGCGCGTCGCCGTGGCGGCCCAAGGCCGTCACCCGGTTTCCGTCGATCCGCTACGGCGATGAGGACAGCGCACCGCCGCTGCGGTGGCTGGTCAAGGGCCTGCTGCCCGAAGCCGGCCTGTCGACGGTCTACGGCCCTCCGGGCACCTCGAAGACGTTCGTCGCCCTCGACTTGGCCCTGCACGTGGCGCACGGCCGCGACTGGTTCGAGCGGCGCACCGAGCCGGGCGGCGTGCTCTATGTCAGTGGAGAAGGCGCCAGCGGCATGCTGCTGCGCATGAAGGCTTGGCGGCAGGAGAAGGGCGACGGCACGCGCGCGCCGTTCGTCCTGATCCCGTCGTCGGTGAACCTCTACGACGAAGAGGGCGACGTCGACATTCTGATCGACGACGTGAAGGCCCACGGCGCCGCGCTCGGCGTCCCGGTCCGCCTGATCGTGCTCGACACGCTGTCGCGGATGATCGGATCGGGCGATGAGGACAAGGCGCGCGACATCGGCATGGTGGTGCAGCGCGCGGAGCAGGTGCAGCGCGAGACCGGCGCCCATGTGCTGATCGTCCATCATTCCGGCAAGGATCGAGACCGCGGCATGCGCGGCTCGAATGCTCTCCTCGGCGCTGTCGATGCGTCGATCGAGGTGTCCCGGCACGATGAGTCCGGGATCTGCGAAGGCAAGATTGCGAAGGTGAAGGACGGGACCGCCGTCGCTCCCTTTCGGTACACGCTGCGGCAATCGGTTCTCTGGGTCGACGAGGACGGCGAGGATGTTACCTCCTGCGTCGTCGAGCCCACGGATGCGAGCCCCGGCGAGGCCAAGGGAAAACGGCCCCTCTCCGCCACCGAGAAAATCGCCCTGGACGCGCTCGACGAAGCCACCCTGGCCGAAGGCGTCGCCTCGCCGACCGCCCTCGTGCCGCAAGGCTACAGGGCCGTCCACATCGAAACGTGGCGCACCCACGCCTACCGGCGCGGCATCGCCGAAGGGACAGAGGAGGCGAAGAAGAAAGCGTTCCAGCGGGTTCGGCAGAGCCTCCAGGCCAAGCGCATCGTTGGTATCGACGGGGAGTGGGCATGGCGGGCGTAGCGGGACATCAGCGGGACATTTGCGGGACATTCTGCTCGTCCCGGTGCGAAGGCGGTAGGTGGATGCCGGATCGCCTGCGGTCTCTCCGGATCGGCCGCGGCCAGCGGAAGGGAGATGAAATGCCTGTTCCTTCAATGGGATTGGCAAGTCCCCTCAACCATCACTTCGCGAGCGGGACAGCGGGACATTTGCGGGACATGTCCCGGGTGTCCCGGTGCGGGGGGGCGGGACATAGGCCCCCCCCCAAGGGGGGCCGTATGTCCCGTCCCCCCTCCCAAGGCCGGCGCGCGGTGTGTCCCGCTGACCTGTCCCGACAGTCGGCCCGGCTGACGGGACGGAGCCCCCTGCCGGTGCTGGTGACCCGGCACCCGGCCCGACCGGCTGGGCCGACCCTGACCCGGTTGACGAATGGGCACCCCATCCGGATACCTCGGCGGGTCCTTCCCCGTGGGTGGCGTGCGCAGCCGCGGCGGCCCGGGATTTCGCTAGGCGGGGTCGGTTTAGCTCATAAACTCAGAGGCTTGAGGTTGTCTTAGCTATGCAATCGGCGCAGGGCCTGCCCTTCGATTTCCCCCCGGGACCGTTGCCGACGACGGTGTCGAAGGGCGAGTTCGCGCGGCTGATCGGCGTCACCGCCGGCCGGGTGTCGCAGCTCATCACCCGCGGCCTGCCGGTGGAGCCAAACGGCCGCATCCACATTGAGCGTGGCCGGGCATGGCTGCGCGAGAACGTCGATCCGAACCGCCGCCGGGCGATGATCGAGGACGCGGCGCCGGTCCTCGCGCCGACGGCGAACCCGCGGGCCGCCCGCACCGTTGCCGAAGCCAAGCTGATCAGTTTGAAGGCCGACCGGCTGGAGGGTTCGCTGATCAGCCGGGCCGCCGTGCTGCGCGCCATCGAGGGCCGCGCCCGGCAGGAGCGCGATGCCTGGATCGGCTGGACGAACCGCGTCTCCGCCGAGATCGCCCGCACCACCGGCGCCGACACCGCCGCCGTCTACGCGCTGCTGGACCGCCTGGTGCGCGAGCAACTGCAGGCGCTGGCCGACATGCCGGCGCCCGACATCATCACCGATCACAAACCGTCGCCCTGACCCCCAGGAGAAGCACATGGGCAATATCGAGAGCTCCCTCACGCTGCGCCTGATCGACCGCGTCACTGACCCGGCCAAGCGCATGTCGCCCGCATTCCAGCAGTTGGAGCGCCACGTCCGGCGGATGGAACGCCTGGGGCCAAAGTACGCGGCGGCCTCTGCGATCCTCACGCGTGGCGCTGGCATGATCGCCGGCGCCGTTGGCGGCATCGGCGGCGGCATGGTCGCTCGCAATGCGATCACCACCTATGCCGACCTCGACCGCCGCATGACGCGCATCGGCATCACCGCCGACGAATCGCGCGAGGCGATCATGGGCGCCACCGATGCCCTGCGGTCGCTGGCGCAGGAGACGGCGCTGCCGTTCGACCAGGTTATCGGGGCGCTGGAGACCATGGTCGCCCAGGGCATGAGCCTGACCGACGCCATGGACAAACTGCCGGCGGTGCTGCGCACGGCGCAGGCGGCCGGCGCCGAGACCGCCGACATCGCCAACAGCGCCAACGCGCTGACGCAACACCTCGGCATCACCGCCAACAAGATGCAGGAGGCTTTCGACATCGTCGCCAAGGGCGGCAAGCTCGGCCAGTTCGAGCTGAAGGACATGGCGCGCTTCCTGCCGTCGCTGGCGCCGGCGTTTGCGGCTCTGGGCGAGACCGGCACCAAGGGCATCACCAAACTGGTGGCAGCGCTGCAGACCGTGCGCCTCGGCACCGGCACGGCTGAGGAGGCGGCAGCCTCAATGCAAAATATCTTCGCCAAGATGGAGAGCGACGAGACAACCAAGAAGTTCAAGAAGTTTGGCATCGACCTCCGCAAGGAGATGGCCAAGGCCCGCAAGGAGGGCAAGGATCTGTTCGAAACCTTCCTCGACCTGTCGGAGAAGGCGCTGAAGGGTGACATGTCGAAGCTCCCGCAACTCTTCCCGGATCAGGAATTTGCGCGCGGCATGCGGGCGCTGCTGACCAATCGCGACAAGCTGCGCGAATTCATTGTCCAACTGGAGAAGGCCATCGGCACGGTCGCGAACGACCTGACGCGCATCACCGGCGATGCCCGTTCGTCGATCGACCGCCTGTCGAACTCCTGGACCAAGATGCTGGCCTCGCTCGGACGGGCCGGCGATGCTGCCGGCATCACCAAGGTGTTTGAGGCGATTGCCGAGTACGCCGAGCGGGCCGCGGACGGCTGGGATCGCATCCATGATCCGGAGGCGAGACGGAAACATCTGGAGAAGTTCGGAATCAAGGAACCGGGCGACGGCCGGAAATTCGTCGGGCGGGTTGTGGACTCGCAGCGGTATGATGCCGTCACCCGCAAGATCGCAGTGGTTGAGCATGATCTTGCGTCGGCCGAGGCGGCGCGCCGCACCGGCAACCATCTTGCCCGCGATCCGGAGTCGGTCCGCCGGCAGTTGGAACAACTCAAGGCGGAGCGCGACGAACTTTTTCGCAGCGTGTATCCGGCCGATTTCGAGGAGCGTGAATTCGAGCGCCTCCGCGCTGTGGCCAGGTCAGCCTGGGGGAGACCTGCACCCGGCGTGCCGATTCCACCGCCGCGGCCGCCGGCCGCGGGCGTCGATTGGTCGGGCGCCCGCGCCGCGGTCCCCACCGATTTTGCCTCGCCTTCCCGGTTTCCCTCTGCTTTCGGCGATATCGCCGACGAGCTCGCCGCGGCGATCAGCGGCCTCGACGTCACCGCAAAAGTTGAAGGATCGATCACGTATAGCGGCGTCAACGAGGTCACAATCACGCCTTCGCCGCTTTTCGACGCGCGGGTGCGGTCGATCATCGACGAACAGCTGCGCGGCATCGTGCAGCGCGGCGGCGCCAACGCGAATCCGCCGACCGGCACCAGCGGCTCGACCGGGGTGTCGCGGCCGGAGACCGCGCCCGGCGCCGGCCGTGATGGTGCGTGGTGACGCCATGACCGACGACGCGGCCCAGCTCGCCGATGTCTTTGCCGAGGTCGTGGCGGCCCGCCGCCGCGGCCTCCAGCTCGACGCGCAGTTGACGGTGTCCGAGTGGGCCGACCGGCACCGCATCCTGCCGGCCGGCTCATCCGAGCCTGGGCCGTGGCGCACGGCGCGGGTGCCGTACCTGAAGGACATCATGGACGCGCTGTCGGTGGCGTCGCCGATCGAGCGCGTGGTGTTCATGAAGGCGGCGCAGACCGGCGGCACCGAGGCGGCGCTGAACGCCATCGGCTATTGGATCGACCACGCTCCGGGCGTGATCCTCGCGGTGTGGCCGAGCATCGACATGGTGCGCAAAAACTCGCGCATCCGCATCGATCCGCTGATCGAAGACACCCCGGCGCTGCGCCGCAAGGTGGCCTCGCCGAAGGCCAAGGACTCCGGCAACACGGTGGTGCAGAAGGAGTTCGCCGGCGGCTCGCTCAACATGACCGGCGCCAACTCGGCCACCGGCCTCCGCTCGACCCCGGCGCGCTATCTGGTGCTGGACGAAGTCGATGCCTATCCGGTCGACGTCGGCGAGGAAGGCGACCCGGTCGCGCTGGCCATCAAGCGCACCGCCACCTTCCGTGGCCGGCGCAAGATCCTGCTGGTCTCGACGCCGACGCTGGCCGGCGTCTCGCGAATCGAGAAGGAATATTCACGCTCCGATCAGCGGCGGTTCTTCGTGCCGTGCCCGCACTGCGGCACGTTTCAGCCGCTGGTGTGGGCCGGCGTGACGTGGCCGGAGGGCGAGCCGGGCAAGGCGTTCTATGTGTGCCAGGCGCCGGGCTGCGGTGGCGTCATCGAGGAGCATGACAAACCGGCGCTGCTGGCGGCCGGCGAGTGGCGCGCCACCGCCGAGGGCGACGGCCGCACCGCCGGCTTCCACATCTCGGCGCTCTACAGCCCGTTCGAGACCTGGGGCGAGGTGGCGACCGATTACCTCGTCATGCGCCGCGACCCGGTCGAGCTGAAGTCCTGGACCAACACCAGCCTGGGCGAGGCGTTCGAGGATCGCGACACCGCGCCGCTGTCGCCGGATTCTTTGATCGCCCGGGCCGAGGACGGCGGCGAGCTGCTGCCCGAACGCGCCTTGGTGCTGACCTGCGGCGTCGACACGCAGGATGACCGCCTCGAACTGGAGGTGGTGGCCTGGGGGCTCGGCGAGGAATGCTGGTCCGTGGCCTATGAGGTGATCCACGGCAACACCGCCGGCGCCGAACCGTGGGCCGCGCTCGACCGCATCCTAGCCCGGCGCTTCCGCCACCCGCGGGCCGGCGAACTGGCGATCTCGGCGGTGGCGATCGACTCCGGCGGTCACCGCACCGACCAGGTCATGCGGTTCTCGGCCGAGCGGCTGCAGCGCCGGGTATGGGCGATCAAGGGCCGCGGTGGGCCGGGCGTGCCGCCCTGGCCGAAACGGCCGCCGAAGCCGCGCCGCGCGTCGCTGGCGCCGGTCCACATCGTCGGCGTCGACACCATCAAGGCCACGCTGTTCGCCCGCCTGCGGGCCGGCGGCGAGGATGGCGCGGCCCGGGAAGGCCCCGGCGTCATCCACCTGCCGGCCGAGCGCGATGACGACTGGTTCCACGGACTGGTGTCGGAGCGCGCCGTCCGCAAGTACCGCGGCAATGTCGCGCGAATCGAATGGGTGAAAGATCCCGGCGTGCGCAACGAACCGCTCGACTGCCGGGTCTATTCCATCGCCGCGCTGCACGGGCTGCTGGCGGCCGGGCTCGACCTCGCCGCCGCGTCCGCCCAGCTCGCCGCCCTGGCGCCGCAGCCGCCCGAACTGCCGGAGCCCGCGCCGCCGCTGGCGCCCGGGCTGAAGGTGGTCGGGCGGTCGAAGTGGATGACGCGGTGAGGAATGTGCTGCGCGCCGAGCGGATGCCCGGCCTGCCGCTGTCCTTCGGAAGGGCTCAGAGTGAGCCTCGTTATTTTGCCGAGGCGGAACAGCTCTGCTTGGATGCGCTGATGGAGCCGTCCCTGCAAACGAACTTCTCCCCCTGACAGCGGGCAATGCCACCCTTCTTGCCGGAGCACGGGGTGTTCTTCGCAATTGCCGGCACGGCCGAAATGCCAACCGCGGCGAGGACTGCAACCGCCACCAAGCCAAGTTTCATGTCGCACCTCCAAATTCAGAGGCGCGATCATCCGCTTTTTGGTTGCGATAAACAACTTTCGATTGTCACAAATTATCGTTCTTGCGTGAATTCGCCCCGGCCGCTGCCGTCCGCCTCGGACAGCGGCCGACCACCACCGGATATTCAGGTGGCATCTCGCGCTCGCTCGGCCGGGTGGTGCTGGCCGTCCTGGCGCTCGGCAAGCTGCATAGCGGCGTAGCCTATGGCCACGACGATCACGGGCAGCACGACATAGGCGTAAATCCAGAGCCCGGTCATGCCCCGGCGACGGCGCCTATTCCCCGGCCGGGAGATGACGGTTGAAGCGCCGGTCGAACTCGGCCGCGCTGTGGCGGGCATAGAGATAGCCCGCGACGGCCAGGAGGCCGGCGACGATCGGCAAGCCGTAGATCACCAGGGTGCTGGTCATGGTCATTCGGCCGGGTGGTGCTGGCCGTTCTGACGCTCGGCAAGCCGCATGGCGGCGTAGCCCATGGCCACAACGACCAAGGGCAGCACGACATAGGCGTAAATCCAGAGCCCGGTCATATCAGTCCTCGCAGCACGCGCCGCGCCATCAGATGTAGGGCGCCGGCGGCGAGCATCCAGCACAGGCTACCGATCGCCAAAAGAATACCACGATCCGCCAGCCCCGTCCCGCCGACGCCGTAGAGGGCGGCAACCAGCGGCCCGAGCACTCCCACGGTCAGGCAGGCGGTTGAGGCTCGGTCGAGTGCATTGGCGGCAAGCTTGATTCGCTCGTTATGGATGAGGCTCATGCCGGCTGCTCATCCCTGCAGGCTGCGATGGCAGATTATCGCGATTTTAGTCTTTCCAAGGCCGATCGCGATCATTTGCTTTGCTGAAGCATCGCCTCGAACGAGAAGGTGTACCCCATCTTCGATGTCGCGGAGCCCATCAAAGATATTGGCGAAGCTTCTGTTGTGAGCTCGCACGCTCGACCGAAAGTCCTTTATTGCACGAAATACAGCATTCGCGTTGCTATCTGTTGGTGCCAACTGAACAGCGTCGGTCAACAGGGTCAACCCGTCCCAAAATGCCTCAACGTCCTTCAGCGCGAGCATTTATGCACCGATGTTTCCGGGCTTCAGCCGCACGCCCGGCCCGCCGCCGTTCTCCGGGATGAACTCGACGCCGGCCTCTTCGAGGGCGCGCTGAACCGCGGCCAGTGTCGCCGCATTTGATGTTCCGTCAGCCTCTATCCGAGTGACTGTGTTGGGGGACACTGAGGCAGCCGCCGCGAGGTCGCGGACGCTTAGCTTCAATGCCGCGCGCGCCATGCGGACTTGGCTTCCTGTTATCATATGGTGACCTAGTCGCAAAATAGGGATTGCATCCCTGTGTGAACGTTGGTACTGTATCACAACATTGCTACGGAACCAACGGAGATCACGCGCATGAACACTCATGTTCGCGAACGGGAGAGCCATGCCCGGCGCCTGTTCATCGAAGTGACGCCCGAGCTGCGCCGGGTGCTGGAGATGGTGGCCGAGGCCGCCATCGACGCTCTCGACCGGATTGACGGCGACCCGGACCTCGAACCGCAGCCTGCCGAAGCCGAGGATGACGATCCGGCCGAAGACGACGATCCGGCTGAGGATGACGATTTCGCCGCGGAGGTGGCGTGCCATGCCTGTTGAACCGCTCGCTCCGCTCGCCTTCGCCTCCTGCCTCTTTTCGCTGCTGATCGGCGTCGCGATTGGCCGGATGACGTTGACCGATCGCCGCGGCGTCCGCGGCGCCCTCGACCTCTGAACCAAGGAGCCAACCAATGAACACGACCACGAATTCCACCGACACGCGCCAAGACGAGAGACCGATGAAACACCTTCTGGATATGGAGCCCGATTTGCGCCGCCTGCGCGCCCTCGCCGAACTGCTGGAGCTTGCCGGTGAGGGCCTGGAGGCCGACCACCAGACCGATACGGCGATGGCCGTGCGCCACGCCGGCGAGCTGGTGGCGGAAACCGCCAGACGGCTGCGTGAGACGTTCAACCGCGCGACCGACGCGCTGCGGCGCGAGGCCGACGCGCGCGCCTTCGCCGCGATGCGCACTCCGGGGGAGGCGTCGTCATGACGGCAATCCCCAGTGAGATCACCTCGGCCGCCGCCAACACCGTCAGCCTCCCCGACCTCGCCGTCCGATTCGCAGAGTTGTACCCGCGCTGGTGCGACTACAAGAACCGCCGCCACGCGGAGCATGAAGAATTCGAGGCGAGGGTACTGGCAGCCACTGGAATGACATTTGATGAGGCCGAAGCCCGCGGCGGAATACTCTTCGAAAATTATAGGGCAGTGCGCAAGCAGGTAATCTACGACGATAAGCAGACAGGTCGCTTGGATGATGATGATCCGGAAGAGATAATTTGGGATGAGATCGAAGACATTGCTTCGGCGATCCTGAAACATCCGGCTCTGTCGATGGATAATATCCGTCTGCAGGCGCAAGCTGTGGCTGTTTACTGCTTGTCTTATTGGGCAGACGTAAAGTCTATCGACCACGATGTGTGGCACATGCGGCGGGCCATCGAGAATTTCGCGGCGGTCGCCGGCGTCGAGTTGCTGCCCGGGCTCGACGAGGTTGTGTCGCTCGACGCCGTGCCCATGGCGTGAAGGGGACGCCCCTCGACAGGCCCCGCCGGCACGCCTGGGAGGCGTTCCCGGCGGGGCTGAGGCGGATCGAACAAAGCGACCAGCTAAAAGCTCGATAAGACGCTTTACAAAATCGTTTTGATATTTTACATTCGGGCAACGCTAACGGAGAACGCCGCGACATGCACCCCGAACACATGACCGTCAGCCGAGCGGATGCCGCGCGGATCATCGGAGCAACCGAGGCCCAGATTTCAAATTGGATGGCGCGCCACGGACTGTTCGGAAGTCGAAACCTCAAAGGCCGCGGCTTCCACGTACCTCTGACAATCCGCGAGTTGATGATCCTTGGCGCGATCAAGGAGCTGATCGACGCCGGAATCGACGTGGGTTTGGCCGTTGGCGCGGCCAACCGTTATTCCGTCTATGGCGCCCTGTTCTCTGGCTGCGGCGAACTTATCCTTGCGCCGAATGCCGACCGGACCGCCTTGATCGGGATGGACGGCACCGACCTCCCGGTCGCCATCCGCATTCGCGCTTGGCCGATCTTCGACCGCGTCATGCGGGCTTGGTTCCCCGAGCGGCCGAACGACCCCGAGTTCATCGATTATATCCGGAGTGTCACCGCGCGCCGTCGTGAGCGTGACTCCCGAGGCGAGCCATTCGAGGTCACCACCGATCCGTGGGGCAACGAGGTCGAGCCGATCAAGCATCCTGACCCGGCAACGCTGCAGGCTGCTGAACAGCGCCACGCGGAAAATGCAGCGAGCTGGAAGCGGGCCATCGACAAGGTCAACGCCGAACAGTCCGGCGACTCCAACGACTGACCGGGTTGACCTCGCCATGCTCGCCGCCCTGACCCGCTCCCGCCTCGGCCGCCGCATCGTGGATGCTGGTCGCGTGCTGTTCGCCGGCGAGGTGTCGACGCGCGGCATGATCGAGGCCGGCGGCAGCGGGCCGCGGTGGCACCGCAACGCCATCCTGCGGGCCCCGGCCCGCGAGATCGCGGCGCGGTCGGAGACGGCCGGGGCGAGGGCCGCGGCAGCGTTCCTGAACTCCACCTATGGCGCCGCCATCGTCAACACCTGGGTGACCAACGTCACCATGGATGGCCCGACATGTCGGCCGAAGGTGACGCGCAAGGCGCTGCGCAAGAAGCTGGTCGAGGACTTCGGCCGGTGGTGGTCGAACTGCGACGCCGAAGGGCGTTCCGATCTTGGCGGCTTCCTCGCCCGCACCGTCCGCTCGCTAGTGGTGAACGGCGAGGCGTTCGTTCACCTTGAGGTCGACCCGGACACCGGCGCGCTGCAGCTGCGCCTCTGGAACGTCAATCAGGTCGACCGGTCGATGAACCGCGACATTGGCGGCGGCTTCCGCGTCGTCGCTGGCGTCGAGTCTGATCCCCGCGGACGGCGTGTTGCGTACCATGTTCGCGAGAACCCGGACGCGCCGTTCGCAACCAATTACGGCACCATCCGGGTGCCGGCCGAGGATGTGCTGCACGTTTTCGAGCCGCTTTTCCCCGGACAGGCGAGGGGCCTGTCCTGGCTGGCGCCCTCGCTGACGCGGATCGCGGAGATCGACAAAAGCGAGGACGCGAACCTCGCGAGATTGAACGCCTCGGCGATGTTTGCCGGCTTTCTGACCAAGCCCAGCGAGGGGGCGCCCGACGTGCTGCCGATTGCACCCAACGCGCCGTCCGTCGATATGGAACCCGGTGCTTTCATTCAGGTGCCGCCTGGTTACGGCGTCGAGTTCTCGACCCCGCCGAGCGGCGATGGTGCGGTCGACTTCACTCGCGCGATGATCCGCTCGGCGGCGGCCGGCGCCGGGGTGCCCTACGAACTGGTAAGCGCCGACCTTTCACAGGTGAACTACAGCTCGGCCCGCCTCGGCCTGTCCGAATTCCGACAGCGCGTCACGGCGATCCGCCGCACGCTGATCATTCCCCAATTCCTGGATCCGGTGTGGCGCCGCTGGCTTGCGCTGGAGGCCTTGGCAGGCCGCATCAAGCTCGACCTCGGCGCGCTGCCCGAGGTCGAATGGGTGTTCCCAGGCTGGCCGGCGGTCGACCCGCTCAAGGAAACCAACGCGGAAATTCAGGCGATCAACGCTCGCATCAAGAGCCGGTTCGAGACGATCGCCGCCCGCGGTCGCGATCCGGAAGAGGTCGACGCTGAGATCGCGATGGACACCGCTCCGGCCGCAGAAAAGGAGGCCCGCAAATGAGCGTCGTGCGCCTTCGCGACACATCCACCGCCGCCAGCTTCAATCCGTTCCCGCACATCGCGGCCCTTGCCGGCGGCCTGCCGGACTGGATGGCGACTGCCCCCGCGTCCGACCGCGTCATCGCCGCGGCGGAGCTTTCGGAACTCATCGATCTGACCGGCAAGACGCTCACGGCAATGGACCCGATCGGGGTCCTCATGGCGCTGCAGAAGGCGCTGCCGGCATGGTTTGAGACGGCTCCGCTCGAAGATCTTGAGCGGTTCGCTGCGCTCGGTGAGGCGTTCGGCTACAGCGTCGCCGCTCTCTGCGCCGAACGTGCCCAGCGTCTGCGCGCGGATTTTCTCGCCGGCACGCATGACGAGTACGGGAGGCCGATTTGACCGCGCGGTTCCCGTTTATCGATCCGACCGCCGGCTTCGACCTGGCGCCGCTGCTCGACCTGCTCGACGATGAAATCGAGGTGTGGGCGCCCGGGGCGCCAGCGTCCGAGCTTGAAGACGTGCTGCAGCGGCTCGACGACCTGATCGAAAAGGTCCGCTCGGAGATCTCCAGCCGCTCCGGCGATCCCACCAATCTTGAAGAACTTCAGTTCGCAGAGCTTGAGGCAACCCGATGCCGCCCGCCGAAACCGAAACGTTGATCACCCGCCGCGCGCCGGAGGCCCCGACCTCCTGGAATGCCGAGGCGCGCACCTTCGAGGTGGTGTTCGCCACCTCTGCCGCTGCAGTCGATCGCTACGACATGCGCGGACCCTATCGCGAAACGCTTGCCGTCGAGGGTTTCACGGTGGTCGATCCGACGCCGTTCCTCGACGGCCACCGGCGGGACAGCCTGGACGCGGTGCTGGGCCAGATCGTCAGCTCGCGGGCGGTCGGCGGGAAAGCCAGTGCCGTTGTCCGGCTGTCCCGCAACAATCCGCTCGCCCTCCGCCTTGGCCAGGATCTCGCCGACGGCATGCGCTTCGGCGTTAGCTGCGGCTACACGGTCGAAGAGTGGCGCGAGACCACAAACACCAAGACCGGAATTCGCACCAAGGTCGCGCTCCGCTGGACCGTTCGCGAAATTTCCGTGGTCACCATTCCCGCCGACCGCCAAGCGACCACACGAGGTGCCGCCATGGCAGATCCCACCCCGACCCCGGCGCCCGCGCCGGCCACTGACCCGGCGGCGCTTCCGCCGGTCACTTCGCCCACCATCGCGCCGGCCCAGCCGCCGGCAACCGAGACGCGCTCGGCAAGCCCGGAGATCCAGAACCGCGCCAACGTCAACACCGAGATCCGCGCCATCGCCCGCACGCTCGGCCTAAGCCAGTCTTGGGTCGACGGGCAGATCGACCGCAGCGCCACCGCCGATCAGGCCCGCGCCGCGGCGCTCGACGAACTGCAGCGGCGCAGCGCCGCCGGCACGGTGCCGACCACGCCGGTGGTGACCTTCGGTGTCGACTACACCGACCCGGCGATTCGCGTCCGGGCCGCCGGCGAGGCGCTGTATTCGCGGACCAACCGGTCGCACAACCTCTCGGAGCCCGCCCGGCGCTACGCCGAGATGAGCATGCCGGACCTTGCGCGCGAGTGCTGCCGGGCGGCCGGCGTGCCGCTGGCGGGGCTGTCGACCGCCAGCATCGTCACGCGCGCGCTGCACACCACGTCCGATTTCGCGTTGATTCTCGGCGACGCGGTCGGCCGCACGCTGCGCGATTCGTATCAGGCTGTGCCCTCGGCGCTGAAGCGGCTCGGCCGGCAGCAGAACGCCACCGACTTCCGTACCCGCCACCGCATCCAGTTCGGCGGCAACCTGCTGCTGGAGCGGGTCAACGAGTCCGGCGAGGTGAAGTCCGGCACGCTGGCCGAGGCGAAGGAGGCGTATCGGCTTGAGACGTTCGCCAAGATGTTCGGCATCTCACGCCAGGCGCTGGCGAATGACGATCTCGGCGCCTTCGCCGATATGCCGCGCCGGCTCGGCCAGCTCACCGCGGCGACCGAGGCGAAGCTCCTGGCCGGCCTGCTGACCGAAGGCAGCGGCCTTGGCCCGGTGATGGCCGATGGCAAGCGGCTGTTCCACACCGACCACGGCAACCTTGCGAGCGCCGGCACGGTGATCGACGTCGGCACGCTCGGCGCGGCCCGGCTGGCGATGCGGGCGCAAACCGGGCTGTCGGGCGAGCTGGTCAGCGTCACCCCGAAGTATCTGGTGGTGTCGTCTACCAAGGAAACCGAGGGCGAGATGGTGCTCGCCGCCATCAGCCCGGCCACGGTCGACGACGTCAATCCGTTCAGCGGCAAGCTGGAACTGATCGTCGAGCCGCGGCTCACGGGAAACCGCTGGTATCTCGCGGCCTCGCCGGCCGAGATCGACGGGCTCGAATGGGCGTACCTCTCCGGCGAGGAAGGGCCGCAGGTCGAGACCCGGGCCGGCTTCGAGGTCGAAGGCGTGCAAATGAAGGTTCGCCTCGATTTCGGCGCCGGCTTTGTCGACCACCGCTCCTGGTATTCGAACCCCGGAGCGTGATCCATGGCGGACCTGGACACCCTTCGGCAGCGGCTGTCGCTCCTCAAGGAGGATCTCGCCAGTCCGACGCATTCAGTGCGCGAGGGCGAGCGGGAAATGACAGCTCGTTCAGTCGCCGACATCCGCAAGGCGATCGCCGACATTGAGGCCGAGATCGCCGCCGCCGAAGGGCGACCGGCCGGCAAGATCGTCCACCTCAGAAACACCAGAGGATGGTGA
Source organism: Blastochloris sulfoviridis (assembly GCF_008630065.1). Taxonomy (GTDB): domain Bacteria; phylum Pseudomonadota; class Alphaproteobacteria; order Rhizobiales; family Xanthobacteraceae; genus Blastochloris; species Blastochloris sulfoviridis. Next base: position 26,151 of record NZ_VWPL01000023.1, read on the forward strand.
GAGCTATGAAAAATTTCGTGCAATCGGGTCGCATGCTGACCCTGACAGCGCCGAGCGGCGGTGTGGCCTCCGGCGACGGCGTGATGGTTGGCTCGGTCTTCGGCGTTGCAGCGTTCGATGCCGCCGAAGGTGCCGAGGTCGAGGTCGCGACCGAAGGCGTTTTTTCGTTGAAGAAGACCACCGGCGCCGCCTGGATCGTCGGCCAGCCCGTCTTCTGGAACGCGAGCGCCGGCGAGGCCGCCACCTCTGGCGACCTGCAGATCGGCGTCGCGGTGGCTGCGGCCGGCTCCAGCGCGGCGATCGGCCTCGTGAAGCTCGACCCGAAACCGGTGGTGCCGGCGGCGGCGATCGCCGACCTCGCCGGCGGTGCCGACCTCGCGACGGCGGTCGCGAAGATCAACGTCATCCTCGCCGCGCTGCGCACCACCAAGGCGGTCGCGACGAGCTAACGAATGCCTGCGGCGGGTTGAGCCTGGGGCTTGGTCGGTCCCTAAGGCGCCTCGCTTGCCGCCGTTGGTTCTGAAGATCGGTGAGGCGCCGAGACCAGCGGGCGGAGTGATGACCCGCGACCGCTGCCCGCCGGGGTTCTCCTGCCCCGTGACGGCGGTTTCCGCCTCTCCCGGCTTTGGCCGGGGGAGGCTCTTTCCGGGTCCGGCGGCGACTGCGGATGAACCAGCGCCGCCGGGCCGGAGCAGATTCCATTTCCGACTTGCAGGGTTGCCCCGGACACTGGCGCCACAGTCGAGGATGAGGCGGACAAATGGCGAGGGGGCGGGTCCCGTTCAGGCAGGCGGACGTCAAGCGCGCGGTCGCTGGCGTGATCGCCGCCGGCGTGCCCGCAGACAAGATTCGCGTCGAAGTCGACCCGGCAGCGGGCCGGATCGTGGTCACCGCCACGCCGACCCTGGAGGCCCCGAAGAATGCCCTCGACGAATGGAGGGCGCGCAATGCGCGTTAGGCTGAAAGGCATCAACACTGTCAGGAAGAAGCTCGCCGACGGAACGGTGAAGGTCCATCGCTACCATCGGGCAACCGGGCATCCGTTGACCGGCGAGCCGGGCTCGCCGGAGTTCCTGGCCTGTATCGCAGCCGCCGAGAAGCTGATGCGGGACCGACTCGCCGGCGTGTTCAATGGGCTGGTGCGCGACTTCACGCTGTCACCGGAATTCGGGAAGCTCGCGGACAGCACCCAAGGCGAGTATCGCCGGATGCTCACGAAAGCGGAGGGCAAGTTCGGCGACCTGCCGATCGCCGCGCTTGAGGATCCGCGCGTGCGCCGCGACTTCCTCGATTGGCGCGCACAGATCGCCAAGTCGTCGGGCGAGCGCGAGGCCGACAACCGGCTCTCGGCGATCAGCGCCATGCTCACCTGGGCGCGGGAGAACGGCCGGCTCAGCGCGAACCACCTCGCCGGTTTCAAGCGCCTCTACGCCTCCAATCGCGTCGACAGGATTTGGCTACCGGAGCACGTCGCAGCCTTCATGAAGGTCGCGCCGATTGAGCTGCAGCGCGCGCTGATCCTCGCGCTCCACACCGGGCAGCGGCAAGGAGACATTCGCCGGCTTGCCTGGACGAACTACGACGGGACGGCGATCACCCTTCGGCAGGGCAAATCGAAGAGGGGTGGCAAGGTCGCCCCCGCCCTCACCGTGCCATGCACGAAGGCGTTGCGGCGGATGCTCGACGAAGCACCGCGCCAGGCGGCGGTGATTCTGACCACGAAGACGGGCCGGCCCTGGGAGAAACGGTACTTCGCACGGTGCTGGGAGGAAGCGTCGGCGGCGGCGGGAATCACCGACCTGCACTTTCATGACCTCCGGGGAACGGCGGTCACGATGCTGGCGGAGGCCGGCTGCACGGTTCCGCAGATTGCGTCCATCACCGGCCACTCGCTCAAGACGGTGACGAGGATCTTGGAAACCTACCTAGCCCGAACGCGGGGGCTGGCTGAGGAGGCAATCGCCAATTTCGAGAACGCCAAGCGAACGAAATTTGCAAACCGTCTGCAAACCAGACGGGTTCGGAAGCCGAAGGAGGGCAGCTAAGTGTTTGATTTTAATGGCGCGCCCGAAAGGATTCGAACCTCTGACCCCCAGATTCGTAGTCTGGTGCTCTATCCAGCTGAGCTACGGGCGCGCGAGCCGGTCGGTGCCGGGAGGTAGGCTGCATACCGAGTTGGCCCCGGCATTTCAAGACCCCCGTCCCACCTTCCTGCGGATTATCTCGCTTGCGGGGCGAAAACGAGGGACAAGTTGCCGGCGGCGGTGTTCATGCCCCTCAGGCATTGCGGCCCGGCGGGATTGGCTGGACGCCAGCGCAGCGCGAGATGGGGCCGAAGGGGGACTCAGCGGAGGCTCGCGGGAGACGAAAGGGCAGGGGTGGCCGGCGAACGCGTGTTTCCGAACTCCTGCCTCCGGTCTCTCGCCTCCGAACGCCTGCGTCAGAACTCCCGCCTCCGAGCGCCCGCCCTCGAACTCCTGCCTCCGAGCGTCCATGTTCGAACGTCACTCCAGAACGCCCACCTCGCCGCGGCGGGCGGGCAATGCGTCCTGCCTCGGCGAAACAGTGTCCGGGGTCGTGTCCGGGCCAACCCACCCCCCAGCGGCTGCCGGCAGCGAGGCGCTTTCATCGCCAGCGGGGCGGATCTTCCGGTGCCAATTCATGCGGTTTCCGGTTGATCCCTTCGGGATGCCGGAAACGGTCTCGCCGAAAACCCCTTGTTCGGAAACGGGATTTTCGGCGATTTGAGTACGGTTCTCCGGCTTGATCAGCCGGAAACCGTATCACACGGTTTCCGGACGATCTCCTCGGATCCCGGCAACGGCCGCACCGAAAACCCCGTGTCCGAGAACGGGATTCTCGGCGACCGGCATATGGTTCTGCGGCCCGATCGGCCGGAAGCCGAATCAGGCGGCCGGCTTGACCACCTTCTCGACGCTGGCCTTCACCGGCTCGGCGGTGTCGGCGGCGATCTTCTGGGCCAGATCCGTCAGTTCGCGGGTCTGGTCGATCAGCGTCTCGAACTGCTTGCGGATGTGGCTGGAGGTCAGCTCCACCGCCTGCGACAGGGTCTTCACCTGCATCACCGCGCGGGTGAAGTCGAAGGAGGCGTTGATGTTCGCCCGCATCGCTTCCAGCGCCCGGATGTTGAGGTCGGAAAGGCCCTTGCTCGCCGTGATGTAGGTGTCCTCGATCATGTCGGTGGTCTCTTCCGCCGCCGACTTGATCTTCTCATAGGCATCCTTGGCCTGGGCGACGCTCTTCTCGGCCATCTCGCGCATCGCCACCGGCAGTTCCATGTCGGCCGCCGCGGCTACCGGCGCCTTGGGCTTCGCCGGCTTGGTGTCGGCGGGTTTGACCTCGGCGGATTTGACCTCGGCCATGCTCTTGGGCTCGATCTTGGTCTCGGCCATGGTGGTTGTCCTCAAATCGGTTGCGGCGGTGCACACCCTCCCGGTCCGACCGCCGCGGGCAGTCCGGGAACATCTGATACGGTTTCCGGTCGATCCCGTTGGGCTGCCGGAAACGGTCTCACCGAAAAATCCTTGATCTGAAGGATTTTTCGGCGAAAGGAATACGAAACGCCGGTCCTGGGACCGGATGTCGTATCAACTGTCCGGCCTCCGGAGGATCATCCGATGATCCCGGAGACAGCCTTGCCGAAAACCCGGATGCGAAACCGGGATTTCCGGCGACCTGGACACGGATCGTTGGCCCAGAGGGCCGACCTCCGTGTCTCCCGTTCGTGCCGCTCAGCCGAACGCTGGCGCGCCGATGACGCGCCTCGCGGCTGTCCGATCCGATCGCCTCGGATCGCCGGTCATTGCCTGTGGTCACACGCCATCACCGGCGGGATCCTGGCAATGTCCCCTCGATGCGCTCAGGACGGCGTGTTCACCTTCAGCGCCTTCTGGGCGATGGTGCCGAGTTCCTTGGCCTGCTCGGAGAGCACCTTCATCTGGTCCTGGACGAACTCGGCCTGGATGCGCATCACTTCCTGCACGTCCTTGGCGCGGACCAGCTTCTGGGCAAGCTCGAAGCTCGACGCCACATTGACCTCGGCAAAGCCCATGGCCTTCTTGCCCAGATCCTTGATGCCGCTCTGCATCGCCTCGGCGGAGCCTTCGATCGTGCCGACGGCCTTCTGGGCGGCGCTCAGATAGCTGTCGACCGCCTTCTTGGTCTGTTCGACGCTCTTTTCGGCGAAATCGCGCAGTTCCGGCGGGACGTCGAGTTGCGGGTTCTTCGTCGTAACCATTGCAAGCCTCCTTGGGTGGGCTGCTCGGACCCCCGGGCTCCCACGCCCCGAGGGTAGCAGCGATGACAAAAGCAACCTTAGCATTGCTTATTGTGCACTGCAACATAAATTTCGCATCGCGATATGCGGGGCCTGTCGGAGTGGCCCGCCTAGTTAAGGTTAAAGAAGCGTATTTTGTTCACGGCGGCCGTGCGCGTGGACGGAGCGACGCCACGTTTCTATTAATATTTCAGTTAGAAATGGCCGGGCTGCTGCCACCGGCCGAGCACCAGATGCGACGCGGCGAGACGAGACGCGAGCGATGATCGATCTCCAGCGGCTGATGGCCGCGCTCAGCGATGGCAGGCTCGCCGGGTTGATCGCCCGGCAGGGGCCGGCCTGGGCCTGTGGCGCGGATGGCACGCTGGCGCTGGCCAATGCCGGGGGCCTCGCCGCCCTCGGGCCGGCCGCGGGGCTCGGGGCGCATGTGCCGGAGACCTCGCCGCTTGGCCGGGAGCTCGATCGGCTGCGCCGCGTGCTGCCACGGAGCGGGGCGGTTCGCCTGGAGCGGCTGCGCCTGCCCGGCGCGCGCTTCGCGGCGGTCACCGCCGCCTGCCGCCGGCTGCCGGACACCCCGCTCGGCGACCTCATCACCATCGCCTCGCTGGAGGAGGGGGGCGATCGCGCCGCGACCGCGGCCACCATCGCCCGGCTGATCGCCGCCATCGTCGCGGCACCGGCGATCGTCGCCGACGGCGAGGGCCGGATCCTGGCGGCGAGCGCCGAGGCCGGGTGGCTCGCTGGTGCGGCGCCGAGGCTGTCGGCCCTGGCCGCCGACGCCCCGGCCTGGATCGCCGAGGCGGCGATGCGCCCGGCTGCGCGGCCGTTGGCCGGCGGGCAGCTAGTGCTGCAGGTTCTCACGCTCGGCGGCGCGCCGATGCTGTTCGGCCGTTTCGTCGCGGCCCCCGAAGCCGCGGCGCCCGCGCCGCAGCCGGTGCCGCCGGCCGAGCCGGCGCCGCAGGCCGACCTGTTTGCCGAACCGACGGCAGAGCCGACCGCCGAGCCGGTCCCCATCGAGGCGCCGGCCGCCGCCGAGCCGGCCGGTCCCGAGACCGCCGAGGAGCGCGCGCCGATCGACGCGGTCGCGAACGAGGCGTCCGAGGCGCGCGAGACGTCCGCGCCGGCGACCGAGCCTGCCGCCACGCCGCCGGCCGAGGCGCCGTCTGCCGAGGCGCCGGCGGCCCCGGCGAGCGGAGGCGGCCGCCGCCTGCCGCTGCGTTTCGTCTGGCAGACCGATGCGGCGGGGCTTCTGGTCCAGGTGTCGGGCGAACTTGCCGAGGCGGTTGGGCAGCGGGCTGCCGACATCATCGGCGAAAATCTGGTCGATCTTGCCGAGCGCCTGGGGTTCGACCCCGACGGGCGCATCGCCCGCGCGCTGGCCAAGCGCGACACCTGGTCGGGCGTCAACGTGGCGTGGCCGACCGACTTCGACGATGTGGCGATGGTCGATCTCGCCGGCCTGCCGGTGTTCGACCGCGCGCGCACGTTCCAGGGCTATCGCGGCTTCGGCGTGTGCCGGGCGCTGCGGCCGGCGCCAGCCGCGCCGCCGCCTGCGGACAGCAAGGCCGAGGCTGCCCCGCCGGCCGCGCCCGCGCCGCCGGTCGAGCCCGCAGCCAAGCCGGGTGCCGGTGCCAAGGTGGTGCCGCTCAGGGCCGAGCCGCCCGAGGCGCGCAAGCCCGCGCTGTCGCCGGGCGAGCGCTCGGCGTTCAACGAGATCGGCCGCATGCTCGGTGCGGTGCCGCGGGCCGGGGAGGGGGGCACCGGCCGCATCGGCGCGGTGCTGCCGGAGACGCCGAGACCGGCGCCTGAGGCCCGCAAACCCGACGAGCCCAAGGAGCCCAAGCTCGCGGACTCCAAGGTCGAGGCGCCCGAAGCCGAGGCGCCCGAGACCGGCGTGCCCGAGATTGACGTGCCGGAGACGGAGGTTTCCGAGACCGAGGCGTCTGGGGCAGCCGCGCGCGCGGCTGGCGAACCTGCATCCGAGGAACGCGGGGATGAGGGGGGCCCTCAGGTTCCCCCGGAGGAGCCGCCCCAGGCCGCTGCCCAGGATCTGCATGAGCAGGATCTGCGCGAGCAGGATCTGCACGAGCAGGAGCCGCAAGAGCAGGATCCGCATGAGGCGCCCGCCGAACCCGCGCCCCTGGCGGAACCGGTGCCCGCGCTTCAGCCCGAGCCCGAGGCCCGTCCCGAGCTGGTGGCCCGCATGGTGGCCAGCGGCGAGCGGGCGGTGCTGGAGCGCATCCCGCTCGGCGTGCTGGTCTACCGTGCCGACCGCGTGCTGTTCGCAAATCCGGCGCTGCTCGACTGGACGGGACGGCGGACGGCCGAGGAGATCGAGCGCGCCGGCGGCATCGCCGCGCTGTTCGGGGGCGAGGATCTGGCCGGGGCCGACAGCGGCGGCAAGGCGCTGACGATCCGCGGCGGATCGGACGCTTTGGTACCGGTGGAGGCGCGGCTGTTCAGCGCGCCCTGGCATGGCGACAGCGCCATGGTGCTGGTGCTGCGCCGGATCGACAACCAGGCCGACGAGCGCATCCGCATGCTGGAGGGGGCGCTCCGCACCGCCGAGGCCTCGGCGCGCGAGCTGCACGCGATTCTCAACACCGCGACCGACGGCGTGGTGCTGACCGACCGCGACGGGCGCATCCTCGGCACCAATGGCGCCGCCGAGGCGCTGTTCGGCTATGACGGGCACGAGCTTGCCGGCCGCTCCTTCGGCCTGCTGTTCGCGCCCGAGAGCCAGCGCGCGGCGTTCGACTATATCGACGGGCTGCTGCGCGGCGGCGTCGCCAGCGTGCTGAACGACGGGCGCGAGGTGATGGGCCGGGTGCGCGAGGGCGGGCTGATCCCGCTGTTCATGACCATGGGCCGCATCAACGAGGACGGCACCAAGTTCTGCGCGGTGTTCCGCGACATCACGCAGTGGAAGCGGGCCGAGGACGAGCTGGTGGCGGCGCGCCGGGCAGCCGAGCGGGCCAGCTCCCACAAGTCGGACTTCCTGGCCAAGATCAGCCACGAGATCCGCACGCCGCTCAATGCCATCATCGGCTTCTCCGAGGTGATGATGGAGGAGCGGTTCGGGCCGATCGGCAATCCGCGCTACAAGGAATATCTCAAGGACATCCACACCTCCGGCGAGCACGTGGTGTCGCTGGTCAACGACCTGCTCGACCTGTCGAAGATCGAGGCCGGCAAGCTCGATCTCGAATTCGTCAGCGTCGACCTCAACGACGTGCTGGCCCAGTGCATGGCGCTGATGCAGCCGCAGGCCAATCGCGAGCGCATCATCATCCGCACGTCGCTGGCGCCGCATCTGCCGCCGGTGGTGGCCGACGCCCGCGCCATGCGGCAGATCGTGCTCAACCTGCTGTCCAACTCGATCCGCTTCACCCAGCCGGGCGGGCAGGTGATCCTGTCCACCGCGTTGTCGGAGACCGGGGAGGTGGTGGTGCGGGTGCGCGACACCGGCGTCGGCATGAACGAGGCCGACATTGCCGCGGCGCTGGAGCCGTTCCGCCAGATCAACACCTCGGGCCGCGCCGGCACCCGCGGCGACGGCACCGGGCTCGGCCTGCCGCTCACCAAGGCGCTGGTGGAGGCCAACCGCGCCACCTTCGGCATCCGCAGCGGCGTCAATGCCGGCACGATGGTCGAGATCACCTTTCCACCCACCCGCGTGCTGGCGGAGTGATGGCGTTCGGGGATCCCTGAGGGGGCTTGCGGGAGACTGGCGACGCGGCCGGGTGACCGGCCTGCAGTTCAGACGAGTTCCAATATGCATCGTCGGGACTTGCCCGCGATGGACAGCGGCGGCATTTCATGGGACATGGAATGCCACTCGGTCGCATCAGCAGATTGGGGCAAGCTGGATGATCGTCTGCTCCTGCAACGTCCTCTCCGACCATGACATCCGAACGGCCGCCAGCAAGGGCGCGACGGTGCGCACCGTCGGCGATGTCTACCGCACGCTCGGAGGTTGTGACGGGCAGTGCCACCGCTGCGCGCGTTCGATCAAGGCGGTTCTGGACGAGGTGAGGAGCGGCGATTGCGACGCCTGCCCCACCGTCTGCGGGGCACATGTAACCGATACCGGCCATGTGCAGCGCCAGCCGCTGCATCTGCATGGCGTGAAGGATGACCGCGTCTCGCCGCGCCGGTTCGGCCCCGCGCCCTTGCTGGAAGCGGCCGAATAGGGCTCTTCCTCTTCGTGAATTCAAGTGCTGCGGCGGTAAGGCGAGCGCGTATTGCCGAGAGTTTCGGCATTCTTTTCGCCTGCAATCAATTATAATAATGTGAGTATATGGCGGCTTGCAGAAGCCGGTCATGACACATGCGGTCTGCCATGGTGTTCGGGCGGTCACCTGCTGATCCGGAGATCATGCGCGCCGAAAATCCTTGTTCGACGACGCGATTTTCGGCGACCGGAATGCGAAACGCCGGCTTGATCGGCCGGATTTCGTATTACATATTAGAGTTATTCCAGTTTGCGCGTATCGGATTTGCGCGTCTCGGAGGCACGAATGAAGGGCGACCAGAAAGTCATCGAGTATCTCAACCGCGGCTTGCGCAGCGAGCTGACGGCGGTAAGCCAGTATTGGCTCCACTATCGCATGCTCGACGACTGGGGATACAAGGATCTCGCCAAGAAGTGGCGTGAGGAGGCCATCGAGGAGATGGAGCACGCCGACAAGTTCGTCGAGCGCATCCTGTTCCTGGAGGGCTTCCCCAACCTGCAGACGCTCGATCCGCTGCGGATCGGCCAGAACATCAAGGAAGTCCTCGACGCCGACCTGGCGGCCGAGAAGGAGGCGCGGGCGCTGTATCAGGAGGGCGCGAAGTATGCGGCCTCGGTCGGCGACTTCCCGTCCAAGAACCTGTTCGAGGAGCTGATGACGGACGAGGAAGGCCATATCGACTTCCTCGAAACCCAGCTCGATCTGGTCGAGAAGCTCGGCCTGCAGCTCTACGCCCAGCACCACATCGGCAAGCTGGAAGGCTGAGGCCGGACAGGCCGTCGAAAATCCGTTATCGAACAAGGGGTTTCCGGCATTCCGAAGGGATCAACCGGAAACCGCACCATACGAGCTCCGGCCGATCGGCCGGAGCTTCGCATTCCGCATCACGAGGGGCGATCGGATCGATCGCCCCTTTCCATTTGACGATAGGGAATTCGCCGGCAGGCTTGCGGTTGTCCGGCCGTGTGCGGCCCGGAGCGTCAGGAGCAAGCATGCTGCCGAAACGTGACGATATCGAACGCGCCGCGGCGCTGGTCCACGCCACGCTGGGGCCGACGCCGCACTATGCGTGGCCGCTGCTGGCGAAGCGCCTCGGCACCGAGATCTGGGTCAAGCACGAGAACCACACGCCGACCGGTGCCTTCAAGGTGCGCGGCGGCCTGGTCTATTTCGATCGTCTGCGGCGCGAGCGCACCGGGGCGCTCGGCGTCATTTCCGCCACGCGCGGCAATCATGGCCAGTCGGTGGCCTTTGCCGGCGGGCGGGCGGGGGCGGCGGTGACCATCGTGGTGCCGCACGGCAATTCGCCGGAGAAGAACGCCGCCATGCGGGCGTTCGGCGCCCGTCTGGTCGAGTTTGGCCGCGATTTCGACGCTGCGAAGGCGCACGCGTTCGAACTTGCCGAACGCGACGGTCTGGTGTTCGCGCCGGCCATTTCGCGCGAGCTGATCTCGGGGGTTGCGACCTATGCGCTGGAGTTGATGAGCGCGGTGGCCGACCTCGACGTGCTCTATGTGCCGATCGGCCTCGGCTCGGGGATCTGCGGCTGCATTGCGGTGCGCGAGGCGCTGGGGCTGAAGACCGAGATCGTCGGCGTGGTGTCCGCCCGCGCGCCGGGTTACGCGCTGTCGTTCGCGGCGGGCCGTCCGGTCGCCACCGACAGCGCCGACACCTTCGCCGACGGCATGGCGGTGCGCACGCCCGATCCGGCGGCGCTGGAGATCATCCGCCGCGGCGCCGCCCGGATCGTCGAGGTCGATGACGACGCGGTCGCCGCCGCGATCCGCGCGCTGTTCGAGGACACCCACAATATGGCCGAGGGCGCCGGTGCGGCGCCTCTCGCCGCGGCGCTGGCCGAGCGCGACCGGCTGCGCGGACGACGCGTCGGCATCGTGCTTACCGGCGGCAATATCGATCGGACGGTTGCGGCCGAGGTGCTGGCCGGCGGGACGCCGGGGACGGCCTAAACAGGACGTGTCTGGGTCAACGCCACCCCAGCGGCTCCCGGCGGCGAGGCGCTTCCCTCGTCGGCGTGCCGGGTTTTCGGTGGCAAACCGAGACGGCTTCCGGCCAATTTCCGGTTTCGGGTTTCGCCCCTGCGCACCCCCCCACCCCCGACCCCTCCCCACCGCTCGCGAAGCTCGCGGGGGGAGGGGAGAAAAGAGCATGCCTCTTCTCCCCTCCCCCCATGAACGCAGTGAATGGTGGGGAGGGGTTGGGGGTGGGGGGCGCGCAGAGGTACGCCCCGGCGCGCGTCGTGTGCGTTCCGCCTCGCCGTGTGCCTCGCCAATGTTCCGGCCGGTCGGTTCAGGTTCTTCAGCCTTTAGAGCAGTCTCCGCAGAAGCGGATGCCGGCTCTACGAAAGTGACCGGCTTTCCGAAAGAGACTGCGACGGACCAAAAACTCAGAGCGCCCGGTCTGATGCCGTCAGACCGGGCGCTCTGAAACCGCGGCTGCGGACCGCTGTCAGTGCGTGCCGGTCAGCCGGCAGATGCCGCATACGTGGTTGATCTTCACCTCGTCCTGCTTCTCGATCGAGACGACACCGCGGCGGCGCAATTCGGAGAAGGCGCGCGAGACGGTCTCGATGGTGAGGCCGAGATAGTCGGCGATCTCCTGGCGCGTCATGGTCAGGCGCACGGTGGCGAGCATCTGCTCGCGATCCTGATGGGTGGGGCAGGTGTGCAGCGGCACGAAGCGCATGAGGAAGCTCGCCACGCGCTCCAGCGCCGACTTGCGGCCGAGCAGCACGGCGTGCTCGTGCAGGGCGCAGATCTGCGACTGCACGCAGCGGTTCAGGCGGGCGAGGAAGTGCGGCGAGCGCTCGACGGCGGAGCGCTCGTAGGAGGTTACCAGCGCCGGCGACAGGGTCTCGGCGGAGGAATCATGGACCGGCTTGAACGACAGGCCGAAAATGTCGCCCGGCCCGAGCAGCTCGACCACTTGGCGGCGACCGTCGGGCAGGAGCTTGTAGAGCATCACCGCGCCGTCGACGACCTGGAAGATGCGGTCGGCCGGGTCGCCTTCGAGGAAGATCAAAGCGTGCTGGACGAAGCGGACGCGCTGGCCCTCGATCTCGCCATCGACATCCTGGACTGGAAGCACCGGGGGCGCGTGCAATACCGGGGTGTGACCGCAGCGGGAGGCGGTTTCCCCCTGCCGCTCCTCGACGAGTTGCTTCATGGTTTCCCCTGGTCTGGCCATGCCGGCTACGTATCCGGCTCGCCTTGTTGCGGAAAGCCTAGTCGTGCGTTCTGAGGACGTTAACCGGTGACGTACTTAGGGAGAACGCCTAACCGCGGCATATTATCCGGACGATAGCATCTGTTGGCGCAACGGCCGAAGGCCGTCAATGACGGCGCTCAAGGTTCCAAACATTATGATCTGCGTCAAATGAATATCGGCCATTCGAGCGCCCGCCGGCCCATGTCTGCCGGACGGATGTCTGCCGGACGGATGTCTGCTGGATGGATGTCTGCCGAACAAACGTCAGGCGCGCAAATTTCACCCGAGCGGGCGCCGCCGAGATCCTTGGTGGAGATCCTTGGCCGAGATCCTTGGCCGAGATCCTCACCCGAGTTCCTCAGCCGAGCTCCTGGGTGATGACGTCCTCGGTCAGCGGTTTGCGCAGCAGGCGGGGCATCGCCATGCCGCGAAGCTGCGCCTCGATCGCGGATTGCGGCTGGCCGGAAATGGCGATGATGGCCGGCGGATTGGCGAGGCGCTGCAGCCAGCGAATCACCTTCGCCCCGCTGATGCCGGGCAGCAGCAGGTCGATGATGATCGTGTCGCCGGCGCCGGGCGGCTCGTGACGAAAGAAGGTTTCCGCGTCTGGATAGGCAATGGCGTGATGACCGAGACTCCGCAAGAGCAGAACCAGCGAGTCGCTGACACCCGGATCATCTTCGACAATATGAATCGTCACCTTTTGTGCTTTCATACGGTTTCCGGGGGATCACGCCGTGATCCAAGGAAACAGCCTCGCCGACAATCCTTGTTCGGGAACGGGATTTTCGGCGATCGGAATACGGACCCCCGGCCTTGCAGGCGGGATTTCGTATCGCAGGCGGCAATCATCCCAGGCTGGATACGTCCGCCGCCAGAGCCCCCGTCGATCTCACTCAACCGGAGGGACGCTCTAAGTTGTTGATTTACCGCATTCACTTTCGCAAGATCGGTTTCCGCCTCTGCGGCGAATGCACTAGAGAAATACACCGGGTGTCCCGCCAACAATGCGGGGAAATGCGACAGCCGCGAAATCCCCGCGAGGTGCTTCGTCTAAGACGCAGCAACCCGTGCGTGCAATAACCAGAAATACGGCTTCCGGCTGATCCTGACGCGATCCCTGCGAACCCGCGCGCCGAAACCCCGAACGCCGAGATGGGATCTCCGTTGACCGGGAGACGACGCCTCGGCCCCGGGGGGCGGGTTTCGGACCGGACGCGGGCTTGCCGGCAGCGGATCGGCCGCCGTCAGCCTATTGGCCGCGCCCCTCTGTCAGCACGATCCGCACCAGATCGGCGGCGTTCTTGGCGCCGAGCTTTTCCATGATGCGGGCCCGATGAACCTCGATGGTGCGCGGGCTGATGCCGAGGTGGCGGCCGGCCTCCTTGTTGGAGGCGCCGGAGGCGATCTGCGCCAGGACCTCGCGCTCGCGCGGCGTCAGCAGGTCGTGGCCGGGGAAGGCCATGTGCAGGAAATCGGCGCGGCCGTTCTGGTTGCGGCGGGCGCTGGCGTCGATCGCGTCGCGCACGCGCGACACCACGGTGTCGGCGTCGAACGGCTTCTCGATGAAGTCGAGCGCGCCGTTCTTGATGGCCTCGACGGCCATCGGAATGTCGCCCTGGCCGGAAATGATGAAGATCGGCGAGGCGTAGTTCTGGGCGTTGAGCTCCTTGAGGATGTCGAGCCCGGAGCGCCCCGGCATGTGCACGTCGAGCAGGATGCAGGCCGGCGTGCGGGAGCGGGCGGCGGTGATGAAGGCCCCGCCGTCGGCGAAGCCGGTGACGTGGAAGCCCTCGATCGTCAGCACCGTTGCGAGCGCATCGCGCACGGCCGGGTCGTCGTCGACCACGAAAACCTCAAGAGCCCCATTCGATGCAGTCGTCGGCATGGACTTCCTTTCGCTCGCCGTCTCGGGCCATTTCCATTGTCGGTGCTGGGTGTGTCGTCGCTGGTTCGGGCCGTCCCCACGCCGCTGCGCAGGGGGAGGGGCCAGACGGCGGCCTCACGATGCCGTTCCTGTCGTTTTCCGTTTGCGCCCGGTTGCCCGCCGCGCTTCACACCCCGCCTTCACAGGACTTCGGCTTTACAGCGTCTCCGGCTTTACAGCGTCTCCGGTTTCACAGCGTTTCCGGCTTGGCCGCCGGAAGCTGCAGGATGAAACACGCCCCGCGGCCCGATCCGCCGGGGTCGACGACCAGATCGCCGCTATGATTCTGGGCAATCGTCCGCGAAATGGCCAGTCCCAGGCCGAGCCCGGTGCGCTTGGAGGTGGCGAACGCCCGGAACAGGTTCTCCATCGCCTCTGGCAGGATGCCGGGACCATTGTCCTGGACGGCCATCTCCACCATGCCGTCGATGGCGCGGGTGACCACCCGTACCTCCGGCGCCTCCACGCCCTTGACCACTTCCAGCGCGTTGCGCACCAGGTTGACGACGATCTGCTGGATCTGCACCGGGTCGACCCGGACCTGCGGCAAATCGTCGGCAAGCTGGCGCAGGATGCGCGTGCCGCGGCGATGGCCGAGCATGGTCAGCTCCACCGCGTCGTCGACCAGCGGGTTGAGTTCGAGCAGGCGGCGCTCGGGCTCGCGCTTCTCGACGAACTGGCGCATGCGCTGGATGATGTTGCCGGCGCGCTCGGCCTCCCGCACCGCCTTGTCGAGAATGAGCTTGGTGTTCTCGGAAAAGCCGCCGCCCTGGCGCGCCTCGCGCGCATTGGCCCGGGCGATGGCCTGCAGATAGAGCATCACCGCGGTCAGCGGCTGGTTGAGTTCGTGCGCCAGCGCTGCACCCATCTCGTCCATGGCCGAGACGCGGGCCATGTGAAGCAGGTCCGTCTGCAACTGGTTCAGGCGCTGCTCGGCCTCCTTGCGCGGCCGCAGGTCGCGCAGGATGCCGATGAACTGCCGGCCGTCCGGCGTGTTGGCCTCGCCCACCGACAACTCGATCGGGAACACCGTGCCCTCGCGGTGCTGGCCCAGCACCTCGCGGCCGATGCCGATGATCTTGCGCACGCCGGTGGCCATGTAGGTGGAGATGTAGCCGTCATGGTCGGCGGCGCAGCTATGCGGCATCAGCAGGGTGATGTTGCGGCCGAGTATCTCATCCTCGCTCCAGCCGAACAGCCGTTCGCACGCCTGGTTGAACATGAGCACGCGACCGCGCTCGTCGGTGACGATGATGCCATCGACGGCGGTATCGAGCACGCTATCCAGACGCGCGTCAGACACGGTTCTCAGGGTGTGGAAGTCGTGGATGAGACTTACTCCCAAAGTCAAACTTAAACCAACTTTGGCCTGTCCAGGCGCGGTCTGCAAGTCCTTGGCATGACGCAGCGCCCGGCGTCGCCGGTAGGGCGCGCTTCGGCGGCGCCGCAGCCGGTGGCGCCGCGCCCCCATGCCCGCTATGAGCGGCGTTCGCTCTGCCACACCGGATAGCCATGCGCCACCCCGATCCATCCACTTCCGCCGACAACGCTGCCGTGGTGACGGTCGAACTCGACCGCGCCGGCG
Source organism: Blastochloris sulfoviridis (assembly GCF_008630065.1). GTDB lineage: Bacteria > Pseudomonadota > Alphaproteobacteria > Rhizobiales > Xanthobacteraceae > Blastochloris > Blastochloris sulfoviridis. The sequence continues at coordinate 41,420 of NZ_VWPL01000023.1, forward strand.
TCGTCATCGACGGCCGCACGATCATCGCGCCGACGACACTGACGCTCAAAGAGCGGCGAATCGGCGTCATCGGCGCCAATGGCTCGGGCAAGAGCACGTTTGCCCGCCTGCTGAACGGCCTGGTCGTGCCGACCACCGGCGCGGTGCGGATCGACGGGCTCGACACTGCCCGGGAGGCCGCCAAGATCCGCCGCAGCGTCGGCTTCGTGTTCCAAAATCCCGACAACCAGATCGTCTTTCCCATCATAGCGGAGGACATGGCGTTCGGGCTCAAGAATTCGGGCCTGGCGAAGGTCGAAATTCCGACCCGCGTCACGGCAGAGCTGGCGCGGCTCGGCATCGCTCATCTCGTGGAGCGCGCGAGTCATTCGCTCTCGGGTGGCGAAAAGCAGCTCGCGGCGCTGGCCGCCGTGCTGGTGATGCGCCCGAAGCTCGTGGTGTTCGACGAACCGACCACGCTGCTCGACCTGAAGAACCGCAACCGCATCCGCGCGGTCATCGACGCGCTGGCCGCATCCGCGCTCGTCGTCACCCACGATCTCGACCTCGTCGAGCGGTTCGACCGGGTGCTGGTGATCGAGGACGGCCGCATCGCGGCCGACGACACCCCGCGCGCCGCCATCGCCTGGTATCGCGAGCGCGCCGCCGCATGACCGCGCCACTCTATAGTCCCGGCGACAGCCTGCTGCACCGCGCGCCGGCGTCGGCCAAGCTGGCGGGTCTCGTGGTGCTCGGTACCGCCGTGTTCCTCACCGCCGATCTTGCGCTGCTGCTGCCGGCGGCATTGGCTGGGGTCCTGCTGCTTGCGATCGTCCGCCCGCCGCGGGCGCGCCTGACGCGCCAGCTCGCCGGTAGCGCGATCCTGATCGGTCTGGTGGCGCTGATCGCCGGCCTGTCGCAGGGCTGGCACCAGGCGGCGGTGGTGGCGCTGCGCTTCTCCGCCATCGTGTTGGCGGCCTTGGCGGTGACGCTGTCGACCCGCGCCGCCGACATGCTGGAGGCGATCGAGGCGCTGCTGGCGCCGCTCGACCGGCGCGGCCTCGTCGATTCCGCCCGCATCGCGCTCGCCGTGTCGCTGGTGCTGCGCTTCGTGCCCGACATTCTCGGCCACTATCGCGAGATCCGCGAGGCGCAGGCGGCGCGCGGGCTCGACGCCAATCCGCTCGCGCTGATCGTGCCGCTGGTGGTGCGCACCCTCAAGGACGCCGACGACATCGCCGCCGCCATCGAGGCGCGCGGCTTTCCGCCCGACCGGCCGGGGCGGTGAGGGGCGGGCGCGTTCACATGACCGGCGGCCGCGATACGGCTTGTCGGAGGCAGCTTGGCCGTGGTCTGGTGCGACGCTCCTTCAAACTTGGCCAGAATCCGCTCGACATGACCATTCGCGACATCGTCCTCATTGCCCTGTTCGCCGCGATCATCGTGGCGTTCGGGCTGGTTCCGGTCATTCCGGTTGCGGGGCTCCCGGTTCCGATCACGCTGCAAAACCTCGCCGTCATGCTGGCCGGCGCCATTCTTGGCCCGCGGCGCGGCGCGGCGGCGACCGCGCTGGTGATGCTCCTGGTGGCGATCGGGCTGCCAGTGCTGTCGGGCGGGCGTGGCGGGCTCGGCATGCTGCTTGGTCCCTCGGGCGGCTTCCTGTTCGGCTTCATCGCCGGGGCGTTCGTCATCGGCTGGCTGGCCGCGCGCTTCGCACGCGTGCGCGGCCCGGCGTGGAAGGAGAATGGTCTGTCCATTCTTGCCTGCATCGCCGGCGGCATCGGGGTGTGCTACGCGATGGGCATTCCCTGGCTGGCGCTGGCCACCGGGCTGCCGCTTGAGAAGGCTGCGCTGGGGGCGCTGGTGTTTCTGCCCGGCGACCTCGCCAAGGCGGTCGTCGCCGGCCTCGTCGCCCGTGGCGTCAGGCGGGTCTATCCGATCCCGTTGAAATAGGCCGGCGGTCAGCCGGCGCGCGCGATCGCCCGCCAGCCGATGTCGCGCCGGCAGAAGCCGCCCGGCCAGTCGATGCGGTCGACCGCGCGATAGGCTTTGGCCTGCGCCTCGGCGATGGTCGGCGCCATGGCGGTGACGCCCAGCACCCGCCCGCCGGCGGCGACGATGTCGTCGCCGCGCTGCGCGGTGCCGGCGTGGAACACCACCACGTCGGGATCGCCCTGGGCGGCGGTGCCGAGGCCCGCGATCACCGTGCCGGTCTCGGCCTTGCCGGGATAGCCCCTGGCGGCCAGCACCACGGTCAGCGCCGCGTCGTCGTACCAGCGCAGCTCGACATCGTTCAGCGTGCCGTCGCGCGCCGCGATCAGCGCCGGCAGCAGGTCGGACACCAGGCGCATCATCAGCACCTGGCACTCGGGATCGCCGAAGCGAACATTGTATTCGATGAGCTTGGGGCCATTGCTGCCGACCATCAGCCCGGCATAGAGGATGCCCTTGAACGGGCAGCCCTTTTCGGCCATCGCCCGCAGCGTCGGGCGGATGATCTCGGCCATCGTCCGCTCGACCACCGCCGGCGTCATCACCGGTGCCGGCGAATAGGCGCCCATGCCGCCGGTATTGGGGCCCTGGTCGTTGTCGAAGGCGCGCTTGTGGTCCTGGGCGGTGGCGAGCGGCAACGCGCTGGTGCCGTCGCAGAGCACGAAGAACGAGGCCTCCTCGCCGTCGAGGAACTCCTCCACCACCACGGCCGCCTCGCCGGGCGCGGCAGAGGCGAACAGGTGGTCGAGCGCGGCCTCGGCCTCGGCCACGGTGGCGGCGACCACCACGCCCTTGCCGGCGGCGAGGCCATCGGCCTTGACCACGATCGGCGCGCCTTTCGCGCGGACATACGCCTTGGCCGGCGCCAGCGCGGTGAAGCTGGCATAGGCGGCGGTGGGGATGCCGGCATCCCGGCACAGATCCTTGGTGAAGCCCTTGGAGCCTTCCAGCCGGGCGGCCGCCTTGGTGGGGCCGAACGCCTTGATGCCGGCGGCCTCCAGGTCGTCGACCAGTCCGGCCACCAGCGGCGCCTCCGGCCCGACCACCACGAGGTCGATGGCCTTGACCCGGCAGAAGGCGATCACCGACGCATGGTCGGCCGGGTCGAGCGCGACGCAGGCCGCCTCCGCGGCGATGCCGGGATTGCCCGGCGCGCAATAGAGCCGGGTCATCAGCGGACTCGCCGCGAGCTTCCAGGCCAGCGCATGTTCCCGGCCACCCGAGCCGATCAAGAGCACGTTCATGATTCAGTTCTCCGCTCGCGGCGAGGGGTAGCGAGGCGGCCGGCCGGCCGCAAGCCTGCGACGCGGTTGCGCTATCCCTGCGCTGCCCCGGCGCGGCCGGCGGGCGGCCTTTCCGGCGGGCGGCGAAACGGCCGGGGCACCCGCCGCCCGGGCTGAGACCACCCGACACTCTAAAGTGTTGAATTGGCGCAGTCTCTTTCGCATAACCGGTTCCCACGCCTGCGGTAAATGCTCTAGATAGTTGCACTGGGGCCAGGAGCTGGAGCACGATCCCGCGGGCTGCGGAAGAGGACTGAAGAAAATGGATCGTCTGGTCACGGTGTTCGGTGGGTCTGGCTTCGTCGGGCGGCACATCGTGCGGGCGCTGGCGAAGGCCGGCTGGCGGGTGCGCGCGGCGGTACGCCGGCCCGACCTCGCCGGCCATCTGCAGCCGCTCGGCACGGTCGGCCAGATTTCCGCCGTCCAGGCCAATCTGCGCTATCCCGATTCCGTCCGTCAGGCGGTGGAGGGGGCGCACGCGGTGGTCAATGCCGTGGGCATCCTGTTCGAGACCGGCCGCCAGCGCTTCGACGCCGTCCATGCCGAGGCGGCCGGCACCGTCGCCGAGGCGGCGGCCGCGGTCGGCGCGCGCATGGTGCACGTCTCCGCGCTCGGGGCGGATCCCAACTCGGCCTCGATCTATGCCCGCACCAAGGCCGTGGGCGAGGAGAAGGTGCGGGCCGCCGTGCCGGGGGCGGTGATCCTGCGGCCGTCGATCATCTTCGGGCCGGAGGACGGCTTCTTCAACCTGTTCGCGTCGATTGCCCGCATCTCGCCGGTGCTGCCGCTGGTCGGCGGCGGCAAGACCTGCTTCCAGCCGGTCTATGTCGGCGACGTCGCCAAGGCCGCGCTCAAGGGGGTCGAGGGGACGGCGGCGCCCGGCATCTACGAGCTCGGCGGACCGGAGGTGAAGACCTTCGAGGAGCTGCTGCGGATGATCCTCGACATCACCGGCCGCAAGCGGCTGCTGGTGCCGCTGCCCTTCCCGGTGGCCTATCTGCAGGCGCTGGTGATGCAGTATCTGCCCAACCCGCTGCTCACGCCCGACCAGGTGACGCTGCTCAAGAGTCCCAACATCGTCTCGCACGCGGCGATCCAGACCGGCCACACGCTGGAAGGACTCGGCATCACCCCGACCGCACTGATGAGCGTGCTGCCGAGCTATCTCGGCCGCTTCCGCCGCGAGGGGCAGTTCTCGGAGCCGCCCCCGGTGTGAGGGTTCCGGCGCGAGTCACCCTCCACCGGTCCGCACAGCCGCGCGAGGGCGGGGCCCGCCGCCCTCAGCCGACCAGCCACAGGCCAAGCAGGCCCAGCACGCCGGCGGCGATGCGATAATAGGCGAAGGGCGCGAAGCCGTGCCGGGCGACGAAGTCGAGCAGCGTCTTGACCACCAGCACCGCCGCGCAGAATGCCGCGACGAAGCCGACCAGGATCAGCAATCCGTCGTCGGCGCTGAGCAGCGACCAGTTCTTGTAGAGGTCGTAGGTGAAGGCGCCGGCCATGGTCGGCAGCGCCAGGAAGAAGGAGAATTCGGCCGCCGCGCGCTTCTCCACCCCCATCAGCATGGCGCCGACGATGGTGGCGCCCGAGCGCGACACGCCGGGGATCATCGCCACCGCCTGGCAGCAGCCGATGCCGAAGCACATCAGGGGTGACAGCCGCATGGCGTCATGATGGCGCTGGGGCAGCCGCAGCCGGTCGACGATCAGAAGCACCACGCCGCCGAGGATCAAGGTGACGCAGACCAAAGCCGGCGTTTCGAACAGCACACGCTTGATGAAACCGTGGGCGAGCACGCCGATGACTGCGGCTGGCAGGAAGCCGACGACAATTCCAATGACAAATCGCCGTGCTTGAGGATCTGTCGGCAGGCGGATGGCAACATCGACAAATCGGGTAGAGTAGACAACCAGGATTGCCAGAATGGCACCAAGTTGGATCAAGACCTCGAATGTCTTTCCCGATGACTCGAAGCCAAGGAAATGGCCGACCAGCAGGAGGTGTCCGGTCGATGATACGGGAATGAATTCGGTTAGACCTTCGATGAGTCCGAGGAAAGTGGCTTCAATCAAATCGCCGAGTGTCATAATATCCCCCGATGCCGACAGAATCAGCGTGCGGCGCGCGGCACTTCGGGCGCCTTCTTTCCACGAGAGCGGGCTTTACTGCAAGCTCTTGCCCGAATGCTCCCGGTCGAAACGGCTGTGGCGCCGTTGACGCTGCCGGGGGCGACAGTTATAGAGCCGGGACGCGAGTTGCGGCCCGGTGAGCCGGCGAACCGAAAACGTCGCTCAAGCCCTCCGCAGAAGTTGTCACGTCGGCGCGGCGTCGGACCGCCCCCAGACTTACAGGATTCAGGCCATGGCCAACACCAGCTCTGCCAAGAAAGCGGCCCGCAAGATCGCCCGGCGGACCGCGATCAACAAGATGCGCCGCACACGGGTGCGCACCGCGGTGCGCAAGGTCGAAGAGGCGCTCGCCAAGGGCGACGCCGCGGCGGCCGCGGCGGCGCTCAAGCTCGCCGAGCCGGAGATCATGCGCTCGGTCGGCAAGGGCATCCTTCACCGCAATACCGCGTCGCGCAAAGTCTCGCGCCTGACCAAGCGGGTGAAGCGGGTCGCCGTCTGAGGCGGACGGCCGCGCCGGGCTGCCCGCAGGGATTCCTCTGCGCGCGGTCCCGTCGGCACGGTCGATTTCCGGAACGGTCGGTTCGCGGCACAGTCGGTTCGCGGCACAGGGCCGGCTCCCAGCACAATATCGGGTCACGGATGAAATCCGGCACTTGTGAGCAAGTGCCGGATTTTTGCTATTCATGCTTGAATTGTGCGTGTCGGCACGCGTAAAGGATGCAATCCGTCCGGCGCCGCGCGTTTCACGATGGCGGATCCGATTCGGGCATCCGGAACCATACGCAGATTTCCCATTGACTCTATTTTCCGGTTTCGGGGGCGGGAAGGCGGCTTGGGAGCCTTCGGCTGTCGGTCTCGCCGCTCAGATTTTCTAACGAATTATCAATCGTTTGGACCATAAGCAGCGCCGGGGCCGGGTTTCTCGGCCGGTTCCAAACTGGCCAAAGGCCCCGTTCGCGAGTTTGTGGAAGGGTGTTGCAGCGGGCGCAACCAGCCCCGATTCCGGCAGAATCCTCAGAGATTTGCCGGCTGACGTTTGCCCCGCGTGCCGTGCTTTTGTTTCGGTGCCGATCCGGCCAGGAGCCGCGCCCGGGGCGGATGCGAGTTGCGAAGGCCGGGATGCGTGTTAAGACTCCGTTCACCTGCGGGGGACATCCCCAGGTAAGTCTGTTCGTTGTGAGTTATTTTTGGTTGGAGCTGCGGAGCATATGACCATGCAAGGGTTTTCCGAACGGATCCCGATCTTGGTCTAGGCATCCAGCAGTCGATATACTTACGAACTTGTTTGGTTGGGATCTGCCGGCGTCCTGTCGGCGGGTGGCGTAACAAGTATCCACATTCCAAGTAAGAAGAGCTGCGCGTAGTTGCAGCCGAGGGACAGCTATGTCTGCTATTGCACGGAACGGCGAGCGCAGTGTGCACAAAGGGCTGCGATCTCCGATCGAGCGCGCGCCTCGGCCCTGCCGGCCGGGGGTCAAGCCCAATGCCGCCTTAGCCGCTGACGACCGGGGAGCGCACGGCTCCCGGGCCGGCACAGCGCCGACGGCGGCACGCGCGGTCCCATTCCCGGGCACAGCCAGCGTGCACTGAACGCGATTTCCGGCAACGACATCGACGTCTCTCCTGCCTGGCGGGGCAGGGGCATGACGATTGCGACCATCGACGAAGAGCGGAGCGGCGGATGTTGAAGAGCGAAGGTCTGGAGACTGGGTTTTTCCCCGGCCACAAATCGGTAAGAAGCGCCCAGCCTGCGTTTGCGCGGACGTCGACGCGGTTCGACCCCCAATTCGACTCGCAAATGGCGGCGGCGTCGTGGGATCGCGTGCGCTCCCGGCTGAAGTCGACGCTCGGCGAGGAGGTCTATGCGAGCTGGTTCGCCTGCATGCAGCTCGATGCGGTGGCCGGCGAGGGGGTGCGTCTGTCGGTGCCCACCCGCTTCCTGAAGAGCTGGATCCAGACCCATTACGCCGAGCCGCTCGACGCCTTCTGGCGCGAGGAGATGCCGAGCCTGAAGCAGGTGGACCTGGTGGTCCGCTCGGCGGTGGCTCGGCTGCCGGCCCGCCCGGCCGCCGAGCCGGTGCCGGCGGCGCCCGCGCTGCCGGCCGGCGCGCGGCCGCGGCCGATGCCGATCGTCGACACGCCGTTCGCCAATGTCGAGGGCCTGCCGGCTTCGCCGCTCGATCCGCGCCTGAGCTTCGAGACCTTCATGGTCGGGCGCTCGAACACGCTCGCCCACGCCGCGGCGCAGGAGATCGCCGAATCCCGTGCCGGCGAGAGCATCCGCTTCAACCCGCTTTTCGTTCACTCCGCCGTCGGGCTCGGCAAGACGCATCTGCTGCAGGCCATCGCCTGGCGGGCCAGCCGGCTCGGCCGGCGCGTGCTTTACCTTACGGCCGAGAAGTTCATGTTCGGCTTCGTGGCGGCGCTGAAGAACCAGACGGCGCTGGCCTTCAAGGAGGCGCTGCGCGGCATCGATCTTCTGATCATCGACGACCTGCAGTTCCTGCAGGGCAAGTCGGTGCAGCAGGAATTCTGCCACACGCTCAATGCTTTGATCGATTCCGGCCGGCCCGTGGTGATCGCCGCCGACCGGCCGCCGGGCGAGCTTGAGAGCCTGGACGAGCGCGTGCGCTCGCGTCTGGCCGGCGGCCTGTCGGTCGAGGTCGGCCCGCTGGAGGAGGAGCTGCGCCGCGCCATCCTGGCGGCGCGCATCGGCCAGATCCGCACCAAGCACCCCGGCTTCGAGGTGCCCGGCGAGGTGGTCGACTATGTCGCCGCCCAGGTGACCGCCAATGGCCGCGATCTCGACGGTGCCCTCAACCGGCTGCTCGCCCACAACACGCTGACGAGCTGCCCGGTGACGCTGGAGATGGCCGAGCACGCCATCCGCGACCTCGTCCGCCACACCGATACCAAGCGCGTGCGGATCGAGGACATCATCCGCCTCGTCGCCGAGCACTCCGGCATCACCAAGCAGGACGTCCTGTCCTCGCGCCGCACCGCCAATGTCGTGCTGCCGCGGCAGGTCGCCATGTACCTGGCAAAGACGCTGACCCTGCGCTCGCTGCCGGAGATCGGCCGGCGGTTCGGCGGGCGCGACCACACCACGGTGCTGCACGCGGTCCGCAAGATCGAGGAGAAGATCAAGACCGACCGGGTGTTTGCCGACGAGGTCGAGCTTCTCAAGCGGCGCATCCTCGACTAGAGGGATCGCTCCGGCGCACCCTGGCCGGGTGTCCGAATGGCGAAGGGCCTTCGCATTGTTGCGAATCCTGCGCTAAAGTCCCCGCTCCCGGCACGTCTGGCCGGGGGCAGGGCCGCTCGGTCTCAGCCCGTCCGCGTGTCCCGAAGCGTATTCCGAAGCTTTCCGCCGCGCGGCCATGGGCCGCCGGCAGTCGAGGTGTCGTCATGCGTACCATCGTCGAGCGGGCCGACCTCGCCAAATCGCTCGGCCACGTTCACCGCGTGGTGGAGAAGCGCAATACCATCCCCATTCTCGCCAACGTGCTGCTGCGCGCCGATGGCACGCGGCTGGAGCTGAAGGCGACCGATCTCGACCTGGAGGTGGTGGAATCGATCGCCGCCGACGTGAAGCTCGCCGGTGCCACCACCGTGCCGGCGCACATGTTCAATGACATCGTGCGCAAGCTGCCCGAGGGGGCCGAGATCTCGCTGGAGGCCGATGCCAGCAAGGGGACGCTGGTGATCCGCGCCGGCCGCGCCCGCTTCCAGCTCCAGACCCTGCCGGAGTCCGACTTCCCGGATCTCACCGCCGGCGAGTTCAGCCACCGCTTCACGCTGAGCGCGGCCGATCTCAAGCGGCTGTTGGACAAGACCCAGTTCGCGATCTCGACCGAGGAGACGCGCTACTATCTCAACGGCATCTACCTGCACACCATCGCCGGCACGGAGGGGGAGATGCTGCGGGCGGTCGCCACCGACGGCCACCGCCTGGCCCAGGTCGAGCTGGCCGCGCCTGTCGGCGCCATCGGCATGCCGGGGGTGATCGTGCCGCGCAAGACCGTGGCCGAGGTGCAGCGCCTCCTGGAGAATGGCTCGACCGAGGTGCAGATCGAGCTCTCGACCTCCAAGATCCGCTTCGCCTTCAGCGACACGGTGCTGACCTCCAAGCTGATCGACGGCACCTTCCCCGATTACGCGCGGGTCATCCCGGTCGCCAACGACAAGACGCTCCTGGTCGACAAGGCCGATTTCGCCGCCGCCGTCGACCGCGTCTCGACCGTGTCGAGCGAGCGCGGCCGCGCCGTCAAGCTCGCGCTGTCGGAAGGCAAGCTGGTGCTGACCGTCACCAATCCGGATTCCGGATCGGCCACCGAGGAGATCGAGGCCGAGTATGCCGCCGATCCGCTCGAGATCGGCTTCAACTCGCGCTATCTCTTGGAGATCACCGGCCAGCTCGAAGGCGATGATGCCGAGCTCAAGCTGGCCGATCCCGGCTCGCCGACGCTCTTGCGCGACAAGGACAGCCGGGGCGCGCTCTATGTGCTGATGCCGATGCGGGTGTGAGCGCGCCTCGGGCTCCATCGGCCGCTGGCCAGCGGCCGTGACCACGCATGATGATGTCGTTCGAGGCTGCGTCTCTCCCGCCGCGCCGCGCCGCGCGGGTGCGGCGGCTGTCGCTTGTCAATTTCCGCTCCTGGCGGCGCGTGGTGCTCGACCCCGGCGACGCGCCGGTGGTGCTGGTCGGCCCCAATGGTGCGGGCAAGACCAATATCATCGAGGCGGTCTCGTTTCTCGCCCCCGGCCGCGGCCTGCGCCGCGCCACGCTGGAGGAGGTGGCCCGCGACGGCAGCGAACGCCGCGACGGTGCGAGCCACGGCACCGGTAGCGGTTACGAAGATGACTGCAGCGTCGGTAACGGCAGCGATGGCAGCGATTTGGGCAACGGATCCTGGGCCGTCTCGGCCGAGATCGAGGGCCATGCCGGGCCGGTGGTGCTGGGCACCGGCATCAACCCGCCCGACCAGGCCGGCCCGGTGCGGAGCCGGGAATGCCGCATCGACCGCGTGCCGGTCGGTTCCGCCGCCGCCTTCGCCGAGCACCTCGCCATCGCCTGGCTGATCCCGCAGATGGACGGGCTGTTCTTCGGCCCGGCCGCCGAGCGGCGCCGCTTTCTCGACCGGCTGGTGCTGGCGGTCGACCCCGTGCACGGGGCGCGCGTCAACGCGCTGGAGCGGGCGCTGCGCTCGCGCAACCGCCTGCTGGAGCAGGGGGGAGGCGACGCGCGCTGGCTCGATGCCGTCGAGCACGAGGTGGCGGAAGTGGCGGTGGCGGTGGCGGCGGCGCGCGCCGAGACGGTGCGGCGGCTTGCCGCCGAGATCATCGCCAGCCGCGACGATGCCGGGCCGTTTCCGTGGGCGGGCTTGCGCATCGAGGGCTGGCTGGAGCGGGCGGTGGGCGACACGCCGGCGCTGGCGCTGGAGGATCTCTACCGCGCCCGCCTCGCCGAGGGGCGAGCCCGCGACCGCGCCGCCGGCCGCACGCTGGACGGGCCGCACCGCTCCGACCTCGTGGTGATCTTCGGCCCCAAGGGGGTGACGGCCGACCGCGCCTCGACCGGCGAGCAGAAGGCGCTGCTGGTCGGCCTCGTGCTGGCGCATGTGCGGCTGGTGGGCGCGATGACCGGCATGATGCCGGTGCTGCTACTCGACGAGATCGCCGCCCATTTCGACCCGGACCGCCGGGCCGCGCTCTACGACACGCTGATACGGCTCGGCGTGCAGAGCTGGATGACCGGCACCGACCTTGCGGCGTTCGCGGCGCTGGGCAGCCGCGCGGTGCGCTTCGCCGTCGAGCCCGGCCGGCTGTCGCGGCTGGATTGAACAGACGTGTCCAGGCCAGCCCCACCCCAATGGTTTCCGGCGGCGAGGCGGTTTCATACGGTTTCCGGTTGATCCCTTCGGGATACCGGAAACGGTCTCGCCGAAAATCCATTGCCCGATAGTGGGATTTTCGGCGATCGGAATACGGTTCTCCGGCTTGATCAGCCGGAAACCGTATCATTGTTGGCGGGTCGGTTCTTCCGGTGGCAAACCGAGACGGCTTCCGGCCAGTTTCTGGAGCGTCCGCCGATCCGGTTGAACCGGGCGGACGCTCCAAGTTCTTGGTTTATCGCATTCTCTTTCGCAAAACCGGTGCCCACTTTTGCGGAGAATGCTCATGTTTCCGGCCTCGCTGCGCCCCGGACGGGGCTCCGCGAAGCGGCGGAACAAACCGCAAACCCCAACCCAGACCTGTCGACCATCATCCCGGTCCAAAGTGTCGACCATCTTCCCGGTTGAACATCGAAGCCCCCCACCCCCGACCCCAGGGGAATCGCAGATGAGTATAAGGGCATTGCGCGGGAGGTAGAGAAGGATTCATTCATGAGGCTTCTCGATTCGGGGAGGCTCCCATGCAGGCTCTCATCTCGATTTTCCGCCAAGTTCACGATCCTCGCGACATCAA
>NZ_VWPL01000024.1 GCF_008630065.1 Blastochloris sulfoviridis
GAGCGAAGCGAAGACCCGGGATCGTCTGCAGGACAAGACACCTCTTCCGGATGACGGTCCCGGGGCGCGGGCCTTCGGCCCTTGCCCGGGACGACAGCCACCCCAAACGACAGCCCAGTCAAACGACAGCCCCCGGGACGACCCCAGGCGGCCGGCCCTCACGCCGCCGCGGCGGCGATCGGCTGGTCCATGTGCTCGCACACCGCGGCCAGCGGCACGTCGAGGGTCCACGCCACGCCATCCGGCTTCCAGTCGAGCCGGGCCGAGCCGCGCAGCGCCATCGACACCATGCGCTCGATCACCACGTGGCCGAAGCCGCGCCGCTCCGGCGGCGTCACCGGCGGGCCGTCGGTCTCCTCCCAGCTCATGTGCAGCCGCGGTTCCGGCGCCGCCTCCTCGACCCGCCAGGCGACGCGGATGCATCCCGAAGGCACCGACAGCGCACCGTGCTTGGAGGCGTTGGTGGCCAGTTCGTGCAGCGCCATGCCGATGTTCTGCGCCGCGTCCGGCCTCAGCAGCAGCGTCGGCCCGTCGAGCGAGACGCGGTCGTTGGCGGCGTCGAGGAACGGCATCAATTGCCGCTCGACCAGCTCGGCGATGGTGGCGCCGGTCCAGTTGCGGGCAACCAGCAGATCGTGCGAGCGCGCGAGGCTGGAGATGCGGTCCTCGAACCGCGCCTGGAACTCGGCGGCGTCGCTGGTGTGGCGCCCGGTCTGGCGCGCCATCGACTGCACGACGGTGAGCAGGTTCTTCGAGCGGTGCGACAGCTCGCGCATCACGAAGCCCATCTGGCGGGCGCTTTCGTGCAGCGCATCCTCGCGCGCGGCGATGATCTGCGCCGCATCCGCCATCGCCCGGCAGACCAGATTGTCCTCGCGGATGAGCGTCGGCTTGAGGGAGATCGGCGCCCCCTCGCCCAGCGCGCGCGCCGCGTTCACCGTGCGCCGCGTCGAGCGGTTGATCAGGTGGGCGCCGAAAAAGGCGGCGCCGATCGACACCAGCGTGGTGAGGCCGAGCAGCGCCAGAACCGCGTTGCGGCGCTGATTGCTCGGCGCCTCCAGCACGGCCTTCGGCACCCACACCACGGCATGCCAGTCGTTCAGGCCGGAGCGGCGATAGGCGGCGACGGCCTGCTGGCCATCGAGGTCGCTCACCGTCAGCACACCCTCGGATTCGGTGCGCGGCGCCAGCAAGCCGGGCGACGCGGCCCGGCCGACGCGCGTGTCACCCTCGCCGCGCTCGGGCAAGGAGCGCGCGATGACGCGGCCCTCGCCGTCAATGATGGCGGCGGACCAGCCCTCGGGCCGGTAGGTCTGCTTCAGCACGTTCTGGATCGTGGCGGGCGGCGGCATCAGCATCAGCACGCTGCGCACCTCGCGCTCGACGCTCACCGGCACATAGATCGCAAACCGGTTGGGCTCGCCGGTCATCGGCCCGGCATTGCCGACCTTCATCCGCCCGGAGGCGAACACCTGCTCGACCGGATTGGCGCGAACCTCCGCCGGCCTGTCAGGCTCGTCGCGCGTGTCGACCAGCGGCCGCAGCGCGCGGTCCACCAGCACGACGTGACCGCCGCGCGCGGACAAGGCCCGGGCCTGCTCGTCGAACGCCTGGAAATTGGCCTTGACCAGCGCCCGCGAGGCGGCCAGCACCTCGGCGGTCTCGCTGTGGCTGCGCAGCTCGCGGTCCACCGCCTGCGCCAGCGTGTGCGCAACCTCGGACACGCGGCCGACTTCCGCCGCGTGCTCGACATCCGCCCAGCGCATGATGGTGTAGGCGCCGATCAGCACCAGCGGTGCCACCGACGCCAGGATCAGGAACGCCAGCAGCCATGCCAGCGGCACGTCGCGCCTGGCGCGGGTTCGGCCTGCGCCCACTGCCGCGGCACTGTTCGTGCCGATTCGGCCGGCGGCGCCGATTGTCACATCCGATTGTGCCGTCAAACGGCCAGCCCCTCCGCAATCCATCCGTCGCGCTACGTCCGAGCGCGCTACGTCCGAGCGCGTCACGTCCTAACGCGTCACGTCCTAACGCGTCACGTCCGAGCGCGCCGTGTCCTAACGCGCTACCGACCGCATTCCAAGACGCCGGGACCTCCCGGCGGCGTCGGATCACTTCACATTCTCGCAAGCGTATGGCCGCACCAAGGCACCGCCCTGCACGCGGCGCATACCCGCCGACCCCCGCCGCGCCCCCGGACGCGGCCATTCCGGCGCGCCGGCCGCCCTCAGAACGGGATCTCGTCGTCGAGATCGCTGGAATACTTGCCGCCGCCCGAGGCCTGCGGACGGGCCGCGCCGCGCGCCGGCAACGGGCTGCGCTGGCCGAAATCGCCACCGGCATCGTCGATCTCGGCGCCGCCGCCGCCGCTCCGCCCGTCGAGCAGCGTCAGTTCGCCGCGGAAGCGCTGCAGCACGACTTCGGTGATCCGCCGCTGCTGGCCGTCCTTGTCCGTGTACTCGCGGGTCTGGAGCTGCCCCTCGATATAGACCTTCGATCCCTTGCGCAGATACTGCTCGGCGACCTTGCCCAAGTTCTCGTTGTAGATGACGATATTATGCCACTCGGTCCTTTCCTTCTTCTCGCCGGTGGCCTTGTCGGGCCAGCGCTCGGACGTGGCGATGCTGAATTTCACCGCCTGCCCGCCGTTCGAGAAGCGCTGCACTTCCGGATCGCGCCCGAGATTGCCGACCAGGATGACCTTGTTGACGCTGCCCGCCATGGCTTTGTGCCTTCCGCTATGCGTTCTGGACCGCCACCCTACCCCGGCCATCCCGCCAATACTGCCCCGGCCCCGCCACTGTCCACAAGCGACGATGTTCCGGTTACGTTCTTAGCGCAAACCGGCCCTCCTCACAATTGCCGAATGATACGGTTTCCGGCCTGCAGGGCTGGAAACCCGTATTCCGATCGCCGAAAACTCCGTCATCGAACACGGGTTTTCGGCGAGATCGTTTCCGGTATCCCGAAGGGATCGACCGGAAACCGAATGCCGCGCCCTGCTGCCGCGCGTCTGGCTGCCCGTTGGCCGCCGGCCGGCCGTGCGTCGCGCCTCTGGCGTTTTCGATCGCGGCGCCCTAGGTTATGGCCTCGTTTTGTTCTTGTCGAACCGCCGCCGGGCCCTCTCGGCCGCGTGCCGAGACCCCCGCATGACCGCCTCCCGTTCCTCCCGCGATCGTTCCAAAAATGATCGCACCAAAAATGATCGCGCCACCATCGATCCCGCCCGCACCATCTCGATCCGCGGCGCGCGCGAGCACAATCTGAAAGGCGTCGACCTCGACATCCCGCGCGACCGGCTGGTGGTGTTCACCGGCCTGTCCGGCTCGGGCAAGTCGTCGCTCGCCTTCGACACCATCTATGCCGAGGGCCAGCGCCGCTATGTCGAGAGCCTGTCGGCCTATGCGCGGCAGTTCCTCGACATGATGCAGAAGCCGGACGTCGACCAGATCGACGGCCTGTCGCCGGCCATCTCCATCGAGCAGAAGACGACGTCGAAGAACCCGCGCTCCACCGTCGGCACCGTCACCGAGATCTACGACTACATGCGCCTGCTGTGGGCGCGGGTCGGCACCCCCTACTCGCCCGCGACGGGTCTTCCGATCGAGAGCCAGACCGTGTCGCAGATGGTCGACAGGGTGATGGAGCTGCCGGCGGGCACGCGGCTCTATCTGCTGGCCCCGGTGGTGCGCGGCCGCAAGGGCGAGTACCGCAAGGAGCTCGCCGAGTTCCAGAAGAAGGGCTTCCAGCGCGTCAAGATCGACGGCACGTTCTACGAGATTTCGGAAGCCCCGGCGCTCGACAAGAAGCTGAAGCACACCATCGAGGTGGTGGTGGACCGGCTGGTGGTGCGCCCCGACATCGCCACGCGGCTCGCCGATTCGCTGGAGACCGCGCTCAAGCTCGCCGACGGGCTGGCGGTCATCGAGCTTGCGGACGCACCCCCCACCCCAGCCCTCCCCTGCAAGGAGGGAGGGAGCGCGGACGCTGCACTCTCTTCACCTCCCCCCTTGCGGGGGAGGTCGGATCGCGAAGCGATCCGGGTGGGGGGTGACAAACCCGAAGCCACCGCGAGCACCCCCCACCCCAACCCTCCCCCGCAAGGGGGGAGGGAATCGGAACCCACCCGAATCCTGTTCTCGGAGAAATTCGCCTGCCCGGTGTCCGGCTTCACCATCTCCGAGATCGAGCCGCGGCTGTTCTCGTTCAACAACCCGTTCGGCGCCTGCCCGACTTGCGGCGGCATCGGCACCGAGCAGACCATCGACCCCAATCTGGTGGTGCCGGACACCGCGAAAAGCCTGCGCCAGGGCGCCATCGCGCCGTGGGCGCGCTCCACCAGCCCCTATTACGCCCAGACGCTGGACGCGCTGGCCCGCCACTACAAGTTCAAGGTCACGGTGCCGTGGAAGGAGCTGCCCAAGACGGCGCGCGACGTCATCCTCTACGGCTCGGGCGAGGAGACGGTGACCATCGTCTATGACGACGGCCTGCGCGCCTACGAGACCAAGAAGCCGTTCGAGGGCGTGGTCACCAATCTCCAGCGCCGCTGGCGCGAGACCGAGAGCGAGTGGGCGCGCGAGGAGATCGGCAAATACTTCTCCGCCACCCCGTGCGACGCCTGCGCCGGCTATCGCCTCAAGCCCGAGGCCTTAGCGGTGAAGATCGACGGCCGCCACATCGGCGAGGTGGCGGAAATGAGCGTGCGCCGCGCCGGCGAGTGGTTCGAGGCGCTGCCCGCCACGCTCACCAAAAAGCAGAACGACATCGCGGTGCGCATCCTCAAGGAGATCCGCGAGCGCCTGCGCTTCCTGATGGATGTCGGGCTCGATTATCTCACGCTCTCGCGCAATTCCGGCACGCTGTCCGGCGGTGAGAGCCAGCGCATCCGCCTCGCCTCGCAGATCGGCTCCGGCCTCACCGGCGTGCTCTATGTGCTCGACGAGCCGTCGATCGGCCTGCACCAGCGCGACAACGAACGCCTGCTCAAGACGCTGGAGCGGCTGCGCGACCTCGGCAACACCGTCATCGTCGTCGAGCACGACGAGGACGCCATCCGCGAGGCCGACTACGTGGTCGATGTCGGCCCCGGCGCCGGCATCCATGGCGGACGGATCGTCGCGCAGGGCACACCCGCCGAGATCATGGCCGATCCCAAATCGCTGACCGGACAGTACCTGACCGGCGCCAAATCGATCGCCGTGCCGGCGCGCCGCAAGCCCGACCCCGCCCGCATGCTGAAGCTGGTCGGCGCGCGCGCCAACAATCTCAAGAACGTCACCGCCGAGATTCCGCTGGGGCTGTTCACCTGCATCACCGGCGTGTCGGGCGGCGGCAAGTCGACGCTGTTGATCGACACGCTCTACAAGGCGGTGGCACGGCGGCTGAATGGTGCCTCCGACGTGCCCGGCGTGCACGATGCGCTCATCGGCCTCGAACACCTCGACAAGGTAATCGACATCGACCAGTCGCCGATCGGCCGCACGCCGCGCTCCAACCCCGCCACCTATACCGGCGCCTTCACGCCGATCCGCGACTGGTTCGCCGGCCTGCCGGAATCGAAGGCGCGCGGCTACGATCCGGGCCGCTTCTCGTTCAACGTCAAGGGCGGCCGCTGCGAGGCCTGCCAGGGCGACGGCGTCATCAAGATCGAGATGCACTTCCTGCCGGACGTCTACGTCACCTGCGACGTCTGCAAGGGCAAGCGCTACAATCGCGAGACGCTGGAGGTGATCTTCAAGGGCAAGTCGATCGCCGACGTGCTCGACATGACGGTCGACGAGGGCGTGCAGTTCTTCCAGGCGGTGCCGACCATCCGCCGCATCCTGGAGACGCTGTCGCGCGTCGGGCTGGGCTACATCCATATCGGCCAGCAGGCGACGACACTCTCGGGCGGCGAGGCGCAGCGCGTGAAGCTGTCGAAGGAGCTGGCCAAGCGCTCGACCGGCCGCACGCTCTATATTCTCGACGAGCCGACCACCGGCCTGCACTTCCACGACGTGGCGAAGCTGCTCGAAGTGCTGCACGAGCTGGTGGCCCAGGGCAACACCGTGGTGGTGATCGAGCACAATCTCGAAGTCATCAAGACCGCCGACTGGCTGATCGATCTGGGCCCCGAGGGCGGCGACGGCGGCGGCGAGATCGTGGCCGCAGGCCCGCCGGAGCTGATCGCCAAGGAGCCGAGGAGCTATACGGGCAAGTTCCTCAAGCCGGTGCTGGCGCGGGGCAAGGCGAAGGGCAAGCAGGCGGCGGAGTGAGGGCGGGCGCGCAAGGCCGCAAATGACAGGCGGAAGCGTGGAGCGCTTGTCACAAGTTGACTCACGTTAGCCGCCAAAGAACAACCGCTAGGGGCTCATTGCTGATGAGCACACCGCCCAGCAGGACGGTCCCAATAAGCACAAATAAGAACATATATCCTATTGATTTATAAAACAACTCAATTTTTCCATCAGAATGCAGCATTTTATCTTTATTAAATCGGAGGTCAGAAACGAATAAACGCGCAAAGGCCCTCATAAATCGACCTCTAACCTCAACAGGACTCTCGCCTCCGATTGCCTTCGTCAAACATAGCTCAGGAAGCGTGTCCCCAAACCTCTTCTCAATTTCTATCGCATGCTTAACTGCACCGACAAGCAGACGATGATACCAATACCTGTCCATTAGATAAAATAGAAATGATGCGATTATGCCAAGAATAGGGGCAAATATCACAGATTTTATCTTTAATTGGCTATAGTTAAACGAAATATCGTTCTCAATCAAAAACCCTTGCGCTGCTGCGATCGCTAAAACTATCGTAATAAACAAACCGCGGATGCGCATTTCTATGTCATTGAAGTGTTTTTGCACATCAATAACAGCTTTCCAAATTTCTATCACTTCCTTGCGTCGGTCGGGATCCATCCCACGATCTGAATTCCACATGCTCAATGATTTCCCTAAAACTGCTTCGTAGCGTTATCCCAGGCTTAACGTCTCGCGTAGTGATCCGCTTTTCTCTTTCGACATCCGCATCACTCCAATGAGTCACCTCGCGAAGGAGTTGGTACGCGCTCGTATGCTGGGCCTTTCCATATTCTGCATAAACATCCATCACACCAGCGTCTTGAGCCATAGCAATGTCTTTATGTAAACTATCACCCACATAAACGCACTCAGACACCCCTACACCCAGAGTGCCAACAATCTCCTTTAACACGTCAGGATCCGGCTTCAGCGAACCAGCGGGAGTGTGATGATGTTGCGTGTACCTAAACTCATATCGCGACGATGGATACTTACGAATGTCCTCCCGCGAAAGAGCCTTCGGTATATCGTGATCTTTAGGTGAGAAAATTTTATCAATCACGCCATCCAACCCAAGCTTTCTCACTCGATAATTCGAATAAAATGCCATCGATTCAGTATAGCCAATAATCAGCGCGCCAGATCCCTTAACTATAAGTAAAGTATCAGCAACGCCTGAGTACAGCCGAAGCGTTCTCGCACGCTCCGCGCGATACCTCTCAATTGCCGGACGAAAGACCTCTAACAAGTCTTTATCCGGGAAAAATTGTTTAAGCAGGGGCAACTCTTCTATAAGGAAAGAATATTCTGACGTCCCATGCCGCTGATGCACCTTTCTAATCTCAGGCTTCAACTCATCCGCAGACAACCCGCTAATATCACAAATCTCCTGAAGCATCGCTGAAAAGCAACTATACCAAACATCTACCCAATCGAAGAGAGTATTATCGAGATCGGTAATAAGAACCTTTTTTGACATGCCGCCCGCCTTACACCCCAAATGTTCTTGATATGTTCCAAGACGACGCGCGCTATGTCAAGCACAATTTCACGTCCCAGCGGCGAATGAGCCTCGACACCCTATCTCTCGGTCGAGGACGCGCGCAAGCTCGACACCGTCCGCCTTGCCCTCAAGCGCGACGACATCGCCGCCGCTTCGGATAGCCGGGTGTTCGAGCTTTCGAAGCCCGGACTGCCCAGGACGCTGCGACCGGCAGGCTCGATGCCCTCGCCGACAAAGCGCTCCCCGAGTTCCGTGCCGGCGCAGCCGCCGCGCCCGCTTCATTGACTTTGCGGCAGGCGGGTGAATACTTGCGGCCTCGCTGAAGCCCTTCCGCGAGTCCGCGCAAGCCAGCCAGCCGCCCTGCGGCGCGCCCGCCAGCATCCGTCAGAACTTCGATATCGCGACGTCATCCCCGGTGCATCGACATCGGTGTCCGGCCGTTGGCCGGCATGGCGTGCGGACCTGCGAACAGGGATCGAGCGATGCCGCAAGCGCCTGCGTCCGTGTCCGTCAAGCCGTCCGCTGCCGCGGTGGCGGCAAAGTCGCGCAAGCGCGACCGCGAGGCGGCCAAGGTGGCGATGGTCGCCACCATGGGGGTGGCCACCCTCACCGGCCTCATGCTGATGCGCCACCACGGCTGGAACAAGTCGGCGGTCAAGTCGACCCATGTGGCGACCGGACTGGCGCTCGTCGGCGCCTCCTGGTGGCATTACACGCTCTACGGACGCCGCCCGCGGTGAGGCAAAATCCGCACCTCGGCCCGGCGCTCCCTATTCCGCTTGCCGAGGGTCCCGGTTTCGGCCGAAGATTTTCGCCAAACCTGATCCGGCATGCCGCGGCATTCGTCCGGATCGCGGATGAGACGTCGTCACGGACAGGACGCCGTCGCGGATGACACGTCATGACCCATTTTCGTCCGATCGTCCGCTCCGGCGGCCAGACCGGGGTCGACCGCGCCGCGCTCGATGCCGCGCTGGCCAGCGGCCTCGCCTATGAGGGCTGGTGCCCGCGCGGCGGCTGGGCGGAGGATTTGCCGGCGCCGCCGGGCCTGCTCGCGCTCTATCCCCGCCTCAAGGAGACGCCGGACGACGACCCCGGCCAGCGCACCGAGTGGAACGTGCGCGACAGCGACCTCACCTTCCTGCTGGTGCCGGGGGTGGCGTGCGTCTCGCCGGGCACCGAGCTGACGGCGAGCTTCGCGCGCGCCCACAAGAAGCCGCTGTTCGGCTTCGCGGTGGACAGCGAAACCTCGGTCAAGGCCATGGCCGCGGTGTGCAAGACCATGCGCGGCCACGTCCGCCTCAACATCGCCGGCCCGCGCGAGAGCGAGCACCCGGGCATCTACCGCACCACCCGCGACCTGCTGGCCCGGCTGTTCCTCATCCTGGCGTGAGGGAGCCCTTTCCGGGCTTCGTCATCCCGGGCGAGGCGTCAGCCGAGACCCGGGATCGTTCTCAGAACCAGCCCCCTTCCGGACGACGGGCCCCGGCTCGCGCTTCGCTTGGCCGGGGCGACGAAGGCCCCCCACCCTTGCCGCCTCCGTTCCCCTCCTGTACCCGTTGAGCCATGGGAAAACGGATTCTGCCGCCGTCGGGGGATGGCGCGGGGGCGGGCGGCAACATCGAGCCGATCGACCTCAAGAGCGCGCTCGAGGAGCGCTATCTCGCCTATGCGCTCTCCACCATCATGCACCGCGCGCTGCCCGACGCGCGCGATGGCCTGAAGCCCGTCCACCGCCGCGTGCTGTTCGCCATGCGGGCGCTGCGGCTCGATCCGGGCGCGGCGTTCAAGAAGAGCGCCCGCGTCGTCGGCGACGTCATCGGCAAGTTCCACCCGCACGGCGACCAGTCGGTCTACGACGCCCTGGTGCGCCTCGCCCAGGACTTCGCCCAGCGCTACCCGCTGGTCGACGGCCAGGGCAATTTCGGCAATGTCGATGGCGATAGCGCCGCCGCCATGCGCTACACCGAGGCTCGCCTCACCGAGACCGCGCGCTTCCTGCTCGACGGGCTGGACGACGACACCGTCGATTTCCGCCCCACCTATGACGGCTCGGAATCCGAGCCGGTGGTGCTGCCCGCAGCCGTGCCGCATCTCCTCGCCAACGGCTCGGCCGGCATCGCGGTGGGCATGGCGACCTCGATCCCGCCGCACAACATGGCCGAATTGCTCGATGCGGCGGCGCACCTGATCGACAACCCGCAGGCGACGACGCGCGACCTGCTCAAGATCGTCAAGGGGCCGGACTTCCCCACCGGCGGCATCATCGTCGACGACAAGGCCTCGATCCGCGAGGCCTACGAGACCGGCCGCGGCGGCTTCCGCGTGCGCGCCACGTGGCACGTCGAGGACGGCGCGCGCGGCGCCTGGGTCGTCGTCGTCACCGAGATCCCCTATCAGGTGGCGAAATCGCGGCTGATCGAGAAGATCGCCGAGCTGATGGACGCCAAGAAGCTGCCGCTTCTGGCCGACGTCCGCGACGAATCGGCGGAGGACATCCGCGTCGTCCTTGAGCCCAAGAGCCGCAACGTCGAGCCGTCGCTGCTGATGGAGAGCCTGTTCAAGCTCACCGAGCTTGAGAGCCGCTTTCCCCTCAACATGAACGTGCTGGTCGGCGGCCAGGTGCCCAAGGTCGTCAGCCTCGCGGATATCCTGCGCGAATGGCTCGACCACCGCCGCACCGTCCTGCTGCGCCGCTCGCAGCATCGCCTCAGCGAGATCGGCCACCGGCTTGAGGTGCTGGGCGGCTATCTGATCGCGTATCTGAACATCGATCGCGTCATCGAGATCATCCGCAATCACGACGACCCGAAGGCCGAGCTGATCCGCGTCTTCACGCTCACCGACGTGCAGGCCACCGCCATTCTCGACATGCGGCTGCGCAGTTTGCGCAAGCTGGAGGAGATCGAGATCCGGCGCGAGCACGACGCGCTGACCAGCGAGAAGGCCGGGCTGGAGCGGCTGCTGGCGTCGGAGCCGCTGCAGTGGCGCGCCATCGCGGCCGAGATCGCCAAGGTGCGCGAGAGCTACGATCCGAAGTCCAAGCTCGGCAAGCGCCGCACCGTGTTCGGCAGCGCGCCCGAGCACGACGAGGAGGCGGTGCAGGAAGCCCTGATGGAGCGCGAGCCGATCACCGTGATCCTGTCGGAGAAGGGCTGGATCCGCGCGCTGAAAGGCCACCAGGAGGACGTCTCCAACCTCACCTTCAAGACCGACGACCGGCTGAAGCTCGCCTTCTATGCCGAGACCACGTCGAAGATCATGGTGTTCGCCACCAATGGCCGGTTCTACACGCTGGATGCCGCCAAGCTGCCGGGCGGGCGCGGCCATGGCGAGCCGATCCGCCTCGCCATCGACATGGAGCAGGCCGACGACGTGGTCGACGCCTTCGTCTATGAGGGCGGCCGCAGGCTCTTGGTGGCGAGCCGCGAGGCCAAGGGCTTCGTGGTGGCCGAGGACGAGTGCCTCGCCACCACCCGCAAGGGCAAGCAGGTGCTGGTCGTCGATGCCCCGGACGAGGCGCGGCTGGTGAAGCCGGTCGAGGGCGACCACGTCGCCACCATCGGCGACAACCGGCGCCTCCTGGTGTTCCCGCTCAACCAAGTGCCGGAGATGCCGCGCGGCAAGGGCGTGCGGCTGCAGCGCTTCCGCGACGGCGGCCTCGCCGATGCGAAATGCTTCGCGCTCGACGACGGCCTGTCGTGGACCGATTCGGCCGAGCGCAACTTCACGGTCGACAAGCGCGAGCTGCGCGAATGGATCGGCACCCGCTCCGATTCGGGCCGCCTGCCGCCCAAGGGCTTCCCGAAGTCGAACAAGTTCGAGTGAGCATGGCGGGGCGGCGACCCGATGCAGGCTCCGCAGCGTAGCGGTTTTGGGCTATTCTGCCGGGTGATGATCGCTTCATAAGGCTTGCGGCCGATCAGAAAAAGCCGCCAGCCGAGAGTTACGGACTTTCTTTCCCTCTCCCCTTGCGGGAGAGGGTGCCGGGCGATCGAAGATCGCGCGGCGGGTGAGGGGTGAATTCGAGCGGTCTTTTAAGAGACCCCTCACCCGGCTCGACCTCGCTGACGCTCGCTCTCGCCACCCTCTCCCGCAAGGGGAGAGGGAAAAGAAGGCCAAGCTGAAACCGGGAAACCATTCCATGTCCCCGACCCGCCAGCTCACCGTCACCCTGCCCGAGGAGGTGGTTCGCGCCGTCGAGGCGCGGGTCGCCGCGGGCGAATACGCCTCCGCCAGCGAGGTCGTCCTCGACGGGCTGATGCAGCTCGACCCCTTCGCCGACGAGATGCCGCCGATCCCCGACGAGGAGGTCGAGCGCTGGCTGCGCGAGGAGGTCGTGCCGACCTGTCAGGCCTATCTGGCCGATCCGTCGCGCGCCATCCCGGCGGAAGAGGTTTTCGATGGTCTTGAACGCCGGTATCTGGCTCGCAAGGCAAAGCAGAAGAACAACATCAAGGCATAAGCAAAAATAATGCCTCGCCGGGTCGTCTTCGATCCTATCGCGGAACGCGATCTTGACGATTTGTACGAATATATCGCCGACCGATCGGGGATTGCGAACGCAACGAACTTTACCGATCGCCTCCGTGCCTACTGCCTCAGCTTCGACACCTTCCCGCACCGCGGCACCAAGCGTGACGATCTGATGCCCGGCCTGCGTACTGTTGGCTGGCACCGCCGGGCGACCATCGCATTCCTGGTCGAGCCGGGCCGCGTGCTGATCCTGCGGGTGCTGTTCCGCGGCCGCGATCCGGGCGCGTCCCTGTTCCGCTGACCGGTTTCCCGCGTCTCGTCCGGCCCGCATCCCCTCTTCATCTGCCGGCGGCTCGCAATTGTTTGAAGAGGCGGCGGCGCGGACAGTCCGCACCCCCGCCACCTTTGCCGATAATTAACGTGGCTCGAAGGAACAGCCGGGTTACACATTGTCCCGGCGGTTGTTGCACACGGCCTGTTGTGTCCCCACGTGCCATGTCGGGACACAACATGCCGGGCACCCGCCAATTTTATTTGCCGCCCACTGCGCGGCGTCGGTGCCCCAACGGAAACGGAACGGACATGACGCGCACGCGCCCCTTGACCATCGCCGCCCTCGCTGTGCTGGCCGGGCTCGGCTGGTGGTTCTGGCCGCAACTGAGGCCGATCGTGGCCAGCGTGCCGGGCCTGTCCGCCCTCATGCCCAGCCAGAGCGCCGCGCCGCGCCCGCCGGCCCGCGCCGCCGTGCCGGTGGTCACCGAGAAGGTGGAGCGGCGCGACGTGCCGGTGACGCTGGATGCCGTCGGCACCGTGCAGCCGGTCGCCTCGATCGCCATCCGCCCGCGCATCGACAGCGAGATCACCGAGGTCCATGTCGCCGAGGGCGCGGTGGTGAAGGCCGGCGACCTGCTGTTCGCGCTCGACGACCGGGCGCTGCAGGCCCAGCTTTCCCAGATCGAGGCCCAGATCGAAAAGGACACGGCCCAGCTTGAGCAGGCCAAGCGCGACCTCGACCGTGCCGAGGATCTGCTGCGCCGCAAGATCGCCACCCAGGTGCAGCGCGACATCGCCGCCACCCTGGTCCGCGTCAACGAGGCCCAGCTCGCCGCCGGCCGCGCCCAGCGCGACAGCCTCGTCACCTCGCTCAGCTTCACCCGCATCCGCGCCCCCTTCTCCGGCCGCATCGGCTCCATCACCGCCAAGGCCGGCACCGTGGTGCGCGCCGCCGATTCCGGCGTCATCGCCACCATCAACCAGTTCGACCCGATCTATGTCGCCTTCTCGGTCCCGCAGGCGGCGCTGGCGCCGCTGCGCCGGGCGATGGCCGAGGGCAAGGTGGCGGTGGAGGCGAAGACGCCGGCCGGCGCGGTGCGCGGCACCGTCGCCTTCGTCGAGAACGCCGTCGACCTCGCCACCGGCACGGTGGGGGTGAAGGCGTCGATGCCCAACGCCGAAGAACTGCTGTGGCCGGGCGCGTTCGTCACGGTGACGCTGACCCTGGGCGAGGAGCCCGACGCCACCGTGGTGCCCTCGTCCGCCGTGCAGATCGGCCAGGACGGGCCGTTCGTGTTCGTGGTCAAGGATGACAAGGCGCAGCTGCGCCGCATCGCGGTGAAGCGCACGCAGGACGCCGTCACGGTCGTCGCCTCCGGCCTCGAGGGCGGCGAGGACGTGGTCACCGACGGCCATCTCCGGCTGGTCAATGGCGCCGCCGTGACGCGCGATTCCGCCCGCAGCCCCCGCCCTGCCCCGGCGCTGGCCAACGGAAGCTGACGTCATGCTCTCCGCGCTGTGCATCCGCCGCCCGGTGATGACCATCCTGCTGATGGTCTCCTTCGTGGTCGCCGGCCTGTTCGCCTACCGCCAGCTTCCGGTGGCGGCGGTGCCGCGCGTCGACTTCCCCACCATCCAGGTGTCGGCCTCCCTGCCCGGCGCCAGCCCCGAGACCATGGCGGCCTCGGTCGCCTCGATCCTGGAGCGCCAGTTCTCGACCATCGCCGGCGTCACCTCGATGGCCTCGACCTCGACGCTGGGCCAGACCTCGATCGTCCTGCAGTTCGACCTCGCCCGGAACATCGACGGCGCCGCCCTCGACGTGCAGTCGGCCATCTCCACCGCGCAGCGCAAGCTGCCGGAGGACATGACGACGCCACCGAGCTTCCGCAAGATCAACCCGGCGGACCAGCCGATCCTGTTCCTGGCGCTGTCGTCCGATCAGGTGCGGCTGTCGGATGTCGACGCCTTCGCCCAGACCTCGATCGTACCAAGGCTGTCCACGCTGACCGGCGTCGCGCAGGTGATGGTCTATGGCAGCCAGAAATATGCCGTCCGGGTGCGCGCCGATCTCGACCAGCTCGCCGCCCGCGGCCTGAGCCTCGCCGAGATCCAGGCGGCGCTGGCCAACGCCAATTCGTCGAAGCCGGTGGGCTCGGTCACCCAGGGCAGCCGCAACATCATTCTCGATTCAACCGGCCCGATCCTGCGCGCCGCCGACTACATGCCGGTGGTGGTGGCCTGGCAGAACGGCGCGCCGGTGCGGGTGGAGGACATCGGGGTCGCCATCGACTCGGTCGAGAACGACAAGGTGGCGAGCTGGTTCAATGGCAACCGGTCTATCGTGCTGGCGGTGCAGCGCCAGCCCGACGCCAACACCGTCGAGGTGGTCGACCGCATCCAGGCGCTGATGCCGAGCATCCGCGCCTCGCTGCCGGCCGGCGTCAATATCGACGTGATCATGGATCGCTCCAAGCCGATCCGCGCCGCCATCCATGACGTCGAGATCACGCTCGGCATCGCCATGGTGCTGGTGATCATCGTCATCTACTTCTTCCTGCGCAGCGCCCGCGCGACGCTGATCCCGGCCATCGCGCTGCCGATCTCGCTGATCGGCACGTTTGCCGGCATGTATCTGTTCGGCCATTCCATCGACAACATCTCGCTGCTGGCGCTGACGCTGTCGGTCGGCTTCGTGGTCGACGACGCCATCGTCATGCTCGAAAACATCATGCGCCACGTCGAGAAGGGCGAGAAACCCTACGACGCGGCGCTGAAGGGCTCGCGCGAGGTCGGCTTCACCATCATCTCGATGACCGTGTCGCTGGTGGCGGTGTTCATCCCCGTGCTGTTCATGGGCGGGGTGGTCGGGCGCATGTTCAACGAGTTCGGCCTCGTCATCTCGATGTCGATCATCATCTCCGGCATCGTGTCGCTGACGCTGACGCCGATGCTGTGCTCGCGCCTGCTCAAGCCGCAGATCGAGGAGCCCAGGCCCAATCTTCTGCTGCGCGGCTTCGAGCGCGGCTTCGATGCCATGGCCGCCGCCTATGCGTGGTCGCTGAAGAAGGTTCTCGCCCACCAGCGGGTGATGCTGGCGATCACGCTCGCCACCTTCGCCGTCACCTTCGAGCTCTATCGCGACATCCCGAAGGGTTTCTTTCCGAGCGAGGACAACGGCCTGATCTTCGGCTCGACCGTGGGGCCGGACGATGCCTCCTTCGAGGCCATGGTGGCGCGCCAGAAGCTGGTCGCCGACATCGTCGCCAAGGACCCCGACGTCGTCACGGTGATGTCCAATGTCGGCTCCGGCCCCGGCGCCAACACCCAGAACGCCGGGCGCCTGTTCATCGGCCTGCGCGACCGGCCCGAACGCACCGCCGACATGCAGCAGGTGATCGGCCGGCTCAGGCGGGCGGTGGCCGAGGTGCCGGGCATCAACGCCTTCTTCCAGCCGGTGCAGTCGATCTCGGTCGGCGCGGTGTCCTCGCGCAGCCAGTACCAGTACACGCTGCAATCGGCCGATCTCGCCGCGCTGCGCACCTTCGCGCCCAAGCTTGAGAGCCGGATGCGGCAGATCCCCGGCGTGCTCGACATCAACTCCGACCTGCAGATCAAGGCGCGCGCCGGCTACATCGACATCGACCGCGACCTCGCCGCCCGCCTCGGCCTCAATGTCGATCAGATCCGCAGCCTGTTCTATTCGGCCTATGGCTCGCGGCAGGTGTCGACCATCTACGCCCCCGACGACACCTATCAGGTGATCCTGGAGGCCGACCCCAAATACACCACCGACCCGGCCGAGCTGCTGCGCCGCCTCACCGTGCGCACCGCCACCGGCGCGGTGGTGCCGCTCGACACCGTGGCGCGGCTGGAGCAGCAGCCGACCACGCTGACCGTGCAGCATCTGGCGCAGCTTCCGGCGGTGACCATCTCGTTCAACCTGAAGCCCGGCGTGTCGCTCGGCGAGGCAGTCGGCCGCATCGAGCAGGAGACGCGCAACATCGGCATGCCGGCGACCATCTCGACCAGCTTCCAGGGCACGGCGCAGCTCTTCCAGGACGCGCTCGGCAATCAAGGCCTGCTGCTGTTTGCCGCCGTCATCGTCATCTACATCGTGCTCGGCATTCTCTACGAGAGCTTCATCCACCCGCTGACCATTCTGTCCGGCCTGCCGACCGCCGGCATCGGCGCGCTGATCGCGCTCTCGTTCGCCGGCATGGACCTGAGCGTCATCGCGATGATCGGCCTGGTGATGCTGATCGGCATCGTCAAGAAGAACGCCATCATGATGATCGACTTCGCCAGCACCCGCCAGCAGGCCGGCGCCACGGCCGAGGAGGCCATCGTCGCGGCAGCGGCGCTGCGCTTTCGGCCGATCATGATGACGACGTTCGCCGCCGTGTTCGGCACGCTGCCGATCGCGCTCGGCGTCGGCGCCGGCGCCGAGCTGCGCCAGCCGCTCGGCATCGCCGTGGTCGGCGGCCTGTGCCTGTCGCAGCTTCTCACGCTCTACATCACGCCGGTGGTGTTCCTGGCGTTCGACCGGCTGTTCCACCGCCGCAGGCGCGAGCCGCTGCACCCGGTCGAGGCCGAGCCGCGCCGCATCGCGGCGGAGTGAGCGCAGTGTCGTCCGCCGGGCCAAACACGTCGGCGGTCGCCTCAAGCACGTCGGCGAAGTGCTCGAACAGCGCGCCCTTCGACCGCACGATCAAACTGAGCCGGACCGGCGGCAGATCGGGAAAGCCGTCGGCGGCACCGAGCACCACGTGGTCCGGAGCAATGGCGCTGCGCGGCAGAATGCCGACGCCGAGACCGGCCGAGATCGCGCCCTGAATATTGTCGTCACAGGCGCTGACATAGGCGAAATAGGCCGCGCGCCCGGCGCGGCCCAATGCATCGAGCGCCGCGGTGCGGTAGGCGCAGCCCTCCGGAAACACCACCAGCGGCACCTCGGCCAGGGCGTCCGCGGCAATCTGCGACCGGCTCACCCAATGCAGTGTCTCGATCCGCAGAACCCGCTCGCCCGGAAGGCGGGCGGCGGCGACCTGCGGTGCCGTGGTCCTCAGGATGCCAAGGTCGAGCCGGCCGCTGTCGAGCAGCCGCGCGATCTTCGACGACAATGTCGAGGTGATCTCGACCCTCAGACCGCGATTGACGCCGAGGCAGCGCGAGATCGCACCGTGGATGTCGGCGACGCGGAAATCATCCGGCACCCCGAGCGCGATGTGGCCGGCCAATTCCGGCCGCTGCACAGCCGCCACCGCCTCCGACAGCCGCACCAGGACGTCCTGCGCCGCTGGCAGGAAACGCTCCCCCGCGGCGGTGAGGCCGACGACATGGCCCTGCCGCCGCTCCAGCAGCCGGCAACCGAGGATGTCCTCCAGCTTGCGGATGCTCTGGGTGATGGCGGACTGGCTGCGGTGCAGGGTCAAGCTGGCGCGCTGGAACCCGCCGTCCTCGGCAACGCCGACGAGGGCGCGAAGCTGTTCCAGCGTCACCGGCCGGACGTCCCGCTGCGCCGCCCGAGGAGCGTCCGGCCTGCCGGTGTCGCGTGAGGCCACGGTGCGCAGGGCCATGCCGGGCTCCCCTTGGCATTAGATTATCGATCGGCCTTATTATGAAATAGCGATAATTCATTTTCCAGGCAACCGGCGCCTTGGGACGATGCCGCAAAGGTGCATCGCATGACCCAGCCGCAATTCTATGCCGTCGCCGTCCTGTTCAGCCTGATCTGGAGTTCCGCCTTCGTCGCCGGAAAGGTGGCGATGGCAGAACTCGATCCCTTCACGGTGCTGGCCGCCCGGTTCTGCCTCAGCGCCGCGTTGATGCTGCCGCTGATCCGGTGGCAGGGCGCCGCGCTGCTTGACCGTCAAACGGTCCGCTGGGGCGTCCTGCTCGGCCTTCTCAACAACGCGGTCTATCTCGGGCTGACCTTCTCGGCGCTGCGGACCCTGCGACCGGAAATCGTGGTGGTGATGGTGAGCTGCACGCCGTTCCTGACCACGCTGTTCGCCGCCCTCGCCGGTCTGGAGCGGATCGAGATCGCCAGGCTGGTGGGGATTGTGCTCGGCTTCACCGGCGTGGTGGTGATGTGCGGCGTGGCCTCGCCGGGCAGCGCGCCGCCCGATCCGCTTGGCTTGGTGCTGGCCGCCGGCGGAACCCTGGCCTTCGCCGCCGGCACGGTGCTGTTCCGCGGGCGGGCTCACGGGCTGGCCATCCTGCCGGTCAACTTCTGGCAGTCGGTCACGGGTGCCGTGGTGCTGGCGCCGGTGGCGCTGGCGTCGGGCGGCCCATGGCCGGTCCCGGCGATGCCGACCGTGCTGGCCCTGCTTTATCTGGCGGCTGTGGCAACGATCGGCGGCATGGCCCTGTGGCTGCTGCTGATCCGGAGCCGCGGCGCCGCCAAGGCATCGGCCTGCCATCTGCTCAACCCGGTCTCCGGCGTGGTGTTGTCGCACCTGGTGCTGGGCACGGCGCTGCGGCCGACCGACTTCGTCGGAGCGGCAATCATCGCGCTCGGCCTCGCCCTGACTCTCCGGCCGAGCCGAGACCCCGCGGTCCGCCGGGCCGGGGCGCCGGCGGAATGAGGCCGTGTCATACCGCGGCGTCCTGCACCGCCCCCTCCGCCGGCTCCCAGCCCTCGGGGCCGAGCCGCTGCTGCGGCAGGAAGCGGCGCTTGTAGTCCATCTTGCGCGAGCCATCGACCCAATAGCCGAGATAGACGTAGGGCAGGCCCAGCGCGCGCGCCTTGGCGACGTGGTCGAGGATGATGAAGCTGCCGAGCGAGCGGCCGGTCTCGGTCGGATCGTAGAACGAATAGACCATCGACAGGCCGTCCGAGAGCACGTCGGTCAGGCACACGCCGAGCAGCCGGCCGGTGCCGCGGCCGTGGATCGCCGTGTCCGGGCCGCGCCGGCGGTATTCGATCAGCCGCGTGCGCACGTGGCTGTCCTCGATCATCATGGCGTAGTCGAGCACGCTCATGTCGGCCATGCCGCCATTGGCGTGGCGGGCGTCGAGATAGGTGCGAAACAGCGAATACTGCTCTGCCGTCGGCACCGACGCCCGCACGTCGCCGACCACGTCGGCATTGCGCCGGCTGATGCGCCGCTGGCTCGCCGAGGGCACGAACCCCTCCACCACCACCCGCACCGACACGCAGGCGCGGCAATGCTCGCAGGCCGGCCGGTAGGCGATGGATTGCGAGCGGCGAAACCCGCCATGGGTCAGCATGTCGTTGAGCGCGGCAGCCCGCTCGCCGACGAGGTGGGTGAAGACCTTGCGCTCCTCCTTGCCCGGCAGATACGGGCAGGCGGTGGGCGCCGTGAGATAGAATTGCGGGGTGTCACGGGGCTGCTGAGTCACGGCGTTACCGATATCGCGTCGCCGCTCCTGGCGTGGCGGACGACCGCCGCCCGGGAGCGGTCCACTAGCATGCCCAAGCGCCCGGCAAGGTCAAACGGTTCGTGGGGGCGAACCCAACGGCAGCGAAGGCTCGTCGTTGGTTCCCGCTCGCGGGTCGTCAACGCCCGGCTCGCCTACTCCGCCGCAAGCGGCAGGGCGCCCGCGGCGAGGTGGCGGGAGGCGGAAAGCACCTCCAGGGCGACGATGCGGCCGTCCTTGTCGAAATCCAGCACCACGCCCGGCGCCACCTCCTCCGACTCCACCACCTTCGCCTCGGCGAAGCGCACATAGAGCGCATCGGTGTCCTTGTCGTAGAGCGTCTTCATCGGCGTCGGCCCCGGTCGAAGAAAGCGGCGGATACTTTCGACGAGTCCAAATGATTCCATCTCCAAGCGACCACGTTCTATTTCGTACCACCACGTCGGCTTCCGCATATAAATTTATCATCCTCGAGAACTGGCGGTCCCGCAGTCGGATCAACTATTTGCTTGTGAAATCTATTTGGCTGGACGATCTTCGCTTCCGCTTTCATTTTGAAAAATTATACCCACGCACCCCCCGCATGCATCAGGAGAATATCTATACTTGTAGACGTCACGATCGCCCCCTGGCAAAATTTTGCCGAATCAGAAGAGAGGGAGACCATGGAACTGGCTGCGAGGCTCCTAGAATTACAGAAGAGAACAATTGAGCACCGCGAGGTTTTACTTACAGAAGAAGCCGCAAAGACGGCTCTTGTTATGCCCTTCCTACAATCTTTGGGTTACGACGTATTTAATCCATCCGAAGTTAAGCCAGAGTTCACCGCTGATATTGGCACAAAAAAGGGTGAAAAAGTTGATTATGCGATATGCAATTCTGGTAAGGTTACAATATTAATTGAATGCAAGCCATCATCAACAGAACTAAACATCAATCACGCAGGCCAATTGTTTAGGTATTTCAGCGTCACGGACGCGAGGCTTGCGATTTTAACGAATGGAGTAAATTACCAATTCTATTCTGACGTGGAGAAGCCAAATAAAATGGACGAGCGTCCATTCTTCACGTTCACAATGGACGCAATTAAACCAACAGACGCAAAGACGCTGGAGAAATTTGCGAAGGCAACGTTCGATATCGAGAAGATTGTCCAAGAGGCAGGGAATCTTAAGATACAATCTTTGCTACGTAAGGAGATCGAGAAAGAGTTCGCAGAACCGTCGGAGGAACTAGCGAGAATGTTGGCTTACCGCGTCCACGAAGGGCGCATGACGCCAGCAGTGAAAGACAACATCGCTCGAATGCTGGGACCTACGATTGCGACGATCATCAGAGATCTTGTGAATGAGCGGCTATCGTCCGCCTTGAATGCGTCCGCGCCGGCACCAATCGAAGCAGTCGACCTTTCCGCGCCAGATGAAGCCGAAGAAAGCGTCATCACCACCCAGGAAGAAATGTCTGGATTTCATATTGTGCAAGCGATCGCAGCGAAGTTCGTCGACCCGAAGAGGGTAATAATTCGTGACGCAAAATCTTACTGTGCAATTCTACTTGACGACAATAACCGCAAAACAATAGCACGCCTTCACTTCAACGCTATCACAACCAAGCACTTTGGAACGTTCTCAGGCAAAGAAGAGCAACGTCACCTGATATCCGAACTGACCCAGATCTATCAATTTGCTCCGCAGATCGAGGCTCGGCTTCGGGAATTGGATGACAAGATTCCAAAGGCATCCTAACCCAGCACCAAGTCGAAATCATCTGCGCCGCGTTTTATCGTTAGTGGCGACCCCGGCAGGGCTCGAACCTGCGACCCACAGCTTAGAAGGCTGTTGCTCTATCCAGCTGAGCTACGGGGCCGTTAGGGACAACTCCAGCATCTGGCGCGTCGATCCGCAATCCAGGTGCCGGCCGTCATCCCGCATGCGGCATACGCCGATCATCTCGTACAGACGTTCGCAGATCACATCGCGACAAGACACGCCACGATAGATCAAATCTCCATTCCGGGGCCGATTGTCCCCGGAAATCCCGGCCCGGACGCCGGATCTTCGCAGGTCATACCACGCAGGTCAGACCACACCGGCCCGAAACCGGTCTGCCATCGCGCCGCGCGTTCAGTGGGTCCACGCCCCGACGCGCTGGAAGGCGAAATTGTCGGAATAGGACACCTTGCGGCGGGCGGGCTCGTTCGGCTCGGACACCTGGAACGGGATGCCGCTCCGCTGGCAGTAAGATACCGCTTCCTCGCGCGTGGCGAAGCGCAGCTTCACCTGCGGCTGGGTGTCGCTGCTCGCCGTCCAGCCCATCAGCGGCTCGATCGCCCGCGTCTCGGGCATGAACTCGACCAGCCAGTCCCGGCTCTTGGCCCGGCCCGACTGCATGGCCGTGCGGGCCGGCCTGTAGATGCGTGCAACCATGCTTCATCCTCGCCAACGATGCCCGGCCGGCCAGCCCGTGCTCCCAAGAAGCGGCCGCGCCGAAAAACCGAACCGGATGACCGGATTTTCACCGACCGGACCGCGAAACGCCAGCCCACAGGGCTGGATTTTCCATCACATGATCAGCCGTTTGGTCGGGGCGGCCGGACTCGAACCGACAACCTGGAGCACCCAAAGCTCCCGCTCTACCACTTGAGCCACGCCCCGAGCACCCCGGGCGCCGCCACCGCGGCCCATTCCGGATACACGTGCCGCCGGCCCACGGCAAGGACTGAACCGAGGCGCGCGCGCCCGAACCGCAGGCGCCGGCGGCCTCACCGCCCGATCAGCCGATGGGCCACCTGATCCCCCGCCGCGATGCCAAGCGCCCTGGCGGTGCCGGCCGGCAGCTCCAGCACGAAACGCACCGGCTCGCCGGAGGAGATCGTCGCCGTCGACAGCGGCGTGGCACGCTCCGCGACGCGGGCGATCCGCCCGTCCGACCGGATGAACACCATGTCGAGCGAGACATAGGTGTTCTGCATCCACATCGCCACGTCGCGCTCGGCCCCGAAGTCGAACAGCATGCCGCGCCCGGCCGGCAGCGAGCGCCGGTACATCAGCCCGCGCGCCCGTTGCGCTTCGTCGACCGCCAGCTCGACATCGAAGCTGCGCACGCCGCCGCGGGTGGCGATCTCCAGCGCCTCCGGCCCGCCGAACCGCACCGGCGGCACGTCGGCCGGCAGATCGATCGCCGGAGATCCGATCCCTGGCGATCCGATCCCTTTTGCCGAATCGGCAAGCCCCGGCCCTGCCGGCGCCAGCGCGAACAGAACGGCCAGCGCCGCCACCAGCATGACCGCCAGCAGCGCGTTCAGCCGCCCGCGCCGAGCCGCGGTCGTGTCATCGAGCATTCGCCGCATCAGGCTCGCCATCGCCCGCGCCGTCAGTGCGAGGCCACCCCGCCGCTGACCGGCCCTTCGGGGCGGATCTCGGCGGCCATCAGGCCCTTGGGACCGGGCCCGAACCGCACCATCACCGTCTGGCCCGGCCGCAGCTCGGCCATGCCGTAGCGGCGCAGGGTCTCCATATGGATGAAGATGTCGGGCGTGCCCTCGCCGCGGCTGAGGAAGCCGAAGCCGCGCAGCCGGTTGAACCATTTCACATAGGCGCGCTCGAACCCCGAGGTGGGCGCGACCGACACGTGGGTGCGCGCCACCGGAAGCTGCGCCGGGTGCACGGCGGTCGACCGGTCCATCGAGCGGATGCGCAGCGCCTGGAAGCCCTTGGCGCGCGGCACCGCCTCCACCACCACCCGCGCCCCCTCGTGCGCGGTCTGGTAGCCGTCGCGCCGCAGGCAGGTGACATGGAGAAGAACGTCCGGAGATCCGTCATCCGGCACGATGAAGCCGTAGCCCTTGGCCACATCGAACCACTTAATGTAACCGGACACCTCGACGAGGCTTTCGAGCCGCTCTTCGCGCTCCTCGCCCGCTTCTGGTCCGACCCCGAACTTGGGATCCATCACCGACCTCTTGACGCCGCCGCTGTTATCGCCGCAGAAGCCCCCGCGGCACACGATTCTCAACTTGTTCGGGAGGATAGCATCGCCATCCGCCGCGAAAACAACAAAGTATGAGCACCGGGCGCTTTCCTGGGCAGTGTTGCTCAACATCCACGGTTTGAAATTACAGGGTTTTTCGGAACGGCAACGGTGCGAAAAGCCCCCAGCCTGCAATAATTGCCCGGCCGCCCGACGACACGCCACAAAATAACAAGGTCTCGCGGCCGCAACCTCGCAGATGCGAAATGTGTTCGTTCGGCTGCATTTTGAGGCCGAGCTCCGTTCGGACTGCGGCCCGACGGCCTGAACGGCCAAAACCGACTCCGTTTGCCGCGGAAACCCGCCCGGCCGCCACTGCGGTGAGGCGCAGGGCACGGCGGGGTGCGGATGCGGCGGGGTGGGGGGCGCCGCGAAACCCGAACTCGGACACCAAGGCCGCCCGGCCGGAAACCGTATCAGACCTTGGCCGGCAGGCGGTCTTCGCCATGGTGGACGTAGTACATGTGGTTGAACTGGCTGCCCTGCTCGTATCTCTTGAACAGTCGGGTGTCGGCCTTGTTCAGCACGACGCCGAGCAGGCGGTCGTAGACTTCCGGCTTGGCCTGCAGGTGGCGGTGGACGAGATCGGCCTTGGTGCGTCCCCATTCGACGACGAACACGAAGGACTCGATCATCGCGGCGATCGCCCGCACGTCGACCACCGGCGCCAGCGGCGGCAGGTCGACGATGATGTAGTCGTAGCGCTGGCGCAATTGCTCCAGCAGCCTGCGGAAGGCCTCCGACGACACGATCTCGTCGCTGTGCACGAGGCCGCCATCGACCACCGACGGCAGAAGGGCGAGCCCGGTGACGGCGTCGATGCAGACGGCGCGGTCGAGCTGCGCCGGGTCGGCCAGAACCTCCAGCAGGCCGACCTCGGGGGCGGTCGTGAGGCTGCGGCCGAGCGAGGGCTTGCGCAGATCGGCGTCGATCAGGATGGCGCGCTTGCCGGCGTGGGCCATCAGCCCGGCCAGATTGCAGGCGACGGTGGACTTGCCCTCGCCCGGCAGCGTCGAGGTGACGCCGATGATCCTGTTGCCGGTGCTCGCCTTGCGGATGTCGGCGACGATCTTGATGGCGCGGAAGCCTTCGGCCGCCGCCGACAGCGGCTGCTCGACCACATAGCGCAGCACCGCCTCGTTGAGCATCGTCCCGCCCGCCAGCGGCGGCGCACAGCCCGGCGGTTCTGGCGTGTCCCGGCGCGTCGGCCGCCCGGTCCACTTGACCGGCAGGCCCGAAAAGACGTTCGAGGCGGCCTCGGCGTCCTCCCCCATCAGCGGCAGCACCGACAGGCACGGCGCCTGCAGCTTCTCCTCGACCTGGCGCGCGGTGCGGAACGTGCCGTCCGTGGTCTCGCGCAGCAGCGCCACCCCGAGGGCGAGGATGAAGCCGATCGCCCCGCCGAGACCCATCACCTGCCCGGCGATCGGCGAACTCTTGAAGGAGGGCGGCGTGGCCGGATTGATCACCCGCGCCTCGGTGATCGGGAAGGATTGCTGCTGCATCGCCTCCAGGTAGCGCTGCAGGAAGGTGTCGTAGATCGCGCGCGACACCTTGGCGCCGCTCTCCAGGTCGCCCAGCCCGATTCGGTCGCGATAGGTGCTCTGGCTTTCGCTGACCAGTTCGGCAAGGCGACGTTCGAGCGCCTCCTCCCGCGCCTTGGCGATCTCGAACTCGCTGCGATAGCTCGCGGCGATGCGGTTGAGCTCGTCGCTCATCGAGCGCAGGAGCTCGTCCATCTGGGTGCGCAGATTGACGGCCGCGAGATGGTTGGAGCCGTACTGCACGGACCAGCTCGCCTCTCGCGCGGCCATGTCGAGATACCGGGTGCGCAGGCGGTTGATGATCTCGTTCTTCAGCGTGTCCGCCACGGTGGCGTCGCGGACGTCCTGCTTGAGCACGTCCTCGATCCGGTCCAGCCGCGCCTTGGCCTCGGCGGTGGCGCCGCGCGTCGCCATGAGCTGGGAGTTGAGCTCGGAGAGCTGCTGGTCACCGATCAGCCGGCCGGACGCCGCGCCCGGACCGCTGACCGAGACGTTGCCGTAATCGATGATCTTGTTCTTTTCCTTGTATTCGAATACCGCAAGGTCGGCGTCCGCGGCCTGTGCCCGAAGCTCCTTGATGCGTCCCTGCAGCCAAGTGCTGGCGCGCCGGGTCACCTGGTATTTCGTCTCAAGCTCATTGTCGATATAGGCTTCGGCAATGGCATTGGCGATGTTGGCGGCGTGGACCGGGTCCGACGACTGATAGGACACCTCAAGTATATAGGTCTTTCCCACGCGCGTTATTTTGCGGCGCGACAGGAACCCGCCGAGAACGGCCTTCGTGCTCAGCGGTTCCGGGGCGGCATTCGACCTGAACAGCGAGAACAGCTTCGCCAGCGGGTTGACGGCAGCCCTTGCCCTGCCATCCAGTTCGGGATCCTCCATCAGGTTCTGCGCCCTGATGACCGCCAGCCCGATGGTGTCGGATCGCAGAACCTCGACCTGGGTGTCGACCTGAACGGTATCGAGCGGCCCGTCGCCCAGCGGCGATCCGGGAACCTGAAGGTCGCGAACCTTGCCCCGGTCGATCATCAACATCGCCGTGGCCGTGTATTGCGGCGGCGTGACGCTCAGATAGGCGATGGCGGCGGCCAGCGCGCAGGCCACGCCGATGGCGAAGATCCAGTATTGCCGGCCGAAAAAGCCCTTCGCCCACTCGATCAGGTCCGCAACCGAGATCGGGCTCATGCTCTCGTCGGCCGGCGTCCGATCGAACCGCTCGTCGCCGGTCATGTGAGGGTTGATGTTCATCGTCGCCTTCAGCCCAGTTGTCGCAACGCTGCAGCCTCGCTCAAGCCGCCGAGGCGGCGCGGCCCTGCCGCCTGTCGGCCGCGGCTTGAGGCGGGGCCAAAGCCAAATCCGCCGCCGGGCCGATGAAGATCGGCACAAGAGACCAAGCCTCGAACCACGGTGGCGGAAAGCCTGTCCGCGCAACATCGACGAGGAAGACGCCGAGCGCCGGCAGCGCTGTCATGACCAGAATTGATGTGATCTCAAAGTGACATTGCAGATATGCGACAAAGAGCGTACCGTTTGACGTGATTTCCGGCACACTCGACACAAAAAGACACGCAATCAATAATATTAAAGCTACAGATGCGGTCGATCTGGCATCAAGACGCCAGAAATAACGCCATGAACATTGCATGATACGCCCGACCAGCACGAGTCATCTCCACATTTCACTTGAGGGAATGTGGCGTGACCATTCAATATAATTGCTTTTATCTATCCAGCTTGTTCAACATACACCATTCTATGTGAAGGAAATATGAGAGCTGCTGTGGCAGCAACCATTGAGTGTTTAATTCTTCTTAAAGATGTATTTGCGTCATAAGTCAGCTTGGCCGGCTGCCGCCCCACGTCAGCCGGTTTTGAGACATCGCCGCCGGAATGCCCGTCAATCCGCTCGCCGGACTCGTCATTCGGCGTCCGACCGATCCCGCAGGGATCCCGGAAACCGCATCAAAGCGGCTTGAACACCATCACCGGGATCGCCACGAACAGCGGCACGCAGGCGACGACGCCCCAGACGAGCCAGCGGCGATTGTCGCGCCAATAGGACTCCGGGATGGGGCCGCCAGCGGCGAAGGCGCGGGCGGCGCGCGCCATGCGGATCTGCGCCGGCACCAGGACCGCCGCCCAGACCGCGCCCGATGACAGGAACAGGACCTGCCCCCACAGCGGCCAGCCCGGCGCGAACGGGTGGAGGCCGCGCGCCAGCGCCGCCCCGACGCCGCCGACATAGACCAGCACGATGCCGGAGGCGGTGAACACGAAATCGGTGATGGTGACCAGGCGCTGGCTGAAGGCGATGACCGCCGGATCGCCGGTGCGGTTGGCGAACACCTTCCAGAACGCGGTGATGGTGACGTTGCCGACCAGCAGCACCACGCCGACAAGGTGCACGGTCTTCAGGACTTCGAACAGCATGGGCGGCAGCACCAACCGTCAACCGGGACCCGGGAACCGGCAGCGGCGCCCGCCGCCGTGCCGGTCTTGCGGCTGCCCTGCCCGCCTGGAACCGAACGACTCGATGCCCAGCCTCACCGCAATCCCGCTCCGCGCAACCTCGTCCACGCCAGGGGTATAGGGCACTTCGCGGCCCGGCGCACCCGCCGGCCGGCCGCCCCATGGCCGCACGCAGCGAATGCGACTCCCGAACAACGGCTTCCGGCGTTTTCCAGACTCGATCTGTCAACAAGCCCGCCGGTGATTCTCCCTGTCAGCAAACCCGGCCAAGCCTGCCCGGATCCTATTCTACAATCTGCGGAAAAACGTTCAAAATCAACGTGTTCTGCGCGCAGACTGACGCGCCGGCGAGCCGAATTTCCGGCTGCTTCACACAAGTTCTTCACGCAGGCCCTTCACGCAAGTTCGAGCGCACGCAGGAACGCCTCGCGCTCGCGCGGCGGCGGCAGGCCGCGCGGCTCGTAGACGCGGCGGCTGAGGAAATGGCCGGTGAGCGCGAAGCCGGCGGCGATGTCGGCCGGCGACGGCACCTCTTCACCGCCGAGCAGGAACGCCGGCAGCACCAGCAGCCGGTCGGCCCAGGGCGCGCCGGCCGCGCGCGAGGCGGCGCAGCCGGTCTTGGGCGACACGAAGGCAAGGTCGGCGCGCACGCCCGTCAGCGCACAGGCGCCGAGGTCGAGGCCGAAGCCGAGGTCGGCCAGCACCCCAAGCTCGAAGCGCACCAGGAGTGCCGCCGCCAGCAGCGGCTCGGTCAGCCGCCCCGCCACCCGCTCGGCCGCCGCGTGCAGGCCGGGGTGCGGATCGCGCTCGGGCAGCAGCCGCAGCAGCGAGGCCAGATGCTGCAGCCCGAAGGTCGAGGCCGGCGTGGCGATCAGCGCCGCCGCCCGCAGCACCTGCCCCTCGACCAAATAGGTGCCCAGATGCTCGTCGAGCCGCGCCCGCCAGGTGGCGACCACCGTGTTGCCGGGCTGCAGCACGCCCGCGAGGCTGCGCGAGCGCCCGCCCCGCACCAGGCCGAGATGGCGGCCATGCGCCGCGGTCATCAGTTCGAGGATGATCGCGGCCTCGCCGTGCCGGCGGCTGCCGATGACCAGTCCCTCGTCCGTCCAATCCATCGCCGTCTCAATTCGCGCCAAACGGGCCGACAGGCCCGGACTTCGCAGTCCAGTTGCTGAAAAACCCTTCCGCCACCAGGGATTTTGAGCGAGTCTGGAATCTCTGTCTCATACGGCTTCCGGCCTGCAGGGCCGGAGAACCGTATGCCAGTCACCGAAAAATCCCTTCCGGATCAAGGATTTTTCGGCGATCCCGTTTCCGGGATCCCGAAGGGATCATCCGGAAACCGTATCAGGATGGCGCGGCCCGCCGCGCCAAAACAGCGGAGGCTGCGCCATTGGCCGAAACCGTTGATCCAAACCGTTGGTTCAAGCCATTGGCATGGATGCAGCTTTGGGCCGCATCCGGGTTTCTACGCCCGGCGCGATTGACCCAAAGCAAAGCGAAAGGATCTGTTTTTAATCATTCTAATTGTCGCTCGCACCGCCCCCGCGATGCCAGCTCCCGAAACGGAGAGGTGCCATGAAGAGCAATCCGCAGAGCAATCCGCAGAGCAAACAGATGAGCAACCCGCAGGGCGAACAGCAGCGCAGCGCGCCGCGCGACACGAACCGTGACATGACCCGCGTCCTGCTGACCACAACCCTGCTGGCCACCACCATTCTGGCCTTCGCCGGCCTGCCCGCCTTCGCCGACGACGCGGCGCTGCAGAAGGAGGCCGCAGGCTACTTCAAGCCGATCCCGTCGATGGTTCCGGCCGTCAAGGACAATGCGGTGACCCGCGACAAGGTCGAGCTCGGCAAGATGCTGTTCTTCGATCCGCGCCTGTCGGCCTCCCAGCTCATCAGCTGCAACACCTGCCACAACCTGTCGATGGGCGGCGACGACAATCTGGAGACCTCGATCGGCCATGGCTGGGCCAAGGGCCCGCGCAACGCGCCGACCGTGCTCAACGCCGTGTTCAACATCGCCCAGTTCTGGGATGGGCGGGCCGGCGACCTGAAGACCCAGGCCAAGGGGCCGATCCAGGCCGGCGTCGAGATGAACAACACGCCCAAGGTGGTCGAGGAGACGCTGAAAAGCATTCCCGACTACGTCGGGAAGTTCAAGGCGGCCTTCCCCAACGAGGCCGAGCCGGTGACCTTCGACAATCTCGCCCGGGCCATCGAGGCGTTCGAGGCCACGCTGATCACGCCCGGCTCGCGCTTCGACCAGTTCCTGGAGGGCAAGCTCGACGCCCTCAACGCCACCGAGAAGACCGGCCTCAAGCTGTTCATGGACAAGGGCTGCGTCGCCTGCCACAGCGGCGTCAATGTCGGCGGCGAGGCCTATTTTCCGTTCGGCGTGGTCGAGAAGCCGGGCGCCGACATCCTGCCGGCCAATGACCGCGGCCGCTTCGAGGTGACCAAGACCGCCGACGCCGACTACGTGTTCCGCGCCGGCCCGTTGCGCAACATCGCCCTCTCCGCCCCCTACTTCCACTCCGGCAAGGTGTGGGACCTCAAGCAGGCGGTGGCGATCATGGCGACGAGCCAGCTCGGCGCCAAGCTCAGCGACAAGGAGATCGAGGCGATCACCGCCTTCCTCGGCACGCTGACCGGCGAGCAGCCGCGGGTCGAACTGCCGGTCCTGCCGGTAAGCACCGACAAGACGCCGCTGCCGAAGTGAGGCGGCCACGTCGTCCCGGGGCGACTTAGTCCGAAGCGTCATCCCGGGCGAGGCGCCAGCCGAGAGCCGGGATCGTCAGAATGGGCCTCGTCATCCCGGGCGAGCGAAGCGAGACCCGGGATCGTCAGCGGGACAAGACACCCCTTCCGGAGCACGATCCCGGGTCGCGCGGCTTCGCCGCTTGCCCGGGACGACAGCCCGGGTCTCGTCATCCCGGGCGAGGCGCCACCCCGCCGTCGTTCCCGGCGAGCGCACCATAGGTGCGCGAGGGAAGGGAACCCATCTGACCACAGGCGGGACGCCACCCTGCGGCGCAGGATGGGTCCCCTTCCCGAGCATCGCTGCCGCGATGCTCGCCGGGGACGACCACGGTCCGGCTTCGGCCCTTGCCCGGGACGACGGCCTGGTCACTCCCGCGGGAAGTCGAGCCCCATCTCGCGGTAGCGCTCGGGGTCGTCGCTCCAGTTCTCGCGCACCTTGACGAACAGGAACAGGTGCACCTTGGCCTCGACCGCCTCCTCGATCTCCTTGCGGGCGGCCATCGAGATCGCCTTGATGGTCTCCCCGCCCTTGCCGAGCACGATCTTCCGCTGGCTCTCGCGCTCGACGAAGATGGTTTGCTCGATGCGCGCCGAGCCGTCCGGCCGCGTCTGCCAGGAGGTGGTCTCCACCGTCGACTGGTAGGGCAGCTCCTCGTGCAGGCGCAGCGTCAGCTTCTCGCGGGTGATCTCGGCGGCGAGGCTGCGCAGCGGCGCGTCCGACACCTGGTCCTCGGGGTAATGCCACGGCCCCTCGGGCACGCGCTGGGCCAGCCAGCTTCGCATCTCGTCGATGCCGCTGCCGGTGGTGGCGGACACCATGAAGGTGGCCTCGAACGCCAGCCGCCGGTTGAGCTCGGCCGCCAGATCCAGCAGCCTCGGCTTCTCGGCGACCACGTCGACCTTGGTCAGCACCAGCACCCGCGGCTGCGCCGCGCCGGCAAGCTTGTCCAGGATTGCCTCGATCTCCGGATCGATGCCGCGCCGGGCATCGATGAGCAGGCAGACGAGGTCGGCGTCGGCCGCCCCGCTCCAGGCGGTGGTGACCATGGCGCGGTCGAGCCGGCGCTTCGGCGCGAAGATGCCGGGCGTGTCGGCCAGCACGATCTGCGAAGCGCCCTCCATGGCGATGCCGCGCACCAGGGTGCGGGTGGTCTGCACCTTGTGGGTGACGATCGCCACCTTGGCGCCGACCAGCGCATTGACCAGGGTCGATTTGCCGGCGTTCGGCGCGCCGATCAGGGCGACGAAGCCGCAGCGCGAGGGCTCTACGCCGGGAGGCGTGCCGTCGGTCATTCTGGGTGCCTCATATGGCTTTTGGTTGATCCCCTCGCCTCTTCTTCCCTCTCCCCTTGCGGGAAAGGATGGCGAGGCCGAGCGTTAGAGCATTTTCCGCAAAAGTGGGAACCGGTTTTGCGAAAGAAAAAGCGACAACTCAAAGACTTGGAGCGTCAGCATGATCCAATCGGATCGGTGGACGCTCTAGCGAGGTCGAGCCGGGTGAGGGGTCTCCTCACGCATGGCAAAATATCACCCCTCACCCGCCTCGCGATCTTTCGATCGCTCGGCACCCTACTCCCGCAAGGGGAGAGGGAAGGAAGGCAGCTCCCAACCAACGGATGTTCCGAGGCGACCGTGCGGAAACCGCGTCAGGCATCACTCGGCATCCGGGAGATGACACCCTGCCGGACCAGGAATTCCTCGGCCGCGGACTGCTCGGCCAGCCGCTTGGAGCGGCCGCCGCCCTCGACCCCCGGCAGGCCGGGCAGCTCCACGGCGATGGTGAAGCGCGGCGAATGGTCCGGCCCCACCCGCTCGACCACCCGATAGACCGGCGGCGGCAGGCCGCGCGCCTGCGCCCACTCCTGCAGCGCGGACTTGGGGTCGCGCGCCGGCACCACCGGCGACA
The DNA here is from genome assembly GCF_008630065.1 of Blastochloris sulfoviridis. Classification (GTDB taxonomy): domain Bacteria; phylum Pseudomonadota; class Alphaproteobacteria; order Rhizobiales; family Xanthobacteraceae; genus Blastochloris; species Blastochloris sulfoviridis. The sequence continues at coordinate 32,644 of NZ_VWPL01000024.1, forward strand.
GCATCCGCTTCGACCAGTGGCGCTCGATGAACGCCTCGGCCGCGGCGTAGCCGCCATCGAGAAACACCGCGCCGATCACCGATTCGCAGATATTGGCGAGGATCGCCGCCTTGCGCCGGCCGCCGGTCTGCACCTCGCCGGGACCGAGCCGCATGTGCGGGCCGACCTGCCAGTCCTGCGCCACCTCGGCGCACGACTCCTTGCGCACCAGATCGGCGAGCCGCTGCGACAGCTCGCCCTCGTCGGCGTCGGGGAAGGCGCGGTAGAGCATGGTCGAGACGGCAAGCCCGAGCACATGGTCGCCCAGGAACTCCAGGCGCTGGTAGCTGTCGAGCCGGGCCCGGGCGCCGCTCGCCGCGCTGACATGGGTCAGCGCCAGCTCCAGCAGGGAGCGGTCGGCAAACGCATATCCGATGGACGCTTCGAACTGTTCGAGAGGATCGCGCTTCCGGCTCATCGCACCAGCTTGAATATCCGTTCCCAGCGCACCGTCCAGGGCCACTGCCAGACCTGCCAGGCCGACTTGCCCTCCTCGAGCGAAAAGAAGATGACCTCGGCCCGGCCGATCAGATTGTCGAACGGCACCGGCCCCACCGCGCTCTCCACCCGCGAATCGGTGGAATTGTCGCGATTGTCGCCCATCATGAAATAATGGTTGGCCGGCACGACATAGACCTTGGTATTGTCGTAGAAACCGTTCTCGACCATGTCGAGCGTGGTGTAGGACACGCCGTTCGGCAGCGTCTCGCGATAGCGCGGAATGGGCACGCGGCGGCCATCCGCTTCCTCGGAGACGAAATCGTCGATGCGCTCGCGCGGCACGGCGTCGCCATTGATCTGCAGCACGCCGTCGATCATCTGGATGCGGTCGCCCGGCAGGCCGATGATCCGCTTGATGAAATCGGTGTCTTCCTGGCGCGGGTTGCGGAACACCGCGACGTCGCCGCGCTTGGGATCGCTGGCCAAGATGCGGCCCGAGAACAGGTTGGGCGACAGCGGCAGGGAGAAGCGGCTGTAGCCATAGGAGTATTTCGACACGAACAGATAGTCGCCGATCAGCAAAGTTTCCTTCATTGATCCTGAAGGAATGTTGAAGGGCTGAAACAGGATTGTTCGAATGAACAGTGCGATCAGCAGCGCCTGAAACAGGACGCGCACGGTTTCGTTCGTTCCGCCGTTTTTCTTGGCTTCGGTCGACACGTTGATGATCCTGGATCTCGACGCAAGCCGCGTCCCGGCGCTCCTATAGCCGCTGGAGAGGCTGCGGCGCAATCAAGCCAAGGTGTTTCCGGGCGGAATCGCCGAGATGATCACCACGGCGCTGGCCAGCGGATAGTCGTCGGTCAGGGTCAGGTCGATGCGGGCCGCGAAGCCCGGCGGGGTGATGGCCTCCAGCCGCGCCGCCGCGCCGCCGGTGAGCCTCAGCGTCGGCCGCCCGCCCGGCAGATTGACCACCCCCATGTCGCGCCAGAACACCCCGGCCCGGAACCCGGTGCCCAGCGCCTTGGCGCACGCCTCCTTGGCGGCGAACCGCTTGGCGTAGGTGGCGGCCTTGGTCACCCGCCGCTCCGCCGCGGCGCGCTCGACCGGCGTGAAGACGCGCTCGATGAAGCGCTCGCCATGGCGCTCCAGCGTCTTCTCGATGCGGCGGATGTCGACGAGGTCGGAACCGAGGCCGAGGATCATGCCGCTGCTCACGCCACCCGCGCCGCCGCGCGGCCACGCTCCATCGCCGCCCGCAGCGTGCGGATCACCGCCGGAAGCCCCGCAAACAGCGCCTCGCCCATGATGAAATGGCCGGTGTTGAGCTCGACGATCTCGGGGATCGCCGCGATGGTCTCCGAGGTGGCGTAGTCGAGGCCGTGGCCGGCATGGATCTCGATGCCGAGACCCGCGGCCTGCCGGGCGCCGGCCTTGAGGCGGGCGAACTCGGCTTCGGCGTCGGCCGCCTGCCCGGCCAGCACGAAATCGGCCCAGTGGCCGGTGTGGAACTCGACGGCCGGCGCGCCGATCGCCGCCGCCGCCGCGATCTGCGCCGGATCGGGGGCGATGAACAGCGACACCCGGATGCCGGCGGCGACCAGCCGGCCGACATAGGGCGTCAGCGCCGCCCGCCCGCCCGCGGCGTCGAGCCCGCCCTCGGTGGTGCGTTCCTCGCGCCGCTCCGGCACCAGGCAGCAGGCGTGCGGCCGGGTGGCGAGCGCGATCGCCAACATCTCGTCGGTCGCCGCCATCTCGAAATTGAGCGGCGCGCTGATCTCCGCCCTCAGGCGGCGAACGTCGTCGTCGCGGATGTGGCGGCGGTCCTCGCGCAGATGGAACGTGATGCCGTCGGCGCCGGCCGCCAGCACCGCGTGGGCCGCCCGCACCGGATCGGGATGGGCGCCGCCGCGGGCATTCCGCAGCGTGGCGACATGGTCGATATTGACGCCGAGGCGGAGCGGCGGAACGGACACGGAAGCCTCCAATGATGACGACGACGGGATCTCGTCGTCCCGGCCAAGCGGCGCAAGCCGCGCGAGCCGGGACCGTTTTCAAAATGGGGTGTCTTTTCCGGCGGACGATCCCGGGTCTCGCAGCTTCGCTGCTCGCCCGGGACGACGCCTGATCCTTCCTGTCATCCCGGGCAAGGGCCGAAGGCCCGCGACCCGGGATCGCGATCAGGAAGAAGCACCCTTCCTGCCAACGGTCCCGGGTCTCGCTCGCGCTCGCCCGGGACGACGCCGAATAACTCAGCCATTATAGCGTTCGACCGACGACACCACCGACTTGGCCCGCAGATCGGCGATGATGGCGTTGAGGTGCTTGAGGTCGAACACCTCGATGTCGATGGTCACCTCGGTGAAATCGGGCGAGCGGCGCGACATGCGGACATTGTCGATATTGCCGTCGCGCTCGCCGATCACCTGGGCGATCTGGGCGAGCGAGCCCGGCTCGTTGAGCGAGGTCAGCTTCAGCCGGGCCGGGAAGCGGTGGCGTTCCTGGCCGTCGACGTCCCAGCGCACGTCCAGCCAGCGCTCGGGCTCGTCGTCGAACACCTTCAGCGCCGGCGACTGGATCGGATAGATGGTGATCCCCTCCCCCGGCGTCAGGATGCCGACGATGCGGTCGCCCGGCACCGCCCCGCCATCGGGCGCGAAGCGCACCGGCAGGTCGCCATTGATGCCGCGGATGGGGATGGCCGGTCCGGCCGGCGACACCGCGCCGTGGCCGGGCACCTTGAATTTGACGCTGCGCGCGCGCGCCAGCGCGAACCAGCCGGCCTCGGTGATCGGCTCCGGCTGCCGGCGCTGCTGCTGCGGCACGCTGACATCCTCGGTCCACTCGGGGAACACCGCCTTGATCACGTCATTGGCGCGCAGCTCGCCGCGGCCGACCGCCGCCAGCGCATCCTCCAGCGAGGTGCGGGCGAGACGGTGCAGCGAGGCGATGACGCGCGGCTCGTCGAACGGCTTGCCGGCGCGCTCGAACGCCCGCTCGACCAGCTTGCGCCCGAGCCCGGCATATTGCGCGCGGATGGCGGCGCGGGTGGCGCGGCGGATGGCGGCACGCGCCTTGCCGGTGATCACCACCGATTCCCACGCCGCCGGCGGCGTCGCCCCGGTGGCGGTGATGATCTCGACCTCCGAGCCGTTCTGCAGCTCCGACACCAAGGGCGAGATCTTGCCGTCGATCTTGCAGCCCACCGCGGTGTCGCCGATGTCGGTGTGCACGGCATAGGCGAAGTCGATCGGCGTCGCCCGCCTGGGCAGCGCGATCAGCCGGCCCTTGGGGGTGAAGCAGAACACCTGGTCGTGGAACAGTTCGAGCTTGGTGTGCTCCAGGAACTCTTCCGGTGAATCGCCCTCGGCCAGCAGCTCGATGGTGCGGCGCAGCCAGCCATAGGCCTGGGTGTCGCTGGACAGCCGCTCGTAGGCGCTGTTGCCGTCCTTGTAGAGGGCGTGGGCGGCGATGCCGTATTCGGCGACGTCCTGCATGCCGCGGGTGCGGATCTGCAGCTCGACGCGCTGGCGGCCGGGGCCGACCACCGTGGTGTGCAGCGAGCGGTAGCCGTTCTGCTTGGGCGTCGAGATGTAGTCCTTGAACCGGCCGGGCACCATCGGCCAGGTGGTGTGGACGATGCCGAGCGTGCGGTAGCACTCGGCCAGTTCGCCGACGATGACGCGGAAGCCGATGAGGTCGGAGAGCTGCTCAAAGCCGACCGTCTTGCGCTCCATCTTGCGCCAGATCGAATAGGGCCGCTTCTCGCGCCCGGTGACCTCGGCGGTGATGCCGTTGTCGGCGAGCTTCTTGGTGAGCTGCGCCTCGATCTCGGCGATCGCCTGGATGTGGCGCTCGCGCGAGGATTCGAGCCGGCCGACGATGGTGCGGTAGGCCTCGGGCGAAAGCTGGCGGAACGACAGCTCCTCAAGCTCCTCGCGGATCGCCTGCATGCCCATGCGCCCGGCCAGCGGCGCGTAGATCTCCAGCGTCTCCTCGGCGATGCGGTTGCGCTTGACCTCGGGCACGTAGTGCAGCGTGCGCATGTTGTGCAGCCGGTCGGCGAGCTTGACCAGCAGCACCCGCACGTCCTCGGCGATCGCCAGCAGCAGCTTGCGCAGGTTCTCCGCCTGCGCCGCCTGCTTGGAGACCAGGTCGAGCTTCTTGATCTTGGTCAGGCCCTCGACCAGGGCGCCGATCTCGGCGCCGAACAGCTCGTCGATCTCGGCACGGGTGGTGGCGGTGTCCTCGATGGTGTCGTGCAGCAGCGCCGCGACGATGGTGGCGTCGTCGAGTCGCAGATCGGTGAGGATCGCCGCCACTTCCAGCGGGTGCGAGAAATAGGGATCGCCCGAGGCGCGCTTCTGCGTGCCGTGCGCGCGCATCGCATAGACATAGGCGCGGTTGAGCAGGGCCTCGTCGGTATCGGGATTGTATCGGCGAACGCGCTCGACGAGCTCGTATTGCCGCATCATGGACGCAAACCCCAACGCGGTACGGTTGCTGGACTTATCGTCGCAGCTCGGCCGCGACGCAAGGCACAAGACGGGCGGATGCCGCCCCAAACGCAAAGCGGCCCCGCTCGGGGCCGCCAGCAGGCTTCGGACGGCTTCCGGCTGATCCCTTCGGGACACCGGAAACGATCCCGCCGAAAATCCCTGTTCGGAAACGGGATTTTTGACGACAGGAACACGGTTCTCGGGCGCGATCGGCCGCAAACCGTATCAGGCGGACGGGACAGGGCGCGGCGGCCTCACTCGCGCTCGTCGTCGTCGTTGTTCTGGGGCGGCACCAGCCCTTCCAGCCCGCGCAGCAGATCCTCTTCGGTCATGCGGTCCATCGCCACGTCGGAATCGTCGGACTCCATGCCGGCGGTGCCGGCGATCAGCGGCACGGCCTCGGCCTCGGGCTCGTCGACCTCGGTGAACTTCTGGAGCGAGTGGATCAGCTCCTCCTTGAGGTCGCCCGGCATGATCTGCTGGTCGGCGATCTCGCGCAGCGCCACCACCGGGTTCTTGTCATTGTCGCGGCTGACCAGGATCGGCGCACCGGCCGAGACCATGCGGGCGCGGTGGCTGGCGAGCAGGACCAGCTCGAAACGGTTCTCGACCTTGTCGACGCAATCTTCGACGGTGACGCGAGCCATCGGTCGTCACTCCACATTCTTCGGCGTTTGGATGATACGTGTCGCGTACACGAAACAGTCGCGGCATGCAAGAAGCGCATCCAACCCTGCGGCAAACCGCTTTGCAGAGGGCGGAACTCCTGCTACGCATAATTTCCGGTTTCATGCGCGAACAATAGTATCGCAATCATGAGGTTATTCGGACATCGATTTCATTCACACGATGTGAAGCCGGCATTGCAAATGTCCGCCTAACCGGTCACCGACGCTGGCCTGGCCAGCGGAACATGTTGTTGCAGAGCACAAATCCGGGTCAAGCCCACCTTGGCCGAAAGGAAGTAAGAGTATGACCGCTTCAGCCGAAAAAATTGCTTTATTCATCGATGGCGCCAATCTGTACGCAACGGCCAAGTCGCTCGGCTTCGATATCGACTATAAGCGACTGCTGAAAGAGTTTCAGGGCCGCGGCTATGTCCTCCGAGCGTTTTATTATACCGCCCTGATCGAAGACCAAGAATATTCTTCGATCCGCCCGCTGCTCGATTGGCTCGACTACAATGGCTACACGGTGGTCACCAAGCCCACCAAGGAGTTCGTCGACCAGTCCGGCCGCCGAAAGGTCAAGGGCAACATGGACATCGAGCTCGCGGTCGATGCCATGGAGCTCGCCGAGCATCTCGATCACATGGTTTTGTTCTCCGGCGACGGCGACTTCCGGTCGCTGGTGGAAGCGGTGCAGCGGCGCGGCGTGCGTGTGTCGGTTGTATCGACCGTCTCCACCCAGCCGCCGATGGTGGCCGACGAATTGCGCCGCCAGGCCGACGAGTTCGTCGACCTCGCGACGCTGGCCACCAAGATCGGCCGCGACCCGGCCGAGCGGGCCGCCCGCCAGGGCGACCACACGCCGAACTTCCTGCGCCGCCCGGTGACCCCGGCGACGGCTGACGACGACATCTGACGATGCTCGCGACGCCGGAGCCGGAGCGGGCGTGCGCCTTGTGCCCCCGGCTGGCCAGCTTTCGCACCGGCAACCGCGCCGCCTGGCCGGACTGGTACAACGCGCCCGTGCCATCGTTCGGGCGCGCCGACGCGCGGCTGCTGGTGGTCGGCCTCGCGCCTGGGCTGAAGGGCGCCAACCGCACCGGCCGGCCGTTCACCGGCGACTATGCCGGCGACCTGCTCTACGCCACCCTGCTCGAGTTCGGACTGGCCGAGGGCACCTATGGCGCGCGCCCCGACGACGGGCTGGCGCTCAAAGAGACGCGAATCACCAACGCCGTGCGCTGCGTGCCGCCGGAGAACAAGCCGACCGGCGGCGAGATCGCCACCTGCCGCCCGTTCCTGGCCGCGCTGATGGACGCCATGCCGCAGCTTCAGGCCGTGGTCGCGCTGGGGCGCATCGCCCACGACACCACGCTGACCGCGCTCGGCGCCCGCCCGGCCTGGCACCCGTTCGGCCACGGCGCCGCCCACGCGGTGGGGCGGGTGACGATCTTCGACAGCTATCACTGCTCCCGCTACAATACGAACACCGGCCGGCTGACGCCGCAGATGTTCCGCGCGGTGTTTTCCGCGGTGCGCGCCCACCTCGAGCGCGCCGGCGCCGCGGTGGCCTGAGCAGAAAGTTTCCGGGCCAACACCACACTGGAGCATTTTCCGCGCAAGTGGATACCGGTTGCGCGAAAGAAAATGCGACAAACCAGAAACTTGGAGCGTGGTCCGATCTGATGCAGTCAGATCGGATCACGCTCTAACGGCTCCCGGCCAGTTTCTGGTTTCGAGCTTCGCCCTCGAAGCCCCCTGCCCCCGACCCCTCCCCACCATTCACTGCGTTCATGGGGGGAGGGGAGAAGAGGCATCCCGCTTCTCCCCTCCCCCCGCGAGCTTCGCGAGCGGTGGGGAGGGGTCGGGGGTGGGGGGTGCGCAGAACGCCCCGCGCGCGTCGTCTGCATGCAGCCGCCCGCGGCAGCGCACACGCTTGCGTGTGCGTGATCTTTCCGTCGTCATCCACGTTGATAACGCGCTGCATGTCGCGGCACCCTCCCCCGGAGACTGCCATGATCAGACGCGAGATCGACAGACGCGATGCCCTGAAGGCCCTGGTGGCGATGACGGCGGCCGGCTTCGCCGGCCACAGCGGCCTTGCCTTCGCCCAGCCCACGGCGTCGGGCGGGCCGTTCACGCTGCCGCCGCTGGGCTATGACTACGCTGCGCTCGAACCCCATATCGACGCGCAGACCATGATGATCCACCACCAGCGCCACCACGGCGCCTATGTCGCCAACGCCAATGCGCTGGCCGCCAAATATCCCGCGCTCGGCGCAAGGCCCATCGAGCAGACGCTGGCCGACCTCGGCTCCGTGCCGGACTCGATCCGCACCGGCGTGCGCAACAATCTCGGCGGCCACTGGAACCACAGCTTCTTCTGGGACTTGATGCGTCCCGGCGGCGCCAGGGAGCCCACCGGCCCGCTCAAGGCGGCGATCGACGCCGACCTCGGCGGCCTGACCCAGATGCGCGACCAGCTCGACGCCGCGGGGCTCGGCCGGTTCGGCTCAGGCTGGGCGTGGCTGATCGTCGACAAGGACAAGAAGCTGCGGATCCTCTCCACCCCCAACCAGGACAGCCCGCTGATGGACGGCCAGTCCGGCATCGTGCTCGGCGTCGATGTGTGGGAACATGCCTACTATCTGAAGTATCAGAATCGCCGAAAGGACTACCTCACCGCCTGGTGGAACACCGTCAACTGGGACACCGCAGGGGCGAACTACCGCCGAGCGGCGGCGTAACGCGACACGGGACCGGACGGCGCGCTGTCGCTTCATTCCGGTCGATCCGAGCGTCCGGCCCGGCACCGCCGGACCGGGCGTTCCACGGGACACCCCGGTCCCGAACCGAAGAAGGACCACATGCACGACACCTCCCGCGCTCCGCAGCCCGCCGACTCCAGCAAGCCCGCCGACGACGCCTTCAAGCCAGAAGACGCCTTCAAGCCCGTCATCGACGCCGTGTGCGTCTATTGCGGCTCGTCGGACGGCAGCGCGCCGGTGTTCGTCGAGACCGCGCGCACGTTCGGCCGGCTTCTCGCCGAGCACGGCATCCGCCTCGTCTATGGCGGCGGCAGCATGGGGCTGATGGGCACGGTGGCGCACGCCGTGGCCGACGCCGGCGGCCGGGTGACCGGCATCATTCCGCGCTTCCTGGTCGAGCGCGAATTCGCCTTCGAACACGCCGAGGAGATGATCGTCACCGACGACATGCACGAGCGCAAGCGGCTGATGTTCGAGCGCGCCGACGCCTTCGTCGCGCTGCCCGGCGGCATCGGCACGCTGGAGGAACTGGTCGAGCAGTTGACGTGGGCCCAGCTCGGCCGCCACCGCAAGCCGATCCTCATGGCCAATGTCGACGGCTTCTGGGATCCGCTGCTGGCGCTGCTCGACCACATGCGCACAAATGCGTTCATCCGCCCGCAATGGGAGGTGCGGCCGCTGGTGGCCGCGCACGTCCACGACATCATCCCGATGCTGCGCGCCGCCGCCCGCCCGCCGCTCGTCGCCGAGGAGCGCGAGATCGCCCGGCAGATGTGAGGCGCCCGGCGCAATACGCTGCCGTTACGCTATCGTTCTTGCGCCCTGCGGATTCGCGTCGACGGATTCACGTCGTCCCGGGCGAGGCGCGAGCCGAGACCCGGGACCGTCCGCAGGAAAAGTCACCCTCCTGAAAACGATCCCGGCTCGCGCGGCTTCGCCGCTTGGCCGGGATGACGAACGCACAGAGCGTAGCGGAATGCGTAGGGTGGAATAGCGAAGCGTATTCCACCACACGCACGGCCTGCGCGGCGCAATACGCTGTCGCTATTGCGCCCTACGGATTCACGACGCGCTTCACGCCGCGGCGCCCACCCGCACGAGCTGATAGACGATCGAATCCATCAGCGCCTGGAACGACGCGTCGATGATGTTGGGCGACACGCCGACCGTCGTCCACGTCTCGCCATCGGCGGCGCGCGAGGTGATGAGCACGCGCGTCACCGCATCCGACCCGCCGCGGAAGATGCGCACGCGGTAGTCGACCAGTTCGAGATCGCGGATCAGGCCCTGGTACTTGCCGAGATCCTTGCGCAGCGCCACGTCGAGCGCATTGACCGGGCCGTTGCCCTCGGCCGCCGAGATCACCTCCTCGTCGCCGATCTTCACCTTCACGATCGCCTCGGCCACCGTGACCAGCTTGCCGACCGCGTTCCAGCGCCGCTCGACATTCACCGAGAAGCGCTCGACCTTGAAGAACTCCGGCACCTCGCCCAGCACGCGCTTGGCAAGCAGGAAGAACGACGCGTCGGCGCCCTCATAGGCGTAGCCCTCGGCCTCGCGCTCCTTGATCTCGTCGAGCATGCGCGAGATGCGCGGGTCGTCGCGATTGATGGAGATGCCGAGCCGCTCCAGCTCCGCCAGCACGTTCGACTTGCCGGCCTGGTCCGACACCAGCACCTTGCGGCGGTTGCCGATGCGCTCGGGCGCCACGTGCTCGTAGGTCGCCGGGTTCTTGGCGATGGCCGAGGCGTGGATGCCGGTCTTGGTGGCGAACGCGCTCTCGCCGACGAACGGCGCGTAGCGGTTCGGCGCGCGGTTGATCATCTCGTCGAACACGCGGCTGACATGGGTGAGGCTGGACAGCGCCTCGTCCGACACGCCGGTATCGAAGCGGTTGGCGAACTCCGGCTTCAGCTTCAGCGCCGGAATGATGGTGGTGAGGTTGGCGTTGCCGCAGCGCTCGCCGAGCCCGTTCAGCGTGCCCTGCACCTGCCGCACGCCGGCCGCCACCGCCGCCAGCGCGTTCGCCACCGCGCAGCCGCAATCGTCATGGGTGTGGATGCCGAGATGATCGCCCGGCACGACGCGCACCACCTCCGACACGATGCGGCTGACCTCCTCCGGCAGCGTGCCGCCATTGGTGTCGCACAGCACCACCCAGCGCGCGCCGGCCTCATACGCCGTCTTGGCGCAGGCCAGCGCGTATTCCGGATTGGCCTTGTAGCCGTCGAAGAAGTGCTCGCAATCGACCAGCGCCTCGCGCCCGCGCGCCCGCGCCGCGGCAACGGACTCGCGGATGCAGTCGAGGTTCTCCTCGCGCGAGATGCCGAGCGCGACGTCGACGTGATAGTCCCAGCTTTTCGCGACGAAGCAGATGGCGTCGGCCTCCGCGTCGAGCAGCGCGTTGAGGCCGGGATCGTTGGAGGCCGAGCGCCCGCCGCGCTTGGTCATGCCGAAGGCGGTGAAGGTGGCGTTGAGGTTTTTCTTCTCGCTGAAGAAGCGGGTGTCCTGCGGATTGGCACCGGGATAGCCGCCCTCGATATAGTCGATGCCGAGCCCGTCCAGCATCGCCGCCACCGCGGCCTTGTCATCGAGGGAGAAATCGACGCCATTGGTCTGCGCGCCGTCGCGCAGAGTGGTGTCGAACAGATAGACGCGCTCGCGGCTCATGGGGTTCGGTCCTTGGGTTCCTGTGCTCACAGGGTCTTCTTCATGGTGGTGTTGCCGAGCCATTCGTCGCCCAGCACTTTGGTGTTGCGCCGCTCCGGCGAATAGCCGCGATAGCGGAAGAACGGCTCGGCAGTGTCGCTCGCCTCGACCTCCAGCGCCGTTGCGCCGCGCGCGGCGGCAAGCTTCTCCAGCGCATCGATCAGCGCCGTCGCCACGCCCTGCCGCGCCATCTCGGGATGCACGTAGAGCATGTCGATCGTCCGGTTGCCTTCGAGCGAGGCAAAGCCGGCAATCTCGCCGCCGACGGTGGCGACCAGCGCGAGCTGATCCGCAAGGCGCTCGGCCAGTTCGTCCACGTCGAGCGTGGCGATCCAGGCGGCAAGCTGCGCCTCGGAATAGTCCTCGGCCGCGAGCTCGGCGACCGACGCCTCGAACAGCGCCGTCAGCGCCGGCGCATCCGCCGGCAGATAGGGCCGGAGCGCGATGGTTGGCTTGGATTGGGCCATGAGATCACCTCGCACGGCTTGAAGGCGCGGTCATTGCACGGCCTCCTGGATCCGCGAAAACACGCCTTCGGCGTTACCAAGTACGTCGTTGTTCCAGAAGCGCAGCGTGCGAAAACCGCTGTCAGCAAACCATGCCTCGCGCCGCTGATCGCGCATGGAGCCGGCGTGCTGGCCACCGTCGACCTCAATGACAAGCCGCCGATCGAACGACAGGAAGTCCGCGACATAGGGACCAAGCGGCACCTGCCGGCGGAATTTCGCGCCGGCAAGGCGGCGGTCACGCAGCAGCCGCCACATCGCGCGCTCGGCCTCGGTCATCTCGCGGCGCAACGCACGAGCGCGGATGATGGCGGCATGCCGCTCGATAGTGTCTTGGTCATCACCTGCGGTGCCGCGCGACGCCCCCTTCCCTCTCCCCTCGCGGGAGAGGGTGGCGCGAGCAACGCGAGCGCCGGGTGAGGGGGACTGCACGCTGGCAACAGAGGCCCCCTCACCCGCCTCGCGATCATTCGATCGCTCGGCACCCTCTCCCGCAAGGGGAGAGGGAAAGCGCTCGGCCGTTGCTCCCTCACATGAGGCAGATTTTCGCTGACGAGGTGGCTTCATCGCGCCACCTTCCAGGTGGTGGTGAGTTCGCCGGTGGCCGGATCCTTGGCGTCCATCAGCGCGATGCCCTTGGCCGCCAGCTCGTCGCGGATGCGGTCGGACTCGGCGAAGTTCCTGGCCTTGCGCGCGGCGAGGCGCGCCGCGATCAGGCGACCGATGTCCGCCTCGTCGATGCCGCCCAGCGCCTGCAGCACCGCGTGCTCGCGCCCTTTCTGCCATGCTGCGAACTGCGCGCGATCGAAGCCGAGGAAGGCGAGGTTGCGCCCCAATTCCTCGGCGTCCTGACCCTGCTGCGGCACGCGGATGTGGTTTCGCAGCGCGTGCAGCTCAGCGATCGTCTTGGGCGTGTTGAGATCGTCGGAGAGCGCCGCGATGACCGCCGGCGAAGGCTCGGCCGGCTGGTCCGGCGCGGCGAGGCGGAACCAGTCGTCGAGCGTATTCGTGCTTTCGTTCAGGCCCTCGACGGTCCAGTCGATCGGCTGGCGGTAGTGCGTCTTGAGCATGGCGAGGCGCAGCACGTCGCCGACCCAATTCTGCCCACCGAACCTGTCGCTCGCCAACAATTCCCGGATGGTGATGAAGTTGCCGAGCGACTTCGACATCTTCTCGCCTTCCACCATCAGGAAGCCGTTGTGCATCCAGAAGTTCGCCATCCGCTCGGTGCCGAAGGCGCAGCAGCTTTGCGCGATCTCGTTCTCGTGGTGCGGAAACACGAGGTCGATGCCGCCGCCATGGATGTCGAACATCTCGCCCAGCAGCGCGCCGGACATCGCCGAGCACTCGATGTGCCAGCCCGGCCGGCCGAAGCCCCAGGGGCTCTCCCAGCCCGGCTCCTTCTCGGGGTCGGAGGGCTTCCACAGCACGAAGTCCATGGGATCGCGCTTGTAGGGCGCGACATCGACGCGGGCGCCGGCCACCATCTCGTCGAGCGAGCGGCGGGCGAGCCGGCCATAGGCCGGCATCGAGGGCACGTCGAACAGCACGTGCCCCTGCTCGACATAGGCGTGGCCGCGCGCGATCAGTCTCTCGATGATCTTGACCATGTCGAGCGCGGACGGCTCGGGCCGGCACACGAAGTCGGTGGCGCGCGGCTCGTGGGTCGGGCGCAGGCAGCCCAGCGCGTCGACATCGGCGTGGAACTGGGCGAGCGTCTGGTCGGTCAGCGCCCGGATCTCGGCGGTGAGCGGGCGTTCATGCGTCCAGCGCTCGAAGGCGCGCTTGTTGATCTTGTCGTCGACGTCGGTGATGTTGCGCACATAGGTGACGTGGTCGGCGCCATAGAGGTGGCGCAGCAGGCGGAACAGCACGTCGAACACGATCACCGGCCGGGCGTTGCCGATGTGGGCGAAGTCATAGACGGTCGGCCCGCAGACATACATGCGCACGCCGCGCGCCGGATCGAGCGGGGCAAAGAGCCGTTTTTCGCGCGTCAGCGTGTCGTAGAGCTTGAGTTCCGCCACAAGTATCCCCCTGCCGGACCGGCGGAGGCGCTCGCGATGGGTAAAGCGGGGCGTCCGCGGCCGGATATTCCTCAGCCGCCGATAATCTGTGCGACGATGGCACAGCGCGATGTGACGCGATTTCCCGTCATGGCCGGCACCGTGATCACCCCGGCAGAGCTTGTCAAGCGCCAGAATGGCGGCCGGCCACAAAGATGCCCCGCCATCGCCGCACCAGACGAAAAACTCCGACTTGTTTTGGAACCTTTCACCAAGAATTCTGTTAGGCAAATCTCTTGGCGAGTCATGAACCTCGTACGCCTTACAGACGACGCAAGAACAGCGCGCGCAACGACAGCAAGCGCATGAATAGCACGCGACAGAAGAAACCACATACGCTGCGTCAGGAAGGCACCATGACAAGATCACCCCGTCCGCGATTCCCCGATCCCACCGAGACGCGCGTCAGCGAACATGTGGAGAGCGACGGGACGCGCGTGGTGGTGATTCTGCCGAGCCTCGACACGTTGCTCGGCGTGGTCGGCTTCTCGCGCTCGGATGCCATCATGCTGCCGGGCGAGGCTCCGCCGGTCGATGGCTGGTCGCTGTTCGGCCGTCGCCGGCTCGGCCGGCTGTTGCGCCTGCCCTTCGGGCTGCACTGATCCCGCACAGTTCAAACGCCTGAGAATGACTGAGGCGAAATCCGGCCGACAGGGCCGGATTCTCGTTGTCCCCTCGCCGAAAAGCCCGTTTCCGGTGTCCCGAAGGGATCCACCGGACACCCAATGACGCGCCCCTCCCCGCGCCGGCGAAGCGCGGGCTGCGGCAGGCGCGCAACACCTCGGCGCAAAGTGGCCCCCGCGAAACCCGCTTCATTGACGGGCGCGGCGCGCTGCCGCTCTATCCAAGGCATCCTGATTCTGGCGCCGCGAGGTCTTCGCGCCCTCCATCCTCCTTCCGTGCCGTGTTCCGTCGGGCCGGTTTGCGCCGGCCCGCGCGAGGTTTTACGATGCGTTTTCCCCGCCCCCTTTTGTCCGCCATCGCCGCCCTGGGCCTGTCGGTCACCCATGCTGCCGCCGTCGAGACCGAGACGTTCGTGATCTCCAATTTCGACGGCTACGGCGTCGACCAGTGCCTGGCGGAGGGCCGCCCATGCGGACAGGCGGCGGCGGCGGCTTGGTGCCACAGCCGCGACTACCAGACCGTGGTCGATTTCGGCCGCCTCGACCGCACCAACTCCACCAGCGCACGGCCGACCGCCCAGCCCGCCCAAGGCACCCAGGTTGCCGCCAATTGCACGGGCCGCGCCTGCGGCGAGCTCATCGCCATCATCTGCGCGCGCTGACGCCCCGCCTGTCGTCCCGGGCAAGCGGCGCCAGCCGCGCAACCCGGGACCGTTCGCAGAAAAGGGAGCCTTTCCGGCACACGATCCCGGCTCGGCGCGACGTCCGGGATGACAACAGACGTGAGGTCGTCGTCCCGGGCAAGCGCGCGTGGCGCGCGCGAGCAACTGTCATGCGGCTTTGGGGTCTCGCCAGGGTTTGTTGTCTCGAATCATGGCGTTGAGGATGGTCAGGAGCTTTCGGGCGATGGCGATGAGGGC
>NZ_VWPL01000025.1 GCF_008630065.1 Blastochloris sulfoviridis
AAGCGAAAAGTCGCCGCCTGGGACGACGACTTCCTCGCAAGCCTCCTGGCAGCGTGATTTTTCACCCGATTGCCCTGGTGGCGCGGTCAATGACGCGATCGAGACTGCGTCCTGCCCGAACCTGTTTCCCGCCGGCCACCTGTGCGCTATGCGAAGGCATGCTGAGCCCGCTCGATCCGCTTCTCCGCCCTGCGCCCCGCGCCGACATCGCCCCCTTTATCGTCATGGACATCATGGCGGAGGCTGCCCGCATCGAGGCGGCCGGCGGCCGCGTGGTGCATCTGGAGGTCGGCCAGCCGGCCGCACCGGCGCCGGCCACGGCACGGGCTGCGGCGGCGCGCTGCCTGGAGGAGGGACGCATCGGCTACACCACGGCGCTCGGCATCCCGTCGCTCCGGGGCCGGATTGCCCGGTACTACGCCGAGACTTTCGGGCTCGACGTGTCGCCGGAGCGCATCGTCGTCACCACCGGCTCCTCGGGGGCGTTCGTGCTGGCGTTCCTGGCGCTGTTCCAGCCGGGCGACCGCGTCGCCATCGCCAATCCGGGCTATCCGCCCTACCGCCAGATCCTCAAGGCGCTGGGCTGCGAGCCGGTGCTGATCGAGACCGGGCCGGAGACGCGCTGGGCGATCACCCCCGAGACGCTGCTCGCCGAGCATCGCAAGGCGCCGCTGGCCGGCGTCCTGGTGGCGAGCCCCGCCAACCCCACCGGCACCATGATGACCGGTGCGGCGCTGGCCGCGCTGATCGCGGCGGCAGAGGATGCCGGCATCCGCTTCGTCTCCGACGAAATCTATCACGGCCTCGACTATGCCTTCCCGGCGGCGGCGGCGACGGCGGCGGCGGTGTCGGAGCGCGCCACCGTGATCAACTCGTTCTCGAAATACTTCTGCATGACCGGCTGGCGGGTCGGCTGGATGGTGGTGCCGGAGCCGCTGGTTCGCCCGATCGAGCGCCTGCAGCAGAACCTCGCCATCTCGGTGCCGACCTTGAGCCAGGTTGCGGCGGAGGCCGCATTCGACGGCCGCGCGGAGATGGAGGCGGTGAAGCGCGGCTATATCGAGAACCGCCGCATCCTGACCGGCAGCCTGCCGAAGATCGGCTTCGACCGCATCCTGCCGGTCGACGGCGCCTTCTACCTCTATGCCGACGTCTCCCGCTTCACCAATGACAGTCTCGCCTTCGCCCGCCGCATGCTGGCCGAGGCCGGGGTGGCGGCGACGCCGGGGGTGGATTTCGACCCCCACGACGGCCGCCACTTCATCCGCTTCTCCTATGCCGGTTCGGCCGCCGACATGGCCGAGGCGGTGGAGCGCATCGGCGGCTGGCTGAAGACGGGCTGACCGCCGCGTCTGTCCAGCGGCCATAAGCAGCCCTCGCCACAAGGGCTGCGGAGAGAGGAAGCCGCCGCCGGTTTGAGCCGGACGATGAGGCGCCGTGATCAGCGCAGCGGCGGGGCGTAGAGAATTCCGCCCATCGACCAGAGCTGGTTCAGCCCACGCGGAATGCCGAGGCGCGACTTGGTGCCGACGTTGCGCTCGTAGACCTCCGCATAATTGCCGACCGACTTCACCGCGCGCAGCGCCCACGCATCGTCGAGGCCGAGCTTCTTGCCGAGGCCGCCTTCGACGCCCACCAGCCGGCGCACGTCCGGCTTGGTGGAGCCGGACGCCTCGGTGGCGTTCTGCGAGGTGACGCCAACCTCCTCGGCATTGACCAAGGCGAAATTGACCCACTTCACGACATTGAACCATGCCGGGTCGTCCGCCCGCGTCACCGGACCGAGCGGCTCCTTGGAGATGACGTCGGGCAGGATCACCGCCTCGGACGGCTTCTTCAGTTCGAGCCGCATGGCGTAGAGCGCCGACTGGTCGGCGGTCAGAACGTCGCATTGCCCGTCGGCGAGGCCCTTGAGCGCATCGGCCGGGGTGGGGAAGGGGCGTTCCTCGTACTTCATCGAGTTGGCGCGGAAGAAGTCGGCCAGATTGGCCTGGCTGGTGGTGCCGGTCTGAACGCAGACCTTGCTGCCGTCCAGTTCGAGCGCGGAGGTCACGTCGGGCTTGCGCATCACCATGAAGCTCTGGCCGTCATGATAGGTGATGCCGGCGAACAGCACGCTGAGGTCGGCCTCGCGCTCCAGCGTCCAGGTCGAGTTGCGCGACAGCAGGTCGATCTTGCCCTCGCGCAGCGCGTCGAACCGCTCGGCCGCCGACAGCGGCACGAAGCTCACCTTGTCGGGATCGCCGAGCGATGCGGCCGCGACCGCGCGGCAGAAATCGACGTCGAAGCCCGACCAGACGCCCTTGTCGTTGCGCTCGGCGAAGCCGAAGAGCCCCTGATTGACGCCGCAGGCGAGAGTGCCGCGCTGGCGCACGGTATCGAGCGTTCCGGCTGAGACGGCAGACGCGAAGGAGATCGTCAGCGCGAATAGAACTCCGGCAAATGCGCGGGCTTCGGTCGACATCGTATCAGCTCCGTGGCGATGGATTTGGTGCCGTCAATTCGGTGAGCGGACGTTCGCAGTCGGATCGCGCGCAAATTAAGGCCGCGAGACCGATCTCGCCGGAAATCCTCGTCCGGGCGGGACTTCCGGCGAACGCAAGGGAAACGCCGGCATGGGCGGCCGGCGGTGCGCATCAGATGCTGGCGCCGTGGCGGACGACGACCTTGGTCCCCAGCGGAATGCGGGCATAGAGATCGATGACGTCGCCATTGGCGAGGCGGAAGCAGCCCGACGACACGGCGCTGCCGATGGTCTCCGGCTGGTTGGTGCCGTGAATCCGATAGACCGTCTCGCCGAGATAGAGGGCGCGCGCGCCCATCGGATTGCCCGGCCCGCCGGCCATGAAGCGCGGCAGATAGGGCTGGCGCTGGATCATCTCCGCCGGCGGCGTCCAATCCGGCCATTCCGCCTTGCGCGAGATGCGCACCAGGCCCGACCACTGGAAGCCGTCGCGGCCGACCCCGATGCCGTAGCGCAAGGCGCGATTTTTGGGCTGGACGATGTAGAGAAAGCGCTCCGACGTGTGGATGATGACGGTGCCCGGCGCTTCAGTTGTGCGGAAGAACACCATTTGACGCGCGAACGGCCCGTCGGAGATCACCGTCTCCTCGGTCGAGATGCGGCCCGGCTCGTCGCCAATATCGAGCACCGAGCCCATGCCGCCGATCGGCATTGGCTGGGCAATTGCGGGCCGGGCGACGAACACGCCGGCCAGAAACACGCTCGTCAGGACCGCTGCGCCGATCGCACAAAAACTGAGGTTCCGACCACTGAACATAGGGTGCTCCTTTCAGGCGCTGTGGGGGTGTATCGGCCTGGATCAGGCCGGGCAGCGCACATAGACAAAGGTTCCGTAGCGTGAATTTGCGTCGGGATCGACGAAACGCATGACGATGACGTTCTCGGTGAACGAAATGACTTCGCGATCCTGAGGATCGCCGGGCGGGCCCTCGAAGCCGATATAGGCCTTGCCGCCGGGCGCACCCTTCAGCTTCAGCTCGTGGATCTGCGGATCGTCGGCGACGTGCATCATGATCCCGTCGGTTGGCCCCCGGCTGATCGTGTAGGGCAGCTTGCACTGGCTGCGCGCCTGCGCCTCGGTGCGCTTGCGGTCCTTCTCGTCGCGATAGGAGGCGATGCCCCAGTTGCCGAGCAGCTTATCCTGCGGGAAGGGCGGTGGCGCGGAGGCCATGGTGCCCGGCATCAGCGTGCCGCCCTCCTGGCGCGTGTCGGCGCAGCCGGCGAGGGTGGCGGCAAGCACCACCGCTGCGGCCGCGCCCGGCCACACGATCTTGCTGCTTAAGGTCATGTTCGACGCCCCCGCTACCCTGCTTCGACTTCGACACCTTCGGAACCGCACAGATCTTCACGGTCCCAACGTCAAGTTCACCATTCTTTTCAACAACGCTACGCCAGCCGTCGAGCGGCGGAAAGGGGAGGATGTGCAAAAATCGACGAGGCGCAGACAATACTTCTGGCGGATGTTGTCGCGCGCCAGAACCCTCCCGCCAAGCGCGACGACAATTCGAGCCGGGCCGTTCATCGTCGGCGTAGCGGCCCGCCGGTCGACACGGACGACGTTCAATGTCCCGGTCCGCCCGGCACCCGGTTCCAAGTGTCGGGGGGCGCCAAGTATCGGGGGCGCCAAGTATCGGGGTTCCAAGTATCGGGGTTCCACGTGTCGGGGTGCCACGTGTCGCGACAGGCAAGTATTGAAAACGCCTCATCCGCGACGCGATCCGGCGCGATCCGATCAAAGTCTTCCCGGCAGAGCTGAGAAGTTGTCCGGCAAAGGAGAATGCCTCAATTCGATCGCGAGAAGCACCAGATCGGTGCCTTCGAACCTGCGCACGCCCGAATCCCAAAGGTTGCAATATGTGGGCTCTGCACGTGACGCCAAGACTGGCCGGCATGACCGGACCGCGCTGTCACCGATATGTCTTTCACCTATCACACGTGCGTTACGGTGGGTCCGCTAATGAGGGCGGGGATCGAGAGACAGGCAGTGCGAATAACGACCGGCGAGGGCCTGCGCCGATGTTTTGCGCCGAACTTCTGCGCTACGTCGGTCGTCCTTGTCATTATCCGCGGCACGATCCGGCCTGACGAAGCTGCCTGATGCTCTTGACCATTACGCGCTCGTCAAGGAATTCAAGATGATCTTCCAGTCAGATTTCCAGACATCCGCATCACCTGCCAAATCACCTTCCAAGTCTGGCCGTTCCAGCCGGGGACTTGTGATGTGCTGTGCCGCGGCTTTCTTGACCGTGACGGGTCCGTGCTTCGGTGAGACGCCGGCAGCCGATCCGCTGGTCGCCCGCGTCGATGGCGTGGAGATACGGCAAAGCGACCTGGCGCTGGCGGAGGAGACCCTCGGCAAGACGGTTCCTCCCCAGGATGACGCGAAGCGCGAGTATCTGATCTCCTTCCTGTCCGACATGGTCATCCTGGCCAAGGCCGCCCAGAGCCGGAACATTGCCGACGAGGCCGACATGCAGCGCCGCATGACGTTCATGCGCAACAAGGCGCTGATGGACAGAATTCTCGAAGTGACCGGCGACGAGGCCGTCACCGACGACACGGTGCGCAAGGCCTATGAAGACGTGATCCTCTCCGCCCCGGCCGAGCCGGAGCTTCACCTGCGCAGCATCCTGTTCCGCTTCCCGGACCCGAACAACGAAGCCGAGGTGAAGGCCGCCGAAGACAAGGCGAAGGCGGCCATCAAGCGGATCGCCAAAGGCGAGGATTTCGTCGCCGTCGCCAAGGCGATGACCGAAAACCCCGCCGGCAAGGAAACCGGCGGCGACATGGGCTACATGACCCGCGGCCAGATGGGGCAGGAATACGCCGACGTTGCCTTCAAGCTCGAAAAGGGGGCCGTGTCGGCGCCGATCAAGACGCAGTTCGGCTGGCACGTCATCAGGGTCGAGGATCAGCGCACGCGCAAGCCGCTTGAGTTCGAGACGGTGCGCGACCGGCTTGAGGTGGTCGTCGCCCGCAAGGCGCAGATCGAACTCATCAACAAGCTGCGCGCCGAAACCAAGATCGAGCGGATCGACCCCGCGGAAACGGCGGAGACGCCGGTGCAGGCGGCGCAACCCGCGCAGAAGTGAGGCGTGCGGCCCGGCCGGGCCCAGGATCCAGACCAAGCTCCAAGCTCTTGGATCCAAGCTCTTGGATCCAAGCTCTTGGTTCCAAGTCTAGCCGTCGCCGGGCCGTTCCACTCCCCCTGGCGGTTCCAGTCACAAGGCCATCACCGATTGCGGCATCGTCGCTCACCGGGATGTCATGCGCGAGACGGAATGATGGTTGCCGTATCGGACATACTGCACAGCGCGGCGCCGACACCCCGTGCCCAGCGTCAGCGGCTCGGCATCGCCTTCAGCGCCGTCGAGCCGGTCGTTGCCACGGTCGATGCCCTCATCATCGGCGCTGCGGGCGTGCTTGGCGGCTCGCTCTATCATCTGGCCGTAGCGGGGCAGGCCGGCGAACTTATGCCCTATGCTGGGCTGGGGCTGATCGGCAGCCTTGCCTATGCGCTGGCGGCCAACCGCTTCGAACTGTACCGGCTGCAGAGGCTGGTGCAGCGCGACCGCGACTATTCGCAGATCGCGGCCTGCTGGCTTTGGTCCATGCTGGTCATCAGCATCGCGCTCTTCCTCATGAAACGCGGCGAGGATGTCTCGCGCGGGTCGGTCCTCTGCTTCGCGGGGATCGGCATCGTGGCGCTGCTGTCCTGGCGCGCGGTGGTGAGACAGTGGCTGTTGCGCGCGGTCGCCCGCGGCGCCATCCACGGCCGGAGGGTGGTGGTTCTCGGCACGGACGAGGAGTTTGCCGCCGGCGGCAGCCGCAATCTGATGATCCTCGGCGGCCTCGACGTGGTGGGGCGGGTGGTGCTGCCCCAGACCGGCGATGCGGCGGGGCGGCAGCGACAGGCGGCGGCGGTGAAGCAGGCGATGCGCCATGCCCGCAAGGCGCACGCCGAGGCGATCGTTCTGGCCCTGCCATGGGGCGACTCCGCCCTGCTCGAATTCGTGCGCGAGCGGCTGCGGGCGACACCGCTGCCGGTGCGCCTTCTGCCCGACAGCTCCATGCAGTCGATCCTGAGACACCGCAACTGGGGCACGCACCAGTCGCTGCTGGTGGAGATTCAGCGGGCGCCGCTCAGCACCTCCGAGCAGGCCTCCAAGCGAATCCTTGACATCGCGGTCGCCTCGGTGGCGCTGACCGCGCTGATGCCGCTGATGCTGGCGGTGGCGGCGCTGATCCGGTTGCAGTCGCGTGGGCCGGCAATCTTCCGGCAGCGACGCAACGGCTTCAATGGCAAGGAATTCGTCATCTACAAGTTCCGCACCATGACGGTGATGGAGGATGGGCCCGCGCTCGTCCAGGCGCGCCGGTCCGACAATCGAGTCACCCGCATCGGGCGCATCCTGCGCCAGACCAGCATCGACGAGCTGCCGCAGCTCTTCAATGTGCTGCGCGGCGACATGTCGATCGTCGGCCCCCGGCCGCACGCGCTCGCCCATGACGACGAGTACAGCCGCCTGATCGCCAATTACGCCTTCCGTCACCACGTGAAGCCCGGCATCACCGGCTGGGCGCAGGTGCATGGCTATCGCGGCGGCACGCCGCGCCTCGAACAGATGGCCAAGCGCATCGAGCTCGATCTCTGGTACATCAACAATTGGAGCCTCGCACTCGACCTGCAGATCCTGGCCCGGACAGCCTTCGAGCTGTTCCGCAGCCACAACGCCTATTGAGGCGCGCTACGAAATCCGGCCGATCGGGCCAGCATTTCGCCGCGAAGCTCAGCAAGAGATGCCCCCATGAAGAGAGCCGTTCAGACCATCGTTCGTGGGGCGCATCTCGCTCTCCTGCGCAAGCCGCTGCCGGACAGGATCTGCCTCTATGGTCATTCGCTGGCGGGCCGGCTGGCCGCTCTCGACGCGTTCCTGTCGCGCTTTTCCGACATGGGCTACAGATTCGTCGGTCCCGATCCGTTCTTCGAACAATCGGGGCGCATGATCCTGCTCAGCTTCGATGACAACTACAGATCCTGGTACGACGCGCTGCCGGTGTTCGAACGGCGCGGGGCTGTCGCGACCTTCTACGTCAACACGCTGCCGTTTCGCGACACCGCCTCGGCCGACGAACTGACGTGGTTCTTCACGCGGATCTCGGCCGAGGTCGAGCCGACGCTGTCCACCGACGATCTGCGGAGCATGGCGGCGTGCGGGCAGGTGATCGGCGCCCACACCCACACCCATCCGCTGCTGTCTGCCGTGCCCCATGAGGAGGCAAAGCGAGAGATCGCGCAGAGCAAGGAAATTCTCGAAGACGTCCTGGGCACCGGGATCGCCCATTTCGCCTATCCGTTCGGCATGCGGCGCCATTTCACCAAGGCGCTGCAGGACGATTGCTTCGAGCTCGGCTTCAGGACTGTCGCCACCGGCATTCCCTGCCAGCATTTCGGCCCGCTCCAGCCGGGGCTCATTCATCGCACCTGCTGGGATCTGGACGCGCCGTTCGAGCGCAATCTGGAGAACATCGCGATCGACGGCCGCCTGTATGAACGTCTCACCGGATACAATCCCACAGCAGGCGGATACTGACCGACATGGCGCGATCCCAGCTCGTCCCGATTACCGAGGATCTCCTTCCGGATGTCTGCCGGTTCCTGCATGCTGAGATGAACAGCGAGATTCCGCCGGAGACGTGGCTGGACTGGCTGCGCTATCCGTGGCTGGCAAACCCTCCCGATTACGGCTTCGCCTTGATCCAGCCGGAGGAGGGGGTCGTCGGCGTGATGGTCGCCTTCTATTCCGACCAGACCATCAATGGCGTGACCGAGCGGTTCTGCAACCTCGCCCACTATTGCGCCACGCCGAAATACCGGCCCGAGAGCATTCGCATGCTGCGGGCGCTGCTGGCCCGCAAGGACGTCACGCTCACCGCCTTCAGCTCCACGCGGCGCTCGATCGCCATCGGCAAGGCCACGGGCTTCCGGACGTTGGACGATCACGTCTACATAATGCCGAATATAAACTACAATCTTCTCCGGAAGCGTCCCCAGGTCATTACCGACATGGACCAGATCGTCGCCCGCATCGACGATCACAGCCGCCAGATCATCCGCGACCATGGCCCGTCGCCGATCCTGAAATATACATTGTTGACGGATGGCACCGCGTGGTGCCTGTCGATTCACAAGGTCGAGGCCCGCAAGGGGGTGCGGTTTTCCATCATCCTCTATTTGAGCGACCGGACTCTGTTCCGGCAATGGCTCGGGTCGTTCCTGGCGGCCTACCGGGCGACGGACGGCACCTGGCTGACGCTGTGCCAGCCGCGCTTCCTGCCGAAGCGTCCACTCCTCGCGATCGGGGTTGCCGAGCCGCGACCGCACATTTGCCGGCCCAAGCGGGTCGACCCCGAGCGCGGCGAGGCGCCGGTCGATCCGGCCGAGATTACCGGCCTCTATTCGGAACTGGTTCGGTGATCGGCGAACCGGACGGCCGGGCCGGCCGGCGGATCATACGGTTTCCGGCTGACCAAGCCTTCGAGCCGTATTCCGATCGCCGAAAACCCCGTTATCGAACAAGGGGTTTCGGCGAGGTCGTTTCCGGTATCCCGAAGGGATCAACCGGAAACCGTATCAAACCAGCGCCGTGCGCATGAACACCTTGTTGCGGAACCGGTAGAGCGGCACCGGCGTCGCGGCCGAGAAGCCGGCGGCGGCCTGATCGGCGATCTCTTCGAGCACGATGCGCGTGATCACCGCCATGTTGAGGTCGGCGGTCTGGTCGATCGGGACCCAGTCCAGCTCCACCAGCTCGGCGTCGGGTCCGATGACGCCGTCGATCCGGTCGACCACCGCGGACGCCTCGGCGACGAAGAAGCGGGTGTCGAACCGCTTGTTGCGGCCCGGCGGCGTGATCGCCCGAGCCACGAAGCGCAGCGGCGCCAGCGTCGGCACCAGCGCGCGCTCGGCGAAGGCGGCCCAGGCCGGGGACGGCGCCGCGACCGGGCCATCGGCCGGGGCAGCGATGAACAGGCCGGTTTCCTCGAAGGTCTCGCGGATGGCGGCGAGCGCCAGGGCGCGGGCGCGCGTTGCGCTCGGTCGCACCACTTGTTCCGCCAGCCGCCGGCTGCAGTCGGGATCGAGCGTGCCGTGCGCCGCCATCAGCCGGTCGCCGGCATCGACCGATCCGCCGGGAAACACGAACACGCCGGGCATGAAGCTGTGGCCGGCGTGACGGCGGCCGAGCAGCACCTTGGCGGTCGCGCCCGAGCGGTCGAGCAGGATCAGCGTCGCGGCATCGCGCGGGCGGCGATAGGGCACGGGTTTCATCATGCGCAAGGCTTCCTGGGTCAGCCGGGCGCTGCGGTCGGACAGAAGGGTGTCGGTCATGATGTCGCTTATTTTCGGGTTCGCCCGGAGCGGCGGGCCACCTTGCCGGTGAGCCGGCGGACCGCCCGCTTGCCGCTGCGCGGGGCGGGGGCTTCGAGGCGGCCCTCGGAGAGAAGCTCGAAGCGGAGCGCCCCGGCGACCGGCGCCGCCTCGACAAGCTTGACGGTTACCGTATCGCCCAGCCGGAACGTCTCGCCGGTGCGCTCGCCCACCAGCGCCATGCGGTTCTCCTCGAAGCGGAAGAAGTCGGCGCCGATCGTCGCCGCCGGCACGAAGCCGTCGGCGCCGGTCTCGGCCAGCTTCACGAACAGGCCGGCCCGGGTCATGCCGGCGATGCGGCCCTCGAAGCTGGCGCCGATGCGGTCGGCGAGGTGGTGGGCGATCAGCCGGTCGACGGTGTCGCGCTCGGCCGCCATCGCCCGCCGCTCGGCGACAGAGATCTCGGCGGCGGTCTCGGCCAGTTCTTCGCGGGTGATGCTCTCGGGCAGGGCGCCGTCGCCAAGCTTGAGCGCCCGGATCATCGCACGATGGACGATGAGGTCGGCATAGCGGCGGATCGGCGAGGTGAAGTGGGCGTAGCGGCGCAGATTGAGGCCGAAATGGCCGTAATTCTCGGCGGCGTATTCGGCCTGGGCCTGGCTGCGCAGGATCACCTCGTTGACGAGCTGGGCGGTGTCGCTGCCGGCGACCCGCGCCAGGATGGAATTGAAGTGCGACGGCCGCTGCACCGGCGCCTTGGGCAGGGCGATGTCGAGCGTCGCCAGGAAGGTGCGCAAGCTCTCCAGCTTCTCCAGCGAGGGCTGGTCGTGAACGCGATAGACCAGCGGCGTCTTCTTGTGCTCCAGCGTCTCGGCGGCGGCGACATTGGCGAGGATCATGAACTCCTCGATCAGCCGGTGGGCGTCGAGCCGCTCCGGCACGATCACCCGGTCGACCGAGCCGTCCGGCTTCAGGATCACCTTGCGCTCGGGCAGATCGAGGTCGAGCGGGCCGCGCGCCGCGCGCGCCTCTTTGAGCGCGGCATAGGCCGCCCACAGCGGCCGCAGCACGCCCTCGATCAGCGGCGCGGTCGCCTCGTCGGGCCGGCCGTCGATGGCTCCTTGCGCCTGCGGATAGGCGAGCTTGGCGGCCGAGCGCATCATCACCCGGTGGAAGGTATGGCGCAGCTTCTTGCCGCCGTCCGAGATCACCATGCGCACCGCCAGCGCCGGCCGCTCCTCGTTCGGCCTGAGCGAGCACAGATTGTTGGAGATGCGCTCGGGCAGCATCGGCACCACCCGGTCGGGAAAATAGACCGAGTTGCCGCGCAGCTTGGCCTCGCGGTCGAGCGCCGAGCCCGGCCGCACGTAGCGGGCGACATCGGCAATGGCGACGGTGAGGATGAAGCCGCCGGGATTGCCGGGGTCCGGGTCGGGCGCGGCGTGAACGGCGTCGTCGTGGTCCTTGGCGTCAGCCGGGTCGATGGTGACGAGCGGCAGCGCCCGCCAGTCCTCGTAGTCGTCGAGCGGCGCCGGCCGCGCAGCCTCGGCTTCGGCCAGCACGGCCGGCGAAAAAACGTGGGGGATGCCGTGGGCGTTGAGCGCGATCAGCGAGATGGCGCGCTCGGAGGCGATCGAGCCCAGCCGTTCGCGCACCCGCGCGGTGTTAAGGCCGAATCGTCCCTGGCGCACGAGGTCGGCGGAGACGAGGTCGCCATCCTCGGCCTGGCCCTCGGCGCCGGCCGGCACCGAAAGCTCGCGGCCGAGGCTCTTCTTGTCGACCGGCACCAGCCGGCCGCCGCCGCCGGGCAGGCGCCGGTAGAGGCCGAGAATGCGGGCCTTGGACTTGTCGAGAACCTTGAGCACCCGGCCGGCATGGCGGACATGGCCGGCCTCGTCGGCGCTCTCCTCGGTCTTCAGCAGCACCCGGTCGCCGACGCCGGGCGGGGGCGAGGCGGCGCGCCGCTGGCGAGGGATGTGCACCCGGACTTTCGGCGGTGGGCCGTGCTCCGCCGCGTCCCACTCGACAGGCTCGGCGAGAAGCTCGCCCTCGCTGTCGCGGCCGGTGATCTCGGCCACCACGACCGCCGGCAGGGCGCCGGGCACGTGCAGGCGCTTCTTGCGGCGGTCGACCAGCCCCTCGTCGGCGAGCTCGCGCAACAGATCCTTCAGGGCCGCGCGCTCGCCGCTGCCGAGGTCGAAGGCGCGCACGATCTCGCGCTTGCCGGCGCCCGGATGGGTCCGCAGGAATGCCAGCACCTCCTGCCTGGAGGGCAGCGCGGGCAAGGTTTTGGAGCGTTTGGGCAAATGCGACTCGCGGGGAGGCGTGATCGGAGCAAGGCTACGCGACGACGATGGCGAAACGGCGAACCGCCTCACAATAGGACGCGCCGGCGGAAACGTCACCGCTCCGGCGGCAAGGACCGCCTCAGGCCGAAGATCAAGCCTGCTCCGCCGGCTTTGCCTTGGCGGATTTCGGCTTTGCGTTGGTTTTCGCGGCCTTTGTCGCGGTCTTTGTCGTCTTCGCCTTTTTCGGCGCGGTCTCGTCCGTGGCGGCCGTGGCGGCCTTCGTCTTGGTCGTCTTCGTCGTCTTGGCCTTGGTCGTCGTCCGCTTCGGCTTCGGCCCGTCCGCTTCCAGCTTCTCGGCCCGCGCCTTGAGCAGGCTCACGGCCTGCTCAAGCGTCACGCTTTCGGGGGGGACGTCCTTCGGCAGCGTCGCATTGACCTTGCCGTGGTTGACATAGGGGCCGTAGCGCCCGGCGCGCACGCTGATCGGCCCGCCGAGCGCGGGGTGATCGCCCAGCACCCGGCCGCTGTCGGCGCCGCGGCCGCGGCCCGGTCCGCGCGTCTCCTTGGTCACGATCAGGTCGATGGCGCGGTTGGCGCCGATCGACAGCACCTCGTCCTCGGCCCCGAGATTGGCGTAGGTCTTGTCGTGCTGGACGTAGGGGCCGAACCGGCCGATGCCGACCAGGATCGGCTTGCCGGTCTCCGGGTGCGTCGCCACCTCGCGCGGCAGCGACAGCAGCGCCAGCGCGGTTTCGAGATCGATCGAGACGGGGTCCAGGCCGCGCGGGAAGCTGGAGCGCTTGGGCTTCTCGCCCTCGCCGAGCTGGACATAGGGGCCGAAGCGGCCGTTGCGGACGGTGACTTCGAGCCCGGTATCGGGATCCTCGCCGAGACTGCGATTTCCTTCGGCTTCCCCGGACCCGTCGCCATTGCCCGGCACCGCCAGCGGGCGGGTGTATTTGCATTCGGGATAGTTCGAGCAGCCGATGAACGAGCCGTATTTGCCGAGCTTCAGCGACAGCCGGCCGTCGCCGCAGGTCGGGCAGCGGCGCCGGTCGATCCCGTCGCCGAGGTCGGGGAAGAAGTGCGGCCCCAGGAGTTCGTCGAGGGCATCCAGAACCTGCGCCACCCGCAGGTCCTTGGTCTCGCCGACCGCGGCGGCAAAGTCGCGCCAGAAATCGCGCAGCACCTCGCGCCAGTCGAGCTCGGCATTGGAGATGCGGTCGAGCTGCTCCTCCAGCGAGGCGGTAAAGTCGTATTCGATGTAGCGCGAAAAGAAGCTCTCCAGGAACGCGGTGACCAGCCGGCCCTTGTCTTCCGGATGCAGGCGCTTCTTGTCGATGCGGACATAGCCGCGCTCGCGCAGCACGGCGAGGACCGCAGCGTAGGTCGAGGGGCGGCCGATGCCGAGCTCCTCCATCCGCTTGACCAGACTGGCCTCGGAATAGCGCGGCGGCGGCTCGGTGAAGTGCTGGGTCGATTCCACGCCGCGGCAATCCAGCGCCTCGCCGGTGTTGACCTTCGGCAGGCGGCGGCTCTCCTCGTCCTCGCCGTCGTCGTCGCGGTCCTCCTGGTAGAGCTTGAGGAAGCCGTCGAACTTGACGACCGAGCCGACCGCCCGAAGGTCGAGCTTGCGGCCGTCGACCGCGGCGACGATGTCGACGGTGGTGCGCTCGATCTCCGCCGACTCCATCTGGCTGGCGATGGTGCGCTTCCACACCAGCTCGTAGAGCTTCGCCTGGTCGGGGTCGAGGCGGCGGGCGACGCGGTCAGGGTGACGGGCCATGTCGGTCGGTCGGATCGCCTCGTGCGCCTCCTGGGCGTTCTTGGCCTTGGTGCGGTAGACCCGCGGCGCGTGCGGGACGTAGCGATCGCCGAACTCGGTGCCGATCACCCGGCGCGCCGCGGCGATCGCCTCGTCGGCGATCTGCACGCCGTCGGTTCGCATATAGGTGATGAGGCCGACCGTCTCGCCGTCGATGTCGACGCCTTCATAGAGGCGCTGGGCGATCTGCATGGTACGCGCCGGCGCGAAGCCGAGCTTGCGGCTCGCCTCCTGCTGCAGCGTCGAGGTGGTGAAGGGCGGCCAGGGATGGCGCTTGACCGGCTTCGCCTCGACCCCGGCGACGCGGTACTGGCCGGCATCGAGCGCCCGGGTCAGCGCCTCGGCGCTGGCGGCGTCGCCGACGTCGAGCCGGCCGAGCTTCTTGCCGTCGGCGCCGACGAGCCGCGCCTCGAACACGTCGCCGCGCGGCGTCTGAAGCCGGACCACGATGGTCCAGTATTCCTGGGTGCGGAACCGCTCGATCTCCAGCTCGCGGTCGCACACCAGCCGCAGCGCCACCGACTGCACGCGGCCGGCCGAGCGGGCGCCCGGCAGCTTGCGCCACAGCACCGGCGACAGGGTGAAGCCGACGAGATAGTCGAGCGCGCGGCGGGCGAGGTAGGCATCCACCAGCGCCTGGTCGATCTCGCGCGGATGCGTCATCGCATCCTGCACCGCCTGCTTGGTGATGGCGTTGAACGTCACCCGCTCGACCGCGACGTCCTTGAGCGCGCGCTTCTCCTTCAGCACCTCCAGCACGTGCCAGGAGATCGCCTCGCCCTCGCGGTCCGGGTCGGTGGCGAGAATGAGCTTCTCGGCACCCTTGACCGCACGCGCGATGTCGGCGAGCCGCTTGGCCGCCTTCGGCTCGATGTCCCAAAGCATGCGGAAATCGGCTTCGGGATCGACCGAGCCATCCTTGGCGGGAAGGTCTCGGATATGCCCGAAGGAGGCGACGACCTCATAGCCGGGGCCGAGATATTTATTGATCGTCTTCGCCTTGGCAGGCGACTCGACAACGACGACGCGCATCTCAGGCTCAAAAGGACGGTGGGTCACGCCGGAACTTCAGCGCGCGGAACATGAGGGGCGGAAGCCGGCCTGTCAAACGCCGTATCTCAAGCTTAACAATTACAAAGTGCATGTCCGGCAAATTATCGCAGGGGTTGCTTCTGGGAACATTTGTCGCTAACTTGTAATAGAAATGAGGGATCGCAACTATGGCACTCATTCTGGATCGCCGGAAACCGGAAATGGAAGCGCAGGCGCCGAACCGAGGATTGCCCAACCCGCGATATGAGGCGGAAACCAACGTAGCGGACTATATCGCGGAAGTTTCGGCCGAGTTGTCGATCATGGCCTATCGGAACAGCCTGCCGATGCTCGCTTATATCTTGGATATGGCGCGCCTTGAGGCGGAGTCTCACGCCGATAAGCAAAAATCCTGAGCAGCGGCGTCACGCCGCGGTGACAAGGCCGTTGCCAAGCCGTGTCAGCCGTCCGGCGAGGTCGAGTTCCAGCACTACGACCTGAACCGCGGCGGCGGACGCGGCGGTTAGCCTGATCAAATCATCGATCGACACCGGTGCGGGGCCAAGCAGCGCGGCGATGCGGTCGCGCAGGCTGTCATCCGGCGCGGCAACCACCGGCACTTGGTCGGGTTCGCGCAGCGACTTGTCGGCTGGTGTCAATGGCAGCAGCGGGGCCATGGATGCGAGCCCACCCGACGCAAACCCGCCCGACGTAAGCCCCACCCTTGGCCGCTCCAGGATCGGCCGCAGCGCCTCGATCACGTCGGCGGCCTCGGTCACCAGGGTCGCCCCCTGTTTCAGCAGCCGATTGCTGCCGCTCGCGCGCGGATCGATCGGTGAGCCGGGCACCGCGAACACCTCGCGGCCTTGTTCCCCGGCCAGTCGGGCGGTGATCAGCGAGCCTGAGCGCTCCGCCGCCTCCACCACCACGACGCCCAGCGCCATGCCCGAGATCAGCCGGTTGCGGCGGGGAAAGTCGCGCCCGCGCGGCTCCCAGCCCATCGGCATTTCCGACACCGCCGCACCCGTGCCGGTCAGCCGGTCGAGCAGGGGAATGTTTTCGGGCGGGTAGGGGCGGTCATGTCCGCCGGCCAGCACCGCCACGGTGCCGGTGGCGAGCGAGGCGTCGTGGGCGGAGGCGTCGATGCCGCGGGCCAACCCCGAGGAAATCACGAACCCGGCCGCGCCAAGGTCGCGCGCCAGCATGGCCGCCATCTTCTGCCCGGCGGCGGAGGCGTTGCGGGCGCCGACGATCGCCACCATCGGCCGGGTCAGCACCTCGGTTTGGCCGCGAACCGCCAGAAGGGGCGGGGAGTCGTCCTCTTCGCGCAGGCGCGGCGGATAGTCCGGCTCGCCGAGCGCGATGAACGCCACGCCGAGCCGGCGGGCGGCGGCGACTTCGCGCTCGATCTCGTCGCGGGTCGCCACCTTGATGCTGCGGCCACCGCCACGCTTGGCGAGAGTCGGCAGGGCTTCGATCGCGGCGCGTGCGCTGCCGTAATGATTGACCAGCGCCCGGAAGGTGCGCGGGCCGACATTCTGGCAACGCCACAGCCGCAGCCAATCCAGGCGGGTCGCCTCGTCAAGGCAGCGGCCCGCCGGGCCGGTCATGGGGCAGCATCCGGACCCGGCGGCGGGGCGGATGGCGCGGCCGGGGCCGCCGCGCCGATCCTGCTTTCCTTGCCCGCCCGCAGCCGGCTGATATTGGCGCGGTGCATCCACCACAGCAGCGCCGTCATGCCGACGAACAGATGCACCTCGTCGTCATAGCCGAAGAAGATGAGAAGCGACGGCGTGGCGATGCTGGCCACCAGCGCCGCCAGCGAGGAATATTTGCTCAACGCGGCGACCGCGAGCCAGATCAGGCAGAACGCCAAGGCCGCCGGCCAGGCGAGGCCGGCCAGCACGCCGATATAGGTGGCCACGCCCTTGCCACCCTTGAACTTGAGCCAGATCGGCCACAAATGGCCGAGAAAGGCGCCGAGGCCGGCGATCAGCGGCTGCTCGTCGACCCACAGATGGGCGGCGATCAGCACGGCGGCGGTCCCCTTCAGCGCGTCGAAGATCAGCGTCGCCGCCGCCAGTCCCTTGCGGCCGGTGCGCAGCACATTGGTGGCGCCGATATTGCCAGAGCCGATGGCGCGCAGATCCCCGGCGCCGGCAAGGCGGGTGAAGATGACCCCGAACGGGATCGTCCCCAGAAGATAGCCGAGCGCCAGTGCGGCGACGAAAGACGGCCATCCATATGTCCAGTCGATCTCCGGCATGATGCCCTCGCGATGGAAAAATCCAGACGATGCGACCCGGTGGCGGGCGATCTGCCGGCCACTTGCGGCCGCTGATCAATCCTCGCCGGGAAACCATTGAAGAGTTGGAGTTATCGGCGTTCCGACGGAGAGTTCCCGGTGGGCCCCCTCGCAGGTGGCTCAGACATATTCATAGACGGTGCGGCCGGCAACAAGAGTCCGCAGCACCCGTCCTTCCATCTTCGCCTCGTCGAACGGCGTGTTCTTGCAGCGCGACTTGAGGTCGGCGGGATCGAGCCGCCACGCCTCGGCGGGGTCGAACACGATGATGTCGGCCGGCGCGCCGGGCTTCAGCGTGCCGACCGCCAGGCCGAGAATTTCCGCCGGGCGGCTGGAGAGGGCGCGCAGCAGCTTCGGCAATGTCAGCTTGCCGGCATGCACCAGGCGCAACCCGGCCGACAGCATGGTCTCCAGCCCGATGGCGCCGGCCGCCGCGTCGGCAAAGGTGAGCCGCTTGGTCTCGACATCCTGCGGGTTGTGGTCGCTCATCACCACGTCGATCAGCCCGGAGGCGACCGCCTCGATCAGCGCCAGCCGGTCCTCCTCGCCGCGCAGCGGCGGCGACACCTTGAAGAAGGTGCGGAAGGCGCCGACGTCGAACTCGTTGAAGCTCAAATGGTTGATCGACGCCGAGGCGGTGACCGGCAGGCCGGCGTCCTTGGCGCGGGCCAGCACCTCCAGCGACTCGGCGCAGGTCAGCGAGGCGGCGTGGTAGCGGCCCTTGGTCAGCGCGACGAGCCGCATGTCGCGCTCGACCATGATGGTCTCGGCGACGCGCGGGATACCGGAAAGCCCGAGGCGGCTCGCGAACTCGCCCTCGTTCATCGCCCCTTCGCCGACCAGAGCGGGGTCTTCGGTGTGATGCACGATGAGCGCGTCGAAATCGCGGGCATAGGTCAGCGCCCGGCGGAACACCCGGGCATTGGTGACGCTTTTCGCGCCATTGGTGAACGCCACCGCGCCCGCCGCCCGCAGCAGGCCGATCTCGGTCATCTCCTGGCCGGCGAGCCCCTTGGTCAGCGCCGCCATCGGCTGGATGCGCACGATCGCGGTGTCGCGGGCGCGCCGCAGCACGAAATCGACCACCGCCGGATCGTCGATCGGCGGGTCGGTTTCCGGCTGGCAGACGACGGTGGTGACGCCGCCGGCCGCCGCCGCCTGGCTGGCCGAGGCCAGCGTCTCGCGGTGCTCGGCGCCCGGCTCGCCGACGAAGGCGCGCATGTCGACCAGGCCCGGCGCCAGCACGTGGCCGCGGCAGTCGACCACCTGGGTGCCTTCCGGCACGCCGGCCGACGCGATGCCGCGCGCCGCCTCGCGGATCACCCCGTCGGCGATCAGGAGATCGCCGACGAAGTCGAGATCGCGCGACGGATCGACGAGCCGCGCATTGGCGAACAGCAGCGGGCGAACCTCGCTCAACGGCATGACCGGCCCCCGATGGTGCTCATGCGTTCGGCAGGTGGCGGGCGAGCGCTTCGAGCGCCGCCATGCGCACGGCCACCCCCATCTCCACCTGCTCATTGATGAGGGACTGGGCGCCGTCGGCGACGCTGGAATCGATCTCGACGCCGCGGTTCATCGGCCCCGGATGCATCACCAGCGCGTCGCGCTTGGCGAAGCGCAGCTTGGCCTGATCGAGGCCGTAATAGTGGAAATATTCGCGCACCGAGGGCACGAACGAGCCATGCATGCGCTCGCGCTGCAGGCGCAGCATCATCACGATGTCGGCGTCGCGCAAGCCTTCGCGCATGTCGCGATAGACCTCGACGCCGAAGCGCTCGATCCCGGCGGGCAGCAGCGTCGAGGGCGCCACCACCCGCACCCGCGCGCCCAGCGTGTTGAGGAGGATGATGTTCGAGCGCGCCACCCGCGAATGCAGGATGTCGCCGCAGATCGCCACGGTGAGCCCGTCGATCGCCCCCTTGTTGCGGCGGATGGTGAGAGCGTCGAGCAGCGCCTGGGTCGGGTGCTCGTGGGCGCCGTCGCCGGCATTGATCACCGAGCAGTCGACCTTGCGGGCGAGCAGCGCCACCGCGCCGGAATCGCCGTGGCGGACCACCAGGATGTCCGGATGCATGGCGTTCAGCGTCACCGCGGTGTCGATCAGCGTCTCGCCCTTCTTGATCGAGGAGGAGCCGACCGACATGTTCATCACGTCGGCGCCGAGCCGTTTGCCGGCGATCTCGAACGAGGATTGGGTGCGCGTCGAGGCTTCGAAGAACAGGTTGACCTGGGTGCGGCCGCGCAGGACCGTGCGCTTCTTCTCGACCTGACGGTTCAGCGCGACGTACTCGTCGGCGAGGTCGAGAAGCCCGGTTATCTCGGGAT
This sequence comes from Blastochloris sulfoviridis, assembly GCF_008630065.1. Classification (GTDB taxonomy): domain Bacteria; phylum Pseudomonadota; class Alphaproteobacteria; order Rhizobiales; family Xanthobacteraceae; genus Blastochloris; species Blastochloris sulfoviridis. Next base: position 19,672 of record NZ_VWPL01000025.1, read on the forward strand.
AGGACAGCCCCTCGATACCGAGAAGGTGCCGGCGGCTCAGGACGAAGGAGGATTTGGGCTCAGGGGTCATGCCAAGGGGTGTCCTTAGCCGGTCTTGCCCCCGATCGACAAGCCGGACACGGCCGGCTGGGCCCGCCGTCCCCAGCCGGATGGCGCGGGTCGCCTCAGGTGCGGTCGGCGAGGTTGAGCCGGCCGGCGACGATCCGGCGCGTGGCGGCGCGTGCCTCTTCGGTCTCGGGCAGGGTGGCGACCAGATCGATCTGGTTCAGCGCCACGAGCCGCAGCACCTCCTCGTGCACGCTGCCGTCCGGGTGGCGGGGCAGGTACTCGACCACCTGCAGCAGTTCCGGCGCCTGATCGCAGCCCATCTCCTGGACGATGAAGCCGCGAATCGCCTCCGCGTCGAGGCCGGGGGCCTCGACGAACGCATAGAGGCCGCAGCCGCGGCGCGGGAACGGGTAGGCGGCGACGAAGGCATCGCGCACCTGCGGGTGACGCTTCAGCCACGCCAGGATCAGCGGTCCGTCATTGGTCAGGCGCTTGCCGCCGCCCTCGCGATCCTCGTAGCGCAGAAGGCCGCGGGTGATGGCGTTGTAGACCTTCTTGCCGGTCATCAGCCACAGCCGCGCCGGCAGCGACTTGCGGCCCAGCATGCGCCGCTCGGCGGCGGTGAGCGCCTGCGGGCAATAGCGGCGCTTGTGCTTGAGCAGGTGGCGCAGATCCTCGTGCGCCAGCACCCGGAACAGCTTGGAGCGGCGCGAAAACACCATCGCGAGCTGGAAATCGGTGAGGATGGCCTCGCCATCGGGACCGACCAGCCAGTTCTGCTCCTTGGCGAGGTCGTTGTGGACGACGCCCGCCCGGTGCAGCGCGTGCAGCATGCGCTTGGCATTGCGGAACCAGCCGGGATCGGTGGGCCGGGCCAGATGCAGCGGCAGCCCCTCGATGAAGGAGCGCACCAGGAAGCCGTCGCCCGCGTCGATCAGGTCCGGCCCGGCATTGAGGCCCTTGGCGGCCTTGAGCGCCGTCGCCTCGCGCCAGGCGAAGTGGTTGGCGATCGGCTTCACCCACCAGGCGACCTCGCCGAACAGGCGGCGCACCGCTGGCAGGCGCGTGCCGTCGACGCCGACATAGATGCCGCGCTCGATGGTGGAGAAGGTGTCCGACTTCAGCACCATCTCCGGCTCGAAGCGGCCGCGCGGCGTGGATGACAGTCCGAGGGTCTTGTCCGCCAATGTCGTCACTCCGCCGCGGCTTTGAAGGCGCCGGCCCGCCAGCCGTCGAAGTCCGACAGCGCCCGGCCGCACAGCGCGCGCTTCTTGGCGATCGACTTCGCCGGTCCGCGCAGGCGCTCGCCCTGTTCGTTACGGGTGGGGCCCGCCAGCGGCGGGAACAGGCCGAAATTGACGTTCATCGGCTGGAACGAGCGCGGCCCGGCATCGATGGTCTCGATATGGCCGCCGGTGATGTGGTTGAGCAGCGCGCCATGCGCGGTGGTCGGCGGCGGCGGCGGCGCGGCGGCGTCTCCGAGCCGCTCGGCGGCGGCGAAGCGACCGGCCAGCCCGCCGATTGCCGCGCTCTCGACATAGCCCTCGCAGCCGGTGATCTGGCCGGCGAAGCGCAGGCGCGGGTCAACCTTCAGGCGAAGTACGCCGTCCAAGAGCTTAGGCGAATTGAGGAAGGTGTTGCGGTGCAGCCCGCCGAGCCGCGCGAACTCGGCCCCTTCAAGCCCCGGAATGGTGCGGAACAGCCGAATCTGCTCGGCATGCTTCAGCTTGGTCTGGAAGCCGACCATGTTGAACAGCGTGCCGAGCTTGTTGTCCTGGCGAAGCTGGACGATGGCGTAGGCCTTCACGGTGGGATTGTGCGGATTGGTCAGGCCGAACGGCTTCATCGGCCCGTGGCGCAGCGTCTGGCGGCCGCGCTCGGCCATCACCTCGATCGGCAGGCAGCCGTCGAAATAGGGCGTCGCCGCCTCCCAGTCCTTGAACGGCGTCTTGTCGCCGGCCAGCAGGCCATCGATGAACGCCTCGTACTGGTCGCGGTCGAGCGGGCAATTGATGTAGTCGGCGCCCGAGCCGCCGGGGCCGGCCTTGTCGTAGCGCGACTGGAACCAGGCGACGTCCATGTCGATCGAGTCGCGGTGGACGATCGGCGCGATGGCGTCGAAGAAGGCCAAGTCCGCCTCGCCGGTCAGCGCCTTGATGGCCTCGGCCAGCGGCGGGGAGGTGAGGGGGCCGGTGGCCAGGATGACGCTCTCCCAGTCCACGGGCGGCAGGCCGGTGATCTCCTCGCGGCGGACCTCGATCAGGGGGTGCGCCGCGAGCGCCGCGGTGACGGCGGCGGAGAAGCCCTCGCGGTCGACCGCCAGCGCGCCGCCCGCCGGCACCTGATGGGCATCGGCGCACGTCATGATCAGCGAGCCGAGACGGCGCATCTCGGCGTGCAGCAGGCCGATGGCGCTGGTCTCGGCATCGTCGGAGCGGAAAGAGTTCGAGCACACGAGCTCGGCCAGCCCGTCCGTGCGGTGGGCCTCGGTGCCGCGGTGGGGGCGCATTTCGTGCAGCACCACCGGCACGCCGGCCTGCGCCGCCTGCCAGGCGGCCTCCGAGCCGGCGAGGCCGCCGCCGACGATGTGAATCGGTGCCTTGGCGCGTGGGGTGTTGGCCGTCATTTCGGTCTTATGGGTGCGTGGGCCGCGCCGGTCAATGTCGGGGGACAAACCCGCAAAGGGCCTTCAGCCGGGGGCAGAATACACGCTAGGATACCACATGCGGTGGATCGGGGTGTTCCTTGCGGGCGCGGGCCTGTGGCTGGCCGGGCCGGCACTGGCCGGCCGTGACGAGGCGGTGAGCTATCTGGCGACCAAGTCCGTGGCCGAGCCGCAGGCGGGGCGGGTGGTGGTGTGCCACGGTTTCGGCTGCGCCGAGCGGACGGTGGTGCGGCTGGGCGCGGGGGATATCGCCGAGCTGAAGCGGCTGTTTGCCGGCGCCGGCTCCGCGCCGGCCGAGCGCGCCGCCGTCGCCCGGGCGATCGCTTTGCTCGAACGCAAGGTGGCGCCGGCCGCCGGCACCGGGCACGACCGCGGCGGCCTCGACCCGATGACGCCGGAGAAGGGCCAGCTCGACTGCATCGACGAGTCGACCAACACCACGAGCTATCTGGTCCTGCTCGCCGATCTCGGCCTGCTGAAATTCCACGTGCCGGACGGTCCGGCCTCGCGCGGCTTCCTGTTCGACCTGCGCTACCCGCACCAGACCGCGGTGATGGTGGAGCGCGCGAGCGGCCGGCCCTGGGTGGTCGATTCCTGGCCGCATCCCAACGGCCAGCCGCCGGACGTCATGCCCCTGGATCAGTGGCGGAACGCCGAGCGCCGCTGGCGCTGACCCGCTGCGCCTTGGCGAAGGCGGCGCCATCGCGCTGGCCGAGCGCGAACGCGGCCCGGATGCCCTCGGGGTCGGTGATATCGAACTGGTGCACCGGGATCGGCTCGGACGGCTCGACATAGAGGCGGCCGGGCACCTCGGGAAGCGCGTCATAGCGGCGGGTGAGCAGCACCAGCGTGCGCCCGCCGGCCCGCTCGACCGCCGCCAGGGGCTCGACCGGCACATTGTCGACGAGGCCGCCATCGAGCGCGATTCGCCCGCCGATGCGCAGAATCGGCATGATCGGCGGCACGGTGGCGGTGGCCATCAGCGCCTCGATCAGCTCGGCCGTGGAGGCCATCGCCCGCGCCGGAACGAACTCCGGCTCGAAGCCAAGCGCGCGGCCGAAGCGCGGATGCACGGGCGCAAACAGCCGCTTCTCGATCTGGTAGGCGGCGAGCCCCAGCCAGGGCGCGGCCAACGCCGGCAGCCAGCGCGGCGGCCGGGCGAGGGCGATCCGGAAGTCGGTCAGCGCATTGATGCGGGCGAGCGCGTCGCCCCTGAGCGTGCGCGTCATCAGCTCGCGATAGAGCCCGGCGACCGGGAACCAGGTTGGCGAGCCGGAGCGGCGGCGCCAGTCGAAATTGGCAAGGTGCGGCCCGCAGGCCGAGATCACCGTCGGCCGCACCTGATCGATGAGCCCGAGAAGCGAGTAGGCTGCCTGCCAGGCGCCGGCACTGGCGCCGACCACCAGCCGGGGTGCGAGGTCGAGGCTCTCGCGCGCGGCGTCCCAGAACCCGCCCTGCCAGTAGCAGCGATTGCCGCCGCCGGCGAAGGCGATGGCGTCGAACATGTGCGAGTCTCCCGAATCCCAATGCTCAAGCTCGCGCCAACTTGCCAGAGCGGCCGCGGCCGGTCACGCGGGAACAGGCTTGTGGCGCGATCTGCCGGTCCGGCCGCGTCAGCCGGCCGCCGTGATGCGAAATCGGGCGCGAAGAGCCGGGTTTCCACGTTTCGGCCGTTGAAAAAATGCCCGTAACGCCTCAGCCCCTTGCGAGCGTTGCCAAGCCGGGACAGGGATGGGCTCGCCCTTGAGGGTAATTATCACCGGAGCGTTCGGAGGCGCGGGGACGTTTCGACATCGCGCGCACCCTCATTCGCGCTGTTCGGGAACGCCACAGTCTTCACCGGCTGGGCGCCGGCCTCGACCGCGCGGTCGATGGCGATGTCGCCGCCATCCTCGGACAGGATGTCTCGCAGACGCGCGAAGTCGGCGCACCAGGAAACCTCCTGGTCGCGATCGCGTCCGGCAGTCCGCGGGGCCGAGGGCCGGTCGGCGCCGACAAGGCGGACCTGCATCCGTGAGGCATCCGCGGGCGCTCCGAGTTCGACGCCGTAATCCGCCGTGCCCGGCTTGCGGATGAGAAGCCGGCCGTCGCGTTCCCACACGGTCGCCATGCCCTCGCGCACCTCGTAGCCGAGCGCGGCCAAGGCGCCGAGCACGGCGTGCCGGCGCGCGGCGGCGGCGATCGCGGATGTCTCGCGTTCGGCAACCGTGGCCGCCTCGGCAAGAAGATGTTCCATGTCCTCGTTTGCCAGAGCGTCCGGCCGGGCCTGCCGAATCCGGGCGGCCAGCGCGAGCGCGGCCTGCGTGCCGAGCGCATCGAGGCCGGCGGCGGCCTCGCACAGCCGGGCCCGGAGCTCCCTTGCGTCGCGCAGGCGCTTCGCCTCGCGGGAGGCATCGAGCAGCAGGGAGTCCAGCAGCAACGCCCGGCGCTCGCCGCCGACGCCGTCCAATGTGGCGGCGCGGGCTGTGTAGGTGGCGGCGAGTTCGGCGTCACCCAAGGCCTCCACGGCGGCGAGCGCAGTATCGAGACGGGCGTCAGCCGGTGACGGCGCAGGCGTCTGCCGGGCAAGCCATGCGGCGAGAGTGTCCGGCGTCTCCTGGGCGCCCAGTCGGGCCGCCAAAGCTCGGGTCTCCGCTCGCGTCCCGGTGCCGATGTCGCCACCGCCCGGCCGGCTGGCCGCCACAAGCCCGCGAAAGCCGGCGTCGATCACCGCCTGCAGATCGTCAAGCTCGTGTTCGGGGGCGACCAGTGCCCTCGCCGTGACACCCCGCAGCGGCTCGGCGACCGGGCGTCCTGCGGCCTCCAGTGCGGCACACACGCTGCGGGCCGCATCCGCGACACGCCGACGCCGGCTCCTGGCGGCCTCGGCAGCCGCGACGGCCTCACGTTCGACGCGTTCGGTCTCCGACCGGAAGAAGGCAGCCATTTGGGGCGCCTGTTTTTGAACGTCGAGATGGCGCTCGGCCCCGAACAGGTCTGCAAGCCGCCGTGCGGATTCGGCGATGGCGCGCTCCGTCTCGGCGCCGAGCCCGCCATGCCGGCGATGCGCTTGCCTGAGTGCCTCCGCCGCTGCTTCGGCGATGGCGATCTCCCGCCGGCAGATCGCCTCAATCTCCTCGCGCGTCACGATGCGCACGACCTTAGGTCCGCTCATTGTTCGCTCCTCACCCGAGGGCCGCGCGCAGCGCCGCGCCGAGCCGCCGGCGCTCGTCGTCCGGGCGATGGTACCAGGCGTGGGAGGACACGCGATGGACGACGGGGATCGCGCGCCGCAGCACGTCTGGGCGCCAGATCTCGCGCGCCCTGGCTCGCTCCAGCAGCCCGTGGCGGGGGGCGTCGCATTCGATGCCGATGCCGAACAGCCCCGTGCGCGGATCCTCGACCGCGAAGTCGAGCCCGAACGCATCGCCCTCGGCGGCGGGCACGGGGTCGTATCCGAGCTCGCGAAGATACGTTTCGATCGAATCGACGAAGCCGTCCCCGTCCTGAGCGGCGACGCCGTGGCGCGGGCTCGACAGGCGCGGCGACAGGCGGGCCGCCGATCGCCGCGCCGCGTCGATGTCCCCGGCGCTCAGGCGCGCCGCGTAGTCGAGATAGGCCTGCAGATAGTCGCGAGGCTTGCCGGGCGCCCGCCCGCTTGCGAGCCAGTCCGAGACGTCGCCCACCGGCATCGAGGTGATCAGCACGACCTTCGCGCGCGCACGCGTGACCGCGACATTCAGCCGGCGCTCGCCGCCGGCCTGGCCGAGCACGCCGAAGTTCCGGCGGAAGGCGCCGTGGCGGTCGCGGCCGAACGTCGTCGAGAACACGATCACATCGCGTTCGTCCCCTTGGACGTTCTCGACGTTCTTGACAAAGAAGCCCATGTCCTCGCGGTTCTGGGTGCGGTCGCGCTCCCGCCGGTAGGCTTGCAGGAAGCCGGGGTCGGCCTCCGCCCGCTTTTCGAGAAGATCCTCGATCAGGTCGGCCTGCTTGCGATTGAACGTCACCACGCCGATGCTCGGCGGCTCATCCGGCGCAGCCCAGGTCTCGGCGAGCCACGCGACGACGCGCTCGGCCTCGGCCACGTTGGTCTGGCCCTCGTACACCCCGTCGGCCCTTATCACCTCGACGGGGCGCACGCGCCGAACCTCGGCCTCGGGGTGGCGCGCTGGGACGCTCAGGTCGCCCTTGTAGAACGCCGCGTTCGAATAGCCGATCAGCTCCCGGTACTTCGAGCGGTAATGGATTTGGAGGATTGCCGTCGGGAGCACGCCACGTGCGAGCTGCAGCAGGTCCGGGCAGTCCTTGACCTCGCGGCGGTTCCAGCTCTCCTCCTGCGCCTCGCGCTCGGCCGCGGTGAGGCCTTCATCAAGCCCGTCGATCTCCGCGCCGTCGTCCTCGTCGTCGTCGATGCGCCCGGAAAAGAAGCTCGTGGGCGGCATCTGCTTCTCGTCCCCGGCCACGAGGATGCGCTTTGCGCGGAACAGCGAGGGCATCGCGTGCTCCACCGGCATCTGCGAGGCCTCGTCGTACACGACCAGATCGAAGAGCCCCGCCTTCAGCGGCAGCACGCGGCTCACGACGTCCGGGTTCATCAGCCAGATCGGGCGCAGCCGCATCAGGCCGAGGTCCGCGCCCTCGTCGAGGATCTGACGCAGCCGGCGCGCCCGCGGTCCCCGAAGCCGCGTGATGCCGTCCCAGGCCAGGATGCTGCCGAGCCGGGCAGGATCAAGGTCATGCCTGAGAAGCTCCCTGTTGATGGTCCGGAACTCGCGGTCGAGCGCGGCGAGAACCTCGATCTTCCGTGCGATCTCCTCGCGCTCGAACAGAAGGTCGGGACGCGCGGCCTCCAGGCGGCCCTTCCAGGCCAGCAGCGCTTCGCGCTGCAGCGTGCGCCTGACAACCCCATCGAGGTCCGAAGGGGCGAGCGCACGCAGCGCCGCCTCCTTCGGCCGCAGCACCCGGAACACCTGGAGCACGTCGGCGTCGAGGCCTGCCGCGCGGGTCCGGAAGCGTTGATAGGCCTCAAGCGAGCCCAAGGCGCCAACCACGCTGGCCAAGCTGTCGGTCGAGTCCTCGTTGCGCTGGATGCGGCGCTGCATCTCCTCCAGCCATGACGGCGAAAACCAGGATTCCAACGCGACGAGCGCCGTGCCGCTTCGTGCGCGCGCCGCATGCCTTGCGAAGGCCGTCTCGAAGGCGTGGCGCAGCGCAACGAAACCGCCCGGCGTTCCCGCCCGTGCGACCGCCGTGGCCGCTTCCGGGCGTGGGCAGGCCAGAACCGCCTCGGCCACGGGCGCAACCTGGCGAAGCGTGCCCAGGATGGCCGCAGCGTCGCGCGCGAGCGCGGCGAGGGCCGGCGGCTGCTCGGGGCTGGCAAGCCGCAGCGTCGCGCGCACCTCTTCGACCTGCGCCCTGAGGGGGCGCAGGTTCCGCTCCAGGCCGAGCGCGTCGCGCAGCCGCGCCATGCGAGTGTCGTCGGTGGCGTCGCCAAGTCCGGCGAGGAAGGTTCTGCAGCGGCGCCGGGCGCTCCAACGGGCGGGGTTCAACCGGCCGAAAAAGGACGCCGGGGCGGCCGCGCGGTGGGCGGCGGCGTACAGGGCCTGCAGCGCGGCAGGCGCCAGGGCTGCCGCGGGCGCGAACAGGGCCGCGTCGTGGTGGGCGGGGTCGAGCGCCCGAAGCTCCGCCTCGACCGTCTCCAGCGTCCGGATCGCCTCGATCCCCGGGGCCTTGCCGTCGAGGTTGGGCCGGAAGAGGTCCAACCAGGCCGCAAGACCCTGCCGGGTCAGGTCCGGCATGCCTTCGAGCATCGCTCCGTTCGCGGCGAGCCAGGCCGCGTGCGCCTCGGGCTCATCGACGTCGAAAGCGCCGGTCGTTGCAGCAAGGCCGTCGCGGCGGGCGACCTCGGCCTTGATGAACGCCGAAAGATCGGCCTTGAAGGCCTGGGCGACCGAGGCGTCGGCCGAAAACGGGCGGAGCACCTCAAGCGGGCTGTCCTCGAACGCGGCGTCGAGCCAAAGGCGCGCGAGCGAGGAGCAGACCTCTTCGATGGCGGCCATCCGGCCGCGGCCAAGCGCCTGAAACAGGGGCCGCAACCCCGGTGCGTCGACGACGGTGCCCTGGGCTTCCAGACCGATGAGCGCAGCGAGAAGATCCCGGTAGCTGAGGCCGGTGATGTCGTCCACGAGGTGGAACGCCTGATGGTGCCGGTCGATCTCGCCTTCCAGGGTCTCGATGCGCGCCGCCGCGTCCTCCCGCTGGCGCTTCAGGCCGGCAACCCGGACGGCGGATGCGGCCCGGGCCGCCCCGAGCTGATCACGGAGCGCCCGGACGATCGCCTCCCGGTCCCGGTTGGCGTCGACGACGTGGAAGAGCCGGTCGCCAAGGCCCTCGGCATCGAGCCGCTTCTGCACCACCTTCAGGGCGGCCTGCTTCTGGCACACGACCAGAACGGTCTCGCCGCGCCCGATCGCGTCGGCGACCACATTGACGATGGTCTGGCTCTTGCCGGTGCCCGGCGGGCCCTCGACGAGAAGGCCCGGCGCCGCGCGCCCGCGCAGAATCGCGGCGTCCTGGGAGGGATCGCTCTCGACGATGACGAAGCGGTCGCGCTCACGGACAGGCGCGAGCGGCTGAGGCACCGGCGGTTCCGGCGCGATCCGCAGGGCGGCGTCGAGCCCGGTGCCGGTGGGCGGCATGCGGGCCATCTGGCGAAGGTCTGCAGCGACCGACTGCCCGGTGAACTCCGCGTTGAAGAGCGCAGCGGCGCAGACCAGTTCGAACGTTCCGGGCGGCACCTTGGCGTCCTTGGATGGCAGGCGATCGAGTTCGCGGGAGCGGGGCGCCGCCAGCACGCCGAACGCGTCGATCACCTCGCCGACCCGAAGCGACGCGCGTCCCAGAAGCTCGTTCCGCGCCGCTTGCCATGTCTGGAATGCGCCTGCGCCCAGGATGCCCTCGAGCGCCGGATTCAGGCGAACCTCCTCCCGCTCGCCATCGAAGGCGATCGTCGCGGCGCTCGCGCCGACCGGCAACTTGATGTCGACCGGCCACAGCAGCACGGGCGCCACGCGCGGGCGCGCCTCTCGTTCCCCGTCCACCCTGCCGCCGTCGCGCACGACCAGGAACGGAAAGCCCAGCGTGCGGCCGTCGAGGCCGGTGTCCCGCCGGAAGGTTTCGGCATGGTTGATGAGGCGGCGAAACCGGCTCTCGCGGTTCTCGTCCGCGAGATAGCCGGCGGGGTCGAGTGGCACGGGCACCTCCGCCCGCGACAGGATGTGGTTGAGGAGCGCCTCGGCCGGGCGGAGGGCCGTGCCGAGTTCGAACAGATCGACGCGCGGCGTCGTCTTGCCGATGGTGAAGCGGGCTAGCGGCCCGCGCGACACGGTGCCCGACACCCGCTTTTCCAAATGGGCGAGAAGTGTGGCGACGTACTGCTGCTTCGGCGGCTCCCTCCAGGCGTCGGCGGGCACCGTGAGGAGGAGGATGACGGCGCGCGGGAGCGGCAGGCGGCGCTCGACGCGGAAGATGTCAGCCCACTCGTCGATGCGCGGGATGCCGCAGCGGGCGAAGTTCGCGGTGCGCCCATCGACGAGGCCGAAGATCTCGCGGCGCGGGCGCACGAGAAGCGCGGAAGCTGCAGGCGCATCGAACGCGACGCCCATCCCGGCGGCCAGCTCCCCGGCGGTGGACACGAGGTTCGCGATCGGCAGGAACTGGCCGGTCGCTGCTCCGACGAGAATGATCAGGTCCTCGTCCGACAGCCGTCCGCGTTCCACGATGGATGCCAGCCCGGCGTGGTCGGTGTCCGGGAAGACCTGCCGGATCGCATCCCTCTCGGCTTCGAGATTGGCGCGGGAGGACGCCAGCATCGCCACCCGCACGCGCTCCTCGTCGAGCACGATGTCCAGGATTTTGGCGCGCTCGCGGACGGCTTCCGCGCGCGCCCGCAGGCGCACGAGCCACGGCTCCCGCTCCATGCGCTCCAGGTGGTGCGTGACCTCGCCGGTGATGATGTCGTAGCCTTCGGCCGGGTGGGCGAGCAGCCAGGCGGGCGTGACGATCTCGCCACGCACGGTAAGCGGCAGCGCCGGGTTCAGGGCGAGCAGCGCCAGCGCGTGACGGAAATCCTCGGCAAGTCGCTCGTCCGCGCCGATCCGCCTGACGAGCGAGACACGCTTGGGATCGAACCTGCACGCCTCCAGCCATGTCGCCACGGCGCCCCGCAGCAGAAGGTCGCGCGCGGCGTCCCAATTCCCGGCTTCCGCCGCAGCCAATGCGAAGGCATCCGGCCTTGTGTAGACGCGCCCCGCCAGGGCCAGGCCCGGTCCGGCGGGTTCGGCATCCGTGGCCGGCGAATCGGGTGCCTCGACGGCCTCCCCATCCAGCCACGCGCGAACCTGGGCGGCCGACCAGCGCTTGAGCGGATCGCGCGCCAGGAGGCCGCGCAGCAGAAGCCGGACGTCGGGATCGAGATCCTCCGGCAGCGGCACGCCGCGGGTGACGACGTGAAGCCGGAACGCCTGATCATCGACGCCGTCGAAGCAGCGGCCGGCCGTCGCCTGCTCCAGGACGATCATGCCGAGCGACCACCAGTCGGAGGCGGCGCTCACCGCGCCGACGATCGCCTCGGGGGCCGAGTAGCGCGTCAATTCGAGCGGCGCCACGGATTCGAGGTCGAAGTCCGACAGGCGCGCCGAGCCGAAGCTCGTGACCAGGAGGTCGAGCGGCTCGGCCGTTCGCACGCACACAGTTCGCGGATTGATGTCGCGGTGGCGTAGCCCGACCTCGGCGAAGCCCGCGAGGGCGCGGCCGAGCTCATCGACGATCCGCCGCAGCCTCGCCGGATCGGTGGAGCCCGCAAATCCGGCATCCGCCAGCGTGCCGCCGGCGATGAGCTCGGTCACCTCATAGGCCCGCCCGTCATGGCGGCCGGTCTCGATCAGCTCCGGAATATGGTCGAGCGGCATGCGCCGAAGGACGTCGTGCACCGTCGGGTCGGGCTCGGCACCAAGCTGGTAGAGGGTCGCCAGCACCATGCGGCCGTCCGGCCCGCGGGCCTCGAAGCACGCATAGGGCGGCTCGGCGAGCGCGGCCGGCCGGCGCCGCAGCAGGCTCCACCCGGCGATGGCGCCGAGCGGCGCCTCGTCCGCGGCGTCATCGGCCAGATCATCGGCCGGGGCGGCGGCAGGAGCTGGGTCGGCGCCACATGCGAGGCAGATCTCGTCCCCGGCGTCCATGACGTGGCCGTTGACGCATCGCCTGAGTGCGGCCGCAAGGCCAGCCGGTACGGCCGGAGGGACGGGTGTCTCCTCGACGGGCGTTCCTTTCTCGCGGATCGCCTCGCTCGCCAGCGGCCACTGGCACGGCGCGCCGTGGTGGAGGTTGTCGCAGAACAGCTCGGAGACCTGCCGATCTGAGCCGCAGTTTGGGCAGCGGCGAACCAGCAACCTGGGTTGGGTCGTCATGGCGTGTGGCGTGCGTCCTCGGTGGTGGCGGCGCGATGCCCGGCGTCCGCCAGGATTCTGGCGAGGCGGCGCATGTCGCCGCGGCGCGGAATCCCGGCAAGGAACACGTCACCGGTTTGGTCGTCGAACATCACCTCGAGCGTATCGGTTCGACCCTTGGCAAGAACATCCGGGCCGTAGCGGGACTGGCCGAGAGCCGTGCGAGGGATGAGGCGCTGGTTGTCGCTGCCGCGCAGGGCCAGCGTCTGGCCGGAGCCGGCGTCGAACGGGCCGGCGACGAGGACGTCGAGGAGTCCATCGAAGCGGTCGAGGGGAAGCGCCTCCAGCGGATAGCCCGAGTAGACGAGGATATCGCCGGCGTGGCGGGCCCGCAGGGCCATCAGCAGCAGCCGGAGCGCGTCCGGCTGGTCGAACGGTTCGCCGCCGGAGACCGTGATCCCATCGGCCGCGTGCAGCCAGGGGTCGAGGGCGGCCAGCACCGCCTCCACGGTGGTCTTCCCCGGGCGGGGATCCCAGGTGTCCATCGAGATGCAGCCGGTGCAGCGGATCGAGCATCCCTGGACCCAGATTCCGATGCGCGCGCCAAAACCAAGCGTGCGAACGGGAAAGTGGATCCGCGACAGGTGCAGCGCCCCCGCAGTCATGCCGCAACGGCTCCGCCGCCCGTCTCCTTGGAGAGCCGCAGCGTCGTCACGCCGGTCTCGTCCGGCTCCAGGCCCGTCACCAGCCAGCGCTCGCCGGCCTCGGCCTCGGCGTCGAACAGCGCCCGCGCGAGCGGGTTCACGAGATGCGCCTCGACCTTGTTGCGGATGCCTCGGCCGCCATTCGAAAGATCGGCCAGGCTGAGTTCGGCCAGACGCGCACGGGCCTCCTCGGTCAGCGTCACCTCGATTCCCTGGGTCGCCTCGACATCGCGGAGGATGCCGCCAGCCATGCTTTCGAGAATCTCCGCCGCGACCCCGGCGCGGATGAAGTCGAACACCAGCACATTGTCGCCGATCCGGTTCAGAATCTCGGGCCGGTTCAGCACCGTCTTGAAGTATCGCTCGATCTCGGCGCGCACGCGCGCCTGAACAACCGGAAAGGGATCGTCGGGCAGGATGTTAGGGACGCGGGTCCCGTCCGCCTCAAGGCGGTAAATTCCCAGGTTGGACGTGAACACGATGAGGGCTTCCGAGAAATAGACCCGGTCGCCGCGCCCCGAGGTCAGCACGCCGTCGTCGAGAATCTGCAGGAACTTGTCGAGAATGCGCGGATGCGCCTTCTCGATCTCGTCGAACAGCACGACACAGAATGGCTTCTCGCGGATCGCATTCGTGAGCTCGCCGCCGACGTCATAGCCCACATATCCTGGCGGCGCGCCGATCAGCCGCTGATCGGAATGCTCGGCCGAAAACTCCGACATGTCGAAGCGGATATAGGCCGTGTCGTCGCCGAACAGCAGGCTGGTCAGGGTCTTGGCGAGTTCCGTCTTACCGACGCCGGTGGGGCCGGCAAGGAAGGCGACCCCGCGCGGCCGGCTGCCGCGCCGCGGCGCGCCAACGCCGGTGACGGCGCGCTTCACGATGTCGAGCACGTGGGTTGCCGCATGGTCCTGACCCTTGACGCGCGCCTGAATGAACGCGGCGCCGCGCCGGATCTTCTCCCGGTCGATGCGGGCCCATGGATCTTCGGTCACGCCAACCTTGTACCGGCGGACGGCGTCGGCGACGCGCGACAGGCTCAGCCCTTCCGAGCGGCCGAGTTGAATGATCGCCGACAGATCGACCAGCAGCAGGCCCTCGGTCTGCTCGACGAGGGCGGACAGCGCCTCGCCGAATTCCGCGGGGCTGGCCTCCCGCGCGCCGTCCAGACCGCGCAACAACGTCGAGGCGAGCTGCCGCCGGATGCGGTGATCGGGCCTGGCGACCGGGATGTGGCGGATGCGTGGATTGTCGACGACAAGCCAGTCCGGCAGGTCGCCCTCCTTGTCCACGATCCACACCACCGTGTTGAAGAACGGTCGCGGCGGCGTGCCGTGCGGCCGCGGACGAACCTGGTGCGACAGCACGAGGGCGCGGGTGAACGCCTGATGCTCGGGGTTTGTGAGGACGTCGTTCCGCACGATAAGACGGGAGGCGAAGTCGGCGATCACCGCGACCGGACCATCGGAAATCGCCGTACCGCCGACGACGCGCTGCAGGGTCTCCGAGAACAGATCGAGGCCCGCCGCGGCTGCGCCGTCGCTTCCTGCTGTGAGGCCGAACTGCGCCAGCAGGCCGGCGCCGGCTGACGGCGAGTCGCCGGGCCGAGCAAGCACCCGGAACCCGGTCACGGGGTCATAGGCCAGAATCTGCGCGAACCCGGCGGCCCGCAGTTCCGACGCCAGGGCCGAGGTGAGCGGAACGGCAGCGACCGTATCCGCGCCCACTTCGGCGAACTGAAGATCGCGCACATTGCCGGAGAGCACGAACTGGGGCTTGAGCGGCAGGAAGCGACGCAGATCGCGCATCCATCGCGGCCGCTCGAACGCGCGCGTTTCGGACATTCTCGCTCTTCCCCCGACGGCGCAGTCGAATGCCGTCGACGAGATTTACCAGACGCAGGGTCGCAAAACCAATGCTTGTCCGCACGCAGCGCGTCAGCTTGAGGAGGAGAAGGTCGAAGGGAGCAGTGGTAGGCGCTCGGCCTATCCGGGTTCCAGGCCCGCCTTGCGCGGACGGTCGAATTGGAGGCGAACCCCAGGGCCGTTCAACGCTCTTTCAATCCGCCAGCGATTGCGGATGGCGCTGGCGAAGGTGGACGATGATGTCATTGCCGGTGTCGCGGGCAACCTCGAATGTTTTTTTGGCAGTGCATGGCATTGAGGGTGAAGACCCGGCCGGTCAATCCGAGCGTTTCGATCAGGGTCTGCACCGCCGGGATCTCGTTGGACTTTTCCTCGACCACCTCATGGGCGAGGATGATCTGGTGGTCGACGGCGAAGGCGCTCAGCACATGGGCGGCCTTGCGGTCGTGGAAGGCGTCGAAGCTTTGCCGCATCGCGATGATTGAGAACGGGATCACGCCGACTTGGCCGTACATCTTGCCTTCGGCGCGGCGGGGGTCCGGAATGGCCGCGAGGCAGGACGCGAGATCGACGCTCATCATGGGCAACCTCCGAATCGGTTGCTCCCCATAGATTCAGAGCGAACGCGCCCGAAAAAGCGAAAAACGCTCCCTCACGCCAAAGCCTTAGCCCTCATGGTCCAGAGCGTTGAACGACCCTGGCCCAATCGCCGCGATCAGCCTGTCGGCGTGCTGCTTCAGCACGGCCATGTCCTCCTTGTAGGAGGTGGGCGGCTTCATCGCCACGCCGGCATGACGCGGGACGACGTGGACGTGGAGGTGGAACACCTCCTGGCCGCCGGCCGCCTCGCTGAACTGCATCAGCGTGACGCCGTCGGCGGCGAAGGCCGCCGTGCCGGCTTGCGCGATCTTCTGCGCGGTGCGGATCACCGCGGCTAGGTCGTCCGGTTCGATGTCGAGAATATTGCGGGCGGGGGCCTTGGGAATCACCAGCGTGTGGCCGGGCGCGCGCGGCATGATGTCGAGGAAGGCGAACGTCTTGTCGTCCTCGAACACCTTGAAGCAGGGAATCTCGCCGCGTAGAATCTTGGCGAAGATGTTGTTCGGGTCGTAGGCGGTCATGTCGCGGCCCCGGTTTGTCTCGACGTGCCCTGACGCATCGGCGTGGCGCCTGTTTGGCGCCGCCGCCGCCTTGGGTCAAGGGGCCGGCGCGACGCCCGGAGCGCCGCGACGTCTCGAAGACGAGCTCAGCGCCAGCCGCAGACGCGCCGGCCGCGACGCCACCAGCACGTCCAACGCTGCCGGACGCACACCCGCCGGCCCCAGCGGTCCCAGTAGCACCGGCGGCGCCACCGCACGGACTCGGCCTGGACGGTATCGAGATCCGGACGGAACAGCGCATCGAAGGCCGTCGCTTCCTCGGGGGAGCCGGGCGGAACGGGCGACGCGGGCGCAGCCTCGGCGCTGACGGACCCCACCGTGATGGCGGCGGTGCCAAGGGCCAAGGCGCCGAACACGAAGGCGCGACGATGAAGCTGGGTGTCAGTCATGGCGTGCTCCTGCTTGGTGCTTGGGGGAAATAGTCCTTTCCTTCCGCAACGCCCTGCGGCCGGAATGGTTCAGTACGCAGTTCACTCCTCGAATTCCTCGTCGGCAAGACCTTTTTCCCGTGCGGCAGGGTCCTTCCGGAACGGCGTCTCGGCCAGCAGCGTCCGGCCAAGATCGGCGACATAGGCGCGCTCGCGGGCCAGGTAGCTGGCGATTCCCCGGCGTAAAGCGGGATCGGCAATGTAGTGGGCCGAATAGGTGGGCACCGGCAGATAGCCGCGCGCCAGCTTGTGCTCGCCCTGCGCGCCGGCCTCCACCCGCGCCAGGCCCAGCTCGATCGCCGCCTCGATGGCCTGGTAGTAGCAGAGCTCGAAATGCAGGAACGGGTGGTGCTCGATCGCGCCCCAGTGGCGGCCGTAGAGCGTGTCGGAGCCGCGGAAATTGAGGGCGCCGGCGATCCAGCGGCCGCCCCGCCGGGCCATCGCCAGCACGATGGTGTCGGCCATGCGCGCCGACACCAGCGAGAAGAAGTCGCGGGTCAGATAGGGCCGGCCCCATTTGCGCGAGCCGGTATCCATGTAGCAGGCGAAGAAGGCGTCCCACACCTCCTCGGTGAGGTCGGAGCCGGTCAGGCGGCAGATCTCGATGCCGGAGGCCAGCCCCTCGCGGCGTTCGCGGCGGATGGCCTTGCGCTTGCGCGCGGTGAGGTCTTCGAGAAACGCCTCGAACGATGTGTAGCCGCGGTTCGTCCACTGGAACTGCCGGTCGGTGCGCTGCAGCCAGCCGGCCTCGCCGAGTTCCGCCCATTCGCGCCCGGTCGGGAAGGTGACATGGACGGAGGAGGCGCCGGTCTGGCGGGCGAGCGCGGCGAGGGCGCCGGCGAGGCGGCGGCGGACCGTGGGGGCGTCGCGGCCCGGCCGCACCATCAGCCGCGGGCCGGTGCACGGCGTGAACGGCACCGAGACCTGGAGCTTGGGGTAATAGCGCCCGCCGGCCGCCTCGTAGGCTTCGGCCCAGCCCTGGTCGAACACATACTCGCCGCGCGAATGGGTCTTCAGATAGGCCGGCACGGCGCCGATCATGGTACCGTCGGCATCGCGCGCGATCAGGTGGGCGCCAGCCCAGCCGGTGCGGGGCACGGCCGAGCCGGACTCTTCCAGCGCCGACAGGAACTCGTGCAGAACAAACGGGTTATCTGCCGTTTCCTGATAGGCCGGGTGAATTTCGGCGCCGGCCGGCAGGGCGTCGGCCGCCGGTGAGACCGCGGCGCGGGCGCAGGCGTTCCAGGCCGCAGGCTCGACGTCGCGAAGGCTCGGGACCGCCTCGAAGGTCAGAGCCGGCGGCGCGGGAGCGGCTGAGGGGTCGGTCGGTATGTTTTCGCGCATGGACGGTTCCGGGGGGACACCGTCACTTTACGGCAAAGGCCGCACAAGGATCATGTCAGCTTCGGCCTGAATCCCTCGAAGATCATCTGGTCGGCCCAGCGTTCCGCCCGCGCGCGGTCCTTTTGCGTGCGCACCGTCCAGGTCAGCACCGGAACGGCGAGCGCGCGCCGGGCAAGCTCGGTCGCCACGGTCGGCAGGTCGCCGACGCAGAAGGCGACGAACTGCGGGCGCGACGCCGGCCAGTGCAGCAGATTGCCGAGCACCTGCTTTCGCATGGCGGAGAGCCCGGTCCATTCGGGGTCGGCATAGTGGCGCTCGGCGGTGATGCCGCGGACGATGCCGGGCGCCAGCGTGCGCAGGGCGGCAACCAAGGCGGGGTCGAACGACATCATCGCCAGCCGGCCGCCATAGGGGGCGGCGATCTCGGCGGCCCGCCGCACCAGCCTGAGGTCGCCGTCGAACCGGCTCTTCAGCTCGACGATCAGCGGGACGTGCCCCGATACCAGCGACAGCAGTTCGGAGAACCGCATCATGCCGTCGTCGGTGGCGCGGTAGCGCACGGCCTTGAGCTCGGCGGCGGTGCGTTCGGCCACCGGGCCGGTGGCCTCGGTCAGGCGGTCGAGCGTGTCGTCGTGGAACACCATCGCCTCGCCATCGGCGGAAAGCTGCAGGTCGACCTCGATGGCGTAGCCGGCGGCCGCGGCGGCGGCGCAGGCCGACAGGGTGTTCTCGACGACGCCGTCGGCGGCATCGTGCAGCCCGCGATGGGCGATCGGGCGCGCTGTCAGCCATTCGGGTGTCATCAGGCGACCTCGAACAGGCCTTCGATCTCGACCAGGGCGCCGAGCGGCAGTTCGGCGACGCCTATGGTGGAGCGCGCATGCCGGCCCGCCTCGCCGAACGCCGCGACCATCAGGTCGGAGGCGCCGTTCATCACCTTGGGCAGGTCGGTGAAGCCGGGGCTTGCATTGATGAAGCCGCCGAGGCGCACCACCCGCGTCACCCGGTCGAGATCGCCGATGGCCGCCTTGACCTGGGCCAGCACATTCAGCGCGGCGTAGCGCGCCGCCTCCTGGCCTGCGGCGAGGTCGAAATCGCTGCCCATCCGGCCGGTGTGGCGCAGCGCGCCGTCGGGCGCGAAGCAGAGCTGGCCGGA
This sequence comes from Blastochloris sulfoviridis, assembly GCF_008630065.1. GTDB lineage: Bacteria > Pseudomonadota > Alphaproteobacteria > Rhizobiales > Xanthobacteraceae > Blastochloris > Blastochloris sulfoviridis. Next base: position 38,470 of record NZ_VWPL01000025.1, read on the forward strand.
CACCGTGACCAGATTGCCGGTACGGACGAACGGCACGTAGGTGGCGACCGGCGCCGCCGGAGCGGGCAAGGCATGGCCTGCCGCGATGATCCTGCCCTCGACCGTTCCTGCCATCACGTGTCCTCCTCAATGATACGGTTTCCGGTCGATCCCTACGGGATACCGGAAACGGTCTCGCCGAAAACCCCTCGCTTGGGAGCGGGGTTTTCGGCGATCGGCATACGGTTCTCCGGCCTGATCGGCCGGAAACCGTATGAACCGCCAACCCATCATGCCGCTAAGTCATCGCGCAGGCGCAGGCGGCAGGCAAGCCGATCGGCCAATCCGATTGGCCAACCCGCATGACGTTGTAGCCGCCGCAGCGCGCAATTATGGTACCGCCACGCTTGTGTCGGATTCTGGCTCATGAATGCAATTTGTCGTGTCGCGGCGCGTCGTGCCGCGGCTCTTGGACTCGGCCTCGCTGCCGGGATCGCGACCGCGGCTGTGGCGGGGGAGGCGGTGGCGGAGGAGGCGTCGGCGTTCATCGCCCACCGCGCCGTCTACGACCTCACGCTGGATCGCATGGCCGCGAAATCCACGGTGCAGGGGGCGCGCGGGCGGATCGTCTACGAGTTCTCGGGCAATTCCTGCGACGGCTGGGCCATGTCGCTGCGTCAAGTGGTGCAGATCGACGGGGAGGACGGGCAGTCGACGGTGTCCGACACGCTGGCCACGAGCTGGGAGGACGTTGGCGGCGGCACGTTCCGATTCGCCAACCAGAACCTGGTCGACCGCAACGTGCGGGAGGTGAGCGAGGGTCGCGCCGAGCGGTCGGCGGATGGCAATGTGGTGGTGCAGATTTCCAAGCCGGCCGAGGGCCGGGTGGAAATCGGCAGCGGCGTGGTGTTCCCGACCCAGCACATGCGCCGCCTGATCGAGACCGCCCGCAAGGGCGAGACCATCCTGTCGGTCAAGGTGTTCGACGGCACCGATGCCGGCCGCAAGGTCTACGACACCATGGGCGTGGTGGGGCGGCCGGTCGCGCCCGGCGGCAACGGGGCGCTGGAGGCGGCGGTGCGGCTGCCGGAACTGAAGGAAACGCGGCGGTGGCCGGTCACCGTCAGCTATTTCGAGGCGGGCTCCGACCAGCAGACGCCGATCTACACGCTCAGCTTCGAGCTGTTCGAGAACGGCATCAGCCGCGACCTCACGCTCGACTATGGCGATTTCCGGCTCAAGGGCACGATGGCGACGCTCGACATCCTGCCGCCGACGCCGTGCCGGTGAGGCACGACGGGTGAAGCGCTTCGGGTGAGGCACTGTGGGGTGAGGCCGGCCCGCTCGCCCGGCGGACGGTGAATTATACGGTTTCCGTTTGATCCCTTCAGAACAACCGCTGGCCGGGAGCCGCGCTCTTTCCCTCTCCCCTTGCGGGAGAGGGTGCCGAGCGATCATGAGATCGCGAGGCGGGTGAGGGGTATGTCGTCCAGCGGATGCCGTCTGCACCCCGCACCCGGCTCGACCTCGCATTCGCTCGGTCTCGCCACCCTCTCCCGCAAGGGGAGAGGGAAGGAAGAAGCCGAACCAATCAACCGGAAACCGCATTAGAGCGTCCGCCGATCCGATTGGATCAAGCGGACGTTCCGAGTTTTTGAGTTGTCGCATTCTCTTTCGCAAAGCCGGTGCCCACTTTTGCGGAGAATGCTCTCAGCGCTCGGTGAAGATTCAGCGCTCGGTGAAGATCACGTCGAGCGAGTTGAACACCGGCTTCAGCATGTAGCGGACGATCGACTTCGAGCCGGTCACGATCTGGGCCTGGACCACCATGCCGGGCGTGATCGGCCGGGTCAGCGCGCCGGTGCCGACGCTGTCGCGGGCGAGGCGGATGACGGCGCGGTAATAGGGCTCGCTCGGCGCCTGCCCCGGCAGCGGGATCTGGCCCGCCTGCGGCAGGAAGGCCGAGGCCGAGATGTACTCGACGCTGCCCTGGACCGTGCCGAAGAGCGCGCTGTCGAAGGTGGTGAACTTGACGATGGCCGGCGAGCCGACATTGATGTGGCCGCTGTCGCGCGCCTCGATGCGCACGTCGGCGATGAGTTCCTGGCTGGCCGGCACGATGCGGGCGACGGTGTCGCCGGCCTTGATGACCTCGCCGGCCGATTTCGGCCCGAGCTCCAGCACGTAGCCGTCTGACGGCGCGCGCACCAGCAGCCGCTCGACGCGATCGGTCAGCTTGGCAAGCTGCTGCTGCGTCTCGGCGAGATCGGAGGCGGCCTTCGCCCGCTCCTCGGCGATCTTGCGCTCGGCATCTGCCCGTGCCCCGGCGCGCGCGTTCTCGGCCTCGGTGGCGGCGTCCTGGGCGGATTTGAGCTTGGCCTCCAGGTTGCCGATCTCGCCCTCGGCCTTCTGCACCGCGAGCTTCCATTCGAGATAGGTTTTCCTGGAGGTGTGGCCGTTGACGATCAGCTTGCTCTGGATGGCGAGCTGCTCGCGCTGGGTCTCGGCCTGCAGCCTTGCGTTCTCCAGATCGCTGCGGACCACGGCAAGCTCGCTCTGGCGCTGCGAGATGCGCGATGCCAGCGTGGTGTCCTCGCTCTGGCGCTGCTGGACGGCGCTGGCATAGAGCTGCACCTGCTCCGCCACCAGCGCGGCGTGCTCGGGCGCCACGTTGCTGAAGTTCGGCACCTCGTCGCGGCTGAGCGCGTTGAGCCGGATCAGTTGCAGCGTGAGGGCGACCTTGCGGCTCTCAAGCTGGTTCAGGTCGCTTTCGCTGCCGATCGGATCGAGCCGGATGACCGGCTGGCCGGCCTTGACGGTCTCGCCCTCGCGCACCAGGATCGCGTCGACGATGCCGCCCTCGAAATGCTGCACATTGAGGATCTGGCCGCGCGGGACGATCTGGCCGGTGACCGTCGTCGTCTCGCGCACGCTGGTCAGCGTGCCCCAGGCGATGGCGAGAACGACGAAGCCGGACAGCACATAGAGCGTCCACGACAGCACCTTGGGCGGGCGCCCATCTTCGAGGACCAGCGGCTGGGTTAGCCGGTGCGTGAAGTCACTGAGGGTTCGCCGTCTACGCAACATGGGGCTCAACCGACTGTACGCGCGGAAGTTTGACTCAAATTACGCTGGAAACGTTAACGGGCCGCGACCGCTGCCTGTCCGTCAGGCCGCTTCCGGACGATCCCTCCGGGACTCCGGAAACGGTCTCGCCGAAAAATCCTTGGTCTGGGAGGGATTTTTCGGCGATCGGCATACGGTTCTCGGGCCCCGTGGGCCGGAAACCGTATGGGCGATCTCGCCGGCGGCCCCGCGCATCAGGCCGCGAGCTTGTCGATGATCTTGTCGGGCGGGCCATCGGCGATGATCAGCCCTTCGTTCAGCACGACGACGCGGTTTGCCAGCCGCATGAAGGCCGGGCGGAAAGTGACCATGATCACGGTCGCCGTGCCCTTCAGCGCCGAGATCCTGGCCATGAAGGCGGCGGCGGCAGCCGAGTCCATGCTGGCGGCCGGATTGTCGAGCAGATAGACCGGCGCCGTCTTGACGAAGCAGCGGGCCAGCCCGATGCCCTGCTTCATCGGCTCGGACAATTGTTCGAGGCGGTTGGAGGTGAGGCGGGTCTCGATGCCCTCCGGCAGCAGCGGATGGCTCACGTCGACGCCGGCTGCCGCCAGCGCCGCGACGATCTCGGCGTCGGTGGCGTCGGGCTGGGCGAGGCGCAGATTCTGGGCGATGGTGCCGTAGAAGAAGTGCGGCTTCGGCGGCAAATAGGCCACCGCCGAGCGCCAGTCGGCCGCCGGGATCTGGCGCAGGTCGAGCCCATCGACCAGCACCGCGCCGCCGAGCGGCGGATAGAGCCCGAGTATCAGCTTGAGCAAGGTCGACTTGCCGGCGCCGCTCGGGCCGGTGATCGCGATCACCTCGCCCGGCTTCACCTGGAGCTGGACCCCGCGCAAGGCGGGCTCGGTGCGCCGCGGATAGCGGAAGACGAGGCGGTTCAGGGTCAACTGGCCGCCGAACTCGCGCCGGAACGAGCGCGTGCCGAGCGGCGCGTGCTCGCCCTTGATGGTCATCAGCCGGTTGAGCTGCTGATAGGTCTGCAGCGCCTGCTCCAGGCGGCTGGAGAACAGGAACGTGGTCTGCAGCGGCGACATCACCCGCCACACCAGCGCCATGGCGCCGACCAGGGCGCCGGGCGACATCGTGCCGTTCATCACCGACAGCGTTCCGAACAATAGCGTCGCCACGCCCGCGAGGCTGGCGAGCGCCTGCGCCAGGTTCTGCAGCACGCTGTTCAAGAACTGCAGCCGCCGGTTCTTGCGCGCCCATTCGACGAGAAGGTCGCGGTGGCGGGCGATCCAGATGCTCTCGGCGTTGAGGTCGCGGATCGCCTGGCGCTTGCCGAGGATCTCGCGCAGAAGAAGCTGAAGCCGCTGGCGCACGTCGCCGGCCGCATTGGTGCGGTGCTTGAGCAGCGGCAGCGTGACCGCCGACATCAGCGCGAACACCACCAGCAGCGACGCCGGAACCCACACGAGATGCCCGCCCCAGATGGCGATGGCGATGAGGAACACCACCACGAACGGGATGTCGATGATCGCGGTGACCAGGGCGCCGGTGAAGGTGTCGCGCAGCGTCTCGAACTGGCGCAGGCGCGCAACCTGCGTGCCGATGGGGGCCGTCTCGACCATCGAGATCGGCATCTGCAGGAGCTGGCTGAACGCCGCCATGGCCGAGAGCGCGTCGATGCGCGCGCCGAAATAGGCGATCATCCGCGCGCGGATGTAGCGTAGCGCCAGATCGGTCGCCAGCACGATGCCGGTGCCGGCCGCGAGCAGGAAGACGATGTCGGCGGAGCGCGTGCCGATGCCGAAATCGTAGATCTGGATGACGAAGAACGGCACCGCCAGCGCGGCCACGTTGATGAGGAAGCTCAGCGCGATCGCGCCGGCAATGGCCGGCTTGAAATGGCTGATGACGGTGCCGAACCAGTTCTTCTGGGTCTGCGTCGCGTCCGACTCGTCGGCCGACAGCCGGCAGACCGGAAAGAGCGTGCCCTTGAGCGCCGCCGGCCCGACATTGCGGCTTTCGCGGCTGTCGCCCTCGAAGACGGCGAGCGTGCCGTCGGCATTGCGGTCGATGATCACCGACAGGGCGCCCGTGTCGCTCTCCAGCAGCGCGGGCAGCATGTCGTCGTGAAGGCGGCCCGCCTTGAGGCGGCGGGCATTGCTGGCGAAGCCGAGGCGGGCGAGGACGCTGCGCAGATCCTCGATATCCGCCACGCGCTCGAAATAGGGCAGGGCCTCGCGCACGGTTCGGGCATCGCCGGCCCAGCCCAGCGCGGCGAGCAGCGGCGCGAGGCAGGCTTCCGCCGCGGTGGCCGGGGCAACGATCGCCTCGATTTCGTCGACCGGATCGCCGCCGGTGCCGCCGTCCGCCGTCGGCGTCGCGGCCGGGGTGGGCGCGACGGGCGCCGCGTCCGGCGGGGCGAAGGCACGCTCAAGGCGCGCCATGCTGGCGTGCACCGCATGGTCGCCCTCGGCCGGCGCGCGCGGCCGCAGCGCCTGCAGCGCCGTCTCGTCGAGCGGCTTGCGGGGCCCGTCGGTCATGCGACGCCTCTTTGGGGTTCCGGCAGGGGACTGCTGCGCTCGCAGGCGAGCGTGCCGTCGCCGACGCGGATGATCAGGTCGGCGGTGGCCAGCAGCGAGGGCCGGTGGGTTGCGACGAGCACGGTCATGCCGCCGCGCAGCGCATGCAGGGCCTTGATCAGGCCGGCCTCGGCGGTGCGGTCGAGCGCGGAATTGGCGTCGTCGAGGACGAGGATCGACGGTTCGCAGGCGAGAGCGCGCACGATCGCCACCTGCTGGGCGACGGAGACCGGAATGTCGTCGACGATGCCCTCGCCAAGCTGGGTCTCGAAGCCGTCCGGCAGCAGATTGATGGTGCGGTCGACGCCGACGAGGCGGCAGGCGCTGCGGGCGGCGGCGGCGCGCTCGGGCTGGAACAGCGTCAGGTTCTCCAGCAGCGTGCCGCGGAAGATGATCGGGACGGGGCCGACATAGGCGATCTGTGCGCGCACGCGGGCGAATTCGGGGTCGGTGGTGGCGATGCCAGAGATCCGCACGCTGCCGGCGCTCGGGGCAATCTCGCCGCGCAGCAGATTGAGCAGCGTCGAGCGGCCCGAGCCGTCCTCGCCCTTGACGCCGACGATGGTGCCGGCGGGAATCTCCAGCGTGATGCCGCTGAACAGCGGCGAGCCATCGGCGGAATGGACGAAGGCGGCATCCGTGCACACGATGGGGCCCTCGGGCGCGTCGCGCCGTGCGCCGGACAGCGTGCCGGCGGGGCCGGACAGCAGCGTCCGGATCTCGCTGCGGCGGTGGCCCACCGTCTGGTTGTCCATCCACAGCGAGATCGTGCGCAGCAGCGGCTGCAGGATCTGGCCCGACAGCATGGTGCAGCAGGCCAGCGCGCCGATCGACATCTGGTCGTTGATGACGTGGACGGCGCCGATCATCACCACGATGACCTGGGAGAGATTGCCGAACAGCACCGCCGACGATTGCGCGGCCTGCCCGGCCAGCATGGACTTGGCGGTGATGTTGGCGACGGCCTGCTGCAGGCGCTCGAAGCGGCGCTGCATCTGCGGCTCGATCGCCATCGCCTTCACCGACAGGATGCCGCTCAGCACCTCGGTGACGAAGTCGTACTTCTTGTTGTCCTGGACGCTGCGCCGCTCGATCACGTCGCGGAAGGCGCGGCTGCGGTAGATCGACAGCGCGGCGAACAGCAGGAACAGCGAGATCGGCACCAGCACCATCGTGCCGCCGACCAGGGCCATGACGCCGAGCCCGAGCGCGACGAACGGCAGCTCGATGGCGACGGTGCGCGACGGTCCGGCGTGATAGTCGCCGAGCGCGCCGATCGCCCCGTAGCGGTTGATGTGGGTGGCCACGGGGTCGCGCTCGACCGTGCCGGCGGGCGCCGCCAGCAGGCGGGCGACGGCCTCGTCCGACACCTGCAGGACGAACTGCGTCGACAGCCAGGACAGCAGGGCCGAGCGCGCGCTCTTGAGGCTGAAGTCGAGGATCAGCGCCACGCACAGGCCGAAGAACAGCGCAAACAGCGTTTCCTTGGCGTGGTTGGGGATGATGCGGTCATAGACCTGCAGGATCGTCAGCGGCAGCACGAGCGCCAGCAGGCTGGTCACCAGCGTCGCGAAGTAGACGGACAGCGGCAGCCGCGGCTCGGCGACGGGCTTGCCGGTGAAAATCGACCGGAAACGCACGGCGCCGTCGCTCGCCGCGGACACGCGTGCGGACGGCTCCAGCACCGAATGGGAAACTCGACGCGTCATCGCTGGTCACTGCAGCCCTTTTCTTCAAGCTTCACACGATATTCGGCAAATTCTTATCGTCTGCTTAATAGTCCAATAACGTTGCGGCTATGGGTGCGGGCTTGGACGCTGATCTGGCGACAATAAAAGGCAATGTAGTGCCAGGGCCGTAATACCAACGGCCGCAAGGCATGACTCGTCATGCCCGTGCTTGTCACGGCCATCCACGACTTAAAACGTCTTTTAAAACAAAGGCGTGGATGGCCGGGACAAGGCCCGGCCATGACGACGGCGGGTCGAAGTCGAACGCCCCCAGTATAATAACCATAACAGATCATAAACGCATAAAAACTCTATCTACACGAGTGGGGCGAGATGGGATTAAGAAATGCACTTTATATTTGCGCCGATAAGGCAGCAAAACCGCCCGCGATCCAGGTGATCCGGCGGATCTGACAAACGGGGAGCAAGTCGATGGCAGGCCTCACCACCTCCGGTGCTCCGCTCAACGATGCGGACCTGCAACTTCTGTCCAGCCGCCAGGCGATCGGTCAGGACGCACAGGGCGCCCCGTTCGGCGCCGACAAGCGGATCGCCGCGGCCGAGCACGGCCCGGCGGCACAGCCGGGGGCGACCGGCGGCGACCAGCTCACCAACCCCAATCTCCATTACGGTACGCAGTGGGACGACGGCCGGGGCGGCGGGCAGGCCGATGCGCATGTGATGCCGCACCCGGCCGCAGCGCCCGAGGCGGCGACGCCGATGGTCGACAGCCCGTCCATCCAGCCGCTGGCCAGCGCGGCCGCCGCGGAGCTCGCCGGCGAGGGCACGGGCGGGTGGGGCGGGGATGCCGGCGGCGCGCCGGCGGCGCGGCCGGGCGAGCCCACGATGTCCACCGGTCCGCTGGGATCCTCCACCCTGGAGCCGGGCGTCGAGCCGGGCCTGGTCTCGCCGGGCGAAATCACCGCGGCCGGCCCGACGCCGCAGGGCGCCGCTGCCGCACCGGCGGGGTCGCCGGCCAGCCTGATCGCGCCGCAGGAGTCCGGCCTGGCGCCGGGATCGAATTCGTCGGCGCCCGTCATCACCTCCGGCGACGGCGCGCAGGCGTCGGTCAGCCTTGCCGAGAACACCGCCGACGTGGCGACCATCACCGCCAGCGACGGCGATGCGGGCGCGCGGCTGACCTACGCGATCGCGGGGGGCGCCGATGCGGCGTTGTTCTCCATCAATCCGGAGACCGGGCACCTCGTGTTCAAGAGCGCGCCGGACTTCGAGCGTCCTGCCGACGTCGACGGCGACAACATCTATCATGTGACGGTGCAGGTTTCGGACGGCATCCACACCGACACCCAGGCGCTCGCCGTCTCGGTCACCAATCTGCAGGACGAGGCGCCGACCGGTGCTGCGATGTCGGGCGGGGTCATCGGCGAGAATTCGGCGGCCGGCACGGTGGTCGGCACGGTGACCGGCACCGACCCCGACGCGGGCGCGGTGCTGAGCTATTCGATTGTCGGTGGGGATGGCGACACGTATCAGATCGATGCCGCGACCGGCGTGGTGTCGCTGAAGGCCGGCGCGCGGTTGGATTTCGAGGCCGATGCGGCCGACAGCATCACGGTGCGGGTCACCGACCAGACGGGCCTCACGGTCGACCAGACGTTCGACATCAAGGTCGCCGACGTCAACGAGGCGCCGACCGGCGCAACGATGTCGGGCGGGGTCATCGCCGAGAACTCGGCGGCCGGCACGGTGGTCGGCACGGTGACCGGCACCGATGCCGACGCGGGCGACACGCTCAGCTATCAGATCGTCGGCGGCGACGCCGACACGTATGAGATCGATGCGTCGACCGGTGTCGTCTCGGTGAAGGAGGGCGCCAAGCTCGACCATGAGACGGACGCCGCCGACAGCATCACGGTGCGGGTCACCGACCAGACGGGCCTCACGGTCGACCAGACGTTCGACATCAAGGTCGCCGACGTCAACGAGGCGCCGACCGGCGC
>NZ_VWPL01000026.1 GCF_008630065.1 Blastochloris sulfoviridis
AAGCGAAAAGTCGCCGCCTGGGACGACGACTTCCTCGCAAGCCTCCTGGCAGCGTGATTTTTCACCCGATTGCCCTGGCGCCTTGCCGGGCGTGAATTTCGGCGCCTTCGACGCCTTGATCTTCACCGGCTTGCCGGTGCGCGGATTGCGGCCCTCGCGCGCGGCGCGCTTGACCACCGAGAACGAGCCGAACCCGATCAGCTTGACGTCCTCGCCCTTCTTCAGCGCCACCGAGATGACGTCGAAGGTCGCCTCGATGGCAGCGGCGGCAGCCGTCTTGGTCGAATCCAGACGATCCGCAACGGCAGCGACCAATTCATTCTTGGTCATACGTTTCATCCTCCATCGAATCACCGGCACCCGCCGGACTGGCCCGCAAGCATTGGCCAAATCCCCGGAAAATCAAGCGCTGCAACGATTCCCGCCGGTCGCGCCACCCCGCGCCACGGCCCGGAACGGGTGCCCGGGCAACGCAGGCGCCGCCGCGGCCCCAAGCATATTTGTTTGATTCGATTTGTATTTTTCTGGAGGATCGGCGGCCGAACGCGCGTTCACCTTGCATTAACGACAACGGGCGGCCACCGGCCGCCCGTTGAAATGGATTTAACCCATGGAGGTGAGGGCTCTTGCATTGCGCTCACCACGCCGGCCCCTGCGGGCCGGCGTCGACCGGGTCAGTGGGCCACCATGCCCGCCGGCTCCTCGTCGGCGATCACCTGGCTGTCCTTGCCGGCCGCGGCGCTCTCGTCCCAGACGATCGGCGTAGGCTTGGCGGTCAGCGCGTGGGCCAGGACCTCGTCCATCCGCGACACCGGGATGATTTCGAGGCCCGACTTCACGTTCTCCGGGATTTCCGCCAGATCCTTGGCGTTCTCCTCGGGGATCAGCACCGTCTTGAGCCCGCCGCGCAGCGCCGCCAGCAGCTTCTCCTTCAAGCCGCCGATCGGCAGCACGCGGCCGCGCAGCGTCACCTCGCCGGTCATGGCGATGTCGCGCCGGATCGGGATGCCGGTGATGATCGACACGATGACCGTGGCCATGGCGATGCCGGCCGACGGCCCGTCCTTCGGGGTCGCCCCCTCCGGCACGTGGACGTGGATGTCCCGCTTGTCGAACATCGGCGGCTCCATGCCGAAATCGACGGCGCGCGAGCGCACATAGGACGCCGCCGCCGAGATCGATTCCTTCATCACGTCGCGCAAATTGCCGGTCACCGTCATGCGGCCCTTGCCGGGCATCATCACGCCTTCGATGGTGAGCAGCTCGCCGCCGACCTCGGTCCAGGCCAGGCCGGTGACGACGCCGACCTGGTCCTCGGTCTCCGCCTCGCCGTAGCGGAACTTCGGCACGCCGAGGTAGTCGCCGATATTGCCTTCGCCGACCGTGATCTCGGTGTTCTTGGTCAGCGTCAGCTCCTTCACCGCCTTGCGGACCAGCGTGGCGAGTTCGCGCTCCAGGTTCCGCACGCCCGCCTCGCGGGTGTAGCGGCGGATCAGCATCAGCAACCCGGCATCGTCGACCGACCATTCCGACGGCTTCAGGCCGTGCTTGGCGAGAACGTTGGGGATCAGATGCTTGCGGGCGATCTGCACCTTCTCGTCCTCGGTGTAGCCGGCGATGCGGATGACCTCCATGCGGTCCAGCAGCGCCGGCGGAATGTTCAGCGTGTTGGCCGTGGTGACGAACATCACGCTCGACAGATCGTAGTCGACCTCAAGGTAGTGGTCGTTGAAGCTGTTGTTCTGCTCCGGATCGAGCACCTCGAGCAGCGCCGAGGACGGATCGCCGCGGAAATCGGCGCCCATCTTGTCGATCTCGTCGAGCAGGAACAGCGGGTTCGACTTCTTGGCCTTGCGCATCGACTGGATGACCTTGCCGGGCATCGAGCCGATATAGGTGCGCCGATGGCCGCGGATCTCGGCCTCGTCGCGCACGCCGCCGAGCGAGACGCGCACGAATTCGCGCCCCGTCGCCTTGGCGATCGACTTGCCGAGCGAGGTCTTGCCGACGCCGGGCGGGCCGACCAGGCACAGGATCGGACCGGTCAGCTTGTTCGAGCGCTGCTGGACGGCCAGGTACTCGACGATGCGCTCCTTGACCTTCTCCAGGCCATGGTGTTCGGCGTCCAGCACCTCCTGCGCGAACGGCAGATCCTTCTTGACCTTGGACTTGACGCCCCACGGGATCGACAGCAGCCAGTCGAGATAGTTGCGCACCACCGTCGCCTCGGCCGACATCGGCGACATCTGGCGCAGCTTCTTCAGCTCGTGCTGCGCCTTCTCGCGCGCCTCCTTCGACAGCTTGGTGCGCTTGATCTTGTCTTCCAGCTCGGTCAGCTCGTCGCGGCCTTCCTCGTCGCCGAGCTCCTTCTGGATCGCCTTCATCTGCTCGTTGAGGTAGTACTCGCGCTGGGTCTTCTCCATCTGCCGCTTGACGCGGGTGCGGATGCGCTTCTCGACCTGCAGCACCGAGATCTCGCTCTCCATCAGCCCGAGCACCTTCTCCAGGCGCTGGGCGACGTCGGTGATCTCCAGCACGCCCTGCTTCTCGGCGATCTTGACGGCCAGATGCGAGGCCACCGTGTCGGCGAGCTTGGAGTGGTCGTCGATCTGCGCGACCACGCCCACCACCTCGGGCGAGACCTTCTTGTTGAGCTTGACGTAGTTCTCGAACTCGGTGACCACCGAGCGGGCCATCGCCTCGGCCTCGACATGGTCGCCGCCGCTTTCCGGCAGCACCACCGCCTCGGCCTCGAAGAACTCGGCGCGGTCGGTGTAGTGGCCGACGCGGGCGCGCTCGACGCCCTCGACCAGCACCTTGACGGTGCCGTCGGGCAGCTTGAGAAGCTGCAGCACGGTGGCCAGCGTGCCGACCTGATAGATGGCATCGGGCGACGGCTCGTCATCGCCGGCGTTCATCTGGGTCGCCAGCAGGATGTAGGTCTCGCTGCGCATCACTTCTTCGAGCGCGCGAATGGATTTCTCGCGACCGACGAACAGCGGCACGATCATGTGGGGGAACACCACGATGTCGCGCAGCGGCAGCACCGGAAACGTCTGGGGCACGCCCGGAGCGAGAGGGGGGCGCGGCTTGGCAGTGGTGGTCATGGCCCTGTCCTTTCTTGGTCTGGGCGGGATCCTGCATTGGGGCTTGCGCGCAGGAGCCCGCGTCGGGCCGGTCGGTCGTAGGGACACTTCGACTGGGCGGAACTCTCGTGCCGACTCACGCGTCCTGTTCGAAACCGGATCGTTGTCAAATTAGGTGGCGTCCCACCCCTAGGGTGTCAAGCCGGGGTGTCAGGCCGGGGGATGACGGGTCGGGCCAAATCGTCAGGTCGGACCAAATCGTCAGGCTGGGCAAATATCTCGCCGCCCCGGATCGCCGCCCCGAATTCCCGCCTCGGATCCCCGAACGGATTGCCCCGAGCCGCGCCACCAACAAACACACGCAAACCAACCCGCGCGCAAAGGAACCCGCGCGCAAACGTCAACGCTCAAACAAAACAAGGACTCCGGGCCGCGCTCTCGCGGCCCGGACGTCGTCATCGTCACGCACTGGCGCCAGCTTCGGCGCGGTCGGCATAGATGTAGAGCGGCCGGGCGCCGGTGGTCACCACCTCTTCGGAGATCACCACCTCCTGGACGCCTTCGAGCCCGGGCAGATCGAACATGGTGTCGAGCAGGATGCCCTCCATGATCGAGCGCAGGCCGCGCGCGCCGGTCTTGCGCTCGATCGCCTTCTTGGCGATGGCGTTGAGCGCATCCTCGTGAATGCCGAGGTCGACGCCCTCCATCTCGAACAGCCGCTGGTACTGCTTGACCAGCGCGTTCTTGGGCTCGGTGAGGATCTTCTTCAGCGCGTTCTCGTCCAGATCCTCGAGCGTCGCGACCACCGGCAGGCGGCCGACGAATTCGGGGATGAGGCCGTACTTGAGCAGATCCTCGGGCTCGACCTCGCGGAAGATCTCGCCGGTGCGGCGGTCTTCCGGTGCCACCACCTTGGCGCCGAAGCCGATCGAGGCGGTGCGGCCGCGGGCCGAGATGATCTTGTCGAGGCCGGAGAAGGCGCCGCCGCACACGAACAGGATGTTGGTGGTGTCGACCTGCAGGAACTCCTGCTGCGGATGCTTGCGGCCACCCTGCGGCGGCACGCTCGCCACCGTGCCTTCCATGATCTTGAGCAGCGCCTGCTGGACGCCCTCGCCCGACACGTCGCGGGTGATGGAGGGATTGTCGGATTTGCGGCTGATCTTGTCGATTTCGTCGATATAGACGATGCCGCGCTGGGCGCGCTCGACATTGTAGTCGGCCGACTGCAGGAGCTTGAGGATGATGTTCTCGACGTCCTCTCCGACATAGCCGGCCTCGGTCAGCGTCGTGGCATCGGCCATGGTGAAGGGCACGTCGAGGATGCGGGCCAGCGTCTGCGCCAGCAGCGTCTTGCCCGAGCCGGTGGGCCCGATCAGCAGGATGTTGGACTTCGCCAGCTCGACGTCGTTGTGCTTGGACTGGTGATTCAGCCGCTTGTAGTGGTTGTGCACCGCAACCGAAAGCACCTTCTTGGCGTGGTCCTGGCCGATGACGTAGTCGTCCAAAACCTTGCGGATTTCGCGCGGCGTCGGAATACCATCACGCGACTTCACCAGAGAGGATTTGTTCTCCTCCCGGATGATGTCCATGCACAGCTCGACGCACTCGTCGCAGATGAACACGGTCGGTCCCGCGATGAGCTTGCGCACCTCGTGCTGGCTCTTTCCGCAAAACGAGCAGTAGAGGGTATTTTTCGAGTCGCTGCCGCCGACTTTGCTCATTCCACTTGGTCTCCCGAAGCGCCGCCGCGCTTCGCAATATGTCACCCTGCCGACCTGTCACGGCGATCCGTAAATATCCGGACCGAGGCGACGATTCCGACAACGTACCGACATTCTAGTCGATCACGATACGGCTTGGCGGATCAATACCGCGTTAAAATGACCAGACTGGAACGAGGCTTGTCGACCCCGCCCGCGCCGGACCTGTCACAAATACGATGCAAAATCGAGGCCGGTTCATGGCGTAACGGCCAAACGCCTGACAATTTGTTGCGGCGCACGCATTCCCTTTCGGAAGGGTCGGCCGGAAACCGCATCTTGCCCACACGTGCAGCCATGCTTGCGCAGGCTGCAGGAATTTGCCTCTCGCGGGCATCCGCGACCCGAAATGTCTCTTGAGGCAAAGACATCAATGGCCGGGACAAGCCCGGCCATGACGAATGACCGAAATATGTCGGTCTCCGTCGAAACCTGCCCGGCCATGACGGCGGCAACCCACTGGCAAAGCCCGAAGGCCCCGGCTCGCTCCGGCCAGACCCTGGCCTTCCGAGCCGCGACTTCGTTCAGCGCTTGATCCCGTTCAGCCTTTGGCCGGTTCCTCGGGGCGCTTGTCGAGCACCTGATCGATCAGGCCGAAGGTCTTGGCGCCGTCCGCGGTCATGAAGTTGTCGCGCTCCAGCGCGTCCTCGATCGTCTTCACGTCCTGCCCGGTGTGGTGGACGTAGATCTCGTTCAGCCGGCGGCGCAGGCCCTCGATCTCGCGGGCATGGATGAGGATGTCGGTGGCCTGGCCCTGGAAGCCGCCGGAGGGCTGATGGACCATGATTCGGGCGTTCGGCAGCGCGAAGCGCATGTCCTTCTCGCCCGCCGCCAGGAGCAGCGAGCCCATCGAGGCCGCCTGCCCGACGCAGAGCGTCGACACCTGCGGCCGGATGAACTGCATGGTGTCGTAGATCGCCAAGCCCGACGTCACCACCCCGCCCGGCGAGTTGATGTACATCGAGATCTCCTTCTTCGGGTTCTCCGCTTCGAGGAACAGAAGCTGGGCGACGACCAGCGTCGCCATGCCGTCCTCGACCGGACCCGTGACGAAGATGATGCGCTCCTTCAGCAGACGCGAGAAGATGTCGTAGGCACGCTCGCCGCGATTGGTCTGCTCGACCACCATCGGGACAAGGTTCATGTAGGTTTCGACGGGGTCGCGCATCGTCATCCTCGTAAAGGCAAGGCCGCAGCTCGGGGGCGAATGAGGGCAAGCCTCAGGCGGCGGGTTTGTCGGCGTCCTCTTCGCGGAACAATTCGTCCTTGGTCACCCGCTTTTCGGCGAGCTGCACAAGCGTCAGCAGATGGTCGACGACCTTCTCCTCGAAGATCGGGGCGCGCAGGCTGGCCAGCGCGTTCGGATTCTTCCGATAATAGTCCCACACCTGCTGTTCCTGCCCGGGGAAGCTGCGGGCACGCTCGACCAGCGACCGGGTGACCTCGTCGTCCGTCACCTTGATATCGGCCTTCTGGCCAAGCTCGGCAAGGACGAGCCCGAGGCGGACGCGCCGCTCGGCGATCTTGCGGTATTCGTCGCGGGCGGCCTCTTCGGTGGTCTTCTCGTCCTCGAAGGTGCGGCCGGCCTGCTTCATCTCGCCGGTGACCTGGGCCCAGACGCCCTCGAATTCCTGCGACACCAGCCCGTCCGGCAGCGCAAAGCTGTGGCGCGCGTCGAGCGCATCGAGCAGCGCGCGCTTGAGGCGGGCGCGCGACAGGCCTTCGCGCTCGCTGGTCAGCCGGCCGCGGATGGCCTCCTTCAGCGCATCGATCGTCTCGATGCCCAGCGTCTTGGCGAAGGCATCGTCGATGTCGACGTGGCCCGGCGCGGCGATCTCCGAGCAGGTGACCTCGAACGAGGCATCCTTGCCGGCGAGGTTCGGCGCCAGATAGTTGACCGGGAAGGTGACGTTGACGGTGCGGGTCTCGCCCACGGCGATGCCGACGAGCTGCTCCTCGAAGCCGGGGATGAAGGAGCCCGATCCGACCACCACCGGCACGTCGTCGGCGCTGCCGCCGTCGAAGAGCTCGCCGTCGATGGTGCCCTTGAAGGAGATCGTCACCCGGTCGCGCTGCTCGGCCTTGCTGCCCTCGGGGCGCGGCTCGTAGGGGCGGTTCTGGTCGACCAGCCGGTCGATCGCCTGGTCGACGTCGGCGTCCTCGACCGGCGCCACCGGCTTCTCCAGCGCGATGGTCGAGAAGTCGGCCAGCATGATCTCGGGCAGGATCTCCATCGCCACGGTGTAGGCGAGGTCGCCGCGGCCCTCGAGCACGGCCTCGATCTCGCTCTGGCTCTCGGGGAAGGTGACCTTCGGTTCGAGCGCGAGCTTGAAGCTGTTGTCGTTGACGATCTGGCCGTTGACGTCGGCCACCGCCTGCTCGATCACCTCGGCCATCACCGAGCGGCCATAGAGGCGCTTCAGGTGCGAGGCCGGCACCTTGCCGGGCCGAAAGCCGTTGATGCGGACGCGGTCCTTGAGTTCCTCAAAGCGGGAGGCGGCGCGACCGTCGAGGTCGCTGGCCTCAAGAACAACGCGAAACTCGCGCTTCAGGCCTTCGTCACTGGTTTTGGTTACCTGCATGATCGCGCTCTTTTCGAATCGACGGTTCGCCCCGGCCGCCCCGCGCGGGCCGAGCGTCGGCCGCTCATCCCAAATTGCCTGGGCGTCCCGACCGGATTCGCGGGGGTGGTGCGGGCGGAGGGGCTCGAACCCCCACGACTTTCGTCACTGGAACCTAAATCCAGCGCGTCTACCAGTTCCGCCACGCCCGCTCACGGCACGGGCTTGCGCACGTGGCCGGTCGGGAGGCGGCTTATAGCACGCGTCCGCCACGACGCCAGCGGGAAATGCGCGGCAGACTTCCGCAAGATGCGGAACCGGTGGCACAACGCGCCCCTTGAAGCCATCTAAAGCAGGCCGACGCGCCGCACCCTGCCCAACCGAGGTTCGAGATGACCGCATTCCGCCCGACCCGACGCACCGTCCTCGGCGGCACCGTTGTGACCATCGCCGCGCTCGGTCCGAGCCGGCCGCTGCGGGCCGAGACCGGCGGAGAGCCGCCTCCGGGCGAGGCGCGGCGCCTCGCGCTGAAGCCGGGAGCCGCATTGCTGCGCGGCCCCGACCTGCCGCCCTCGCCGGTCTGGGGCTTCGACGGCCAGGCGCCGGGGCCGATCCTGCGGGTGCGCCGCGGCGGCGAGGTGTGGGTGCGGGCCGAGAACGGTCTCGACCAGCCCACCGCCATCCATTGGCACGGCATCCGCCTGACCAACCCGATGGACGGCGTGCCGCCGCTGACCCAGGCGGCGATTCCCCCCGGCGGCGCCTTCGACTACCGCTTCGCCTGCCCGGATGCCGGCACCTTCTGGTACCACGCCTTCGCCGGCACGCCCGAGCAGCTCGGCCGCGGGCTGGCCGGCGCGCTGATCGTCGAGGAGGAGACGCCGATCGCCGTCGACCAGGACATCGTGCTGCTGCTGCAGGACTGGCGGCTGGACGACGGCAGCGCGGCCGATCCGGCGCCCGGCGCGGTCAAGGACGACGAGGCCAAGGACGGCGAGGCCAAGAATGCTCAGGCCAAGGAGGCGGAAGCCAAGGAGGCCGACGCCCGCCACGCCACGGTGAACGGCCGCCCGGCCGCGGACATCGCGGTGAAGGGCCACGACCGCATCCGCCTGCGGCTGATCAATGCCGCGGCGTGGCGCATCGCGGCGCTGGCGTTCGAAGGCGGGCTCAGGCCGGTGCTGGTGGCGGTCGACGGACAGCCTTCTGAGGCCTTCGAGCTCGGCCGGCCGCGCGTGGCGCTGCCGCCGGGCGGCCGGGTCGACCTGATCGTCGACATGCCGCCGGCCGTCGCCGACCCGGCGGCGAGCCCGCCGGCCATCCGGCTCCACGGCTACGGCACCGACAGCGTGCTCGCCACCTTCCGCGTCGATCCCGGCCCGCCCCGCCGCCCCGAGCCGCCGGGCGCGGTCGCCCCCCTGCCCGACAATCCCCTGCCCCGCCATATCGAGCTGAAGGGCGCCCACCGCCTCGACCTGGCGATGGACGGCGGCAGCCAACCGCCTGCGGCGGGCTCGCCCTGGACCTTCCGGGGCGGCGACGGCCCGGCCGGGCCGCCGCTGTTTCGCGTGGCGCGCGGGCGCACCGTGGTGCTGGCCCTGGTCAACAAGACGCCGCTGCCGCACGCCGTCCACATCCACGGCCATCACGTGCGGCTGCTCGACAGCCTCGATGACGGCTGGAAGCCGTGGTGGCACGACACGCTGCTGGTGCCCGAGGCGAAGACCGCCCGCATCGCCTTCATTGCCGACAATCCCGGCAAATGGCTGCTGCCCTGCCGCGCCGTTGAGCAGCCGGCGGACGGAACGGGATCGGCGATGGCGGCGTGGTTCGAGGTCACGTGAGCGTGGTACGCCACCCCGTCGCGAGGTCGACGTCGAGCCGCTCGTAGAGCGCGCACGTCACTTTCGGCAGCACCTCGGGCAGATCCTCGGCGATCAGGCCGGGGCCGGCCTCGCGGCCGCTCTCGCCATGCAGCCAGGTGGCCGCGGCCGCCGCCTCGAACGCCGGCATGCCCTGGCACAGCAGCGCGGTGGCGATGCCGGCCAGCACGTCGCCGGAGCCGGCGGTGGCGAGCCAGGGCGGGGCGTTGTTGGTGATGGCGGCGCGGCCGTCCGGCGCGGCGATGACGCTGTCGCCGCCCTTCAGCACCACGACGGCGCCAAGCCGGGCCGCGGCGCGGCGGGCGCGCTCCAGCTTCGAGCCGGCCCCGCCCGCCTCCCCGGCGAGCAGCCGGGCGAACTCGCCCTCGTGCGGCGTCAGCACCACCGGCCGGTCCGGCTGGGCCTGGATGCGGTGGGCGAGGTCGCCGGCCCGGCCGGCGAAGATCGTCAGCGCGTCGGCATCCAGCACGGCCGGGCGGCCCGCGGCCAGCGCGGCATCGACCAAGGCGGCGGCCTCCGGCCCGGTGCCGAGGGCGGGCCCCAGGCCGACGGCCCGGAAGCGCGCGTCCAGCAGCAGCTCCGACAGCGCGGCGGCCTCGGCGAGCGGGCGCACCATCACCGCGGTGAGGCCCATGGCGTTCTCGTCCAGCGCATCGAGGGGGCTTGCCACCGTCACCAGCCCGGCGCCGGCCCGCAGCGCCGCCCGCGCCGCCATGCGGATGGCACCGGTGCGCCCGCGCGGACCCGACACCATGACGGCGTGGCCGCGGACATATTTGTGGTCGAGCAGGGTCGGCACCGGAAAATACCTGCCCCACAGGTCGGGATCATTGGCGAACGCGCGGGGGCCGACCGCCGCCACCGTGTCGTCGGCGATGCCGATGTCGGCGACGCGGATGCGGCCGCAATGCATGCGGCCGGGCAGCAGCAGGTGGCCGGGCTTCCGCCGGCAGAACGTCACCGTCTCCACGGCGCGCACCGCTGCGCCCATCACCGCCCCGGTGTCGCCATTGATCCCGGACGGCAGGTCGACCGCCACCACCGGCACGCCGGAGCGGTCGATGCGGGCGATGAGATCGGCGGCGGCGCCCTCGACCGGGCGGTCGAGCCCGGCGCCGAACAGCGCGTCGATGATGAAGCCGGCGCGCACCGAATCGAACGCCTCCGGCGACTCGACGTCGCCGCGGAAGCGCGCGGCCGCCTCGGCGGCGTCGCCCTTCAGGCGCTCGCGGGCGCCGACCAGGATCAGCCGCACCGGATAGCCGCGCTGGGCGAGGATGCGGGCCGCGACGAAGCCGTCGCCGCCATTGTTGCCGGGCCCGCACACCACAAGCGCCGGCGTCGCCAGCGGAAAGCAGCGCGCGGCGGTATCGGCCACGGCGAGGCCCGCATGGTCCATCAAGGCGATGCCGGGCGTGCCGGCGGCGATGGTGCGCCGGTCGGCCTCGGCCATTTCGGCGGTGGTGAGAAGATCGATCAGCATGACACCTGCTCCCGATACCACCCTGCACAGTCGCCCGTCAGAATGGCATTATGCACAAACAAAAGGCGCAAACCGGTTCCCATGATTGACCGCGGCCGGAAGTGGGGCCTATTTTTTGGGCGCCCCGCCTCTTGGTTGGGCAAGCAAATGGGAACAATTGGGCAAGACATTTCGATCGTCAGCGCAAATCATTGTTCCGCAAGCACTATCTTAACCAGCCTCGTTGGCATGGGATCTGCTAACGCGCTGTCGGCCTGACCGGAGCGGGGCCGGCCGGCCAGGGAGACGCGAGCGATGAAAAAAATCGAAGCCATCATCAAGCCGTTCAAGCTCGATGAGGTGAAGGAGGCATTGCAGGAGGTCGGTCTCCAAGGCATCACCGTCACCGAAGCAAAGGGATTTGGCCGTCAGAAGGGGCATACCGAACTCTATCGGGGCGCAGAATACGTTGTGGACTTTCTGCCGAAGGTGAAGATCGAGGTGGTCCTCGCCGACGACATGGTCGAGAAGGCGATCGACGCGATCCGGCGGGCGGCGCAGACCGGCCGCATCGGCGACGGCAAGATCTTCGTCTCCGACGTCGAGGAAGCCATCCGTATCCGGACCGGGGAGTCCGGGCTGGACGCCATCTAATGCGACAGCTCCTTGCCTATTTGCGCGATACCTTTTTGCGGAATATCTCAATCCTGCCACCACGACCCGTCGAAATCAGAGGAACAGACATGAAGACGGCACAAGATGTGCTCAAGACCATCACCGACAACGACGTGAAGTATGTCGATTGCCGTTTCACCGACCCGCGCGGCAAGTGGCAGCACGTTACCTTCGACATCTCCCAGATCACGGAAGAGACCTTCTCTGAAGGCGTGATGTTCGACGGCTCCTCGATCGCCGGCTGGAAGGCGATCAACGAGTCCGACATGTGCCTGATGCCCGACCCGGCCACCGCCACCATCGACCCGTTCTTCGCCGAGACGACGCTCAACATCGTCTGCGACGTGCTCGAGCCGACCACCGGCGAGCCCTACAATCGCGACCCGCGCGGCATCGCCAAGAAGGCCGAAGCCTATGTGAAGGCCTCGGGCGTGGGCGACACCATCTATTTCGGCCCCGAGGCCGAGTTCTTCGTGTTCGACGACGTGAAGTTCATGGCCGACCCGTACAATACGGGCTTCGTGCTGGACTCGACCGAGCTGCCGATCAACGCCGACACCGACTATGAGGGCGGCAACCTCGGTCACCGCGTCCGCACCAAGGGCGGCTACTTCCCGGTGCCGCCGGTCGACTCCGCCCAGGACATGCGCTCCGAGATGCTGGGCGCCATGGCCAAGATGGGCGTCAGCGTCGAGAAGCACCACCACGAAGTGGCGTCCGCCCAGCACGAACTCGGCATGAAGTTCGACACGCTGACGCTGATGGCCGACCAGCTGCAGATCTACAAGTACTGCATCCATCAGGTCGCCCACATCTACGGCAAGACCGCCACCTTCATGCCGAAGCCGGTGTTCGGCGACAACGGCTCGGGCATGCACTGCCACCAGTCGATCTGGAAGGCCGGCAAGCCGGTGTTCGCCGGCAACAAGTACGCCGACCTCTCCGACGAGTGCCTGTGGTACATCGGCGGCATCATCAAGCACGCCAAGGCCGTCAACGCCTTCACCAACCCGCTGACCAACTCCTACAAGCGTCTGGTCCCGGGCTACGAGGCGCCGGTGCTGCTCGCCTATTCGTCGCGCAACCGCTCGGCCTCCTGCCGCATCCCCTACACCAACAATCCGAAGGCCAAGCGCGTCGAGGTCCGCTTCCCCGATCCGGGCGCGAACCCCTACCTCGCCTTCGCGGCGATGGTGATGGCCGGCATGGACGGCATCAAGAACAAGATCGATCCCGGCCCGGCGATGGACAAGGACCTCTACGACCTGCCGCCGCGCGAGCTGAAGGAGATCCCGACAGTGTGCGGCTCGCTGCGCGAGGCTCTCGAAAGCCTCGACAAGGACCGCGCCTTCCTGACCGCCGGCGGCGTGTTCAACGACGACTTCATCGACAGCTACATCGAGCTGAAGATGGCCGAGGTGATGCGGTTCGAAATGACCCCGCACCCGGTCGAGTTCGACATGTACTACTCGGTCTGACGTTCGATCGAACTCCGGTCTCCGGCCCTGCGGGCCGGAGACCGCCCGACGTATTCTCTCTCGATCCGACGTATTCTCTCAAAACCCTTGCGGGGCGCCACGGCGCCCCGCTTTTTTATGCGTGGTTGCTTTGGGCGTGGTGCTCTTGAAGGTGCCGCTTCTGGGCGTGCTGTAGCGCGGCGGTGAGCGCAACCGCTCTGCGGCATTGGGCTTCATACGTTTCCGGCCGATGCCCTCGGGACGCCGGAGACCGTCTAAATAGAAACTGGCTCTGTGGCGGCGCTCTCCCCGTGGTCATCGCCGGGCTTGTCCCACGGCGATCTCGATGGGAACGCAGCGGTACCTGCAAAGAGGACGGCAGGCGAGATGATCAGGGGGTCGGGAGCGCCGGGACAAGCCCGGCGATGACGGGGGCTGTTTCCGCCACACCGCCTGGACCCGAGATTCCCGTCCACGCAGTCCGGCCTCACCCCTTGTCGCGCAGCAGGCGGCCCTTCTCGCGCGCCCAGTCGCGGCTCTTCTCGGTCTCGCGCTTGTCGTGGGCCTTCTTGCCCTTGGCCAGCGCCAGCAGCACCTTGGCGCGGCCCTTGGCGTTGAAATAGACCCGCAGCGGCACCACCGTCATGCCCTCGCGGGCGACCGCGCTCATCAGCTTGAACACTTGGCGCTTGTGCAACAGCAGCTTGCGCGGGCGCTTGGGCTCATGGTTGAAGCGGTTGGCCTCCAGGTATTCCGGAATATAGGCGTTGACCAGCCAGATCTCGCCATCCTTGGCGTCGGCATAGCTGTCGCCGATCGTCGCCTTGCCGCCGCGCAACGACTTGACCTCCGTGCCGGTCAGCATGATGCCGGCCTCGAAGGTCTCGCCGATCTCATAGTGAAAGCGGGCCTTGCGATTGTCGGCGACCACCTTGCCGGTGGTTTCGTCCTTGCCCTTCGCCATTGTGTGCCTGTCGGGCCGCTCAGTTGAGCAGGCCGGCGTGAGCCATCGCTTCGCGCACCGCGCGCTGGGTCGCCTCGCCGACCGTCACCATCGGCAGCCGCACCTCGTCCGTCATCTTGCCGAGCAGCGACAGCGCGTACTTCACCGGCGATGGGTTGGTCTCCACGAACAGCGCGGTGTGCAGCGGCATCAGCCGGTCCTGCAGCTCCAGCGCCTTGGCGTAGTCGCCGGCGAGGCAGGCGGCCTGGAACGCCGCGCACTGGCGCGGCGCCACGTTGGAGGCGACCGAGATGCAGCCATGGCCGCCATGGGCCATGAAGCCCAGCGCCGTGGCGTCCTCGCCGGAGAGCTGGTTGAAGTCCGGCCCCAAATGCTGACGCTGCAGCGAGGCGCGCGCCACATTGGCGGTGGCGTCCTTGACCCCGGCGATGTTCTTCAGATCGAACAGCCGCTTCATGGTGTCAACCGACATGTCGATCACCGAGCGGGCCGGGATGTTGTAGATGATGATCGGGATGCCGATGGCGTCGTTGATCGCCTTGAAGTGCTGGAAGAGCCCCTCCTGGGTGGGCTTGTTGTAGTAGGGCGTCACCACCAGCACGGCGTCGGCGCCGGCCTGCTCGGCGTGGCGGCTGAGCTCGATGGCCTCGATGGTGGAGTTCGACCCGGTGCCGGCGACCACCGGCACGCGACCGGACGCCTCCTGGACGCACCATTCCACCACCTGCTTGTGCTCGTGATGGCTCAGCGTCGGGCTCTCGCCGGTGGTGCCGCACGGCACCAGCCCATTGGTGCCCTCCTCGACCTGCCAGGCGGCGTGCGCCCGAAAGGCGGCCTCGTCGACCCTGCCATTTTTGAACGGTGTCACCAGTGCGGTGAAGGAGCCACGGAAATTCGTCTTGGCCGTCATGGATGGTTCCTCGGGTCGTTCCTTGCTGCCGGCGCCGGTCCCCGCCGCGGCACCACGGTAACCAATCTTCATAGAGGCGATCCGCCGCGGGCGGAAGGATTTTCGGCGCCCTCGTTTCGCCGCAAGCGGCCGACAGGGTCCGCCGCAGCCAGGCCGTGCCGCCGTTTGGTCAACGATTCGTCAACGAGATCGCCGGAAGGTGGCTCGATCCGGAGCACCCCATGCGCACAGCCGCGACCCTCGCCATCCTCGCCACCGTCTTGTCCCCCCTGCCCGCCGCCGCCAGCAGCGACTCGACGGCCGTCGCCCAGGCGATCCAGCTGATCGAGCGCGGCCGCGGCGCGGAGGCCGACCAGATCGCCGCGACCTTGCGCGATCCGGCCGCGCGCAAGACCATCGAGTGGATGCGGCTACGCCGCAACAGCGGCGACGTCCGCTTCGAGCGATTCGCCACCTTCGCCCGCGAAAACCCCGGCTGGCCGAGCGTCGGCCTGATCCGCAAGCGCGCGGAAGGGAAGCTGTGGGAGGACAGGGCTTCCGCCCGCACCATCTTCGCCTATTTCGGCCAGAGCCGCCCGACCAGCGGCAAGGGCAAGCTGGCGCTGGCCCGCGCCCACCTGGAGACCGGCAACCAGGCCGCCGCCCAGGCGCTGGTGCGCGAGGCCTGGCGCGAGGAGCCGTTCTCCAAGGACGGCGAGGACGACATCCTGCGCGTCTTCGGCCCGCTGCTCGGCCGCGCCGACCACAAGGCGCGCACCGACATGTTCCTCTATGCCGAGGACGGGGCGGATGCGCTGCGCAACGCCGCCCGCGTCGGCTCCGACATGGTGGCGGTGGCCAAGGCCCGCATCGCCGCCATCAAGAAGGACAAGGCGCTGGCCAAACTGCTCAATGCCGTGCCGGCCTCGGCCCGCAACGAGCCCAGCTACATCTATGCCCGCTCGCAGTTCCATCGCCGCGCGGACAAGCCCAAACTTGCCGCCGAGTGGGTGTTCAAGGCGCCGAGCGACCCCAAGGCGCTGGTCGACACCGACCAATGGTGGATCGAGCGGCGCCTGCTGGTGCGCCACCTCCTTGAGGAGAACGAGCCGCGCACGGCCTACCGCATGGCCGCCGGCGCGGCGATGCCCGAGAAGGAGAACTACAAGGTCGAGCGCGACTTCATGGCCGGCTGGGTGGCGTTGCGCTTCCTCAACGACCCGGCCACCGCCCGCCGCCATTTCGCGCGCATCCTGCAACTCACCAACAACCCGACCAGCGAAGCGCGCGGCCATTATTGGCTGGGCCGCGCCGCCGAGGCGACGGGCGACCGGGCCGGCGCCCGCGCCGCCTATGAGAAGGGCGCGCGCGTCGTGTCGGCCTATTATGGGCAGTTGTCGCGCGCCAAGCTCGGCCGGACCGACCTGCCGGTGCCGAGCCTGCCGCGGCCCTCCGCCCAGGGGCGCGCGGCGTTCCTGAACTCCGACACCGGACGGGCACTGCAGATCCTGCACGATATCGGCCGCTCCGACCTGACGGTGCCGATGTATGCCGAGCTCGGCGAGCGCATCCACGACCCTGACCGGCTCGCGGCCCTCGCCGAATTCGTCGCCCAGCGCAAGGATGCCCGCGCCATGCTGCTGGTCGGCCGCGACGCGATCAACCGTGGCCTGCCGTTCGAGGCGGCGGCGTTCCCCGCCGTCGGCCTGCCCTCCTTCCCGGCCCGGGAGCCGGCGGCCGACCTGCCGGTGGTCTATGCCATCGCCCGGCAGGAGAGCGCCTTCAACCCGGCCACCGTGTCGAGCGCCAACGCGCTGGGCTTCATGCAAGTGACACCCGCGGCCGGGCGCTACGTGGCCAAGAAGTTCGGCCTGCCGTTCGACGCCAAGCGGCTGTTGTCCGACCCGGTCTACAACATGCAGATGGGGGCGCTGGAGATCGGCGACCTGATCCGCGACTACGACAACAACATGATCCTGGCGTTCGCCGGCTACAATGCCGGGCGCGGGCGGGTGCGCGACTGGGTGGCCCGCTTCGGCGACCCGCGCGACCCGAAGGTCGATCCGGTCGACTGGGTGGAGAAGATCCCGTTCTTCGAGACCCGCAACTATGTGCAGCGGGTGCTGGAGAATCTGCAGATCTACCGCGTGCGGTTCTCCGGCCGGCAGGCACTGCACATCGAGGCCGACCTGCGCACCGGACGGTGAGGGGTGGGGGGCAATGTCGCCTCTCCCCTCAGTCCGGTAGACATCCTTCGCCGCCGTCATCCACCGCCGTCTCGCCGGACCGGGCTGCCGCCGGCCCTGACGTGCGTGCGCACTCTCTCCGTGGTCGTCGCCGGGCTTGTCCCGGCGATCCCGACCCGAAGAGCTCGGCTGCCGTGACGGCGCTGTCGGAGAAAAGGGCGGCAGGCGGAGTGGCCAGGGTGTCGGGATCGCCGGGCCAAGCCCGGCGATGACGGTGGGGTGGCCCGGCGGTGACGGGAGTGCCCGGCGATCCGGTCACATGACGAGTTCGGGATAGAGATCCCGCCATGTCGGGTTTGTCTGCGCGATCAGCCGCGTCTTCCACACCCGTGGCCAGTGCTTGATGTTCTTCTCGCGCTGGATCGCATCGATGATCCTGTCGAACTGCTCGAAGTGCACGAGCAGTTTGATGTTGTATCGCTTCGTGAAACCGTCGAGCGCTTCCGTCCGGTGTTCATGAACACGCCGGACCAGATCATTGGTGACGCCGACATAAATCGCGCCACCCGGCCTGCTGGCGAGAATGTAGACATAGGCTCGCGTCATCGGTCGACCCTCTCCGATCGGGATCGCCGGGACAAGCCCGGCGATGACGGAGGGGTGGCCCGGCGGTGACGGTGGCGTGCCCGGCGATGACGGAAGGATGCCGGCGATGACCGATGGCGCCCAGCGATGGCGGAACAGGGGCCTGCGACGACCGGAGCTCCAGCGTCCGACGTGATCGGCCCCGGGCGAGCCCGGCCCACCAGCGATCCTGACGTGCGTCCACACTCTTGCCGCCGTCATCGCCGGGCTTGCCCCGGCGATCCCGATTGGAACGGTGCGGCGGTGGTGGCGGTTGTCTCGGAGAAAAAGGCGGCGAGCAGAGTGACCACGGTGTCGGGATCGCCGGGACAAGCCCGGCGATGACGGAGGGGTGCTGGCGATGACGGGGATGTGCGCCCGGCGATGACGGGAGAATTCCACCTCGCCACAAACGAAAACCCCGGCGGTTGCCCGCCGGGGTTTCCTTCAAGACCGAGCCTTCGCCGGATCAGAAGTTCCGCTGAACGCGGACCATGCCGGAGAAGATGTCTTCGTCGTGGCTGTAGGAGAGAGCGCGGTCTGCGTTCGCCTGGGTGCCCATATTGGCAGCCGTATAGCCCTTGAATCCTTCAACATCAACTTTAGTATAGAGCATTTCAACACCGATGTCGAGGTTCTTGACCGGCGACCACGTGGTGTTGAAGCCGACCTGCCAGAGGTTGAAGTCGCGGACGGTCTGGGAGTCCTCTGTACCTGCGCCCAGATTCAGCGGCGAGCCAGCCGTGATGCCGTCGATGAAGGGCACCTCAACCGCGGAATAGCCGCCGAACAGGGTCGAGCGCAGCGACGGGGTCCAGAAATGACGGAAGTCGGCGCGGATGGTCCAGGCGTCGACCTGCTCGATGCTACCGTCCACCGGGTTGATGAAGGCGTCGGCGAGATCGACGATCGCACCGGTGGCGCCGCGAATCATGCCAAGTGCGGAAGGACCGCTGGTGGTCTGGCGGCTAGAGACGCCAGTGTATTCCGTAGCGCCCGAGGCGTAGCTGCCCTGAACCATGAACTGGTCGCCCTTGGCGAGCGAGTCAAGGTTGAAGGTGATGCCAGCACCGATGGCGTAGCCATAATCAGTTTCGTTGATGTCCGCAGTCGCAGGCAAAAACGCGTTACCTAAATTATCGTAGGCGTCGGCGGCGCGAAGCTGGTGGATGGCGCCGGAGAGCTGCGCGGAGCCCCAGGACTGATCGACACGAATGTTGGCGACGATGTCCGGCATCGCCTGGCCGCCCTGGTAGTTGGTGGCGTCGGTGTAGTCGAAGACCGTCGTTGTGCCGAGCTGGGTAACGGTGCCCGGCGCCACCTGGATCGCATTACGGCGATAGGTGGCGTCTTCCACGCCTATGGTCGCCGACAGACCGTTGCCGAGCGAGGCGGTGTAGGCAACGACGTTGGTGAATTTGTTGGAGCCGACGTTGATAGTGGTGAAGGTGCCAAGGCCGGCCGAATAGTCGAAGAACGACTGCAGGTAGCCGAAGGTGAAGCCGGCGAACTGGATGAAGGCGCGGTCCATACCAGCGGAGGCGCCACCAAAGCCCTGGTCCTGCCAATTTCTCCTTCCCGTACCCGACGCATAATCATAAGTGGTATAGAAAAGTCCATAGGCCCGCAGCGTGCCATACTCGGTGCGCGTGCGAGCGTCCATGGTGACAGCAATACGCGACCGGAACGCGGTCAGATCGTCCTGACGGTCATAGGAGATGTCGCCACCCGCACCCGAACCAGGAGCGAGACCGGTCAAGGCGTTTGCAGGGTACAGCGGCGTATGGTAGCCGGGAACCATGCCGTAATAGGTGTCGGCACGGACATAGCCGCCGACCTTCAGGCAGATGTCGGTGCCCGGGATGTAATAGAAGCCGGCGCCGTAGGCGTCGCAAACCTTGACGTAATCGACGGCCTTCGCCTTCATCGGCAGGTCGGCAGCTTGAGCGCTGGCAACCGCCACGAGACCCGCCGCGGAGCCGAGGAGAAGGCTCTTCACGATAGACATAGATAACCTCCGTTTTCTCTCTCGTTCTGATGGAGCGGGTTCTTGCCGTCAGGTGTCGCCACCCGGGGAAGTTCCCCAAACCCCTTGCCCAGTCCTTCCAGGTGCTTTCGACCTTGCGGCCAATGCCACCCTTGTTCCGGGGCGAGGCGGGGTTCCCCCCTCCGTCGCGTCATCACCATGACGCGACAAGGTTTCGCGATCAATGATTCGAGGGGCTTCGGCGGGGGGTGGATGCCGCATTTCCCGGCACTGTTGCAAGACTGCCACGGACCGTTAATCAACCGCAAACCATGCCAGCGGCGTGGCAATTTCGTCGCGGTTCGCTGGTCTGCCGCGACCTACGCCATCCGGCTGCCGCGCCCAACGGCGCTCATCGGTCACCGCCGGGTGCGCCCCAACGTCATCGCTGGCACTCTCCATGGTCATCGCCGGGCTTGTCCCGGCGATCCCGATACCCTGCCACGCCCCCTCCATCGTCATCGCCGCCGTGTCCTTCGAATCGAGATCGCCGGGACAAGCCCGGCGATGACGGCGGCGAGGGCGCGCGAACACCTCCGACGCCGGGACAAGCCCGGCGATGACGAAGGAGGGGGAGTGCAAAGGCGATGACGACGGAGAGGTAGAATCAGCCAGCCCGAAATCTCCGCAGTCCGGGCCGCTGGGCATTCTTACGCGAAGTCGCCGTCGTCGAAGCCGCCATCGTCGAAGCCGATGTCGTCCTCGTCGGCGGAGGCGTCCTGCCAGCCCTTGTCGGCGGCGGGGGCATCGCTGCCGGCGGCGGCCGGGCTGCTGTTGCCGGACTCCTTGCCGGACTCGCCCAGGCCGAGCCCGCCGGCCAGCTTCGAGGCCTCATCGCCGCCGGAGAAGGCGCTGGAGAGCGCGTTGGCGATCATCATGCCGCCGGCAACGCCGAGCGCCGTCGACATGGCGCCGGCCAGAAAGCCGCCGCCACCCAAACCGCCGCCGCGCTGGCCGGGCGCGGCCTGCTGGCCCCACGGGCCGGCGGCCGGCGCCGGCTGCGCCCGGCCCCACGGACCGGACGACGGGCCGCCCGTCTCCGGTTGCATCGGCGCGGCCGGCCGGTTGGGCTGGGACTGATAGGATTGATATTGCGGCTGGGGCTGGGGTTGCGGCGCGCCGCCGCCGAACAGGCCCGACAGGAAGCCGCTCGAACCCTGCGGCGCGGCCTGCGGCCGCCGCGACAGCTCCTCGACCTCGGCGCGGAGCTGCTCGACCTCCTGGTTCAGATTGGTCAGCGCCTGCTCCTGGACGTAGATCGCCTGGGCCATGACGTAGGGCGCATAAGGCTGCGCCTGGATGCGCTCGGCGATGAAACGTTCCGCCTCGGCGTCGCGCGGCTGGCCTTCGGCCTGCGCAAGACGGTCGAAAATCCCGGCGATGACGGTCTTTTCCTCGGGCGACATGACGGCGAATTCCCCTTTCCATACGGCCGGACGTCCGGCCCGCGCGTCACATAGGAAGCGCGGGCGTGGTTTGCGAGGGGGGTCGGCGACCCGTACGTCATGCGGCTTCCGGTCGATCCCTTCGGGATCATCCGGAGACGATCACCCGCCGGTAGAGATGCCAAGTGGCATGGCCCAGCACCGGCAACGCCACCGGCAGCAGCAGGAACGCCGCGGCCACCGCACTGACCAGCGCGCTCGCGACGATCAGGGCAAAGGCGAACATCGGTCCCGGATTGACCAGCACCGCGCGCACCGACACCGCCATTGCGGTCGCGAAGTCGACGTCGCGGTCGAGCAGATAGGGGAAGGACACCACGCTGATCGAGAACACGACAGCGGCGAGCATGGCACCGACGATATTGCCGAACACGAAGAAGCCGAGCCCGGTCGGGGTGGTGAGGATGGCGTCGAGCAGCTCGCGCGGGGCCACCGGGTGAAGGCCGAAGGCGATGGCATAGATGTAGGTGGCGAGCTTGACCCAGACGATCAGCGCGAACACCAGCACCACACCGAGCATGGCGATCTCGCGACCGGACTGGCCGTGGATGGCGCCGAGGATGGCGCGCCAAGTCAGCGGCAGGCCGAGTTCGCGGCGGCGGCTGACCTCATAGAGGCCGACCGCGACGAACGGGCCGATCAGCACGAAGCCGGCGGTCATCGGAAAGACCAGAAAGGTCCAGTTGATGAAATATTCGAGCGAAACGATGGCAAGCCCGGCCGCCGCATAGATGCCGCCGAAGAACAGGCCGAACTGCGGCGCGGCGGTGAAGTCGTCGATGCCGGCGGCGATGACGGCCTTGATGTCGGCGCGGGTCAGCCGGCGAATGGACGGCAGCGCCATCGCCAGCGGCCTGCCCTCCCGGACGGGGCCGCCCGTCGCGTTCACGTGCATGGTCATGCGCTCTCTCCCTCGATACCCCCTCCCCCGCTGCTGCCGCCCTGACTTGCGACTGCGTGGCAGTTTGAGTGGTATATTGAGGTGGCGTCAATCGACGTTGCCGTGAGAGGGGCGCGGCCAAACGCCCCGAAGAAACGGTTTCCGGTCGGTCCCTTCGGGATGCCGGAAACGATCTCGCCGAAAGATCCCTGATCCGGACAGGACTTCGGCGACCGGAACACGACTCGAAGACCTGTTCAGCCGGAAACCAAATGAAAACGGCGCGCCGGAGACCGGCGCGCCGCAAAACGTCAGGTCAAGGCAATGCCTTGAACGAAGCCTTCGCTCACTTCAGGCTGTCGAGGGTGAGGTCGACCGACAGCTTGGCCAGGAAGGTGGCGCCGCACCACTTGGACTGGCCGAGGTCGTTGGCCCCGAAGTCGCCGGTGATCAGGTAGCAGTCGGTCTTGCTCAGGTCGGTGTCCGAATAGCGCAGGTCGAGCGTGAACACCTTGTAGGTGAAGCCGAGACCCGCGTTCCAGGTGGTGTAGGACGGCAGCGACACATAGCCGTAGAAGTCGTCGGTGGTGCCGAGATCCTGGTAGCCCACTTCGCCGGACACGTAGACGCCGACGCCGTTCGCGAAGGTCGGGAAGACGTACTTGGCGACACCCGAGTAGTAGATGCCCTCGGCGCCGGTGTTCACGTACGAGTCGGTGTAGTAGATGTTGCCGCCGATGCTGAAGGCATCGGTCAGAGCGAGGCTGGCCTTGCCGTAGACTTCGAAGAAGCTGGCATCTTCCTTGGCCAGCGTGGCGACGCCGTACTTGTTCCACTCCCAGGTGCACGCCGGGTTGGAAGTGTCGTAGCACTCGCCGCCCGGATACCAGTAGTAGATGCCGCCGATGTCGAGGGCGAGCTTGCCGAAGGTCGGGCGGATACCGCCGTAGAGATCGATCTCGGCCGCGGCGCGGTTCGGGAAGTCGATGCTGGCGCCGGCGATGCCGACGTAGCCCTGGAAGTTCGGCGTGAAGTTGAAGCGCGGCTCGAAATAGGCCGACACCGACGGCTCATTGTTCGACTGGGAGATGCCGCGGAAGAGGTAGTTCGACGACAGCGCAGCGCCGAACGCAATGTCGAAGATCGACGGCGGCGGCGGCACCTCGATGGTCTTGCTCTGGGCCCGCAGATCGGCGGCATTCGCCGCGCTCGCGGCCAGCAGGACGGCGGCAGCGGCCGTCAGCGTTGTGAAGGTCTTCATCATGATACTCATCCCCTGCTTCCTCCGCGGCGAGGCCCCAGCCCCCACGAAGCGTCGCACCATTTGTGACAAATCCAACGCACGCAGAGGAAGGATAAACAGCGGGCAGTTGCCTAATAAATGAGCAAAAATCGCCTTGTTTTGAACTTTACAAACTGCTGTTGCCGAACCGCAACAGCCATGCTGCCGCTCCCGGCAACCCGACTCCACCTTGAAGGGTACGGTAGGGCAATTTACAGTTTTCGGTTGGTCCGGCTGGCGGTATCGCGAATCGAATCCGCTGGAAACTTCGCGGCGCAGCACCTTTAGAGCGTGATCCGATCTGACTGCATCAGATCGGACGCTCTAAGTTTCTGGTTTGTCGCATTTTCTTTCGCACAACCGGTATCCACTTGTGCGGAAAATGCTCTAGCGGAGCTCGGCCCGCGGCCTCCGCGATCCCGAAAGGGCACCGGGAGCCGGCGTGCTCACGCCCCCGTCGCCGCGGGCGGGTGGGACCGGCCGCCGAGCCAGGCGCCGACCCGCCGGCGTCCCGCCCCGAAGATCAGCGACGCCAGCGCCACGCCGATGACGAAACCAGCACCGGCATGGACCGCGCCCTCGATGGTGGCCGGTACCGCCGGGCGGAAATCGGCGAAGGCGGCGCGCCCGACCTCGCGGTCATAGGTGCGCACGAACACCGCCAGCCGTTCCATCGGTGCCGCCGTGTCGAGCGCGGTCTTGGTGGCCTGGAACGCCTCGAAGCGGTGGATCATGAAGGCGGCGTCGTCGCCGCGGTCGCGCAGGAAGGTCGAGCCCGGCTTGGCGAACTCGGCCAGCCCCTGTTCGCGGGTCAGCCCGGCGCGGGCGGCGTCGGCATCGAAGCGCTCGGCAAAGCCGCGCAGCTCGTCCAGCCGGCCGCCGAGGCGCTGGCTGTACTGCTGGGCGAACTCGGGAAACTGCGCCAGCGCGATGGCGCAGGCGGCGCCGACGGCGAGGGCGAACAGGCGGTTGACCATGGCGGCCTCCTGATACTCGACCAGCATGACGAGAAGCCGGGCGGAATGTTCCCCCGCCCGCCGCTACAGCGTCAAGATGCCCGCCGCGCCGTCCTCGGTGCCGTAGAGCAAGGTCGATGCGTTGCCGGCCCCCTTCGCCGCCCCCTTGGCCGCCCCCTTGCCAGCCCAGGCGAGCGCGCTCACCGGGCCGGCGCCGGGCGGCCTGACCAGGATCTCGGCGCCATCGGAGAGGCGGATGAGCAGGATCAGCCCGTCCTCGAAGCCGATGGCGGCGATCTCGGTGGTCGGGTGGCAGGCCACCGCCGCGATGCGGCTCGAGCCCGCCGCGAATATCGCCGGCTCTCTGCCCATCGGCCCGTCCTTGGCCGCGAACGGCCAGACGATCAGCGCCGTCGCCCCGCCGGTGGCGAGGCCGTTGCCGGTGGCGGTCCAGCTCATCGAGCGCACCCGGCCGGGATAGCCGGACATGCGCATGTTGGCGCCGTCTGCCACCCGCCAGCCATGGAGCTGGGGCTCGTGCATGGCGGTGACGACGAAGCGCCCGTCCGGGCTCCAGGTCACCGGCAAATGCGAGCCCTTCCAGTCCAGGACGTCCGGCTTGGTCGCGGCGTTGGGGAACCACAGCGTCACCCCGCCATAATGGGATACCGCCAGCCGCACCCCTTTGGGCGCGAAGGCGAGGCCGCCGGGCGTCGAGGGCGCGGCGAAGGTTTTCGGGGCCCCCTTGCCGGGCTCGATTTTGCCGGTGTCGGCATGAACGGTCTTGCCGGCCGACCACGCCCGCGCGCCGGCCGGGCCGAGCGCCACCGTGTCGATCCAGGCCTTGCCGGAGAACACTTCGCGCGCCGTGCCGTCGGCGGTTGTCTCCACCACGCGGCCGTCGTCGCCGCCGGTCAGCAACCGGCTGCCGTCGCAGGCGGCGCACAGGATCACCCCGCCGGGGTGCGCGGCCACCCGGCGCTCGTCGGTGCTGGCGAACAGGATCCCGCCCTCGGCGAGCACCAGCACCGGCGTCTCGCCGAGGAAGCCGCAGGCGGTGACCGTGTCGCCCGGTGTGAGGTGGCGAACGCGGTCGGCCACCGAAGGGGTCGGCGGGGTGCCCGGATTGGCCGTCATGGTCACGCCGCGACGCAGGCGGAGAAGCCGGATTCGATCTTGGCGCGGTCGAGCTTCCGGCCGATGAACACGAGGCGGCTCGTCCGCCGCTCGCCATCGTTCCACGGCCGCTGGTGGGTGCCGTCGAGGATCATGTGCACGCCCTGGAACACGAAGCGGTCGGGGTCGTCCTTGAACGACAGGATGCCCTTCGAGCGCAGGATGCTCGGGCCATCCACCGCCACCAGATTCTGGATCCAGGGAAAGAACTTCTCGGGATCGAGCGGCGCCTCGAGTTCGAGCGCGACCGAGTCGATCTCCTCGTCGTGAATGTGCTTCAGCCCGCCGTGGCGGTGGATGATGCGGCCGGCCTCGTCGCGCTCGCTGCAGCCGCAGTCCTTGCCGTGCTCGTGGTGATGGGCGTGATCGTGCTTGCAGCCGCAACCCTCGCCGTGCGCATGGTCGTGGCCGTGATCTTGGTCGTGGCCGTGATCTTGGCCGTGATCTTGGCCATTCTTGCAGCCGCAGCCCTCGCCATGATCGTGCGCGTGGTCGTGATCGCAGCCGCACCCCTCGCCGTGCGCGTGCTCCTCCTCAGCTTCCAGGAAGCCCGGCTCCAGCGTCAGGATGCGGTCGAGGTCGAAGGCGCCGCGGCCGAGCACCCGGTCGAGCGGGATGGCGCAGCGCTGGGTGAGGTGAAGCGTGGCGTAGGGGTTGAGGCCGCGGATGCGCGCCTCCACCTCGGCGAGCTCGTCCGGGGACACGAGGTCGGTCTTGTTGAGCAGCACGACGTCGGCGAAGGCGATCTGGTTCTTGGCCTCCGGGGCATCCTTCAGCCGGGCCGACAGCCATTTGGCGTCGGCCACCGTGACCACCGCGTCGAGCCGCGTCTTGGCCGAGACGATGTCGTCGACGAAGAAGGTCTGGGCCACCGGCGCAGGATCGGCGAGGCCGGTGGTCTCGATCAGGATGGCGTCGAACCTGCCCTTGCGGCGCAACAGGCCGTCGATGACGCGGATCAGGTCGCCGCGCACCGTGCAGCAGATGCAGCCATTGTTCATCTCGAACACTTCCTCGTCGGCGCCCACCACGAGGTCGTTGTCGATGCCGATCTCGCCGAACTCGTTGACGATGACCGCGAACTTCTGGCCGTGCGGCTCGGAGAGGATGCGGTTGAGCAGCGTGGTCTTGCCGGCGCCGAGATAGCCGGTGAGGACGGTGACGGGAACCTTGTCGGACATCGGGGCTTCCAAAAATCGGGGGCAAATCGGGGACGAGGCGGGCATACGCGCCCTCCCCTCTCATCGAGAGGGAAGAGCGCGACAGGCGTCGTCCGTCAAGCGCAACCTTGCGCCGGCTGGGCCGGTCAGCTCGTGGCCAGCGCGCCGGTCAGAGCTTCTATATTATGGCGTATCATGTCGATGTAAGTGGGCGCCGGGCCGTCCGCCGCGGTCAGGGCGTCGGAATAGAGCGTGCCGCCGATCTTCGCGCCGGTCTCGTCGGCGATGCGCTTGACGAGGCGCGGGTCGGTGACATTCTCCAGGAAGACCGCCGGGATCTTCTGCTTCCTGATCTGGGCGATGATCCTCGACACCGCCTTGGCCGACGCCTCGCTTTCGGTCGAGACGCCGGTCGGCGCCACGAACGCGATGCCATAGGCTTTCTCGAAATACCGGAACGCCTCGTGCGAGGTGATGATGCGTCGCCGATTGGCCGGAATGCGGGCGATCGCCGCCGTCACCTCCACCTCCAGCGCATCGAGCCTGTCGAGATAGGCCTTGGCGTTGGCCTCGTAGACGTCCTTGCCGGCCGGATCGGCCGCACTCAGCGCGTCGCGGATATTGGCGACGTAGATTTTTGCATTGCCGACCGACTGCCACGCGTGCGGATCGAACGCGCCATGGTGATGGCCGGCATGGCCGTGATCATGACCATGATCATGGTCGTGGTCATGATCGCCATGCTCGTCGTGCTCGGACTTGAGCGGGCTCACGCCCTTGGTGGCGACAACCAGCGTCGCCTTGGTGCCGGACGCCTTCACCAGCCGGTCGATCCAGCCCTCGAAGCCGAGGCCGTTGACGAAGACCAGATCCGCGCCGGCCAGCGTCCTGGCGTCGGCCGGCGACGGCGCAAAGACGTGCGCATCGCCATTGGGGCCGACCAGGGTCGTCACGTCGAGCCGGTCGCCGCCGACCGTCTTCACGAAGTCGCCGAGGATCGAGAAGCTGGCGATGGCCCTGATCCTGGCCGGGCTGGCTGCTTGATCCGCCTTGTCCTCGGCGGCGGCGGGAACGGCCGCCAGCAGCAGGGCGGCGGAGGCGAGAAGCACGCAGCGTCGGTCGAGCATCGCATTCTCCTGCATCGGGATCTTTTGGGGGTCAGGCTTCGAGGTGACGGGCCGGGATCAGCCGGCGGAGGATGCCGCCGACCGGGCCGATGAAGATCGAGACAAGGCAGATGCCGCCCGCCACCAGGATGATCGAGGGGCCGGAGGGCAGCTCGGTGTTGTAGGAGACCAGAAGTCCGGCATAGCCCGAGACCATGCCGACCAGGACGGCGATGGCGGCAAGCGCGGTGATGTCGCGCGCCCAGAACCGTGCCGCCGCCGCCGGCAGCATCATCAGCCCGACCGCCAGAAGCGTGCCGAGCGCGTGGAAGGCGCCGACCAGATTCATCACCACCAGCGCCAGGAAGACGAGGTGCACCGGCCCGCCCGCGCCCGACACCGAGCGCAGGAAATTGGGATCGACGCACTCCATCACCAATGGCCGCCAGATCACCGCCAGCGTGACGAGCGACAGCGAGGCGACGGACGCAAGCAGCAGCATGGCGGCGTCGTCGAGCGCCAGCACGCTGCCGAACAGGATGTGGAACAGATCGACATTCGAGCCGCGCAGCGACACGATCACCACGCCGAGCGCCAGCGACACCAGATAGAACGCCGCCAGCGCGGCATCCTCCTTCAGCTCGGTGCCGCGCGCGACGAGGCCGGCGAGAACCGCCACTACCACGCCGGCAACGAGGCCGCCCAGCGTCATCGCGAACAGGTCGAGCCCCGCCACCAGAAAGCCCACCGCCGCGCCGGGCAGGATGGCGTGCGACATGGCATCGCCGGTAAGGCTCATCCGCCGCAGCATCAGGAACACGCCGACCGGCGCGGCGCCCAGCGCCAAGGCCAGCGTGCCGACCAGCGCGCGGCGCATGAACTCGAAATCCTGGAACGGCGCGATCAGAAGGTCGTGGAGCATAGTCACCGATCAGATAGGACTGGGCGCGGCGAAGCCGCTTTCTTCCTTCCCCTCTCCCCTTGTGGGAGAGGGTGCCCGAACGAAGTGAGGGCGGGTGAGGGGTAACGGCGAGCTTGAACTCCGTTGCCCCCTCACCCGGCTCGGATCTCGCTCCGCTCAATCCTCGCCACCCTCTCCCGCAAGGGGAGAGGGGAAGGAAGAAGCGTCTCACGCCGCGCGCTCGCAGACGCCGGCCTCGTCGTCCCACGCCTCGGTAATGTGGCGGGCGCGCAGCAGATTGTCCGGCGTCAGCACCTGCGGCGTCGGACCCCAGGCGACCGGCTCGCGGGCGAGCAGCAGTGTGGTGGGAAAGTGCGCCCGCACGGTCTCCAGATCGTGCAGCACGGCGAGGATGGTGCGGCGCTCGCCGTGCCAGCGCTTGATCAGCGCGAGCAGGTCGGCCGCCGTCCGGGCGTCGATGGCGGTGAACGGCTCGTCGAGCAGGATGAGGCGCGCATCCTGCAGCAGCAGGCGCGCGAACAGCGTGCGCTGCATCTGCCCGCCCGACAGCGTGCCGATGGTGCGGTTCTCGAATCCCGCCAGCCCCACCGCCGACATGGCGGCCTTGATGCGTGCGCGATCGGTGCCGGCGATGGCGCCGAACAGGCCGGCGCGGCGCCACAGCCCCATCGCCACCATGTCGTAGACGGCGATCGGAAACGACCGGTCGATCTCGGCGATCTGCGGCAGGTAGGCGATGTCGCGCGCCTTGACGCCACCGCGCTCGATGACCCCGTCGAGCGGCCTCAGCGCGCCGACGATGCCCTTGAGCAGGGTCGACTTGCCGGCGCCATTGGGGCCGACCACCGCCAGCAGCTCGCCCTCGGCCACCGAGCCATCAAGGTGGTGGACGGCCGGGTGGCGCTCATAGCCGAGCGTGAGGGTGCGAAAGGTCAAGGCCGGCATGGTGCGTCCCCGCTCACCCGATCAGGACCCCGACGACCGCGAGCCAGATCGCCGCCACCAGCACCCCGGCCACACCGAGCCGCGCCGCCAGCGACAGGCGCAGCAGCGAGGGGGCGAGGGAGACGGGACGGCGATGCGCGCGATGGTGGCGGTGCACTCTCATGAACGGTCCGGGCAATTCGGGTGTCACTGTTATACTATAACATTGCGGCTGTCGAGCCCGCCGTAGGGAGCCTCGTCGTCCCGAGCAAGCGGCAACGCCGCGC
Organism: Blastochloris sulfoviridis; assembly: GCF_008630065.1. Lineage (GTDB taxonomy): Bacteria > Pseudomonadota > Alphaproteobacteria > Rhizobiales > Xanthobacteraceae > Blastochloris > Blastochloris sulfoviridis. The sequence continues at coordinate 29,715 of NZ_VWPL01000026.1, forward strand.
GGGATCGTTCCCTCCGGGTGTCATCCCGACCGAGCGTCAGCGAGAGCCGGGATCGTTTTCAGAAAGAGGTCCCTTTCCGGCACGCGGTCCCGGGTCTCGCTGCGCTCGCCGGGACGATGGCCCCCATCACAGCCCGCTTCTCCAGCGCTTGAGCAGCAGCGAGTTGGAGACCACCGACACCGAGGACATCGCCATCGCCGCCCCCGCCAGCGCCGGGGTGAGGAAGCCCAGCGCCGCCAGCGGCAGGCCGCTGACATTGTAGATGAACGCCCAGAACAGGTTCTGGCGGATCTTGGCCACTGTGCGCCGGGCGATGTCGAGCGCCGCCGGCACGAGGCGCGGATCGGGCCGCATCAAGGTGACGCCGGCCGCGGCAATCGCCGCGTCGGTGCCGGTGCCCATGGCGATGCCGAGCGTGGCGGCGGCCAGCGCCGGCGCGTCATTGATGCCGTCGCCGACCATGGCGACGCGGTGGCCTTCCCGCTCCAGCGCCGCCAGCGCCGCCGCCTTGCCCTCGGGCTTCACCTCGGCATCGAATCCGTCGAGCCCGGCCTCGCGGGCGATGGCCGCGGCGACCGCCGGATTGTCGCCGGTCAGCATGCGCACGGTGAGGCCGCGGGCCTTGAGCGCAGCCACCGCCTCGGCGGCGCCGGGGCGCAGCGGATCGGCGAAGCCGAGCACGCCGCGCGCGGTCCCATCGAGCGCGACGATGGCGGCGGTGCGGGCCTGGCCCTCGATCCGCGCCAGCGCCACGGCGACCGGCGCCGGATCGATGCCGCGCTCGGCCATCAGTTCGCGATTGCCGATCGCCACCGCCTGCCCCGCAACCTCACCCACCAGGCCGCGGCCGATGGCGGCGGCAACACCGGTGGCCGGCTGGAGCGCGAGGCCGCGCGCCCGCGCCGCCTCCACCACGGCGCGGCCCAGCGGATGCTCGCTCGCTGCCTGCAATGAGGCTGCGACAGCCAGCAGCCCGGCCTCGTCGCCATCGGCGGCAAAGACGTCGGTCACCGCCGGGCGCCCTTCGGTGAGCGTGCCGGTCTTGTCGAACACCACGGTATCAACGCTCGCCGCCCGCTCCAGCGCCTCGATGTCCTTGACCAGGATGCCGGCCTTCGCCGCAGCACCGGTGCCGGCCACCAGCGCGGCCGGCGTCGCCAGCCCCAGCGCACACGGGCAGGCGATCACCAGCACCGAGACGGCGGTCATCAGCGCCTCCTCGAAACTGGCACCGCCGATGAGCCAGCCGGCCATGGCGGCGAGCGCGATCGCCACCACCGCCGGCACGAACACGGCCGCCACGCGATCGACCAGAAGCTGCACCGGCGCCTTGCCGGTCTGGGCTGCCTCGACCAGGCGGGTGATGCGGGCAAGCGTGGTGTCCTCGCCAACCGCCACCGCCCGCACCAAGAGCCGCCCTGCCCCATTGAGCGCGCCGGAGGCGACGCGGTCGCCCGGCCGCTTGGCCACCGGCAGGCTCTCGCCGGTGATCAGCGATTCGTCGGCCTCGCTCGTGCCCTCCTCGACGATGCCATCGACCGGCATGCGGGCGCCGGGGCGCACCACCACCAGATCGCCGCCTGCGACCGCCTCGATGCCGACCTCGCGCTCGACGCCGTCGCGCAGCACCGCCGCCCGTTCGGGGCGCAGCGTCATCAGCGTGCGCACCGCCTCGGTGGTGCCGCGCCGGGCGCGGGTCTCCAGCCATTTGCCGAGCATCACGAAGGTGATGACCGCCGCCGCCGCCTCGAAATAGAGGTGGCCGGTGGCATGCTCGCCATGCAGCGCGATCATCCACAGGCTGAAGGCGTAGGCGGCGGAGGTGCCGAGCGCCACCAGCACGTCCATATTGGCCGAGCCGGCACGCAGCGCCTTGGCGGCGCCGCGATAGAACCGGGCGCCGACCAGCACCTGCACCGGCGTCGCCAGGAGAAGCTGCGTCCAGGGGCCGAGGTGCAGGTTGAGCCCGAACGGCGCCAGCACCATCGGCGCCACCAGCGGCAGCGTCAGCACCACCGAGACGATGAGGGCGAGCAGCGTCCGGCGCTCGTCGGCGAGGCGACGGGCCTCGCGCTCGGCCTCGGCCAGCTTCCGGGCCTGGGCATCGCGCAGGCGGGGGGTGGCGGAGAAGCCGGCGCCCTCCACCGCCTCGGCCAGCGCCTTCTCGTCCGGCCCGCCGGGCGCGACGCGAACATCGGCGCGCTCCAGCGGCAGGTTGACGCTGACGGCCGTGACGCCCGGCAGGCGGGCCAGCACCCGCTCCACCCGCGCCGAGCAGGCGGCGCAGGTCATGCCGGAGATGTCGAGCACGATGGTGCGGGCGGGCTGAGCCCCGGCAGCGGACAAGGGCGGATCGGCGGCAAGGTGCGTGGCGGCGGTCATGGCCCATCATATAGGCCGCCGCCGGCGGGCGGGAACGCCAGCGGATCCGCCGGTGGCGGAGAATGCGGCGGCACGGGCCGGCTCGCCCCTCCCCAGTGTCTGTCACACGATGCACACGATCCGCCGAACAGCGTCTGGACATGGCGAAAACCTGCCCTTATAACCCGCCCACTTCGCAGCGACCGGCCTTGAGCCGGAGCGGTGCGGCGCCCAGGTAGCTCAGTTGGTAGAGCACGTGACTGAAAATCACGGTGTCGGTGGTTCGATTCCGCCCCTGGGCACCACTAAATTCCGCATAGTCAGCTTGTTGAGATGAGCGCCTTCCGGCGTCCCTAAGGCGCGTTCCCTTTGGGGTATCGCTGCGGGTAACGGCGGAAAGTCACAGCCCTCGCTTCCCCCCAGAACGAAAGAGCCGTCCGAAGGCGACTCCAGCGTGGCGATGCCAGGCAGGATCAGCGGCGCCGGACGTAGAAGCCCTCCGCCTCGGGCAGCGGCGTTTCGCCGATAATGATGCCGACCGCGAGGGACAGCGCGCACGACACAGGGCGACAGAGGCAGCAGAGTAGGCTCAATCGGCGGCATCGCGCGCGGCCTCCTCGACCTCGGCGCTGCCAGCGTCGAGTTCATCCCGAGAGCGGTTGCGGGACCAGGAGTTGAAGCTGAGAATGGCTTGAGCGATAAAACCAAAAGGGACACAGCCGCTTAAGCTAGCTCTGCACAAGAGTCTGATTTTTCTTGATTTTTCGGAGAGAGTCGCTAGTTTAATCAATGGCAGCCATGCGCCGGAATTACCCAGAGCATTCGCAAGATTGCAGGCGAGAAATCGCAATCATGGGCCGGGGGGCTGCCGCTTTCATTTAAACAGGTCGATCAGTCGATTTTGTTCATCGGTAAGACCGCATTCCTCCGGTTTCGGAACCACCTTCACGCCATATGAAAGGTAGTTCCCCTTCCTCTGATAAGTAATAGGCTTCAATATCTCTGCATACCTCAGTTCACAATTACCATATGGGTTAGGCGCGACCGCGCAAGCAAACGATGACGCGATAGCATCTACCAACTGAAGGCTAGCGCTTCTTGAGTGATCCTGCGCATCAACACCATCAATGTCGATAACTGGCCAGTGAATTTTTATCTCAGGATCATTCAGCGCTTTCAAGCGACGCAAATATTCACGAAACGTTTCGTAGGACATCCCGCCACGACGAGAGAATGTAATTGCAACGCGACCGTCACCTTCGGGCACGCGCGGGCGAAGGTCGCGGCACAGCCATGATAGACGCTCTATAAGGTAGCGTGTCATATAGAAATAAAATTGGTTCTTATTGGCGTAAATCCCCTGAGGAATTGGTCGTTTTGCTGCAATCACACTCATTGCTCGAAGTGGCTTCGTAGAAATTATTTGAGCGGCGACAACTCTTTGACTGTGATTTAGCTCCACAAAGTGCAGTGCACGACTCTTCTTTTCGGGCATCCTTGCGGAAATCTCATCGCGCCAAGCTACTGCATCAAGTCGGTGAACTTGGCGGAAGAGGCACGCCGAAAGTATCAACCAGGACGACGACCCACCGCGTGCGCCGGCTCGCGGAATTTTTCAAGCCCATCATCGCCCGACTCATCAATGAATGCCAAATAACTGTGTGTCATGTGACGTTATTATCATGAATCTAATTTGTTCCCCTTGTTCCCCAACGCCCAAGCGTTTGGGGAACAGAGCGCTCGGTGCTCTGATCGCCGAAAATCTCCGGCGGCACCATGAGCGGCGCTGGCCGCGACGCTCTCGCTCTGCCCGGCCCGGTGAAGACCTGCCGCAAGCTCGGCCTGTCGTTCTTCGCCTGTCTCGGCCAGCACCTCCGCATCAAAGGCGCCCGTCCCGGCCCGTGCCGCCGCTCGCCGATCTCGCCAGCCCTCGCGCCAACCCGCTGCCCGGGAGCCTGCCACGGTTACGGCTGATGATCCGGCGCGAGGCCAGCGGTCCTGTGCAAGACCAACGGCCGCGAAAGCTGGCCGTTGGTCCGCGCGCGGATTTTCGCGAAATCTTTGATTTCGGATGAGAAAATACGCGAGAGCCAACGGCCCCACACGTCAGCGTCTGGGGCCGTTCGTATCTCGCACTGAGGGCTTCCCGCCGGCCCCGCCAGATCGGCCGCATCGGCCAGCGGGGCCGCGCGCGCTTGCGAGGAGGATCAGCGTCTGATCCTGGCCGGGTCGCCCGTCACGTCGGCCGACGGCTCGGAACTGAGCCAGCGATACAGCAAGCCGCCGATGGCGCCTCCGACCAATGGCGCCACCCAGAACAGCCATAGCTGCGCCAGCGCCCAACCGCCGACGAACAAGGCCGGTCCTGTGCTCCGGGCCGGATTCACCGAGGTGTTGGTCACCGGAATGCTGATGAGGTGGATAAGGGTGAGCCCGAGGCCGATCGCGATCGGCGCAAACCCGGCCGGCGCCCGACCGTGGGTCGACCCCATGATGATGAAGAGGAACATCATGGTGAGGACGATTTCGGCGAGCAGGCAGGAGACCAGGCCGTACTTGCCCGGCGAGTGATCGCCAAATCCGTTCGCGGCGAAGCCCTTGGCCAGACTGAAGTCGGCGGTGCCGCTCGCGATCGCATAGAGGACGGCGGCGCCGATCACCGCACCAACGACCTGCGCAAGGATGTAGGGAACGACCTGGCCGGCCGGAAACCGTCCGCCGGCCGCGAGCCCCACGGTGACGGCCGGATTGAGATGACATCCGGAGACGTGACCGATGGCATAGGCCATCGTCAGCACGGTCAAGCCGAACGCGAGCGACACGCCGACGAGGCCGATCCCGACCTCCGGAAAGCCCGCCGCGATCACCGCGCTGCCGCAGCCGCCAAAGGTGAGCCAAAACGTGCCGATCATCTCGGCCACGAGTTTCCTTGCGTTCACGGGCATCCTCCTGTCGACAATCGAGACGGCTCGATCTGCAGTTCCGTTTTTGCAACGCTTGGTCGTGTCGCCGCGATCGTCCCCAAATACGCCGGCCGGCGCAATGCAATTTGTGACGCGATCTCTCGGATTCGGATCGATCGGCCACCACGGATCAGCCGCCATCGACGAGGGCGTCGGGCAGCACGAAGGTCTCGGCGTCGTCGACGGTGACGAGGGTGTCGTCGCCGTCCCGCCGCGTGGTCACCGTGCCGGCGCTGGTCGTGACCTGCCCGTGGCTGACGTGCAGCGTGCGCTTGAAGCCGTCCGGCAAGGTCACATCGACGGTCGCCACGCCCTTGCCGCTGCGCACGACGCCGAAATCGCAGGCCCGGACCGAGTCGTTGCCCTTGAAGCTGCACGGGATCTGACCGGTCGCATGATAAAGCGTGTCCGCCACCCGGGCGTCCTGCGGCCCGGCGGGGGCTGCGGCCTCCCGGAGATGGCGGCCGTCCACCCAGCCGGCCGCGTCGGCGTCGCCGGTGAGCTGGACACGGCACCAGCGCGCGCCGTCGATGGGCCGGCACCCCAAATTGCGCACCACGGCGCCTTCGCCGAGCTGGAGGATGGTTTGCGCCTGCGCCGAAGGCTCGGCGCGAAGCTTGAGCGTGTCGCCGGCCACAAGCCCCATCACGGCCCAGAAGTCCGGCCCACCGCCATAGCTGTCGGCGAAGTCGGGCTGCGGGACGGGCGGCATGGCAGGGCTCCCGTCCGGTCCGGCGGAACCACCCTGTCCAGCGTCGATCCGGAAGTCGATGGCGAAGTCGGCTCCCTCGTTGCGGCGTGCGGCGGCGCGCACGAGATGGACATCGACGACATAGACGCCGTCCACCGGCAGGACGCCCGAGAAGTCGCTGCCCGAGACCTGACCGATGAACATGGCCGTATCGCTGCCGGGGGCCAGTACATTGAAATTGGCGCTGGCGTTGCGCGCGCGCAGGCTGACCGACAGGGTCTGGCCGGCCTTGGCCTCAAGCCGGTACTGCGCGCTGCGGTCACCCTTCACGCTGCCCTTGAAGGACGCGGAGGCGGCCCCGGCCGCGAACTGGACATCGACTTGGCGAACACCCTTTGCGGTCGCGCCTGGAACGCCCGTCGCGGCCAAAATCATCGCAGCGATCGCGGCCACCAGCGCATTTTTCATGGATTTCCCCCTCCGCCGGCGATGGTTTGCGGCACATTACGTTCCTGGAGCAGTCAAAACGGATACACTCCAACTTTTCTGGAGCCCGAAGACCTTAAGCTCGGCTTTGCCAGAGATTCAACAACACGTCGAAGCATTTTGACGCTCGATGTCCATCCCGCTTTTATAGTATGGTATAATGTATTGAATGGCGACACGCCTCGCGTCATGACTTGCGGAGGAGATGCCCATGGGATTCCTCGACGATGTCGGAAATGCCCTGCAGGGCGTCATTAATCGCACGGGACCGGACGGCATCCCGCCGATGATCACCGAGGCTTTGGCGAAGACCAGCCTCCGTGATTTGCAGGGCGTGGTGACCAAGCTGCAGGAGAGCGGCCTCACCGAGCAGGTGCAGTCATGGCTCGGAACGGGAGCCAACCTGCCCATCTCCGCCGACCAAATCCGCGAGGCGCTCGGCAGCGGTTACATCAAGCAGCTCGGAGATAAGCTCGGCTTGCCGCTCGACGCGGCCGCCAAGTTCCTGGCCGACCAGTTGCCGGAGGCCGTCGACAAGGCAAGCCCCGACGGCACGCTGGAAACCCAGAGCGTTCGCTGATCTGATCGAACCAGGCGGACGCTCTAAAGTAATGAGTTGTCGCATTCTGTTTCGCAAATCGGTTCCCACTTTTGCGGAGAATGCTTGGGTCTTCGAGTTGTCGCATTCTGTTTCGCAAATCGGTTCCCACTTTTGCGGAGAATGCTTGGGTCTTCGAGTTGTCGCGTTCTCTTTCGCAAAACCGGTTCCCACTTTTGCGGAGAATGCTTAATACCAAGGGCCGCAAGATACCAAGGGCCGCAAGACATGACGCGTCATGCCCGTGATTGCAGCCAAGCTTGTGCAGGCTGCATGAATTTGCCTGCGCGGGCATCACGACTTGAAACGTCCTTTGAAACAAAGACGTGGATGGCCGGGACGGAGCCCGGCCCTGACGAGGGCCAATCAAAGACGAGGGCCGCCGGTATAAGCGCGCCGGCGGCGCATCTGCCGGCCGGCAAGACGAGTTCCGACAGGCTTGCGGGATCCCGTTTGCAGTGAGTGACGAGCCTCAACACGGAGGATGGAGATGAGCATACTCGACAAGATCGTGTCGTCGATCTTCGGCCGGGCCAAGGCGAGCGAAGTCGCCGCAACGCCGGCGAAACCGGCCTCGCCGGCGGCGTCGGCCGCCAGCGCCGCCCCGGCATCTGCGTCCGCAGCGGCGACGGCGACGGCTTCAGTCGACGTCGCGGCGGTCCTGTCGGCGTTGGCCAGCCAGACCACGGAGAAGCTCGACTGGCGCCGCTCGATCGTCGACCTGCTGAAGCTCCTCGATCTCGACAGCAGCCTGGCGGCCCGCAAGGAATTGGCCAGGGAGCTGCACTATCCCGGCGATCCGGACGGCTCCGCTGCGATGAATGTCTGGCTGCACAAGCAGGTGATGCAGAAGCTTGCGGACAATGGCGGCAAGGTGCCCGACGATCTAAAAGACTGAGCGGCGAACCGTGACCTCGCGCCAGCTTTGCTCTCGCTCATCGCCGCAATCCGGTCGAGGACCGGCCCGTTCTGGGCCGGGCTGAAGGGTCCATCGGGGGAAGGCCGCGCGCGTCACTCCGGTTTTGAGATCTTTTGCTGTAACTCGCCATCATATCCACAAAAAAGAGGGCCAGCATCGGCTGGCCCTCTTGGTATTCCACACTGGAATCTATTCCATCACCAGGAATTGAACCGGTAGTTCACGGAAAGCTTGAACGTCTGAACGGTCGGCTCGAGGGTCGCGTAGAGGGCGTCGTTCAGATTGAACCCGTTGATCGCAGGCAGGCTGAGGTCCTTCGTATCGAACGACGAATAGCGATACTCCGCCTTCAACGAGATGTTGTTCGTCAGCTTCGATTCGGCACCGACGCCGACGAACCAGCCGTCGAAGTCCGGGATGCCGACCACAAACGTGCCGTTGCCGAAGCCGAGGGTGCCGCTCGCCTCCAAGTCATCGATGCTGAGATTGGTGTATCCGGCCGACAGATACCAGAGCGTGGCAGGCGACGACAAGTATCCGAGACGGACGCCGACCGACCACTGGCCGTTGACATCGGTTTTCGCCTGGCCGCTTGCGGTGCGCCGTCTGGCTTCCTCGCCCTCCCAGTCGATGTAGGACGCCGAGGCCGACGCTTTGACGTCTTCGTTGTGCCAGTCGTAATCGACGAAGGCACCGATCACGAACTGCTGGGAAAACTGGTAGTCGAAGCCGGCATTGAGGCCGAACAGGAACCCCTGGGCGCCCAGGCCGTTCAGCTCGGCGGACACATCGCCGTAGCCGGGATAGGTGCCGCCGGCCAGATCATAGGTGCCGGCCGCGCCGCCAATGCCAGCGCCGACATAGAAGCCGGTCCATGTGGGCGGCGCCTCGATGGGCGTCTTGTAGACACGGGTGCCCAGGTCGGCCGCAACCGCCGGCTGAATGACGAACGCCGCGGCAAGCACCACCCCAGCGCCAAGGAAACTACGTTTCATGGTTGCCCTCCTCAATGACCGAACAGCGGCGAATCGCGGTTGCATGGCGCCGAATGTTCAATCAGTGGGCGGCACTTTCCCTTAGCCGTTGCAGGCCGGCTAGTGCATAAAAGTCACAGAGGCGACAGAATCCGCCAACCTGTGATTTAACCTTAAGCGATGTTGTAATTATGCGTTGCGCTTTCGGCGATCGGCGGCGCGCGCGCCGATACCGTCCCCCGCCGCCAGCCAATCGCCTGGGTTGCAGTCCGCCCTCAATGGCGGGGCCTCACCGGAGGCCCCTTCCCTGCAACCCGGCGGGACTCACGGACCCAGCGGGACTCACGGATCTGAGTCTGCCGCGTGAGATCAATGGCTTAATATCAACGGCCCCAGACGCTGACGCGTTGGGCCGTTGACACTTGCGGATTTTCTTTTTGGAAATCGTTACTGCCCAGGTACCCTGCGGAGCGCTAACTCATTGAAATATAAGGCGCCAGTGCCATACGCCGTCCGGAAACATGCGGGAAACGGGCCAAAAATCGCCCTGTTTGGCTCGCCCCCCGAAAAAACATGACGACTTTTCAATAGGTTGGGGTACCTGGGCAGTAACTGGAAATCAGAGATTTCGCGACAATCCGCGAGCGGAACCAACGGTCCGCGTTCGCGGCCGTTGGTCTTAAACGCGCTTGAAATCTTGGTCTTAAACGCGCTTGAAATCAAAGGCGTCATGGCCGGGACAGCCCGGCCATGACGACGGCGGGTCAAATTCAAGGGCCGTTGATATCACGCGTCATGCTTCGCGCCCGCGGGGCTCAGGGCTTCTTCGAGAACACCAGCTCGGGCGCGGCCGGGGCCGGGGTCAGCGGTGTCGACAGGATCCTCTTGGCAAGGGGATCGAAGCTCGGCAGGTCGATGGCGCGCAGCACCTGGTCGTCATAGGTCTTGACGTAGTAGCGCAGGCTGGCGAGGTCGGCGATGGTCGACCACTGGGTGAACTCCATGACCGACGCGTCACCCTGGTCGGGCCGCACCCATCCCTGCGGGATGTCGAAATTGTTCAGGATGTGCTCGGCCAGCCGCACGCTCTCCATGCCGCCGGCCTTGGGCTGCACCGACATCGCGTAGCCCAGCGCGCGGATGAAGCGCGAGGGCGGGGTCGGGTCGCCGGGAATGCCGAGCAGGCCGGAGCCCTGGCCGAGCGGCGCGACCGTCTGCCCGCCGACCCGCAGCGGCGGGGCATTGGTGGGCGAGATCTTCACATAGTTGCGCAGATTGCTGAGGTGCCAGTCGAACGTCGGCGAATTGGTCATCACGCCGAACGGGTTGTCGTGAACCTTGAGCACCCCGTCCACCGGCTCGATCACCACCGCGGCGCCCGAGGCGTCGTGCAGCGTGTAGTGGAGCGGCGGCGCCACGCCCATATTGGGATCCTTGACCCCGATCACCGATATTCCGGCCAGCGCCGCCTTCACCTCGGCGACCGAGGCGAAGCTGGTCAGCGCCCAGGTGAGGAAATCCCATTGTGCCAGCGAATGCTTGGGGTTGGCCTTGGCCGGGTCGGCGTAGCCGACATAATCCGGGAAATACAGCGCGCCACCGACGAGCCCCTTCTCGTTGAGCCCGTCGACCAGCACCGGCATGTCGAAGGCGTTGAGGCCAACGGCGGCGTACCTGCTGGTCCAGGTCATGGCGCCGGGCTTGCCGTCGGGGCCGGTGGCCGTGAAGGCGAAATTGCGCGGCACGACGATGGCCGCGGACTTCAGCAGGAAGCCCATCTCCATCGTCCGCCCGTAGATGACGCCACCATCGGTTGTGCGGATGACGAAGCTGGTGCAGGCGTCGACGGGCGAACTCACCGCCACGGCGCCCGCCAGGGCCGGGGCAAGTGCCCAGACCGCGGCCTTCGAGCGGATACGTTTCAGCCAGGACATTGATTCCTCACTTGTTTTCTTGACGCAGCGCCGGGTCCTGCCGGTCCCGGCATCTCTCCCGGATGGTCCGGGGCAAAGGCAGGCGTCTCACACAAACCCGAGCCAAACCCTAGCATCGCAAGCTCGCCGAGAGGTTAAGACGGCGCGGAAAACGAGAATCCGTCTTTCAGTCTCCTTCTAGGGCCTCCGCCGATCCGACTGACCCAAGCGGATGCGTCTCAAGTGTTTGCCTCCCAAGCCTCTGAGTTGTCGCATTTTCTTTCGCAAAACCGGTTCCCACTTTTGCGGAGAATGCTCAAGTCTCTGAGTTGTCGCATTCTCTTTCGCAAAACCGGTTCCCACTTTTGCGGAGAATGCTCTAGGTCTTTGATCTGTCACATTCTCTTTCGCAAAAACGGTTCCCACTTTTGCGGAGAATGCTCTAGGTCTTTGATCTGTCGCATTCTCTTTCGCAAGACCGGTATCCGCTTCTGCGGAGAGTGCTCTAAACCAACCGCCGTTGACAACCACTGATTATGCCCCAAGGGGCGATGTGGCTCAACGGCACGGGCCGCCCGCCACGCGCCGTGCCGTGGTGCGCGCGCGGCCGCGGGATCCGGCGGCTGGCTGGTCTTGAAAATCATTCTGCCATCAACTCGCAAATACAGACGTATCCCTTTGAGATCTGGCGCGAGGTCCTTGGCGCGGAGATGAAATCATGCGTCTTACCTGCGCCGGGCAGCATATTTCCATTGACTTTTCGCACCTGCAAAAATGTAATCACCGCCGCAACAGATTGCTCGGCATCGGCGACCGCTGGCCTCTCCCCCGGGACCAGCATAGCGAGCGAGAGGGGGAAATGACGCGACAACACAACAGGTTGGGCCGGCGGCGCGCGCCGCGGCAACGATGGCGCCTGGGCTGACGCCAGCCCGGCCCGCCGCTCGCGCCGCGGGCTTCGGCTCCCCTTGCCTGGTCCGATGGCCGGTCGACGGCAGCCGCGACCGCACCGCCGAAAGCATCGGGCCGGGCGACGACGCATTGCCCGCCGGGCCCGCGCCGGACGCGGTCGTTGCGGCGCCGGATGAGGCCGTTGCGACGGCGGACGCGGCCGTTGCGGCGTCGCCCGCATGCGTTGCGGCGCCGTTCGCTCGACCAGACGACACGCCACACGACCCCAACGCCAACGGACCGCTCTCCCCCGCCGGTCTGGACGAAACGACCTTGTAGCGCCGGTGCCCTCCGGCGGTGGAGACATGCCATGTTGCTGACGGAACAGGACAAGCAGAAGGCGCAGATTTCCCAGCTCGCCGAGACGCATTCCCGCAATCGCTCGGCCCTGATTCCCATCCTGCAGACGGTGCAGCGCGATTATGGCGAGGTGTCGCAGTTCGCGCTGCAGCACATCGCCGACGTGCTCGGCCTGCACGCCGCCGACGTCTATTCGGTCGCCACCTTCTATCAGTTCATCAACACCGCGCCGAAGGGCAAGTTCATCATCCGGCTCAGCCGCGACATGTCGTCGATGATGAAGGGGGCCAAGATCGTCGCGCGCCAGCTCGAGAACGACCTCGGCATCAAGTTCGGCGAGACCACGCCCGACGGCATGTTCACGCTCGAATGGACGAGCTGCATCGGCATGAACTACCAGGCGCCGGCGATGATGATCAACAATGAGGTGTTCTCCAACCTCACGCCGCAGCGCGCCCATTTGATCATCGAGGACTGCCTGCAGGGCTTCCGCTCGCACCGGCCGACGGTGGGCAAGATCGGCGAGACCTATTCGTCCGCCCTCACCTATGCCAGCCACGAGGCCGAGGCCGGCCTGCGCAACGCGCTGGCGATGAGCCCGCCGGAGGTGGTCAGCGAAGTCGCCGCCTCCGGCATCCGCGGCCGCGGCGGCGCCGGCTTTCCGACCGGCACCAAGTGGCGGCTCGCCGCCGCCGCCAAGGGCGACCTCAAATACATCGTCTGCAACGCCGACGAGGGCGAGCCCGGCACCTTCAAGGACCGCATCCTGCTCAGCCGCTTCGCCGACGTGGTGTTCGAGGGCATGACGATCGCCGCCTATGCGGTGGGAGCGCGCGAGGGCGTGATCTATCTGCGCGCCGAATACACCTTCCTCAAGCCGCAGCTGGAGGCGGCGCTGGCGGCGCGCCGCCAGACCGGCCTCCTGGGCAAGAGCATCCTCGGCCATGACGGCTTCGACTTCGACATCCGCATCCACATGGGCGCCGGCGCCTATGTGTGCGGCGAGGAAACCGCGCTGATCGAGTCGCTCGAAGGCCGGCGCGGCCATCCGCGCAACCGCCCGCCCTACCCCATCGATGTCGGCCTCAACGGCAAGCCGACGGTGGTCAACAATGTCGAGACGCTGTCCTCGATCTCCTGCATCCTGGCGCGCGGCGCCGCGTGGTTCTCGTCGATCGGCACCGAGCGCTCGAAGGGCTTCAAGCTGTTCAGCGTGTCGGGCGACTGCACGCGCCCGGGCGTCTACGAGCTGCCGTGGGGCATCACCGTCGAGGGGCTGCTGGAGACGGTCGGCGGCGGTAACGCCAAGGCGGTGCAGGTCGGCGGCTATTCCGGCATGCTGATCCCGGCCTCGCAGTTCGACCGCCGCCTCGCCTATGAGGATCTCGGCATCGGCGGCTCGGTGATCGTCTACGGCCAGGACCGCGACATGCTCGACGTCGCCGAGAACTATTTCGAGTTCTTCGTCGACGAATCCTGCGGCCAGTGCACGCCGTGCCGCGACGGCAACGTCAAGCTGCTCGAAGGCATCCGCGCGCTGCGCCAGGGCAAGTGTTCGAGCCGCTACCTCAACGAGCTGATCAGCCTGTGCGAGACCATCCAGGTCGCCTCCAAATGCGGCCTCGGCCAGCTCAGCCCCAACATCCTGATCGCCATCAACAAGCACTTCCGGGACGAAATTCTCGCGCGTCCCATGGTCGGCCAACACTGACGCCGGAGGATCAAGTCCATGGACACCGCAAGCCACAACGCCAGCCCGGCCGCCACCAGCTCCGCGCGCGCCCCGCGCAGCCATGCCCACAGCCATCCCGCCGTCGATCCCAACGCCGCGCCGGTAACCCTCACCATCGACGGCATCGAGGTCACGGTGCCGAGCGGCACCACCATCCTCGCCGCGGCCGAGGCGGCCGGCGTCCGCATCCCGACGCTGTGCCACCATGCCGACCTCGCGCCGGCCGGGGTGTGCCGGGTGTGCGTGGTCGAGGTCGAGGGCTCGCGCGCGCTGCAGGCGTCGTGCGCCTATCCGATCACCCAGCCGATCAAGGTCAACACCACCACCAAGGCGGTGCGCAAGGCGCGCCGCCACATCATCGACCTGATGCTCGCCAACCATTATGGCGACTGCTACACCTGCGCCCGCAACGGCAATTGCGAGCTGCAGGCGCTGGCCCAGGAATACGGCGTCGACGGCCTCAAGTTCGGCCGCACCACCGAGCCGAAATACGAGATCGACCGCTCGAACGGCACCATCGTGCGCGACATGAACAAGTGCGTGCTGTGCGGCCGCTGCGTGCGCACCTGCAACGAGCTGCAGGAGGTCGGCTGCCTCACCCTCGACGGGCGCGGCGCGCAGTCCAAGGTCTCGACCTTCGCCGACAAGGCGCTGGCGTCGGTGATCTGCATCAGTTGCGGCCAGTGCATCAATCGCTGCCCGACCGGCGCGCTCAGCGAACTCGACCAGACCGACGAGGTGTGGGCGCTGCTCGACGATCCTTCCAAGCACGTGGTGATCCAGACCGCGCCGGCGCCGCGCGCGGCGATCGGCGAATGCTTCGGGCTTGAGCCCGGCACGCCGGTGACGTTCGAGATGAACTCGGCGCTGCGGCGCATCGGCTTCGACGGGGTGTTCGACACCAACTTCACCGCCGACCTCACCATCATCGAGGAGGGCACCGAGCTGATCCTGCGGCTCTACAAGGCGCTGGTGAAGAAGGATCCCGCCGTCATGCTGCCGATGTTCACCTCCTGCTCGCCGGGCTGGGTGAAATACATCGAGCACTTCAACCCGGACATGCTGGCGCACCTGTCGACGGCCAAGAGCCCGCAGCAGATGTTCGGCGCGCTGATCAAGACCTACTACGCCCAGAAGAAGGGCATCGATCCCGCCGACATCGCGGTGGTGTCGCTGATGCCGTGCACCGCCAAGAAGTACGAGGCCAACCGGCCGGAGATGGTCTCCAGCGGCTTCAAGGACGTCGACTACGCGCTGACCACCCGCGAGCTCGCCAAGATGGTGAAGGAGGCGGGCATCGACCTGCCCAAGCTGCCGAAGTCGGACTTCGACCCGCCGTTCGGCTCGGCCACCGGCTCGGGCGTGATCTTCGGCGCCACCGGCGGCGTGATGGAGGCGGCGATCCGCACCGTCATCGAGCTGGTCACCGGCAAGACCGTCGAGAACTTCTACGACCACGCCGACATCGTGCCGCTGCGCGGCTTCGAGGGCGCGCGCATGGCCGAGCTCACCATCGGCGAGGTGGGCGAGGTGCCGGGGATTCTCAAGCACCTCGTGCCCGACTGGAACTGGCTGAAGGGCGCGACGCTGAAGGTCGGCGTCGCCCACGGCACGGCCAATGCCCGCAAGGTGCTCGACGACATCAAGGCCGGCGGGCCGTTCAGCCAGTGCCACTTCATCGAGTTCATGGCGTGTCCGGGCGGCTGCCTCGGCGGCGGCGGCCAGCCGATCCCGACCGATGCCGAGATCCGGGCGGCGCGCGCCAAGGCGATCTATGCCGAGGACCGCGGCGCGCCGGTGCGCAAGTCGCACGAGAACCCGGCGGTGCTGCAGCTCTACAGCGAGTTCCTGCTCGGCGGGCCGGCCGGGCACGAGGCGCACCAGCTCCTGCACACCCACTACACGCAACGCGGCAAGTTCATCGCCTGACGCCAAAGCTCCGTCATCGCCGGGCTTGTCCCACGGCTGTCCGTGCCGGACAGCCGTGGGCTTGTCCCGGCGATGACCGGGTGGTTGTGGCCGGCAGGGGTGCCGTGACGGCGCGGTTGTGGCGGGGCTCTGCCGTGGCGGGGGCTTCCGGGGCGGGGGCTTCCGGGGCGGAGCTGTCGCGGCCGGCGGGGGCGCCAGCGGGCGGCCCGTGGCCACGGAAAGCTTTCATCAAGCATGAGAATCAAGAGGATAAAGCTTAGGTTTGATTAACCCATCTTCTTAAGCGGGTGGCGAACTCGCAGTGGCAGTCTTCTCGTCAATTGAAGCAAATAATAACTCGGCGAGGAGTGCAATGAAGCGTCAAACCGAGTTCGGCGGAAGTGCAACCGCCGGCGCCACTTGTACGTCATGGGTCGATCCCTTCGCATTGCCTGCGCGGTTCGCCGCGGCCGACCCGACGGCCGATGGACGGGTGCGCGACATCGAGATCGACCGCAACCGCGTGGTGCTCCGGCGGGCGGTGGCCGGCATCCGGATGCGGCTCAACGTGCCGATCGAGAGCTATCTCGGCGTGGTGGTGCGCATCGAGCCCGGCCCGGCGCCTTCTTACGGCAACATCGCCGTGGTGCTGGCGCACCGCGACCCGGCGCTGTCGGTGACGCTGTCGGCGGCCGGCGATTGCGACGACGTGATCGCTGACTGGCAGGCGTGGTCGAAGAGCCTCGGCTGCCCGATGCTGGTCGGCGACGGCGAAGGGGCGTGGCGCGAGCCGATGTCCCGGCTCGGCGCCCTGGTGGTGACCCCAGCCGTGCCGCGCCGCCGCCGCCGCTCGGCCCACGTCAAGCGCCGCCCGCGCGCCTTGATGCGGCGCAAGCCCGGCCGCCCGGCGCTCACCGCATTGGTCCATCGCGACGAGCGCGAGATCATCGCAAGATCTTGACCAACCCCTGAGACGTCGTCCCGGACGGACGCGAAGCGTCCGAGCCGGGACCGTTCGCCGAAAAGCACACGCTCAAAACGGTCCCGGGTCGCGCGGCTGCCGCCGCTTGCCCGGGACGACAGCCCGGGCCTCGTCATCCCGGCCGAGCGTCAGCGAGAGCCGGGATCGTTATCCAGATAAGGCACCCCGTCCTGCAAACGGTCCCGGGTCGCGCGGCTGCCGCCGCTTGCCCGGGACGACAGTCCGGGCCTCGTCATCCCGGCCGAGCGTCAGCGAGAGCCGGGATCGTTATCCAGATAAGGCACCCCGTCCTGCAAACGGTCCCGGGTCGCGCGGCTGCCGCCGCTTGCCCGGGACGACAGTCCGGGCCTCGTCATCCCGGCCGAGCGTCAGCGAGAGCCGGGATCGTTATCC
>NZ_VWPL01000027.1:7500-46502 GCF_008630065.1 Blastochloris sulfoviridis
CCCAGCGCATCCCGGTCTCCACCAAGATCGGCGACCGCGAGATCTTCCGCCAGCGGCCATTCACCCGCGTCGCCACCAATCTCGTCCAGACCACAACCAGCCTGTCGAGCGGCATCCCGCCGTTCAACCCGCTACGCCTGCAGACCGACCAGGTGTTCGTCCGCGAGACGCTGTCGCAGGAGCCCGACGGCGACCTCGCCATCACCACGCGCGATTTCGGCAACTTGTCCTCCAACGTCAAACTGGTGGCCGCGCTGTCCATTGAAGAGGTGATGGCCCAGGTGCGCGAGGCCCTGGCCGGGCGCGCCCGGCCAGGCAGCCTGCCGCCGGTGCCAGCGGCGGCGCTGGCCGGCGAGCGGCTGGCCTACGCCAATGACGGCGCGCTGCAGGACGTGTTCTCCTCCTTCGTCGAGAACATGACCACGGTGGGCAAGACCGCCAGCGAGAACACCGGCGGCACCGACTATGTCGAGCGCACCGTGGTGGTGAAGCGTGGCGAGACCATCGTCTCCATCCTGGCCGAGCAGGGCACCTCGCTCGCCATGGCCCGCGAGGCGGTCAAGGCCTTCGGCAAGCGCGGCCGCGACGGCTCGATCGACGACGGCGCCCGCCTGCGCATTCTGATGGCCCCTGCGCCCAACGGCCAGGGCCTGCAGGTGCTGCGGGTTTCGGTGTTCGGCGATCACGGCCACGAGGGCTCGGTGGCGCTGTCCGACCTCGGCCGCTGGGTGCAGGTCGAGGCCCCGCGCGAGGAGCCGCGCATCGCCACAAGCAAGACCCCGGCCCGCGATAGGGACGAGGACGAGGACGAGGACGACGGCCGCGGCGTGCGGCTCTACCAGTCGATCTACGAAACCGCGCTGCGCCAGCAGGTGCCGCGCCAAGTGGTGGACGACCTGATCCGCATCTACGCCTACGACGTCGACTTCCAGAAGCGGGTGCGCGCAGGCGATGCGTTCGACGTGCTCTATGCCGAGGACGCCGCCGCCGAGGGCCGCAGCGAGGTACTCTACGCCTCGCTCACCGTCGCCGGCGAAACGCGGCACTACTACCGGTTTCTCACCAGCGACGATCAGGTCGTCGACTATTACGACGAGTCCGCCAAGAGCGCGAAGAAGTTCCTGATGCGCAAGCCGATGGAGGGCGGCACCTTCAGCCGCGGCTACGGCATGCGGCGCCACCCGATCCTCGGTTACGTCAAGATGCACTCGGGCGTCGACTGGGCCGCGCCGCACGGCACGCCGATCTATGCCGCGGGCAACGGCGTGGTGGGAAAGGCCGGCTGGGAATCGGGCTACGGCAAGTATGTCCGCCTGCGCCACAACAACGGCTACGAGAGCGCCTACGGCCACATGTCCGGCTTCGCCCGCGGCATCACCCAGGGGGCGCGCGTCCGCCAGGGCCAGCTCATCGGCTTCGTCGGCTCCACCGGCCTGTCGACCGGCCCGCATCTGCACTACGAGGTCATCGTCAACAACCGCACCGTCGATCCGCTGCGCGTCAAGCTGCCCCGCGGCCGCTCGCTCGAAGGCAGGTTCCTCGCCGAGTTCGAGCGCGAGCGCGAGCGGATCAACCAGATCCTGGAGTCGGTCGGAAATCCCGCGCGCGTGGCGGGGACGCCCGGCCGCCGCGGCTGACCCTATTAAGTTACCTCGACCGGTAAAAAACCTTCCGCCACCGGATTGCCCGCTCCACTTTTCGTCCCCCGCGGCGGAATGACGCGCTAGCATGCAAGTCAGGCCGTCGCCTCAAGCCGAAAGCGACCGTCCACCCGCGGCGGCCCGCACGAGGATTCGCAATGAAGAGATTGATTTATGCCCTTCCGGTGCTGCTCGTCGCCGCCGGCCCGGCGCTCGCGGCCGGGATCGAGATCAATGACGCCCGCATCTCGGCCGGCGCCGTCGTGATCAAGGGCCGCACCGCCGCCGGCAAGCAGAACGTCGTCGCCGATGGCCGCGTCACCGTCACCAGCGCGGCGAACCGGTCTTTCACGCTGGAGCTCGACTATCTCCCGAAGGACTGCACGGTCTCGCTGAAGTCCGGCGACGATACCCGCAACGTCGTGGTGGCCTTTTGCGGCCCCAGGGGCGACAAGGGCGAGAAGGGCGACAAGGGCGATGCCGGCCCCGCCGGGCCGGCTGGCGCTGCCGGACCGCAGGGCCCGGCCGGACCGCAGGGGCCTGCCGGCCCGCAGGGCCCTGCCGGCCCGAAGCGCTGATCTCGCTGATCTCCAGTCGCGCTTCTACACAAGCCGGCGCCGATATTCTCGGCGCCGGCTTGTGGAGTTTCGCATGGCCCGTTCCTGTCATGGCGAAGTTTGAAATTCCCGCTTAGCATGGACGTCAGGCTGCCGCCCAAGCGGAAATGTCACGTTCACCTGCGGCGGCCACGACGAGGATTCGCAATGAATAAATGGTTTTACGTCCTTCCGGTCCTGGTCGCGGCCAGCGGCCCGGCCTTGGCCGAGATCCAGATTCGGGACGCACGCATCTCTGGTGGCGCGGTGGTGATTCAGGGTCGCACCTCCGCCGCCAAGCAGGTCGTGACGGCCGACGGCGAGCGCGGCTCCGTGACGACCGGCGCAGACCGGCGATTCACGCTGAAGCTCGATTACTTCCCGGCCAACTGCACCGTGACGCTGAAGGCCGGCGAGGAGACCCGCGACGTGGTGATCGCGATGTGCGGTCCCAAGGGGGAACCCGGCCCGGCCGGTCCGCAGGGTGCCGCCGGCCCGAAGGGCGAGCCGGGCGCAGCCGGTCCGCAGGGGCCTGCCGGCCCGAAGGGCGAGCCGGGCGCAGCCGGCCCGCAGGGCCCTGCCGGTCCCGCCGGGCCTGCTGGCCCGGCCGGCCCCGCGGGTCCGCGCGGCCCGAAGGGCGATGCCGGCAAGTGAGTCTCCGGGCGTGATTCGCCACCCGCGATCCGACGACGGCTCGAAGGCTTGATCGGCCGGAAGCCGGATGATTCGGCTCCGGGCCGATCGCGCCGCACCTCAAAAAACGAACTCCGGCCCGTGCGGCCGGAGTTCGCATGTCGGGCGCCGGGACGTTCGCTCCCGAGCGCGCAGCCCTCATTCACGCAGCCCTCATTCACGCAGCCTTGGGTCACGCAGCCCGGTCGACGGTGCGGGCGTGCGCGGTGAAGATAAGCTCGCCTTCGCCCACGCTCACCTCGACCACGCTGCCATCCTGGATGTCGCCGGCCAGGATCTTCTCGGCCAGCGGATCCTGCACGGTCTTCTGGATCACCCGCTTCAGCGGCCGCGCGCCATAGGCCGGATCCCAGCCCTTCTCGGCGAGCCACGCCCGCGCCTCGGGCTTGAGGTCGAGCGTGATCTTGCGCTCGTCGAGCAGCGCCTGCAGCCGGTGCATCTGGATGTCGACGATCGACGCCATCTGCTCGCGCTTGAGCCGGTGGAACAGGATCACCTCGTCGACGCGGTTGAGGAATTCGGGCCGGAAGTTCGCCCGCACCACCGCCATCACCTGGTCGCGCACGACGTCGACGTCCTCGTTGTCGGCGAGCGAGACGAGATATTCCGCGCCGAGATTCGAGGTCATGACGATCAGCGTGTTGCGGAAGTCGACGGTGCGGCCCTGGCCGTCGGTGAGGCGGCCGTCGTCGAGCACCTGCAGCAGCACGTTGAAGACGTCGGGGTGCGCCTTCTCGATCTCGTCGAACAGGATCACCTGATAGGGCCGCCGCCGCACCGCTTCGGTGAGCGCGCCGCCCTCCTCATAGCCGACATAGCCGGGCGGCGCGCCGATCAGCCGAGCCACGGCGTGCTTTTCCATGTACTCCGACATGTCGATGCGAATCAGCGCCGTCTCGTCGTCGAACAGGAACGCCGCCAAGGCCTTGGTCAGTTCGGTCTTGCCGACGCCGGTGGGACCCAGGAACATGAACGAGCCGATCGGCCGGTTCGGATCCTGCAGGCCGGCGCGGGCGCGGCGCACCGCGGTGGAGACCGCCTTCACCGCCTCCTCCTGGCCGACGACGCGCTTGGCCAGCGCGCTCTCCATGCGCAAAAGCTTATCCTTCTCGCCTTCGAGCATCTTGTCGACCGGCACGCCGGTCCAGCGCGACACCACCTGCGCCACGTGATTCGGCGTCACCGCCTCCTCCACCATGGCGTCCACCTCGCTCTCCTCGGCCGCCTTCAGCCGCTTTTCGAGATCGGGAATCACGCCATAGGTCAGCTCGCCGGCGCGCTGGTATTCGCCGCGGCGCTGGGCGTTGGCGAGGTCGTTGCGCGCCTGTTCGAGCTGCTCCTTCAGTTTCTGCGCCGAGGCGAGCTTGCTCTTGTCGGCGCGCCAGCGCGCGGTGAGTTCGGCCGACTGCTGCTCGGCATCGGCCAGCTCGCGCCGCAGCCGCACCAGCCGGTCCTTGGAGGCCGCATCGGTCTCCTTGGCCAGCGCCTGCTCCTCGATCTTGAGCTGCACGATTCGCCGGTCGATCTCGTCGAGCGCCTCGGGCTTCGAATCGACCTGCATGCGCAGGCGCGAGGCCGCCTCGTCGACGAGATCGATCGCCTTGTCGGGCAGGAAGCGGTCGGTGATGTAGCGGTTCGACAGCGTCGCCGCGGCGACGATGGCGCCGTCGGTGATTCGCACGCCGTGGTGCAGCTCGTACTTCTCCTTGAGCCCGCGCAGGATCGAGATGGTGTCCTCGACCGAGGGCTCGGAGACGAACACCGGCTGGAAGCGCCGCGCCAGCGCCGCGTCCTTCTCGACGTGCTTGCGGTATTCGTTGAGCGTGGTGGCGCCGATGCAGTGCAGTTCGCCGCGCGCCAGCGCCGGCTTCAGCAGGTTCGAGGCGTCCATCGCGCCCTCGGCCTTGCCGGCGCCGACCAGCGTGTGCATCTCGTCGATGAACAGGATGATGTCGCCCTCGGCCGCCGTCACCTCGTTGAGGATCGCCTTGAGCCGCTCCTCGAACTCGCCGCGATACTTCGCCCCGGCGATCAAGGCGCCCATGTCGAGCGCCAGCACCCGCTTGTCCTTGAGGCTCTCGGGCACGTCACCATTGACGATGCGCAGCGCGAGGCCCTCGACGATCGCGGTTTTGCCGACGCCGGGCTCGCCGATCAGCACCGGATTGTTCTTGGTGCGGCGCGACAGCACCTGGATGGCGCGCCGGATCTCCTCGTCGCGGCCGATCACCGGATCGAGCTTGCCGTCGCGCGCCGCCTGGGTCAGGTCGCGGGCATATTTCTTGAGCGCGTCATAGGCGTTCTCGGCGGTGGCCGAATCGGCGGCGCGGCCCTTGCGCAACGCATTGATCGCGGTGTTCAGCCCCTGCGGCGTGACGCCCGCGGCCTTGAGGATCTTTCCGGCCTCGGTGTCCGTGTCGAGGGCGAGCGCAAGCAGAAGCCGCTCGACGGTGACGAAGCTGTCGCCCGCCTTGTCGGCGATCTTCTCGGCTTCCGCGAACAGGCGCGCGGTGCCCGGCGCGAGATAGAGCTGGCCGGCGCCCGACCCCTGCACCTTGGGCAGCTTGGCGAGCGCCGCCTCGGTGGCGCGCAACGCCGCCTTGGCGTCGCCGCCCGCCTGACCGATCAGCCCCGCCGCCATCCCCTCGGGATCATCGAGCAGAACCTTGAGCACGTGCTCGGGGGTGAACTGCTGGTGGCCCTCGCGAAGCGCCAGCGACTGGGCCGACTGGATGAATCCCCGCGCCCGTTCGGTATATTTCTCGACGTTCATCGCCTTCTCCCCTGGCCCGCCGTCGCCGCCCGAAAAGGCCCGTCGCCGGCCGCCGATGTCATCTTGTCAGGACCCGAAGCGTCCTGCAGTTTGCATATGGGTGTTGCCGTTCGGCAACAAAAGGGGGGACGACGGCCGCCTTGCACGCAGGGCCCGCCGCCGGAATCGCCGGAGCCGAAGCCCAGTTTCAGGCCGGGCCGCGCCGGCCAGCAAGGATGGAATGATGCCCGCGCCGCTTCGCGTTGCCGCAATGTATCGCTATCCGGTCAAGGGCCTGTCGCCCCAGCCGACCCGCCACGCCGACCTTGCGGCCGGCGGCTATTTCCCCGGCGACCGGCTGTTCGCGGTCGAGAACGGGCCCTCGGGCTTCGACGACTCGGCCCCGGCCCACCTGCCCAAGACCCGGTTCCTGACGCTGATGCAGTGCGCGGCGCTGGCCGAGATCGCCAGCCGCTACAGCGACCTTGAGCGCACCCTGACGCTGCACCGCGACGGCGCGGAGGTGCAAGGCGACCTCAGCCGTCCGGAGGGGCGGGCCGCGGTCGAGGACTTCCTGACCGCGCACCTGCCGGCCGAGGCGCAGCGCGGCCCCTTGCGGCTGCTCGCCGCGCGCGACGGCTTCCGCTTCACCGATTCGCGGCGCGGCTTCGTGTCGATCGTCAATCTGGCGAGCGTCGCGGCCATCGAGGATTGGGTCGGCGGGCCGGTCGATCCCTTGCGCTTTCGCGCCAATCTCTATGTCGAGGGCTGGCCGGCCTGGGCGGAGCTTGACCTGGTGGGGCGGACGCTGGCCTTCGCCCGGGGGGTGCGGCTGCGCGTGACCGCGCGCACCCAGCGCTGCGCCGCGGCCAATGTCGATCCGCGCAGCGGCCGGCGCGACTTCTATATCCCGCGCACGCTCATGACCCACCTGGAACACGCCGATTGCGGCATCTATTGCGAGGTGCTGACCGGCGGCCGCATCGACGAGGGCGAGCCCTTCGCGATCGAGCCGAAGTCCGGATCACCGACCTGACGCAGCGGGGGCCGCTTACGTCGAGGGCGGATCGCCGGCGGGCGCCGCGGCGGCTTCGCCGCCTTCGCCACCCTCGCCGCCGGCCTGGTCGCCGCGCGACGGGAAGCGGTGGCGGCGGCGGCGGCGGAAGCCGCGCGCCTCACGCTCGCCGGCAGCGCCTTCGAAACCGGCGGCGGCCGGCGGCTGGGCGCCGGTGATGAAGGCGGGCAGGCCGCCGAAGGCCGGCGCATCCTCGCCGACGACCGGCTGGGGCTGCGGCTCGACGAAGCGCGGCTGGTCCGGATAGCGCGGCTGGTCGGAATAGCGCGGCGGCGGCGACGGCGGCGGCTCGCGGCTCGGCTGCGGCTGGTTGCTGGCGGCGCGCTCCTGCTCGTGCAGGCGGGCAAGGCCGGGATGGGTGAGGCCCGGCATCATCGGCTCCTCATCGTCCTCGCTCTCGTCGCGCTGCTCGTCGGGCCGGCCGCTATAGCCCTGGCTCTGCTGGAACTGGGCCTGGGCGGCCGAGATCATGCGGAAATAGTGTTCGGCGTGCTGAAGGTAGTTCTCGGCCGCGACATGGTCGCCGGAGGTCTGCGAATCGCGCGCGAGCTGAACGTATTTCTCGGCGATATGGGCAGCAGTGCCCCTGATCTTGACGTCCGGCCCGTTCGATTCGAAGACCCGGGTCAGCGGATTCTGGCCGCGCCGATTGCCGTTGCTGCTGCTTCGGCCACGCATACGCTTCTGCTGTCCATTTCTCATCGATGCCGTACTCGTTTCGTCTCGGACGCGCGTCGCGCGCATGGGGTCCGACCCCGGTTCGGGCGGCCAGACAATGCTGGGCTTCGGCAACCGCAATGCCAATGCCGGCCGCCGGCGTCACACGCCGGCGAGATCGTCAGAGCGCGTCTTGCGGACCGATGCCCCTGTTCACAGGATGCAGCCACGAAGAACCAAGTCCCCTGCCCGCGCTGCATCGATTTCAGCTACCGTTCGCGAATCGGTGGAGCTTGTACCCGGGGAGATCTCTCAGCTCGGCTGATCATGAACCGCGAGGACATGTTCCCCGGCCCCGCCGGACATGGCCCTTCCGGTCCGCGCCGTTCAGGTCCGCCCTACCCGCGCCCCGTCGTCCGGGTCCGATTCCGGTTCGGACCCTAGTCGGTTTTGCCGCCTGATCCAAGCTCTTTTACGCCAGCGCCTCGGGCGGCGGCCTCGGGCGCGGCGGCGATCAGCGCCCGCTCGATCCCCGCCAGATCCCGCGCCGTACGCACCGCGACCAAGCCTGCCGAAGCGGCAATCCCGGCGACCGAAGCAGCCTGGCCGGCGCCAAGCTCCAGCACCGCCAGCCCGCCGGGCCGCAACAGGCGGGCGAGATCGGCCAGGATCGCCCGATAGGCATCGAGCCCGTCCGGCCCGCCGTCGAGCGCCGCCTTGGGCTCGTGGTCGCGCACCTCGGGATCGAGACCTTCGATCTCGCCCGTGGCGATATAGGGCGGGTTCGACACCACCACGTCGAAGCCGCCGCCAAGCGCCGTGCCCCAGTCTCCGGCGACCAGTACCGCCCGGTCGCGAAGGCCCAGCCGGTCGAGATTGGCGCGCGCGGCGACCAGCGTCGCAAGGCTGCGGTCGGTGCCGACGCCAATCGCCTGCGGATATTCGACGAGCAGCGCCGCGAGCAGCGCCCCGGTGCCGGTGCCGAGATCGGCGAGGCGCAGCGCCACAGCCCGGTCGGGCCGCGCCTCAAGCACGGCTTCCACCAGCGTCTCGGTGTCCGGCCGCGGCACCAGCGTGGCGGGCGAAAGAGCGAACCGCAGGCCCCAGAACTCGCGCGCGCCGATCAGCCGCGCCACCGGCTCGCGGGCAAGCCGCCGTGCCACCAGCCGGTCGAGCGTCGCGGCGGCCGCGGCGCCGAGCGGCCGATCGGCGGCCACGATCAGCCCCGCCGGGTCGAGGCCGCAGGCCAGCGCGACGAGATGGCGGGCGTCGGTCTCGGCGTCCGGAATGCCGGCGGCAACCAGCGCGTCGCGCACCCGGCGGCGCGCCGCGGCGATGGCGGTGTCGGGCGCGATCACGCCGTCTCGTCCGCGGCCAGCAGCGCCGCCTGGTGCTCGGCGACCAGGGCGTCGATCAGTTCGCTCAAGGAGTCGCCGGCCAGCACCTGCGGCAGCTTGTAGAGCGTGAGATTGATGCGGTGGTCGGTGACGCGACCTTGCGGGAAATTGTAGGTACGGATGCGCTCGGACCGGTCGCCCGAGCCGACCTGCAGCCGCCGGTCGGCGGCACGCGCGCTGGCGCGGGCCTGCTCCTGCATGTCGAAGATCTTGGCGCGCAGATGCGCCATCGCCTTGGCCTTGTTGCGGTGCTGGGAGCGCTCCTCCTGCACCAGCACGACGATGCCGGTGGGCAGGTGGGTGATTCGCACCGCCGATTCGGTCTTGTTGACGTGCTGGCCGCCGGCGCCGCCCGACCGCATGGTGTCGATGCGCAGATCCTTCTCGTCGATGGCGACGTCGACGTCCTCGATCTCAGGCAGCACCGCCACCGTCGCCGCCGAGGTGTGGATGCGCCCGGATGTCTCGGTCGCCGGCACGCGCTGGACGCGGTGGGTGCCCGATTCGAACTTGAGCCGGGCGAACGCCCCCTCGCCCTTGATTTCGGCGACGATTTCCTTAAAGCCGCCGGCGGTGCCCTCGCTGACCGAGATGACCTCGACGCTCCAGCCCTGCAAGCCGGCGTAGCGCTGGTACATGCGGAACAGGTCGCCGGCGAACAGCGCCGCCTCGTCGCCGCCGGTGCCGGCGCGCACTTCCAGGATGACGCTGCGGTCGTCCATGGCGTCCTTGGGCAGCAGCGCCAGGCGCACCTCGTGTTCGAGCCGCGCCAGCCGCTCCTGCAGGGCGGGCCGCTCGCCGCGGGCCAGCGCCGCCATCTCGGCGTCGATCGCCGGCTCGGCGAGAAGCGAATCGAGGTCGGCAAGCTCGCGCGCCGCGGCGCGATAGGCGCGGACGCGCTCGACCACGCGGTCGAGATCCTTGAACTCGCGCGACAGCCGGGCGATCGCCTCGGCCCCCGATGCCGCCGCCAGTTCGGCGCCGATATCGGCATGGCGGGCGAGGAGCGCATCCAGGCGCGCTGCAGGCAGCATGTCGAACCCTTCGTGAAATCAATGCACGTCTGAATACCCGCGACCGCCCGCCCCACCGGACGGCGCAAACGCCGCCGGCTCCACGCTCATCTAGAGAGGCAGCGCTTCCGACTCGGCGAAGGCGTGCAGGCGCTCGCGCAGCCGCGTGTCGCTGCAGCAGCCTTCGAGCCAGGGCAGGATGCGCTGGGCGGCGCGCCGGGCATCGAGATGGCGCAGCACCGCCTTGACCGGGCCGACCGCCGCCACCGACACCGACAGCGAGCGGTAGCCCAGCGCGACCAGCGCCACCGCGCCCAGCGGCTGCGAGGCCATCTCGCCGCACAGCGTGACGGGCTTGCCGTGCACCTGGCCGATATCGATGATGCGCTTGAGCGCCCGCAGCACCGGCACGCTCAAGGGGTCGAAGCGGTCCGACACCCGGGTGTTGCCGCGGTCGGCGGCATAGAGGAACTGGACGAGGTCGTTGGTCCCCACCGACACGAAATCGGTGCGGGCGAACAACTCGTCGAGCTCGAACAGCAGCGAGGGCACCTCGACCATCACCCCGACCTGAAGCTGCTCGGGCAGCAGATAGCCGTGGCGGCGCAAATGGGTCAGCTCGCGCTCGACGATGGCACGCGCCCGTTCGAACTCGGCGACGTCGGCGACCATCGGGAACATCAGGCGCAGATTGCGCCCGGCCGCCGCCTTCAGCATGGCCCGCACCTGGCTGCGCAACAGGCCCGGCCGGTCGAGCCCGAGGCGGATGGCGCGCCAGCCGAGCGCCGGGTTCTCCTCCTCGAACGAGCGCATGTAGGGCAGCACCTTGTCGCCGCCGATATCGAGGGTGCGGAACGTCACCGGCCGGTCGCCGGCGGCGTCAAGCACGGCGCGGTAGAGCCGTTCCTGTTCGCCCGAGCGCGGGAAGGACGCCGCCACCATGAACTGCATCTCGGTGCGGAACAGGCCGATGCCGGCCGCCCCGGTCTCGGCGATGTGCGGCAGGTCGACCAGCAGGCCGGCATTGATGTTGAGCGCGACGTGCTCGCCGTCGCGGGTCACGCACGGCTTGTCGCGCAGCGCGGCGAACTGCTTCTGCTTCCTGGCGCGCAGGCGCGCCTTCTCCGCATAGGCGGCCTGGACGTCGGCCTGCGGCCTGATGTGGATCTCGCCGCTGGCGCCATCGACGATGATCGCGTCGCCCTGATCGACCAGGCCCGCGGCATTGGCGATCTGGCCGACGGTGGGCACGCCGATCGCCCGCGCCACGATGGCGACGTGGCTCATCGGCCCGCCCTCTTCGAGCACCAGGCCGCGCACGCGGGTGCGGTCGTAATCGAGCAGCGCCGCCGGGCTCATGTTGCGGGCGACGATGATCGCGTCCTTGGGCAGGCGCTCGGTCTTGGGGGCGTGGGTGCGGCCCATCAGCTCGCGCATCAGGCGG
The DNA here is from genome assembly GCF_008630065.1 of Blastochloris sulfoviridis. GTDB lineage: Bacteria > Pseudomonadota > Alphaproteobacteria > Rhizobiales > Xanthobacteraceae > Blastochloris > Blastochloris sulfoviridis. The sequence goes on from NZ_VWPL01000027.1 coordinate 18,768, forward strand.
TGGGCGAGGTCGTCGAGATCGTGCAGCCGCTCGCGGATGAACGGGTCGGCCTGCCGCATCATGCGGGCGCGGGTGTCCGACTGAACGCGCTCGACCGCGGCTTCCGCGGTGAGCCCGGTCAGCACCGCCTCGCGCAGCCGGCGTATCCAGCCGCGGTCGTGGGCGAACATGCGGTAGGTTTCGAGCACGTCGCGGTGTTCGCCGGCCGGGTCGATCTCGCCGCCATCGAGCATCGAATCGATCGAGGCCCGGAGCGCGTCGACCGCCCGGTCGAGCCGGGCCACCTCGCGCGCCACGTCCTCGGCGATGAAATTGGTCACCACCACCCGCGGCTCGTGCAGCACCACGTGGCCGAGCCCGACGCCGTCGGACAGGCCGAGGCCGGTGACGTGCAGCGTCCGCCGCGCCGCCGGCTCGGCGCCGGGGCGCGCCAGCGCCGACAGTTCGCCCGAGGCGATCATCTCCGCCAGCACCATGGCGGTGGTCTGCAGCGCCTCGATCTCCTCCTCGCTGTAGATGCGGTGGGCGCGGTTCTGCACCACCAGCACGCCGAGCGTGTTGCCGGCGCGCAGGATCGGCACGCCGAGGAAGGAGTGATAGATCTCCTCGCCGGTCTCCGGCTTGAAGGCGAAGGCGGGGTGGGCCTGGGCGTTGGGCAGGTTGAGCGGCTTGGCCTCGCGCGCCACCAGGCCGACCAGGCCTTCGCCGGCCCGCATCACCGTCTGGTGGACTGCGGCGCGGTTCAGGCCCTCGGTGGCGTAGAGTTCGAGGGTGCCGTCGACGCGCAGAACGTAGACGGAACAAACCTCCGCCACCATGTTGGCGGCGATCAGCACCACGATTTTGTCGAGGCGCTCCTGCGCGCTGACCCGTTGCGCCATCACCTCGCGGAGGCGCCGAAGCAGCACGCGCGGGCCTCCGAGCGAGCCGCGCATTTCCTTCTCGCGATTGCCTAGCCGAGCGGCCGGGTCGAGTCAGTGTCCAGCCGGATGAAGCATCCGGGGGCAGCGCCGTCAACCGCTACGGACTCCGGGTGGGCGAGGAAAGGGCGGCGCCGGACCTACCCCGCGAGCCCGTAGACCACGTGCAGCGCGCGCACCGCCTCGTCGACCCGCTCGGCATCGATCAGCACGGAGATCTTGATCTCCGACGTGGTGATGGCGCGAATATTGATGCCGTTCTCGGCCAGAGACCGGAAACATTGCGCCGCAACCCCGGCATGGCTGCGCATGCCGATGCCGATCACCGACACCTTGGCGACATTGGTCTCGCCCTCGACGCGGGCATAGCCGATCTTCTCCTTCAGCCTTCCCAGCACGTCCATGGCGCGCTCATAGTCGGCGGAGGGCACGGTGAAGGTGATGTCGGTGTGTCGGCCGTCCTCGGAAATGTTCTGGACGATCATGTCGACATTGATGCTGCCGTCCGTCAGCGGCCCGAACACCGAGGCGGCGACCCCCGGCTTGTCGGCGACCCGGCGGATCGTGATCTGCGTCTCGTCGCGGGAGAAGGCGATACCGGTGACGGTCTGCTGTTCCACGATCTCCTCCTCATCGCAAATGAGCGTGCCGGGCGGATTGCCGTTGGCGTCGGTCTGGGGGGCGTCGGGCGCCTCGAACGAGGAGCGCACGAAGGTGCGCACCCGGTGCACCATGGCGAGCTCCACCGAGCGCACCTGCAGCACCTTGGCGCCGAGCGAGGCCATCTCCAGCATCTCCTCGAACGCCACCTTGGGCAGGCGGCGCGCCTGCGGCACCACGCGCGGGTCGGTCGTATAGACGCCGTCGACGTCGGTATAGATGTCGCAGCGCTCGGCGCCGATGGCGGCGGCCACCGCCACCGCCGAGGTGTCCGAGCCGCCGCGGCCGAGCGTGGTGATTCGCCCCGTCTCCCGGTGCACGCCCTGGAAGCCGGAGATCACCGCCACCTCGCCCTTGGCGAAGCCGTCCGCGAGATTGCTGCCGTCGATCTCCTGGATGCGGGCCGCACTATGGGCGCCGTCGGTCAGGATCGGAATCTGCCAGCCCTGCCAGGAGCGCGCCGGCACGCCCATGTTGCGCAGCACGACCGCCAGAAGGCCGGAGGTCACCTGCTCGCCCGACGCCACCACCACATCGTATTCGCGCGTGTCGTAGAGCGGGGCGGCATCCCGGCACCAGGAGACCAGCTCGTTGGTCTTGCCCGACATCGCCGAGACCACCACCGCGACGTGGTAGCCGGCATCGACCTCGCGCTTGACGTGGCGGGCGACGTTGCGGATGCGTTCGATATTGGCGACGGACGTGCCGCCGAATTTCATGACGAGACGGGGCATGGATGGGATGCGCCTCTCCCGAAGGGGCCGAGCGGGACGCCGGGCCAATGCCCGGGCGGGGCGGCGCCTACATAGCTGCGCCCCGCGGCGGGATCAATCGCTGCGCGCCAAGGGAAACGAAACCAGGAGCGGGAAGCGAAACGGACGGCGGGACACAAGCCGACGGCCCCGAACGCGGACGCACGGGGCCGTCGGCCGCGTATCAGGCGAGACTCAGCAGCTCACCATGCCGACCTGGTGCACGTCGACATACTTGCCCGTGCCCTTCGACAGGTTGGCGAGCGCCGGGGTGTCGGCGAGGTCGGCGGCGAAGTGGGCTTCCTGCGAGCTGTTGAACACCACCAGGAGGTCGTTGCCCTCCTCGTCGGTCACCGGCAGCAGCAGGCGCTCCCACAGGTGGGAATCGGCCTCGTCGAGCGTGCAGTGCAGGGTGTGCAGCGGGCGCCCGCTCTTCAGGGCGCGGTCGTAGCAGGCGCGGAAGAACTCGGCGACCTTGCCCTCGAACTCGCTGACCCGGCGGCCGGTCATGTCGGTGCCGGCGATCTCGGCGACATTGGCGCCATAGTGGCGATAGATGAAATCGCCGCCCACCGGCTGCAGGATCGCCAGATCCTCGAGATAGGCGTCGATCTTGTCGCGGCCGATGGCGGCAAGCGACGGACGGCCGGTGCCATTGGCCGACTTGGTGTACAGCGCCACCAGTTCGGCGATTTCCTTCGCACCGGCACGCGCTGATATTTCTTCGTCGTGGAATTCGCAGTACATCAGCTACCCCCTGGTTTCGCCCTTCTGAACCTATCCGCCCCAGCTATCGAGAGGGATTACCCCTGCGCTTTTTCGGCAGCGCACAGGCCCGAATGCTTGGCGTCACGCCAGCAGGCCATTGGGCGGGGACATTTATCACCCCGACGTCTGGGCTGAAAGGCGATCCGTTTCAGCGCGTACTTAGTTTTTCGCAGGTGCGGTAAAAATGCTCGCAGCCGCAAATTCCGGTCGCAACCGCAACCTTTGCCGGAAAGCCGTCGCGGCTCCTCTCATCGCGGCGGCGCGCGGGTGATCGACGCCGTCCGGTGAGGCAGGCTATAGGGTTGCGCCGCACGGCGCGGTGCGGTGCGGGCCGGCACCGCCGAACACGAGTCGAAGGGGAGTCACCATGTCCAATGCTCAGCCGTTCGCCACGACCGTCGACGACGCCGAGGTGGCTCGGTTTTCCGCGCTGGCGGAGGGATGGTGGGATCCGCACGGCAAGATGCGGCCGCTGCACAAGTTCAATCCCGTGCGCATCGCCTATGTCCGCGACCAGGTCTGCGGCCATTTCGGCCGCGACCCGAAGGCGCCCCAGCCGCTCGCCGGGCTGCGGTTCCTCGATATCGGCTGCGGCGGCGGGCTGCTGTCCGAGCCGCTGGCCAAGCTCGGCGCCGACATGGTCAGCGCCGACGCCTCGCCGGTAAACATCAAGGTGGCGAGCCTCCACGCCGAGAAGAGCGGGGTGAAGATCGACTACCGGCACACCACGGCCGAGGCGCTGGCCGAGGCCGGCGAGCGGTTCGACGTGGTGCTGGCGATGGAGGTGGTCGAGCACGTCGCCGACGTGACGCTGTTCCTCAGCCGCTGCGCCGAGATGGTGAAGCCGGGCGGCCTGATGATCGCCGCCACCCTCAACCGCACGCTCAAGAGCTTCGCGATGGCCATCGTCGGCGCCGAATACGTGCTGGGCTGGCTGCCGCGCGGCACCCACCAGTGGGACAAGTTCGTCACGCCCGAGGAGCTGTCGGGCGCCCTGACCGCGGCCGGCCTGCGGATGGGGGAGGAGATGGGCGTGGTCTACAACCCGCTCGCCGACGTGTGGCGCCTGTCGCGCGACACCAGCGTCAACTACATGGTGGTGGCCACCCGCCCGGCCTGACGACCGCGGGCCTCGCGTCGTCCCGGGCGGCGCCGCGCCGAGCCGGGACCGGCCCCGCCTCACGTCGTCCCGGACGGCGCGCAGCGCCGAGCCGGGACCGTTTTCCGGAAGAGGCCTTTTCCTGATAGCGATCCCGGGTCTCGCTGACGCTCGCCCGGGATGACAAGGAAAGAGTCGTCGTCCCGGACGGCGCAAAGCGCCGAGCCGGGACCGTCTGCAGGAAGGGGGCCTTTTCGGATAACGATCCCGGGTCTCGCTGACGCTCGCCCGGGATGACGCCGGACGAAGATTCCCGGCGTCAGTTGCAGTCCTCGAACGCCGGCGGCAGCGGCACCACCTCGATGCCGTCCTCGACCAGAGCTCGGGCGTCCTCGGCGGTGGCTTCCCCCCAGATCGAGCGGTGGGCGCTCTCGCCGGCGTGCATGCGGCGCGCCTCGTCGGAAAAGCTCGGGCCGACATAGTCGGAATTCTCGGTCAGGTGGGTGCGCAGCGCCTGCAGCTTGGCGCGCAGCTCCTGATCCTCCGGCGCCATCAGCGCCACCGGCTGGGCCGGGAGCGGCGCGGGCGCCGGCGACTCGCGGCCGGCCCGCACCACCGAGGGCGCCATGAGCTGCTTTTCGACCTTGGCCGAGCCGCACAGCGGGCAGGCCACCAGCCCGCGCTGGCGCTGCTGCTCGAAGGCTTCGAAGGACGGAAACCAGCTTTCGAACGCGTGGCCCGCCTCGCAGCGCAGCGCGTAGCGAATCATGGCCCGCCCCCGATCACGTGCAGGCGCGGCTCGGCCGCGGGCTCGACCACCGAGAAGCGGCGGCCGTGCTGGAGCGAGGGCACGCGGCCGCGCGCCGCCACCACCTCGGACGGATCGATGTCGGCGATCACCAGGCCCGGCGTGGTGCCGCCCTCGGCCAGGATGCGGCCCCACGGGTCGACGATCAGCGAATGGCCGAAGGTCTCGCGCCCGCATTCGTGGTGGCCGCCCTGCGCCGCCGCCAGCACGAAGCAGCCGGTCTCGATCGCCCGCGCCCGCAGCAGCACGTGCCAGTGCGCCTCGCCGGTCTGGCGGGTGAACGCCGCCGGCACCGCGAGAAACGACGCCCCGGCCTCGGCCAGCGCCCGGTAGAGCGCCGGAAACCGCAAATCGTAGCAGATCGACAGGCCGATCCGCCCCCACGGCAGGTCGGCCAGCACCGCGGCGTCGCCCGGCACGAACGACTCCGACTCGCGGTAGCTTTCGCCGCCGGCGAGATCGACGTCGAACATGTGGATCTTGTCGTAGCGGGCGGCGATGTCGCCGGTGGGGGCGATCACGAAGGCGCGGTTGGCCGCCCGATCCGGCGACACCTTGAGCGGCAGCGAGCCGATGTGCAGCCACAGGCCGAGGGTGCGCGCCAGCGCCCTGAAATCGGCCAGCGCCGGATCGTCGGCCTCCCCGGCCAGGGTGTCGAACAGCCGCGCCCGGTCATCCTCCATCAGCGAGGTCATTTCCGGCGTCAGCACATAGTCGGCGCCCGCCGCCTTGGCCTCGCGCACCAGGGCCGCCGCCGCGTCGACATTGGCCGCGACCGACCGGCCGGTGCGCATCTGGGCGAGCGCGACGCGGAACGTGGCGGGCGAACCGGAACTGGTGGTCATGGCAAGACTCGTCGTGTTGCGGCGCGGACAAGGACGGCGCCCGATGAAGATACGATGATCGGCCGATCATCCTATCGTCATCTTGCCGTCTTGCCGACCGGCCCGTCCACAATCGCGCGGCAGCCGCGGCCAGCGGCACACGCGCAGGCGGAGAGGCCGCCCGCGCGGCCCTCGGGATCAGGCGTATCCCGGCGAGATCGTCTCCGGGATCCCAGAGGGATCGTCCGGAAACCGCATCAGGCCAGCCGGCCGTGGCAGTGCTTGAACTTCTTGCCCGAGCCGCAGGGGCAGGGCTCGTTGCGGCCGACCTTGCCCCAGGTCGACGGATCGGCCGGGTCGCGCTCGGCCGCCGCCATTTCGGGCGCGTCGCCATCCTGCGCCGAGAGCCCCAGCATCCGCCCGGCCTGGGCGATCGGATCGGCGTCGCCGGCGAGCTCGTCGAGGCCGGTCATCGGGTCGATATGGTGGGCGACCATGTCCGGCAGCTCTGGCTGCATCGGCTGGGTCATGATCTCCACCCGCATGAGCTGGGCGGTGACCGCCTCGCGCAGCCGGTCGAGCAGCCCCTGGAAGAGGTTGAAGGCCTCGGACTTGTATTCGTTGAGCGGATCGCGCTGGCCATAGCCGCGCAGGCCGATCACCTGGCGCAGATGGTCGAGGGTGACGAGGTGCTCGCGCCAGAAATGGTCGAGCGCCTGCAGCAGGATGCTCTTCTCGACATAGGTCATGACCTCGGGGCCGTAGGCGTCGAGCTTCTTCGCCATCACCTCGTCGGAGGCCTTGAACAGGCGCTCGCGCACCTCCTCGTCGGCGATGCCCTCTTCCCGGGCCCACTCGTCGACCGGCAGGTCGAGCGCCAGCAGGTTCGCCACTTCCTCCTTGAGGCCGGCAGCGTCCCACTGCTCGGGATAGGCATTGGCCGGGATGTGGCGGCCGACGAGGTCGTCGATCACCGCGTGGCGCATCTCCTTGACCGTCTCGGCGACGTTCGCGTCCTTCATCAGCTCGATGCGCTGGCTGAACACGACCTTGCGCTGGTCGTTCATGACGTCGTCGTATTTCAGGATGTTCTTGCGCGCGTCGAAATTGCGCGCCTCGACCTTGCCCTGGGCCTTCTCCAGCGCCTTGTTGATCCAGGGGTGGACGATCGCCTCGCCCTCCTTGAGGCCGAGCTTCTGCAGCATGCCGTCGAGCCGGTCCGACCCGAAGATGCGCATCAGGTCGTCGTCGAGCGACAGGAAGAACTTGGACCGGCCGGGGTCGCCCTGGCGGCCGGAGCGGCCGCGCAGCTGGTTGTCGATGCGCCGGCTCTCGTGGCGCTCGGTGCCGAGCACGAACAGGCCGCCGGCCTTCAGCGCCCGCTCCTTCATGCGCGCGCACTGGGCGCGGATCTCGGCGGCGCGGCGGTCGAACTCCGGTCCGGGCTCGATCCCGGCCAGCTCGGCCTTGATGCGCATGTCGGGATTGCCGCCGAGCTGGATGTCGGTGCCGCGGCCGGCCATGTTGGTGGCGATGGTGATGGCGCCGGCCGCGCCGGCCTGGGAGACGATCTGCGCCTCCTGCTCGTGATAGCGGGCATTGAGCACCGCGAACACCTTGTCGGTGGTGGCGTGCTCCTCGTCGAACAGCCCGGCGAACGCGGTGGGATCGGAAAAGTCCTTCTGGATGAAGCCTTCCTTCTTCAGGAGGTCGGCCAGCAGCTCCGACTTCTCGATCGAGGTGGTGCCGACCAGCACCGGCTGGCCCTTGGTCTTGCACTCCTTCAGCAGCTCGATGATGGCGCGGTACTTCTCGGGCGCGGTGCGGTAGACCTCGTCGTCCTCGTCGCGGCGCGCCACCGGCATGTTGGTCGGCACCTCGATCACTTCGAGGCCGTAAATGTCCATGAGCTCGTCCGCCTCGGTGAGCGCCGTGCCGGTCATGCCGGCCAGCTTCTCGTACATGCGGAAGTAGTTCTGGAAGGTGATCGAGGCCAGCGTCTGGTTCTCGGGCTGGATCTGGACGTGCTCCTTGGCCTCCAGCGCCTGGTGCAGCCCTTCCGAGAAGCGGCGCCCCGGCATCATGCGGCCGGTGAACTCGTCGATGATCACCACCTCGCCATTGCGGACGATATAGTCCTTGTCGCGGGTGAACAGCCTGTGGGCGCGCAGCGCCTGGTTGACGTGGTGGACGACCGAGACGTTCTCGACGTCGTACATGTCGTCGGTCTTGAGCAGGCCGGCCTCGCGCAGCATCTGCTCCATCTTCTCGGTGCCGGCCTCGGTCATCACCACCGTGCGCTGCTTCTCGTCCAGCTCGTAGTCTTCCTTGGAGAGCCGCGGAATGAAGGCGTCGATGGTGTTGTAGAATTCGGACCGGTCGTCGAGCGGTCCGGAGATGATCAGCGGCGTGCGCGCCTCGTCGATCAGGATCGAGTCGACCTCGTCGACGATGCCGTAGACATGGCCGCGCTGGACCATCTGCGACATGTCGTATTTCATATTGTCGCGCAGATAGTCGAAGCCAAGCTCGTTATTGGTGCCGTAGGTGACGTCGCTGGCATAGGCCTCGCGCCGCTCGTCATCGTCGAGGCCGTGGACGATCACGCCGACGGTGAGCCCGAGGAACTTGTAGATCTGGCCCATCCACTCGGCGTCGCGGCGGGCGAGATAGTCGTTGACGGTGACGACGTGGACGCCCTTGCCGGCCAGGGCATTGAGATAGACCGGCAGGGTGGCGACCAGCGTCTTGCCTTCGCCGGTCTTCATCTCGGCGATCTTGCCCTCGTGCAGCACCATGCCGCCGATGAGCTGGACGTCGAAGTGGCGCTGACCCAAGGTGCGCTTGGCGGCCTCGCGCACCGCGGCGAAGGCCTCGGGCAGAAGCTCGTCCAGTTCGGCGCCGCCTTCGACCCGGGAGCGGAACTCCTCGGTCTTGGCCCGCAGGGCGTCGTCGGAGAGCTTGGCGAAGGCCGGCTCCAGCGCGTTGATGGCGGCGACCCGGGGGTGATAGGCCTTCACCTTCCGGTCGTTGGACGAACCGAACAGCTTGGTTGCGAGGGCGCCGAACATGGAAGATCACCTTGGGTGCTGGCCAATCGTCGCAGGGTCATCGCAAGCGAACCGCTAAGCTCGAACCGCTGCGCCGGCAACGCGCCGGCCGAACGGGTGGTCGGTGGCGCGACAAAGGGGCGAAAACCGGGCAATTCTGAGGATTTTCCGCGCCCGGGTCACGTTCGCGCCAGACACGCTGCGCGCACGTTGAGCGCTTGGGAGATATGGACGGGCTTTCGCCTTGTCAATCGCCGCGGATGGGCGCATGCATCCGCCGCGCTTTCCTAAAAGGATGATGCAATGACCGATCGTACTGCCCGTCGAACCGCTTTGCTGCCGGCCCGCTTCGTCCTGGCGGCGGCCATGCTCGCTGCCGCCTTCGCGGTGCCGGGCGCGGCCTTGGCCGATGCCGTTGTCGCCAAAGTCGACGGCGTCGAAGTTTTCGAAAGTGACCTGAATTTGATCGAAGATGCGATCGGCGCCAACCTGCCGGCCGCGACGCCCGAGCAGCGCCGCGAGGCGCTCGTCAATTACGCGACCGATATCGTCCTGCTGGCCAAGGCGGCCGAGAGCCAGAAGCTGCAGGATACGCCTGATTTCAAGAAGAAGATGGCCCACGCCCGCCAGCGCGTCCTGATGGAAGCGCTGATGGAAAAGACGGCCAAGGATGCGCTGGCCCAAGCCGACCTGCAGAAGATCTACGCCGAGACCACCAAGACCCTCGCCAAGGACCAGGAAGTGCGCGCCCGCCACATCCTGGTGGACAGCGAGGACAAGGCCAAGGATCTGGTCAAGCAGGCCCGCGGCGGCGCCGACTTTGCGGACCTGGCCAAGAAGAACTCGAAGGACGCCGGCTCGGCCGATGGCGGCGACCTCGGCTACTTCACCAAGGACCAGATGGTGCCCGAATTCGCCGTGGTGGCCTTCAAGACCGCCAAGGGCGAGATCGCCGATCCGGTCAAGACCCAGTTCGGCTGGCACGTCATCAAGATCGAGGACGTCCGCCCGCGCCAGCCGCCGAAGTTCGAGGAAGTGAAGTCGCAGATCGAGCAGTTCGTCGAGCACAAGGCGCAGAGCGACTTGGTGCTGAAGCTGCGCGAGTCCGCCAAGATCGAGCGCATCGGCGCGCCCGCCCCCGCGCCGGCCCCCGCCGACAAGAAGTGACGTCGACGCCGGCCGAAGCGCCGGCGCACTCCTGGCACTCGCCGAAGACCCGTTTCCGAACAGGGGGTCGGCGCGTGCCGACGTCCGGGCCGCGACGCGGTCCGGCCGGTCCGGCAGCGGGTGCTGACGCCGGACACCGCAAATTGCAAAAGGTGCTGCAGGCCGTGCCGCTCACGCCGGTCTTGCACACCGCCGGTGGGTCGGGCAAAGGACGGCCTCGCTTACGAGGCCGCCATGTCCCAAACTGTCTCCCCCCTCGCCCCCAAGTCCTACCCTGAGCTGCCGCCGGTCGACGGCGTGCGCTTTGCCACGGCCGAAGCCGGCATCCGCTACAAGAACCGCACCGACGTGCTGCTGATGGTGTTCGACCGCGGCACCACGGCTGCCGGCGTGTTCACGCGCTCCAAGTGCCCGTCGGCACCGGTCGAATGGTGCGAGGCCAGGCTCGCCGCCGGCAAGGCCCGCGCCCTCGTCGTCAATTCCGGCAATGCCAACGCCTTCACCGGCAAGGCCGGGCGCGCCGCCGTCAAGCGCACCGCCGAGCTGGCCGCCGCCGCCGCCGGCTGCAAGACGCGCGAGGTGTTCCTGGCCTCGACCGGCGTGATCGGCGAGCCGCTCGACGCCTCCAAGTTCGAGGGCGTGCTGACCGACTGCGCCGCGCGCGCCGCCGACGGGCCGTGGCTGGAGGCGGCCAAGGCCATCATGACCACCGACACCTTCCCCAAGGTGGCGACCCGCACCGTCGATCTCGGCGGCGTTCCGGTGACGCTGGTCGGCATCGCCAAGGGAGCCGGCATGATCGCGCCCGACATGGCGACCATGCTGTCCTTCGTGGTGACCGACGCGCCGATCGCCGCACCCGTGCTGCAGAGCCTGCTCGACCGCGGGGTGATCGACACCTTCAACGCCCTCACCATCGACGGCGACACCTCCACCTCCGACACGCTGCTAATGTTCGCCACCGGGGCCGCGGCAACGCGCGGCGCGCCGCTGATCGAGGAGACCCGCGACAAGCGGCTCGCCGAGTTCCGCGCCGCCCTGTTCGACCTGATGGGCGATCTCGCCCGGCAGGTGGCGCGCGACGGCGAGGGCGCGCGCAAGTTCGTCACCATCACCGTCTCCGGCGCCACCTCGAAGCGCTCGGCACGGCGCATCGCCATGTCGATCGCCAATTCGCCGCTGGTGAAGACGGCGATCGCCGGCGAGGACGCCAATTGGGGCCGGGTGGTGATGGCGGTCGGCAAGGCCGGCGAGCCGGCCGACCGCGACAAGCTGACCATCTGGTTCGGCGACATCCGCGTCGCCTGCCGGGGGGCGCGCGATCCCGCCTACGACGAGGCCGAGGCCTCCACCTACATGCGCCGCGACGAGATCGAGCTGAAGGTCGACCTCGCTTTGGGCGAGGCGTCCGACACGGTGTGGACCTGCGACCTGACCAAGGAGTATGTGGCGATCAATGGCGATTACAGGTCGTAGCCGGCCGGGATTTCGCGCAATCTGGAACCTTGTCTTAATCCCGGAGGGGTAAGAGTGGTCTCCGAAACTGTGCGCGTGCCCCTCGTGCTGGTGGCGGCCGTCGCCCTCGTCGATGCCGACGGGCGCGTGCTGCTGGCCGAGCGGCCAGCAGGAAAAGCGATGGCCGGTCTTTGGGAATTCCCGGGCGGAAAGGTCGAGGCGGGCGAGCGTCCGGAGGCGACGCTGGTGCGCGAGCTGCGCGAGGAGCTGGCCATCGAGGTCAAGGAACCCTGCCTCGCGCCGCTCACCTTCGCCAGCCACGACTATGGCGACTTCCATCTCCTGATGCCGCTCTATGTCTGCCGCCGCTGGACCGGCCGGCCGACCCCCTGCGAGGGCCAGACGCTCGCCTGGGTGCGGCCGAACAAGCTGCGCGACTATCCGATGCCGCCGGCGGATATCCCGCTGGTCCCGATGCTCATCGACCTGTTGTGAGGGGCGCCATGCACCGGCTCCACGAGGTGATTGCCACCGCGGACCGCTTGCGGCGAGACGACAGCGCCGAGACCGCGATCGAATACACCGTGATCGCCGGGTTCCTCAGCATCATGATCGCCGGCGCGGTCTATCTCATCGGCCAGGGCATCCTCGTCGGCTACTATGAGAAGATCGCGGCAGCACTTCTCCGGTGATCGGGCTTCATGCCAACGGCAGCGAAAGCTGGGCGTTGGGTCCGGCCGCAGGTTTTCGCGAAATCTCTGATTTCAGATGAGAAAATCCGCGATGGTCAACGGCCCCACGCGTCAGCGTTTGGGGCCGTTGGCATCAGGGCGGAAAGAGATAGAGAGAGAGCCCGGCGCGCCGCGGCCGCTTGTGGGGGCGGGCCGTCGCCGGCGCCATCAATGATCTCGTGAAAATCGACGGTCAGACCCAACGCCCAGCTTCCGCTGCCGTTGGCATGAGCTACTCTCTGTGCCCAAACTGGACACGGCCGCCGGGGCGCCGCAAGCTCGAGCGGGCGGACGAGACCGGCGACATTGTCGAGTAGGGGCACGGAAACATGGTCAGGACGGGCGCAGCGACCGACGAACGGATCACGGTTCGCAAGCTGGAGCCGGCGGAATGGCGTGCAGCGTTTCCCGTGATGGCGGCGCTGCGCACCCACCTGACGGCCGAGGAATTTCTGGAACGCGTCGAGCGGCAGGCCTATTCCGGCTACCAGCTCATCGGCGCCTTCGCCAACGGGCGGCTGCTCGGCGTGCTGGGGATGCGGCCGGTGCACACGCTGGCCCGCGGCCCCCACCTCCATGTCGACGACCTCGTCGTCGCCGACGAGGAGCGCCGCGCCGATGTCGGCCGCCTCTTGATGGACCATGTCGAGCAGGATGCGCAGGCCCGCGGCATGGGTGCGGTGTTCCTCGACGCCCGGGCCGAGGCGGTGCCGTTCTACAAGGCGCTGGGCTTCAACCTCCACCACGCCCCCTCGATGCGCAAGCTGCTGTGATGCGGTTTCCGGCTGAGCACCTCGGAACAACTGCTGGCCGGGAACCGCCCTCTTTCCCTCTCCCCTTGCGGGAGAGGGAAGAAGAGGCCGAAGCGATCAGCCGGGTCCGGGCTTCGGCGCGCGGCCCTGCGCCAGCGCGTCGGCCAGCCGCATCTGGGCCGAGCCGGGCTTGAGCGGCGTCTGCTGGCTGTCGTGCGGGGCCCAGCCGGAGACCCACACGATCTCGAAGGTGGCGCGGACGCGCCCGTCGGGATCGGCGAAGCGCTCGGCATAGATCTCCACCGCCCGCGCCAGCGTGTCCCGCCGCAGCGGCGCCCGGCGGCGCTCGGCCAGCGGATTGGCGGCACCCATGCGGCGCAGCTCGGCCATCAGCGCCAGCGGCGTGGCGTAGCGGACCGTGAGGCGGTCGACGTCGGCGACCGGCAGCGCGAACCCGGCCCGCTGCAGCAGCGCCCCCATCTCGCGCACCCCGGCGAACGGCGCGACCCGCGGCGAGGCGCCGCCGGCCGTCTCCGCCTCCGCCGCCATGAAGGCCTGGCGCAGCTCGGTCAGGCTGTCGCCGCCGACCAGCGCCGCCAGGAACAGCCCATCCGGCTTCAGTGCCCGCCGCACCTGCACCAGCAGGCCCGGCAGGTCGTTGACGAACTGCAGCGCCAACGCCGAGACCGCGAGGTCGAGCGAGGCCGGCGCGAGCGGCAGCGGATCGCCGTCCGGCAACGTGTCGGCACCGGCCAAGAGGTCGATGTGCGCCAGCGCCTCGACCTGGCCGCGGGCCGTGAGCGCCCGCACCGCCGCATCGCCCGGCGTGCCGATGTCGGCGGCGGCGGCGAAGCGCCGCGCCACCGCCGCCAGCCGGTCGGCCAGATCCTCGGCCGCCATGTCGAGCAGGAAGTCGGCCGGCCCCATCGCCACGGCGCGGGCGCGGCGGCAGCGAATGAGAGCGCGGTCGAACAGAACGGGGGCGGCCATGGCGGATCCTTTCCGTCCATGTAGGCCGCACGGCGCCTTCGGCAAAGCCGGTTGCTGCCCGAGCGGCGCAGCCATAGGCTCGCGCAAGCGGGAAGACAGGATGGCAGCGGCAGCCTTGCGGACGGCGGCGGGGGTGGCGGCGCGCGGCGCGCGGGCCGCGGCGTCGGCGCTGCGGCTGGTGCGCGACATGGCCCTGCCGCCAACCTGCATCGCCTGCCGCGCGCCGGTGGCCGACGATGGCGGGCTGTGTCCGGCCTGCTGGGCGCGCCTGACCTTCATCAGCCGGCCGTATTGCGAGCGGCTGGGCACGCCGTTCGCCGCCGACCTCGGCCCCGGCCTGCTGTCGCCGGCGGCGCTCGCCACGCCCCCCGCCTATGACCGGGCGCGGGCGGTGGCGCACTATGACGACGTCGCCCGCCGGCTGGTCCATGCCCTCAAGTTCGGCGACCGCACCGATCTCGCTTGGCCGCTCGGGCGGATGATGGCGCAGGCCGGCGCCGAGCTCCTGGCCGACGCCGACGCCCTGGTGCCGGTGCCGCTGCACTGGACGCGGCTGTGGCAGCGGCGCTTCAACCAGTCGGCGGCGCTGGCCGACGCCGTGGGGCGCGTGGCCGGACGGCCGGTGCGCAACGACCTCCTGGTCCGCAGCCGCCGCACCGGCCACCAGATCGGCCTCAGCCGGGCCGAGCGGGCGCGCAACGTCCAGGGCGCCTTCGCCGTGCCGCCGGCGGCCACCGGCGAGGTGCGGGGGCGGCGGCTGGTGCTGGTCGACGACGTGCTGACCACCGGCGCGACGCTGGAGGCTTGCGCGCGGACTCTGTCACGGGCCGGTGCGGCGCGCGTCGACGCCCTGGTCTTCGCCCGGGTTGTGGATTCCGCCGCGTGCGTCTAAGTCACTGGCATGCCATGAAAGTGGTGTGCCGGAGAACGCATGCAGCCTGTCGTCATCTATTCGAAATCGTCCTGCCCCTACTGCCACGCCGCCAAAGAGCTGCTTCGCCGCAAGCGCGCCACCTTCACCGAGATCGACATCACCGGCGACGCTGCGGCGCGCGCCGAGATGCTGGCGCGCTCAGGCGGTGCCGCGACCGTGCCGCAGATCTTCATCGGCACGACCCATGTCGGCGGCTGCGACGATCTCTACGAGCTGGAGCAGACCGGCCAGCTCGACCCGCTGCTGGCGGGATAGACCCTTCCGCGGACGCGGGGACCGGTCTTGCGGTCGAGACTGAGCCAACGCAAAGACTTCGAGCGTCCGCTTGGCTCGCCCGGATCGGCAAGCGCCCAAACGAAATCGCCCGATCCGACAGCGTCGGATCGGGCGATTTCGTTTCTGAATGCGGAACGGCCGCAGCCGGCCGTCAGCGCGAGAACCCGCCGGTTTCCAGCACCGGCGCGGCGCCGCCGATCAGGCTGCCGGGCGCTGGCGCCGCAGAAGCAGACACCGTGGACGTCTGGCGGGCCGGCACCGGGGCGGCGGCCCGGGTCTGCGACGGCGCCGCGGGAACAGCGCCCGGGCGCTCATGCGGCGCCGATGCCAGCGCATAGGCATCGGCCGGCTTCGCTGCCTGGGCCGGGGTCCCGGGCTGGGGCACGGCGGCCGGACGGGCCGGCGGCTGCGGCGCGGACGCCGCGGCCGTGCGCGCCGGCGGGGCGCTGGCGGACGTCGAGGCCGTGATCTCCGGATCCGACTTGTCGTCGCGGCTGGAGAACAGCCGGGTGAACCAGTTGCCCGACGAGCTCGAAGACGAGGACGACGAAGAAGACGACGCGCTGGCGACCGCCGTGGCGGGCTTCTGGGCCGGCTTGTCGGCGGTTGCCTTGGCAGGCGCCGGCGCCGCGGCCACCGTCGGCTCGCGCGGCGGCACGGCATGCGCCGGCACGGTGCCGGGCAGGCGGCTGAACGGCTCGCTGCGGATGATGTCGCCGAGCGACGGATCGCCGACGCCCTTCACCGCCGCCAGGAACACCGGGTGCATGCCGCCATCGGTGCCGGTCTTGACCGGCGCCGGGGTGACACCATCGGCCAGCAGGGCGGCAACCTTGGCCTCGTCGGCGGCGCGCTTCTTGTCGACAGCCGCGGCGATCTCGGCCGGCACCTCGAAGGGCGGGCACTGCGCCACCGGGTCGAACCTGCTGCCCGTGGCCGGGGTGGCGTTGAACACGTATTTCTTGCCGCAGACGTCGACCTTGACTTCCTTACGCGTGGTCAGGAAGTGGTCGTTGCCCTCCTTCAGCATCCGCCAGAACGCCATGTGGGGGTTGCTGCGGTGCTTGGCGAGGTTCTCAGCCGTCATGCGGAACGGATAGGCCTGCACCTGGAAGGAGCGCTGGCCGCCGGCAAAGCTCTCGCGCCCGAGCGCGTAGATCTCGGCGATCTGCTCGTCGGTCATGGCATAGCAGCCGCGCGAGGAGCAGTCGCCGTGCACCATCAGATCGCCGCCGGTGCGGCCGTGGGCACGGTCGAAGGCGTTGGGAAAACCGGTGTTGAAAGCAAGGTAATAGCTTGAGGCCGGGTTCATCAGGCCCGGCACGATGGTATAGAACCCCTCGGGCGCCTGCCGGTCGCCCTCCTTGATCTTGGGGCCGAGCTCGCCGGACCAACGGCAGATCGGGTAGGACTTGAACAGCTCGTAGCGGCCCTCGCGGTTCGGCTTCCACACCTCCAGCTCGCTCTCCTGCTTGAACAGGCGCACGACGATGGGGCTGGACTTCGACATGCCCTTCTCTTCGAGCAGAGCCACCGTCTCCGCCTTGAGCGGGGCACGGGCGCGCGAGGGCAGCTTGGTCGCGGCCTCGTCCGTGACGCAGCCGGCGACGGAGAGCGCGATGCCGGCGGCAAGCGCGACGGCGGCGAAACGGTGCTGGAGCTGACGGTTCAACGCGAGACCCTTCCCAAAGAGCTTCGACGACGTGAAGAGCTTCGACGACGTGAAGAGCTTCGACGGCGCACAGAGCTTCTGCGACATGGCGCCGGTCGTCTGAACCGCCAGGATAATTGGTTAGGGTTACGGTCCAGTTATCGCACGCGGCCAGGGGATATCGGAAGGACGCCACCAACCGCAACGGTCTTGGACGAGGAATGGGGCGATCCCATGGCCGCCGGAACAAACGCCTTGCCAAAGAGTTAATTCCGATTGCGTCGGGCAATGGGGACGCGAAACGGATGAACCGCCGCCCGACGCGAACGCCAACACGTTAAAAAATAACGGAAAATCCGGCCCTACGGCGGGCCGGACGGGCGCATGATCCCGTAGAATACTTAGGCCGAAAATTCCTGTGCGGAATCCCGGACTGCAGCGCGCGGCGATCCGCTCTCGCCGGCCGGAACGCGCGCCGGGCGCGAAGGATCAGAGCGTGCGGCCGATGGCCAGGAACTTGGCGTAGCGGTGCTCGCGCACCTCGGCGGGCGACAGGGTCTTCAAATCGCCGAGCGCCTGGGCGATCGCCTCGCCGAGCGTGTCCATCATCGCCTGCGGGTCGCGGTGGGCGCCGCCGGGCGGCTCGGGCACGATCTTGTCGATTACCCCGAACTTGATGAGATCCTGGGCGGTGATCTTCATGCTGGTGGCGGCGTCCTGGGCGCGCGAGGAATCGCGCCACAGGATCGAGGCCGCGCCCTCCGGCGAGATCACCGAATAGATGGCGTGCTCCAGCATCAGCACGCGGTTGGCGGTGGCGATGGCGATGGCCCCGCCGGAGCCGCCCTCGCCGATCACCACCGCGACATTGGGCACGCCGAGGCCGAGGCAGGCGTCGGTCGAGCGGGCGATGGCCTCGGCCTGGCCGCGCTCCTCGGCGCCGATGCCGGGATAGGCGCCGGCGGTATCGACCAGGGTGATGACCGGCAGGCCGAACCGGTCGGCCATTTCCATCAGCCGCACCGCCTTGCGGTAGCCCTCCGGGCGGGCCATGCCGAAATTGTGCTTGAGGCGTTCCTCGGTCGAGGAGCCCTTCTCCTGGCCGATCACGCACACCGGCTCGCCGCGGAACCGGCCGAACCCGCCGAGGATCGCCTCGTCCTCGCCGAACTTGCGGTCACCCGCCAGCGGCGTGAACTCCTCGATCAGCCCGACGATATAGTCGCACACGTGCGGGCGCTGCGGGTGGCGGGCCACCAGCGCCTTCTGCCAGGGCGTCAGGTTGGCGTAGAGATCCTTCAGCGCCTGGCTGGCCTTGGCCTCCAGCTTGGCGATCTCCTCGCCGATGGTCACGGCCTGGCCGGAGGCGGCAAGAGCCCGCAGCTCCTCGACCTTGGCTTCAAACTCGGCGACGGATTTTTCGAAATCGAGATAGCTGCGCATCGACGGAATCGGGCTGGTCGCCAGGAGGAAATCGCGAATCTCAGGGGGCGAAGATCGCCCGGACCGACCCGGGGCGGCGGACAACACTCCGCCATGCGACGAAAGTCAAGATCCGCCCATTCTGTCACATCCTGAAATAGCGCCCGCCGTCACTCCTCTCCCAGCGGGTGCAGGTCGCGCACCATCGCCGCCAGCCGCTCGTCGAGCACGTGGGTATAGATTTGCGTGGTCGAGATGTCGGCGTGGCCGAGCAGGGTCTGCACCGTGCGCAGATCGGCGCCGTTCTGCAGCAGGTGGCTGGCGAAGGCATGGCGCAGCACGTGCGGGGAGACCAGCCGGTGGTCGAGCCCGGCCGCCGCCGCCAGCGTCTTCAGCTCGCGCGCCACGTGCTGGCGGGTGAGGTGGCCGCTCTCGCCGAACGACGGAAACAGCCATTTGTCGGCCCCGCCCGCAGCCACGCCGGCCTGCTTGCGCAAGGCGTGGTAGTGGGCCATCGCCCACTTGGCGGCCTCGGTCAGCGGCACCAGCCGCTCCTTGCCGCCCTTGCCGCGCACCACCAGCGCTTCCGCCGCCCGCGCCGCCGAGGCCGGCAGCGCCACCAGCTCGGAGATGCGCAGGCCGGTGGCGTAGAGCGTCTCGATCAGCGCCGCGAGCCGCGCCGCCCGCAATTGCACGCCGGCCCCGCCGCTGGCGTCGGCCGCGGCCGCGTGCGCCGTCGCCAGCAGCCGGTCGACCTGGTCGATGGAAAGCACCTTGGGCAGGCTGCGCCCGCGCCGCGGCCCCTCCAGCACCGCCGCCGGATCGCCCGTGGTGATGCCCTCGGCATAGAGGAAGCGGTGGAGCTGGCGGATGGCCGACAGCCGCCGCGCCACCGTGGTCGCCTTGAAGCCGCGGTCGTCGAGTTCGGCGAGATGGCGGCGGATGTCGTCGGTGGCGGCCTGCTCCACCGCCCGCCCAAGCCCGGCAAGAAACCCGGCATAGTCGTCGAGGTCGCGCCGATAGGCGGCGATCGTGTTGCCGGCGGCGCCGCGCTCGGCCGCCTGCATGTCGAGGAACAGCGTCACCGCCCCTCGTCCGGCCGGGCGCGGCGGCGCCGTTTCCGAGGCTTTCGGCGGCCGCCTGGCCACCTCACTCGGCCCGGTGGAACCGGTCGGGCGACACCGTGACGGTCATTTCGCGCTGGGTCGGCTCGACCATGGTGGCGAGCGCGAACAGCCCGCCATAGATCGCGCCGCCGATGATGGCGAGGATGGTCAGGAAGCGGAGAAGGGTGGGCATGGCGGCGATTCGACGGTTGGTTGGCGGTGGATGGTCCCGACGGGTTTCCGGGATCCCGAAGGGAACCTCCGGAAACCGTATCACAGGGTCATCACGTCCGCCCGCCGCATGCAAGCCGAACATCCCGCAGGCCGCCCATCCTGCGAGCCGCCAATCCTGCGAGCCGAACGTCGCCCCATTGCCGCCCGGCCCCTGCCATCGCCGGCCGGCGTGTTGTAGAACCGGCCGGGGGGAGTTGCCATGACCGCGCCGGCCAGGACCGAGAGTGACGAGCGTCCCGCACGGCTGCGCGCCGCGCTGGGGTCGCGCTCGCTGGTGCTGATCGGCATGATGGGCGCCGGCAAGTCCACCGTCGGCAAGCGGCTTGCCGCCCGGCTGGACCTGCCCTTCGCCGACGCCGACAGCGAGATCGAGGCGGCCGCCGGCATGACGGTGGCCGAGATCTTCGAGCGCCATGGCGAGGCCTCCTTCCGCGACGGCGAGGCCAAGGTGATCCGCCGGCTGGTGGAGGGCGAGGCCAAGGTGATCGCCACCGGCGGCGGCGCCTATATGCGCGCCGAGACCCGCGCCCTCGTCGGCGAGCGGGCGCTCACCGTCTGGCTCAAGGCCAATTTCGACGTGCTGATGCGCCGCGTCCGCCGCCGCGCCGACCGCCCGCTGCTGAAGGCGCCCGACCCCGAGGGCGTGATGCGGCGGCTGATCGCCGAGCGCTATCCCGTCTATGCCGAGGCCGACATCACCGTGCTGTCGCGCGACGTCCCCCAGGAGGTGATGGTCGAGGAGATCATCGCCGCGCTGGCCGAGCATCTTCGTATCGGCCCCGCCCCGCAGCCCGCCAACCCCAGCGAACCGCAATGACCGAGACGTCAACGCCCACCGCGGCCCGCCGCCTGCGGGTGGACCTCGCCGCCCGCAGCTACGACATCCTGATCGGCCCGAACCTGATCGACGCGGCCGGCGCCGAGATCGCCGCCCGCCGCCCCGGCGCGCGGCTTGCCATCGTCGCCGACGAGACCGTGGCCAACCTCTATCTGGCACGCATCGAGGCCGCGTTCGCGCAGGCGAATCTGCCGGCGACCGCGATCCGGGTCGCCCCCGGCGAAGGCTCCAAGAGCTTTGCGGTGTTCGAGCGGGTGGTGGAGGCGCTGATCGACGCCCGCATCGAGCGCGGCGACCTGGTGGTGGCGCTGGGCGGCGGGGTGATCGGCGACCTCGCCGGCTTTGCCGCCTCGGTGGTGCGACGCGGCGTCGATTTCGTGCAGGTGCCGACCACCCTCTTGTCCCAGGTCGATTCCTCGGTCGGCGGCAAGACCGGCATCAATTCCGCGCACGGCAAGAACCTGGTCGGCGCCTTCCACCAGCCGGTGCTGGTGCTGGCCGACACTGCCGCGCTCGACACCCTGCCTCCCCGCGAGTTCCGCGCGGGCTATGCCGAGGTCGCCAAATACGGCCTGATCGACGACGCTGCCTTCTTCGCCGAGCTCGAATCGAACTGGCGCGAGGTGTTTGCGGGCGGGCCGGCCCGGCTCGACGCCATCGAGACGAGCTGCCGCGCCAAGGCGGCCATCGTCGGCCGCGACGAGCGCGAAAGCGGCGAGCGCGCTCTTCTCAATCTCGGCCACACCTTCGGCCACGCGCTGGAGAAGGCCACCGGCTTCTCCGGCCGCCTGCTGCACGGCGAGGCGGTGGCGCTCGGCATGGCCCAGGCGTTCCGCTTCTCGGCCCGGCTCGGCCTGTGCGCGCCGTCCGTGGCCCAGCGCGTCGAAGACCACCTCGCCGAGGTCGGGCTGCCGACCCGCCTGAACCAGGTGGCCGGCGGCGTCGGCCCGGTGGACGGGCTGATGGACGCCATCGCCCAGGACAAGAAGGTGGCGCGCGGCGCGCTGACCTTCATCCTGGCGCGCGGCGTCGGCGGCGCCTTCGTCGCCAGGGACGTCGCGCCCGACGCGGTCAAGGCGTTCCTGGAGGCGGAGACCCTGGAGGCGGAGGCGGCGCCGGCATGACCCACAGCGACGGCCTGGCGATCGCGGCGATCCTGATCTGCTTCGTGGTGTCGGTCGCTCTGCTCGCCATCGAGAGCGCCCTGACGCGGGCCTCGCGGCCGCGGCTTCACGCCCAGGGCGAAGCCGGCGACGCCAAGGCCGCCGCTGCTGCCGCCCTGCTGGAGCAGCGCGACATCCTGGTTTCCGCGCTGCGGCTGGCCAATCTCGGGGCCACCGTGTTCGCCACCGCCAGCGCCACCACCGTGCTCGACGACCGCTGGGGCAAGC
Organism: Blastochloris sulfoviridis; assembly: GCF_008630065.1. GTDB lineage: Bacteria > Pseudomonadota > Alphaproteobacteria > Rhizobiales > Xanthobacteraceae > Blastochloris > Blastochloris sulfoviridis. The sequence goes on from NZ_VWPL01000027.1 coordinate 40,596, forward strand.
CCGGCGTGCTGGCGGCGGTGGCGATCGGACTCGTGGTGTTCGGCCTCGCCCGCGGCCTGTCGCGGGCGATTCCGGCGCGCGATCCCAACCGCGTCGCCAAGGTGGTGGCCGCGCCTGCGGCGAAGCTCGTCGCCCTCGTCGTGCCGATCGCCGCGGTGCTCGACGCCATCGGGCGGCTCGTCCTGTGGCCATTCGACCGCCGCACCCAGGCCCCGCCGCGCGAGAGCGACGGCACCGAGGAGCTGCGCGGCGCGGTCGACCTGATGCACCACGAAGGCGCGGTGGTGAAGGAAGACCGCGACATGCTCGGCGGCCTGCTGGCGCTGAAGGAGCTCGAAGTCGCCGAGGTGATGATCCACCGCACCAAGATGGTGGCGGTCGACATCGAGACCCCGCCGGCCGACATCCTGCGCCAGATGCTGGCGTCTCCCCACACCCGCGTGCCGGTCTATCGCCAGCGGCCGGAGAACATCGTCGGCGTGCTGCACTCCAAGAACCTGCTGCGCGCCATGGTCCATGCCGGCGCCGACGCCGACCAGATCGACGTCGCCAATCTGCTGCTGCCGCCCTGGTACGTGCCCGGCACCACCTCGCTGGAGGATCAGCTTCGCGCCTTCCGCCGCCGCCGCATGCACCTCGCCTTCGTCGTCGACGAGTACGGCGAGGTGATGGGCATCGTCACGCTGGAGGACATTCTGGAGGAGATCGTCGGCGACATCTCCGACGAGCACGACCTGCCGGCCTCCGGCATCCGCCTGCGCATCGACGGCTCGGTGACGGTGGAGGGCGCGGTGCCGGTGCGCGACATCAACCGCCGCATGGGCTGGCGGCTGCCGGAGCATGCCGCAACCACCATCGCCGGGCTGGTGATCCACGAATCGGGAATCATCCCCGAGCCGGGCCAGACCTTCACCTTCCACGGCTTCCGCTTCCGCATCCTGAGGAAGAGCCGCAACCGCATCACCCTGCTGCGGGCAGCGCCGCTGGCGGCCGGCCCGAAGCGGCCCGCCGAGCCGCGCTGAGCGCGGCCCAATGGCTTCCGGCCGATCCGCTCGAACCGTCGCCGAACGGAGCCGCCCTCTTTCCCTCTCCCCTTGCGGGAGAGGGTGCCGAGCGATCGTCAGACCGCGAGGCGGGTGAGGGGTGAACCTTCAAGCGAGCGTCCGCATGAACCCCTCACCCGGCTCGACCTCGCTTTCGCTCGGTCTCGCCACCCTCTCCCGCAAGGAGAGAGGGAAGAGAGAAGCCGAGCCGATCAGCCGGATTTCGTATCACACCACCGGCGCGAGCCGCGCCATCGTGCTCATCACCTCGGCGACCACGATCGGCTTGCCCAGCACCGCGTCGACACCGACCGCATCGGCCCGCGCCGTCAGCGCCTCGTCGCCGATATAGCCGGACAGCAGGATCATCGGCGTCGCCTGATTCGGCCCGTCGCCGTTGCGCAGCCGCTCGATCAGCGTGCAGCCGTCGATGTCGGGCATCTCGTGATCGGTGATCACCACGTCGAAATTGCTGCTCTCGGCAGCCAGCAGGCCCGCCGCGCCGGTCTCGGCGGTGACGCAGCAATGGCCGGCCGCGGTCAGGATCCGCTCCAGGATTTCCCGCACGAAGGGCGCGTCGTCGACCAGCAGCACGCGCAGGCTGCCGCCCCCCGGAGAAACCGCAATACCGTGTCGATCCGCCATCATCGCACTACCCCCATGCGGCCACTGTCGCGTCAACCGGTCAAAGCCCGGTTAAGCCGAGCTCAAGCCAGCCCAACCATCCGCCGGATGTCGGCCGGCGTCGCGCCGCGCTGGCGCAGCGCGCGCAGGCTGACCGCCCCGGTCGATTTCGACAGCTTGCGGCCGGCGTCGTCGAGAACCAGCCGATGATGGCGGTACGAAGGCACCGGGATGCCGAGCAGCTCCTGCAGCAGGCGGTGGACGGCGGTTGCGGCGTAGAGATCCTGGCCGCGCACCACATGGGTGACGCCCTGGAGCGCATCGTCGACGACAACCGAGAGGTGGTAGCTGGTGGGGATGTCCTTGCGCGCCAGCACCACGTCGCCCCAGGCGGCGGGATCGGCCGCGACGCGGCCCTGGCCCTCCTCCGGCCAGTCGAGCGGCCGGCCGACCCGCTCCAGCGCCGCGCGCATGTCGAGCCGAATCACATAGGGCGCGCCGACCGCCATCCGGCGGGCGCCTTCGTTGGCGTCGACGCAGGCGCCCGCCCCCGGATAGAGCGGCACGCCGTCCGGATCGCGCGGCCAGGCGGTCCCGTCCGCCTCGCGCGCCGCGACGAAGCTGCGAATCTCGCCCCGGCTCTCGACGGCGGGATAGGCGAGGCCCATCGCCTCAAGCCGACCGAGCGCGGCGCGGTAGTCGTCGAAATGCGCCGACTGGCGGCGCACCGGCTCCTCCCACGCGAGCCCGAGCCAGGCGAGATCCTCCAAGATCGCCGCCTCGAACGCCGGCCGGCAGCGGCTGGTGTCGATGTCCTCGATTCGCAGCAGCAGCCGTCCGCCGGCCGCCCGCGCCGCCGCCGCATTGAGCAGCGCCGACAGCGCGTGGCCGAGATGGAGATAGCCGTTCGGGCTTGGCGCGAAACGGAAAACGGGCCGCATGGCGCGGGAGCTAGCACGGCCCCGCTGGCGGCGACAGCGGCCTGCTGCGGCGCTAGCATGATTGGATGCCCTTCGATCCCGGAACGCCGCTCGACACCGAGGCCGACCTCGCCCGCCATCTTCGCGCCCTGGTGAAAACCGATTCGCGCCTCGCCCCGGTGCTCGGCACGGTGGGCACGGTGCCGCTGCGCCGGCATCCGCCGGGCTTTCCCGCGCTGGTCGGCATCATGATCGGCCAGCAGCTCTCGACCGCCAGCGCCGCGGCGATCTTCGGCCGCCTCAAGGCCCGGCTCGACCCGCTGACGCCGGCCCGCGCGCTCGAAGCGGATGCGGCGGAACTGCGGGCCTGCGGCCTGTCGGCCGGCAAGATGCGCACGCTGGCGGCCATGGCCGAGGCGGTGCAGTCCGGCCGCCTGCCGCTCGATGCCCTGGCCGAGCTGCCGGCCGACGAGGCACGCGCGCTGATGTGCACCGTGCCCGGCATCGGGCCGTGGACCGCCGACCTCTATCTCCTGTTCGCGCTCGGCCGGCCGGACGCCTTCCCCTCCGGCGATCTCGCCCTGCAGGAGGCGACCCGGCTCGCCTTCGCCCTGCCCGAGCGGCCGAGCGCCCGGGCGCTGGCTGGGATCGCCGAGGCCTGGCGGCCGCGCCGCGGCGTCGCCGCCAAGCTGCTGTGGGCCTACTACCGGTGGCACAAGCAGCGCGAAGGCGCGCCAAGCTGAAGCAAGCAGCGCGAAGGCGCGCCAAGCTGAAGCAAGCAGCGCGAAGGCGCGCCAAGCTGAAGCAAGCAGCGCGAAGGCGCGCCGGCCCGAGCCGCCCGCCGCGCGCCGGCTTCCGCCGGAACGGTATGGCTGGGTTGCGCCAAAGGCAGGGACAAATTCTCCGGCGGACGGGTTTTCCGTTCGGGCTTCACAAAATTGACGCCGAGTCGGTACATTAGAGCGTCGTGGTGCTGAGAGGCGGCGCGCGCCGCTGCTGAGGGGAGTGAGGAGCCGTCGTGAACGCGGCCGTATCGCCCGGAAACTGGCCCGTTTTGGTGCTCAACGCGGACTATCGTCCCCTGAGCTACTACCCTCTGTCTCTGTGGTCCTGGCAGGATGCGGTGCGTGCGGTGTTCCTCGACCGCGTCAGCGTCGTCGAGCACTACGACCGCTTCGTGCGCAGCCCGAGCTTCGAGATCCGCCTGCCCAGCGTGGTGTCGCTGAAGACCTTCGTGCGCGCCAACCGCCAGCCTGCCTTCACCCGCTTCAACGTCTTCCTGCGCGACCGGTTTTCCTGCCAGTATTGCGGCGACCGCGACGACCTCACCTTCGACCACCTGATTCCGCGCTCGCGCGGCGGCCAGACCACCTGGGAGAACGTGGTCACCGCCTGCTCGTGCTGCAATCTGCGCAAGGGCGGCCAGATGCCCGGCGAGGTCGGCATGTGGCCGGCGCAGATGCCGTTCGCCCCCACGGTGCACGACCTGCACCAGAACGGCCGGCTGTTCCCGCCCAACTTCCTGCACCAGAGCTGGCTGGACTATCTCTACTGGGATACCGAGCTCGATCCCTGAGCCGGCCCTCCGAATATCCCCTTCGCCACCGCGGATTTTCGGCGAGATCGTCTCCAGGATCCCGAAGGGATCAATCGGAGACCTTGAGAGACGCCCGCGCCGCCGCCCCCCAGGCGGCGACCGCTGCCAGCGCCAGCGACAGCAGCGCGTTCCAGCCGGCCAGCGACAGGCCGAACACCACCAGCGCCGGCTCGTCGCAGCGCACCACCTTGGCCGTCTGCATCTGCGCCATCAGGTTCTCGACCGAGCCGAACGGCTTGATGTCGCCCCCCGAGCAGTCGGCCGGTCCCGGCCACCACCGCCACTCGACGCCGGCGTGATAGGCGGCGATCCCGGCAGCCGCCAGCATGGCCAGCGCCACCAGCGCCGCGCCGGCCCGCAGCAGGCCGGACGGAAGCCGCAGCCGGCCGCCAGCCGCCACCGCCGCGGCCAGCGGCAAGGCGACGTAATAGGGAATGCGCTGGGTGAGGCAGAGCGAGCAGGGCGCGAGCCCGGCGATCAGCTCCAGCGCCCAGGCCGCGGCGATGGCGCCGCCGCCGACCGCCAGCACCACCCAGGCGCCCGCCAGCGGCGGCGACCGGCGGGCGGCAATCCGAAGCCCATTGAGACGAGACACAGCCGAACGATCCATGGCGGCGCGATACCCCCGCCGGGCGCATCTGTCCACGCTTCGCGTCCGCACGGCCATCTTGCGCCAAGCCATAGCGCGGGCGGATGATCCTTTCGTGATCGTCGCATCCGGCCTCGCCGGGACACGCTGCGAACCCGCGGGCGCCGGGCGCTCTGCCGCCGTCCACATGGCGCGATCTCGCGAACCCCACATAACCCGTCGGGATGCGTTGACCGTACGAAGTCGCCGACTATAGTCCGCGCCGGGCCCCTGTGGCGGAACTGGTAGACGCGCGCGACTCAAAATCGCGTTCCGCAAGGAGTGCTGGTTCGATCCCGGCCAGGGGCACCACTACCCTCGACACGACAGGGCTAGACCCTGAGAAATCAAACACTTACCGGCAAGGACGATAGCCGGTACAGGCCATTTGGTCCAGCTTTTTTGTACCTGGGCTGGCCTTGGGTTTGTACCAGTGAGCATCGGATATGCCCTTGAGCGCCAGCGGCTGGGTTAGGCAAAGTTCGAACGCCAGTGGCTGTAAGAACTCACCCTGCCTCACAGAATCAACGCTACGTGGCAGCGGTAGGCCGTACACGGGCGTTTGCCCTTTCGAGCACCTGGGGTAGCCGCCAAGTTAAACGCCCGTGTACGCGCGTAGGGCAGAGCGTAGAATTAATGCTAGCGCTCAGCCACTGGCGTTCAGCGGGCCTTGCGCCAACGCTTAGACTTGCCACGCCCCACGGTTCCGTCAAAGCCATTCCCGGTAGGACTGGTGTTAATCACCGGGGCTACAGTTTCTGGAACCTTGTTAGACGAATCCTCAGGGTACCTAGTCATTTCATACTCAGGGATACGCAGTCCGTCCTCAGTCTCTCGATAGCCTGTAATTACAAACTTGTTACTCATGGTTATAAATTGCCCTATTATGCTGAGCTTCATAGTTAGCACCGTAGGCACTCCGAAGCTCACTTCTGATTTGCTCAATTGTTAGATGCTTTGGGTAACTACCAAGCCAACGAATCCTGACGAGAATCCATTCAATAGAAGTCAGTTCGTCAGAGCCTGACTCAAAAGCCTACTATCGGGCGAGGCGCCTGACGGCGAGCTGGATGGCGGCGAGGGTGACGAAGGCCT
>NZ_VWPL01000028.1 GCF_008630065.1 Blastochloris sulfoviridis
ACGGCGTGCCGCCCGCACCGGCTCGGGGTGGCCACCCCGAGCCGGTGCACCCATCAAAGCACATTTCGCCGTTCCAAGACCCGGGACCGTTTTCCGTGTCACGTCGTCCCGGACGGCGCGCAGCGCCGAGCCGGGACCGTTTTCAGGACGGGGTGCCTTTTCCGGATGACGATCCCGGCTCTCGCTTCGCTCGGCCGGGATGACGAAGGGGAGAGGGGCTGTCGTCCCGGGCAAGCACCGAAGGTGCGCGACCCGGGACCGTCAGCAGGAAAGGGTGTCTTGTTCTGCAGCCGATCCCGGGTCTCGGCTATCGCCTCGCCCGGGATGACGAAGGCCGCAAAACGGCGAATCCGCCCGCCTCAGCTGATCGGCTGCCAGGTGCCGTCGGGCTGGCGGCAGGCGGTGCCGCGCGCGGTCTGCGGCCGGCCGTCGATATAGATGGTGTGGGTGTATTCGCGGCAGTTGCGGCCGCCGCGGTCGAAGGCCGGGCCCGGCACGACGGTGCCGTAATGGCCGTTGTCGGGGTTGCGCCACGACACCGGGGCGCCCGAGCGGCCACGCTCCAGCGCGTCCATTTCGGCGGCATAGGCGCGCTGGCGGTCCTCTTCGTCGAGCGAGGCGCCGATGGCGCCGCCGAGCAGGCCGCCGATCAGCGCGCCCGCCACCACCGAGCCGGCGTCGCCGCGGCCGATGGCGCTGCCCGCGAGACCGCCGATGATGGCGCCGGTGCCGGCGCCGACCACGGTCTTGGGGCCGGGCCCCCCTTCGGTGGAGGCGCAGCCGGCAAGCGCGAGGACGGCTGCGGCCGCGGCGAGGGACTGGCGGACGGACATCGGGATACTCCGGAAGGAAGGCCGTTGCAAGAACCGTTAAACGCCCGGCCGCGTCGCGGCCGGGCCGCCCGGGTAGGGCGCGATTCCGGCGAAAGCTGGGCTGGACGGCGGGGAGGGCGCTCGGGACAGTCGCCGTCAGTCGGCGTCGGCGAGATCGCGGGCCGGCACGCGGAACACGCCCTTGATGCAGGCGGGGTCGCGCACGCAGATCTGGATGTGGGTCTTGGCGAAGAAGCCCGCGCCCTCATAGAGCCGCTCGCCCTCGATGAACACGCCGCGCACGGTCTGGAAGGGGGTCAGACTGGCGGCGTCGCGAATGGCGTGGAGGTGATTGATGACCGCGCAATCCAGGTTGCGCAGCAGCAAATCGGTGCCGAGCCTGTTCTTCGGGGCGGCGACGCCCGCCTCCCGGTAGTAGGACACGAAATCGTCATGGGCGTCCTTGAGGGCGCGCAGCCCGCTGCTCGACATCAGATCGAGGCAGAAGCCGAGATCGATGACCGCGCCGACCACCGCCGGTCTGCCCACCCGGCCGGCCCCCGGCCTGCGCCGCGCGCGAAGCTCCCGGGCGAACTCCAGCCCGCGAACCGGGTTGGCCTCCCAGAAATAAACGCCGGTGCCGAGCCAGTCATAATCGTTGCGGCTGGCGGTGAAGCTCGCCCCGCCCACCACCTTGTCGGCAATTCGCGTGTCGCAGCCGTGGTAGCCGAGGACGAACGTGGTGGCCAGCTTCGGCACGGCGCGTCTCGCTCAGGCCTCACACAGCGCTCTTGGCTCTTGTGAGACTTCTGGCCTTTGCGGGGGCGTACTTCTTCGTCAGCTGGCCGCGCTTGTCGAGCACGCCCTGCTTGGCGAGAAACTGCCGCGCCTTTTCCGGCGAGGCGGCATGCACCGCCCGCACCGCCTTGATGGCGCGCCGGAACTCGATCAGGTCCTTCTTGGTCATGGGCGCAGCCTATCATACGGTTTCCGGTTGATCCCTTCGGGATACCGGAAACGGTCTCGCCGAAAACCTCTTGTTTGATAGCGGGGTTTTCGGCGATCGGAATACGGTTCTCCGGCCTGCTCGGCCGGAAACCGTATCACACGGTTTCCGGCCGGTCTCTTCGCGGTATCGGGCGCATGCTCGCCGAAGATCCCGGTTTGGCAAAGGGGCTTTCGGCAGCGGGGCGGCGATTTCCGGCCTCCCAGGGCGGCGACCCCCTCACCCCGCCGGCAGGATCAGCTCGGCCCTGAGGCCCCCGGCCGGCGCGCTGCCCAGCACCAGCCGTCCGCCATGATCGGCGGCGGTCTCCACCACGATGGCGAGCCCGAAGCCCGAGCCGGGCCTCGTCTCGTCGAGCCGCTGGCCGCGCCTGGCCACGAGGGCGCGCTGGTCGGCGGTGAGGCCCGGCCCGTCATCGTCGACCACCACCCGCAGGAACCGCCGCACCGCGCCGGACGCGGGCTCGGCAAGAACCTCGATCTCCACCTCGATCTCCACCCGGCCCGCCGCCCATTTGGCGGCGTTGTCGATCAGATTGCCCAGCATCTCCTCCAGGTCGTGCCGCTCGCCGCGGAAGCGCACGCCGGGGTCGAGCCTGATGGCGAAGGCGAGGGTGCGCCCGGCGTGGATCTTCTCCAGCGTGCGCACCAGCCCGGCGATGACGGGAGCGACCTCGGTGAGGCTCGCCGCGGTGGCGGCGCGCGCGGCGCTGCGGGCGCGGTCGAGATGGCGGGAGACCTCGCCGCGCATCAGCGTGACCTGCTCGCGCACCTTGGCGGCCAGCGCGTCGTCGCGGCCATCGGCCTCGTTCAGCAGCACCGACAGCGGCGTCTTCAGCGCATGGGCGAGATTGCCGACATGGGTGCGGGCGCGCTCGACGATCTCGCGGTTGGCGGCGATGAGCGCGTTGAGCTCGTCGGCCAGCGGCGCGATCTCGCGCGGGAACGGCCCCGCCAGCCGGTCGGCTGCGCCGGCGCGGATCGCCACCAGCCGGCGCGACAGATCCTGCAGCGGCCTGAGCCCGTAGCCGACCTGGACGAGCGCCGAGACGATCAGCGCCAGAGCGAGCGCGCCGAAGGTGAGGGCGAGCGCCCGGTCGAAACGGCCGGTCTCCTCGGCGATCTCGCCGGCGTCGCCGCCGACCGCGACCAGCAGCCGGCCCCCCTCGCCCAGGTCGATCAGGCGCTCGGCCACCCGCAGCGCCTCGCCGCGCGGTCCGCCGGCATAGCCGTGGCGCACGCCTTCGGCGCCCGGCGCCATGTCGCGCTGGTCGAGCCGTTCCAGCGCGTGGTCGAACAGCGAGCGCGAGGCGCGGGCCTCGGGCGGGCTGCGATCAAGGCGCGCCACCTGCCAGTACCAGCCCGACAGCGGCAGGTCGAACAAGGGCTCGCCGAGGTCGCCGTCCTCGGCGTCGGCCTCCGACACGGTGACCTCGGCGACCAGCGCCTTGAGATAGATGTCGAGCCGCCGGTCGAACGCCCGCTCCACCGAGTCGGAATAGAGCTGCGACAGGCCGGCGCCGGTGGCCGCCAGCACCAGCGTGGTGATGATCGCCGCCGTTGCGAACAGCCGCAAGGCCAGCGAGGCGCTGGCGGGCGGGGCGGGCTTCGGGGCGGCGTCGGTCATGTGCGGGGGGACTGGCGGTGGTGCGGCGACGTTCGGTGGTGCGGCGACGTTGGTGGCCGGCGAATGCGCCGGGATTATGCGCGGGGCGGGGATCGTCCTCTCCGTGTTTTGTCGTCCCGGCCGAGCGTCAGCGAGAGCCGGGATCGTCCTCCCCCCGTTTTGTCATCCCGGACGGCGCGCAGCGCCGAGCCGGGATCGCCATCCGGATAACGCCCCTCTTTCTGAAAACGGTCCCGGATCGCGGGCCTGCAGCCCTTGTCCGGGACGACGACCTCTCCGCCGCGTCATCCCGGACGGCGCGCAGCGCCGAGCCGGGATCGCCATCCGGATAACGCCCCTCTTTCTGAAAACGGTCCCGGATCGCGGGCCTGCGGCCCTTGTCCGGGACGACGACCTCTCCGCCGCGTCATCCCGGACGGCGCGCAGCGCCGAGCCGGGATCGCCATCCGGATAACGCCCCTCTTTCTGAAAACGGTCCCGGATCGCGGGCCTGCGGCCCTTGTCCGGGACGACGACCTCTCCGCCGCGTCATCCCGGACGGCGCGCAGCGCCGAGCCGGGATCGCCATCCGGATAACGCCCCTCTTTCTGAAAACGGTCCCGGATCGCGGGCCTGCAGCCCTTGTCCGGGACGACGACCTCTCCGCCGCGTCATCCCGGCCGAGGCGAAGCCGAGAGCCGGGATCGTCATCCGGGAAAGGCTTCGGAACGATTTGCCGCCGGGAACAAACCGCTTCTTAAGCGAATCCAACATAGTCTGGCGCGTCCGGCTGCGTGTGCAGCCATCAACACCAAGAAACGAGCGACCGGCATGGCTGGACCATCCACGGGGACATCCCAGGAGATCGAGACGCTGCGCCGCTATCTGAACGGGCTGTCGCCGGAGGCGTGCGCCAAGGTTGCGGCGGAGCTGGAGCGCGAGGCGCGGGCCGGCGGCCGGGCCGGGCTCGACGTGGTGCTGCAGGAGCTGCATGCCGGCCTGCGCGGCCGCTTCCCGGCCGAGCAGGAGCGGCGCGAGCTTGCCAACGCGCCGCAGCGCCTGTTCTTCCAGCCGCTCGGGCCGTTCCTGATCGACGAGGCGCCCGCGAAGGCGCCCGGCGGCAAGTTCCACGCATCCAACGCATCCGCGGCCAAGAGCCGCGGCCGCATTCCCCGCTCCAGCCTGACGGCGGTGTGGACCTGGATCGCCCGCGACCTCGTGCCCGCCGATGCCAAGACCTATGTCGAGGCGGTCACCGCGCTGATGCCGGACGACGAGGCGGCCGCGGCCCGGCTCGCCAAGAGCTTCCAGGACCATGTGCTGGTGCGCATGCGCGCCGCGCTCGAACAGGCCGGCCGCGACGAGGTGGCGGCGCGCCGCCTTGCCGCCCAGTTCGGCGCGCAGCGCGAGGTCGAGGACCTGCGCGACATCGTGGCGGTGCTGCGGGCGCGCGACGCGCTGGCGGCCATCGCCAGCCGGCTGCCGCCGGTCATCCGCAATCTCGCCGACGAGACGATGGCCGGCGTGCGGGCGGTGTTCAACGCGCCGCTGACCCGCCACCCCGAGGTGTTCCCCTACGCGCTGGTGGTGCTGATGGGACGGCTCGGCCAGCCCTGGCAGATCATCCGCTTCGCCGCGCGCATGGCCGAGACCGACCAGGCGGCCAAGATCGCCGAGATGCCGGCCGCCGCCGCCGCGGTGGAGCTGGCCTTCGCCGAGCTGGAGCGCCGCGCGCCCGAGCTCGGGCCGGCGCTGCGGCGGCGCGACATGGGCACCTTCGCCCAGACGCTGAAGGACGTGCACGATTTTGTCCGCGGCTTCCGCACCGAGCTCGATCTCGCCGGCGGCTCCCCCTGGGCGAAGCGGCTCGCCGCCGTGCGCAAGGACGTGGCGTCCCTGCTGTCGGACGAGATCGCCGCCGGCTCCGCCGAGGTGCGCCGCCTGCTCAAGCCGCGAAACCGCCGGGAGGCCGCCGCCGAGCCGCTGATCCCGGCACCCGACGTGGCCGCCGCCGAGGACGCGGTCGAGCTCGTGCTGCTGTGCCGCAACTATGCCAGCGAGATCGCCCTCAACGAGGCCACCCAGCGGGCGATGTCCGAGCTGAACGCGCTGCTCGACGCCGGCACCGCGGCGCTGATCGAGAGCCTGCGCGCGGCCGGCGACGCCGAGCGGGCGTTCCGCCGCTCGCAGCTCGATTTGGCGGTGGCGCTGGCCCGGCGCGTGCTCGGCGATCCCTTCGCCCAGCTCCTCGCCAAATCGGTCGAGCTTGCGACGCAAGGTCGCCCCACCGAGGACGGCCGTCCCAACGAGACCGGCCGCCCGGGCGAACAGGCCCCCTCCCCCGGGCCGGCTGGCGAGCGACGACGAGTCGCGCGGTCTTGACGCCAACGCATTCCTCCCTTTGATGCTCCGCAATGGCTGACGACCTCCGGCCGCGTAAGACGTCCCCCGGCCGATAGAGGCCGGAGGCCGGACGACGGCCGCCGAAAGCCCCGCTCCCGCATAAGTAGTTTTGCGAGATCGGTTTTTCGGGATCACGCGGCGATCTCCGGGCCCCCATATAGGGTCGCGGGCGGCCGCAGTGCCGGGTCAGGGCCCGCGGTCTTGAGTTGCGGAGGGGGAGAATGCTGTCATTCTGGGTTGCGTTCGCCGTCATGACCGGCGTCGCCGCGCTGGCGGTGCTGGTGCCGCTCCTGCGCAGGCAGGAGGTGGCGACCGCCCCCGACCTCGCCGTCTATCGCGACCAGCTCACCGAGATCGAGCGCGACCTCAAGTCCGGCCTGATCAGCGCCGGCGAGGGCGAGGCCGCCCGCATCGAGGTCAAGCGCCGCCTGCTCGCCGCCGCCGACCGCAACAGCGCCGAGGACTCGGCCAGGCGCGGCCGCCGCAACCGCTGGGCGCTCATCGCCTGCGGGCTGGTCGGCGTGCCGCTTTTGTCGATCGGCACCTATTTCCTCATCGGCGTGCCCGACATGCCCGACCAGCCGCTGGCCGCCCGCCAGGGGGCCCCGGCCGACCACCAGAACTTCGCGGCGCTGGTGCAGCAGGTCGAGGCGCGGCTGGCGCAGAACCCGGACGACGGCCGCGGCTGGGAGCTCTTGGCGCCGGTCTATCTGCGCTCCGGCCGCTACCAGGACGCGGTCAAGGCGCGCCAGAACGCGCTGCGGCTGCTCGGCGCCACCGCCCAGCGCGAGGCCGACCTCGGCGAGGCGCTGTTCGCCGCCGGCGCCGACATCGTGACGCCCGAGTCGCGCGCCGCCTTCGAGCGGGCGCTGGCGCTCGATCCCAGCCAGCCCAAGGCCGCCTATTTCCTCGGCGTCGCCGAGCAGCAGGCCGGCAATGTCGAGGCCGCCGCCACCCGCTGGCGGGCGCTGCTCGCCGCCTCCCCGCCCGATGCGCCCTGGCGCGGCGTGGTGGAGCAGTCGCTCGTCGAGCTGGCCAGCGCCAGCCAGCCCGAGGCCAGCAAGCCCCACCCCGACACGCAACAGCCCGACAAGCCGCTGCCGGGGCCGCGCGTCGAGAACGCCGCGCGTCTGGCCGAGAAGCAGGCCGAGACGCAGGCGAGCGAGCTGCCGCCCGAGATGCACCTGTCGATGATCCGCGCCATGGTCGAGGTGCTGGAGCAGAAGCTCAAGGCCGATGGCGGCGACGTCGAGGGCTGGATGCGGCTCGTGCGCTCCCATATGGTGCTCGGCGATGCCGAGAAGGCCAAGACGTCGCTGGCCTCGGCCCGCACCGCGCTGGCCAGCGATCCCGACAAGCTCAAGCGCCTCGACGACTACGCCAAGGAACTCGGCCTCGGGGGCTGATCAACATTTTCGTTCCGCAAGGGTGAGCCGGCCATGACCCGCAAGCAACGTCGCCTCGTTCTCATCGGATCGGCCCTGGCCGTGCTGGCGGTGGCCACCGGCCTGGTGCTGAGCGCGCTGAACGACTCGATCGTGTTCTTCAACTCCCCCAGCGACGTGGTGGAGAAGGGCGTGCCGCCGGGCGAGCGCATCCGGCTCGGCGGGCTGGTCGCCACCGGCACGGTGGAACGCGGCGAAAAGCTCGCCGTCAGCTTCAAGATCACCGACGGCAAGCAGGCCATTCCGGTCAGCTATACCGGCATCCTGCCCGACCTGTTCCGCGAGGGCCAGGGCGTGGTGACCGAGGGCAGCATGGGACCCGACGGCGTCTTCCGCGCCGACAGCGTGCTCGCCAAGCACGACGAGAACTACATGCCGCGCGAGGTCTCCGACGCGCTGAAGAAGCAGGGCTACTGGCAGGGCAAGGATGCGGCGGCGGACGCCGCCAAGGCCGGAACAACCCCGGCCGGAACAACCCCGGCCGGACCCGCCGCTGCCGGCGGCGCGCCGGCCGCGCCGACGGTGCAGCATTGACGGTGCAGCAGTGATGACGATCCGGATCGGTGACGATCCCGCAGCAAGGATGAGCGCATGACCGCCGAACTCGGCCACTATGCCCTGGTGCTGGCGCTGGCGCTGGCGCTGGTTCAGTCGACTTTGCCGATCTGGGGCGCGCGCACCGGCGACGACGCGCTGATGGGCACGGCCGCGCCGGTGGCGCTGGCGCAGGCGCTGTTCGTGTCGATCTCGTTCGCGGCGCTGACCTGGGCCTATGTCACCAGCGACTTCTCGGTGGTCAACGTCTACGAGAACTCGCACTCGGCCAAGCCGCTGATCTACAAGATCAGCGGCGTGTGGGGGAACCACGAGGGCTCGATGATGCTCTGGGTTCTCATCCTCGCCGTGTTCGGCGCGCTGGTGGCGATCTTCGGCAAGAACCTGCCGCAGACGCTGAAGGCCAATGTGCTGGCGGTGCAGGCGTGGGTGGCCACCGCCTTCCTGCTGTTCATCCTGTTCACCTCCAACCCCTTCCTGCGCTACGAGCAGGCGCCGATGGAGGGCCGCGATCTCAACCCCATCCTGCAGGATGTCGGCCTCGCGATCCATCCGCCGCTGCTCTATCTCGGCTATGTCGGCTTCTCGATCTGCTTTGCGTTTGCCGTCGCAGCCCTGATCGACGGCCGGCTCGATGCCGCCTGGGCGCGCTGGGTGCGGCCGTGGGCGCTCACCGCCTGGATCTTCCTCACGCTCGGCATCGCCATGGGCTCCTACTGGGCCTATTACGAGCTGGGCTGGGGCGGCTGGTGGTTCTGGGATCCGGTGGAGAACGCCTCCTTCATGCCGTGGCTGATCGGCACCGCGCTGATCCACTCCGCCATCGTCATGGAAAAGCGCGAGGCGCTGAAAGTGTGGACGGTGCTGCTCGCCATCCTCGCCTTCTCACTGTCGCTGCTCGGCACCTTCCTGGTGCGCTCGGGCGTGCTGACCTCGGTGCACTCGTTCGCCACCGATCCGGCGCGCGGCGTGTTCATCCTGCTCATCCTGATGCTGTTCATCGGCGGCTCGCTGTCGCTCTATGCGTGGCGGGCGCCGACGCTGAAGCAGGGCGGGCTGTTCGCGCCGATCTCGCGCGAGGGGGCGCTCGTCTTCAACAATCTGTTCCTGTCGGCGGCGTGCGCGGCGGTGCTGGTGGGCACGCTCTATCCGCTGGCGCTGGAATCGCTCACCGGCGAGAAGATCTCGGTCGGCGCGCCGTTCTTCAACTCCACCTTCGTGCCGCTGATGATCCCGCTTCTGATCGCCATGCCGTTCGGCCCGCTCCTGGCGTGGAAGCGCGGCGACCTGTTCGCCGCCACCCAGCGGCTGCTGTTCGCCATCGGCGTCTCTGTCCTGGTCACCGTGCTGGTCTACGCCTTCGTGCAGGGCGGGCCGCTGCTGGCGCCGCTGGCGGTGGGGCTTGCGGTGTTCGTCATCATGGGTGCGCTGGCCGACATCGCCGAGCGGGCGGCGCTGTGGCGGGTGCCGCTCAAGGTCAGCCTTTCGCGCGTCCGCGGCCTGCCGCGCTCGGCCTGGGGCACGGCGGTGGCGCATATCGGCATGGGCCTCGTCATCCTCGGCATCGTCGGCGAGACCGCCTGGAAGACCGAGCTGGTGCAGCGGGTGAAGCTCGGCGAGACGATCACGGTCGGCCGCTACGCGCTGACGCTCGACTCGCTGTTCCCGCGCAACGGCCCCAACTATCAGGAGGGCGTGGCGCGCTTCGTCGTCACGCGCGACGGCGCCAATGTCGGCACCATGGAGGCGGCCAAGCGCGTGTTCACCGCGCGGCGGATGCCGACCACCGAGGCCGCCCTGCTCACCCACGGCCTGTCGCAGCTCTATGTGGCGCCGGGCGAGACCATCACCGAAAGCGCCATCGACGTGCGCGTCTACGACAAGCCGCTGGTGCTGTGGATCTGGCTCGGCTGCGTGGTGATGGTGATCGGCGGCGGCCTGTCGCTGTCGGACCGCCGCTTCCGCGTCGGCGCGCCGCGCACCGCGCGCGCGCGCAAGGCCGCGCTGCAGCCGGCGGCGTGAGCGCCGGCCGGGTGAACGCAGGCCGGGCGAGCGCGTTCTTTCTTCCCTCTCCCCTTGCGGGAGAGGGTGGCGCGACCGAGCAAAGCGAGGTCGAGCCGGGTGAGGGGTGACGTCTCAAGCGTGAGCCGTTAGCCCCCTCACCCGCCTCGCGATCTGACGATCGCTCGGCACCCTCTCCTGCAAGGGGAGAGGGAAGAAGAGGCCGAGCCAATCAACTGGAAGCTGCCATCAGGAGTTCGAGTGGACGTCATGATCCAGGCATTCAGCAAGGTCTCCCGCACAATCGACTCCCGCACAGGGTGGCTGTCTGCCGCCGCGCTCGCCTTGACGCTCGCCGCGCCGCCGAGCGCGCTCGCGGTGCAGCCAGCCGAGATGCTGGCCGACCCGGCGCAGGAGGCGCGGGCGCGCGAGATCTCGAAAGAGCTGCGCTGCATGGTGTGCCAGAACCAGTCGATCGACGATTCCGACGCCGGCCTCGCCAAGGACCTGCGCATCCTGGTGCGCGAGCGCATCACGGCCGGCGACAGCGACCAGGACGTGCTCCAGTTCATCACCTCGCGCTATGGCGACTTCGTGCTGCTGCGCCCGCCGTGGGAGACCTCGACCTTGCTCCTGTGGCTGAGCCCGGCGGCCATTTTGCTCGCCGGCGGCATCGGCATCGCCATGGCCACCCGGCGCCGCCGCACCGCCACGCCGGCCCGCCTGAGCGCCGACGAGGAGAAGCGGGTGGCGAAGCTCATGCGCGAGGAGTGAGGCGGTTGCCCCGATCAACTCGGAAACGTCGCTGGCCTGCGGAGGCCTGATCGCGGTCAAGTCCGCCCGGCGGTGGCGGCTTCGAGCAGCGCGATCTCGTCCGGCGTGAGGTCGAACAGGCGATAGACGATGGCGTCGATTGCCTGCTCGGTTGCGGCGATGTCGGCGCCGAGCGCGCGCATCTCCGCGCTCTGTTCGGCGAGAAAGGCTTCCCACTCGGCGCGCTGCTTCACCGGAATGTCGGTCCTGAACACGCGCCGGATCTCGTCGCGCAAGGCGGGGAAATCGAGGTCCCACCACGTCTCCAGCCGCCGCGACCATTTCGGGCTGCCGCCCGCGATGTCGCTTTGGATGCGATGGCGGACGGCGGTCTCGATCTCGACCCGGCGGCTGGCGTCGGCGGCGCAGCGGCGGCCGGCATCGCCAAGCCGTGTCGTCTCCGCCGCAGACAGATCGGGAAGACTTAGCGCTTCGACATATTGCGCTTCGGCCTCGACATAGCCGCCGCGCTTCGGACGCGCGAGCGACTTGAGCTGGAACCACAGGCACCGGCTGTTCAGCAGTGCCGCCAGCGCGTCATCCTCGGTGGACAGAAAGAAGCACTTGTTGTTGAGGAACGTCCCCGAGCGATCGACGACGAAGGACGGCTCGTCCTGGAAATGCGCCCAGGCCAGCTTCGGCGCGGCGAGCGCCGGCTGATACGCAAGTTGCGCCTGCTGCAACTCGAACCATTCCTGTTTGGTGGCTCGCTTCTCCAGCTCGTCCTTGAACGGCTTCAACCAATCGCGGATCGCCGGATAGGCGTCGATGTCGACCTTGCCCTTGGGCGTGTTGATGAGGAACAGCCCGTCGGGCTCGACCCGCCAGCGCTTGATGTTCTCGCCGCGCAGGAACGGCACCAGCAACTCCGCCGATTTCGCATCGCGCGCCACCAGCCGGTCGCGGGTCGCGGCATCGATGACGAAGGCGTCGTTGAGCCCGGTCTTGATGCCGTAGAGCGGCGCGCCATACACCTCGCCGAGCGTCCTGCGGCCTTCGGTGATCTTGTCGCGTAGCGCGGCGAGCGGCGCCTCCTCGAACTGCCAGGAGCCGGCGCCGAGGCGGGCGCGCGGCATCGGCTTCGAATCCTCGGTGAAGGCGATGTCGAGATCGCCCGGCAGGGTCTCCACCTTGAGGAAGCGCAGCACGCCGTCGTCACCCGCCTCGCCCTTGCGCAGCGTGACGATCGCCGGATAGGTGGTGACGCCCTCGAACACCTGGAGATCGCCGAAATCGATCACCGTCTCGATCGCAACGCGATCGTTCAGGAAGATGCGCAGCTTCTCGCCCGAGCCGGTGCGAAAGAAGGTCGAGGACGAGATGTAGCCGAGCCGCCCGCCCGCCTTCAGCAGATCGACGCCGCGCTCGAAGAAATAGGCGTAGAGGTCGGTGCGATCGTCGGCGACGGCGTAATGCTGTTCCAGATAGGGCTTGACCGGCTTGATCAGCTCCATCCGCACATAGGGCGGGTTGCCGATGACGATGTCGAAGCCGCCTGAGGCGAACACCTCGGGAAAGGCCGCGCGCCATATGAACGGCCGGTCGGTGAAGGCGGCCTCCGCGATCAGGCTGTTGCCGACCTTGATGGTGGCTTCGAGGTTCTGCAGCCGGTGTCGATTGCGCGCGGTCTTGAGCCACAGCGCCAGCCGGGTGATCTCCACCGACTCGGCGTTGAGATCGACGCCATAGAGGTTCTTCGTCACGATCTCGTCGAACGGATCGAAGCCGGCCGTCTCGCCGAGCGCGGCCAAGTGCTCGATCGCCGGGCGATACTCGCGCGCCAGGAGGTCGAAGGCGGCGACCAGGAAGGCGCCCGAGCCGCAGGCGGGATCGACGATGCGCAAATCTCTGAGCGCCGCCACATAGTCGCGCCAGAAGGCGCGCTCGGAATCCACCCCATTGCGCCAGGGGATGGGATCGCCATTGGCCGGGCGCACAGGGCTCGTAGCGTGCACCGCCAGAAGCGCCGTGAAGCGCTCCTCCAGCGTGCGGCCGATGGTGTGGGCAACGAGAAAGCGCGTCACCACGTCGGGCGTATACACCACGCCTTCGCGCTTGCGCTTCGATTTCGCCTTAGGCGGCGGCGCTTCGCCGCGGCTCGTGGCCCTGAGCTCTTCGAGGTCGGTGATCGACTGCTCGAACAGGTGGCCGAGCACGGTGACCGGCACGTCGCTGCGATAGTCCCACTGCCCCAGCGCGGCGAGGTCGATGGCGAGTTCCTCGGGCAACTCCACCGTGTCGGCGATCGGGTCGGGCGCGAACAGGCCGCCATTGTAGGGCCAGATGTTGAGCCGCGCGCTGCCGCGGTCCACCGCGCGGAACAGGCCCTGGAAATTGCTCCACACCGGCTTGGGATCGAACTCGTTGTGGGCCTTCGACGCCCGCTCCAGGAGCCGGTCGGGCAGCAGCGCGGTGCGTTCGGCGAAGGCAACGAACAGGATGCGGTCGAGCAGCTTCTGCGCCGGCTCGATCGCCTGCAGCGGCGCCAGGCCGGGGCCGTCGGCCGAGTCGACGAGGAAGGCGATCAGCTTCTCGCGCAGCGCCTTGTACTCGACATAGAGCCGGTCGGTGATGTCCTTGTAGGCGCTGTCGGTGTCGCGCAGCAGCGCCTCGGTGGCGCCGCCGAGCAGCCGATCCGCCGACAGGATCAGGCACAGCCGGGCAAGCTCCTCGGGGTCGTCGAGCTTGGTGAGGTCGAACAGCTCATAGGCGTCGCGGCCGCGGCCGAAGGCGTAAAGCCGGATTTCGACGCAATTGGACACCAGCACCCAGCGGGCACCGGGACTGTCCATGGCGTAGTCCCACGCCTGCTGGACCGGGCTGCGGCCACGACCGGGCATGATGGCGTCGAGATCGACGCCGGGGCCCTTCAGCTCGAATGGCGCCAGCACGGCATCCGTGCCCTCGGGCGTGCCGAACCGGCCGAGCGCGGCATCGACCGCGCCGTGGCGCACCGGGCGCTCGAACGCCAGGGTGTAGACGTCCTCGGCAGCAAACCTGCGGTAGCCGAGAAGTCCGACCAGCACCTCCTCGAAAAAGGAAGGGCGGATCGCCGTCTCCTTCTGGCGGGCGAAAGTGCGGCTCTTCGCCTTCTTGGCATAGCCGGCTGCGACGGCGACCAGCTCCGGCGGCGGCGCGAAGGCGAAGCGGGCGCGGGCGGCGGCGATGACCTTGTGATTGAACAACGGCACCCTGAGCGAGCGCGGCACCACCGGCCGGCCGGCGCGTCCGCCGCGCCCGCCGTCCCCAAGGTCGATTCCTGCCGATGCGAACAGATCCATGCCGGCGGCACGATAACGGCCGGCTGCGCCTTGGGCGAGTCCCCGCCTCCCCGCCGCCATCGCCGGCGCAAACACTGATGCAGGCCGCAAAAGACCTTGCGGAATTTGACGATCCGCAAGGTTGGTTCCGACAAAAACGATACGGTCCCGCCGTCGGCCATTCTGCTGCCCCCTTTCAGGGGCCGACATTGCATTCGTCGAACCACGAGGCCGGCCATGCGTTGCCTGCGGAGATGCGTCCGTTCCGCTCTGTTCTGTCTTGCCGCCCTGGTCTGCCTCGTCGCCCTGGCGGCGGCGGCGCTCGCGCCGGCAGCGGCCCAATCGCCGCAGGCGCCGTCGCAGGCGCCGTCGCCGGCGCCGCGCAGGCTGGCGCTGGTGATCGCCAACGGCACCTACGCCCACGCCCCGGCGGTGCGCACCGCCACCGCCGACGCCGGCATCGTCGCCGAGACGCTGGCGGCGGCCGGCTATGAGGTGATGTCGCTCGCCGACGTGCGGCAGGCCGACATCGGTCAGGCGCTGCGCAACTTCCTCAACGCGCTGGAGGATGCGGGGCCCGCGAGCACGGTGTTCGTCTATTACGCCGGCCACGCCGTCCAGACCGGCGGCGACAATTATCTGGTGCCGGCCGACGCCGAGATCCGCGCCGACGCCGACATCGTGTTCCAGACGTTCCGGCTGAACGACTTCCTGGAGGAGCTGGCGCGCATCCCGGCGGCGGCGCGGGTGGTGGTGATCGATGCCGCCCACGATCTCGGCCTCCCCAAGGACGCCGCGGTGCCGGCCGGCCTCGCCATCAATCCGGTCACGGCCGGCATGGCGGTGGGCTTCGCCGCCGCGCCCGGCGCGCTGGTGATCGAGACCGACGGCCAGTACGGCGTCTATGCCGCGAGCCTCGTCACCCAGATGCGCCAGCCGGGCCTGGAGATCGGCGACATCTTCACCAATACCCGCGTGGCGGTGAACCAGGCCACCCAGGGCGCCCAGACGCCGTGGTTCGTCGACCAGATCGAGGACGGGCTCTTCCTGTTCCCGCCGCAGCCGGCCGCGGCGCCGGGGCCCGAGGCCCAGCCCGTGCCGGCGCCCGCACCCGCGCCGCCGCCGCCGCCCCGCACCGCCTCCTCGCGCGAGGCGCTGCAGGCGATGGGCGCCGACGACGCCTATCTCGCGGTGGTGGCGGTCGACCGGCTGGAGCCCTACCAGTGGTTCGTCGAGCTGTTCCCCGACCACCCCAGCACGCCGCAGATCTGGGAGATCATCGAGACCCGCCGCGAGCAGATCCTGTGGCGGCGGACGCTGGCCCAGAACACCCGCAACGCCTATTGGAACTACCTCAAGCGCTATCCGGACGGCGCCCACGCCGCCGAGGCCGAAGGCCGGCTGGAGGCGCTGTCGGCGCCGCGCCGGCCGCCGCCCACCTATGTGGTGGAGCCCGAGCCGCTGCCGCCGGCCTGGACGGACGAGGCGATAGGCCTCGCCGAGGTGGTGCCGCTCGGCGTCGAGCCGCCGCCGCCGGTGTGGGGCCTGTTCAGCCCGTTCTTCATCCGCCGGCCGCCGCCGCCGCCCTGGTGGTACGACCGCCGGCCGCCCGGCTTCCGGCCGCCGCCGCCGCCCCCTCCGCCGCCGCCCTGGGGCTTCGGCGGACCGGGCTTCAGAGGGCCGGGGTTTGGCGGACCGGGCTTCGGGGGGCCGGGATCGAGGGGGCCGGGCTTTGGCGGACCGGACTTCGGCGGACAAGGTTTCGTCGGACCGGGCTCCAGAGGGCCGGGCTTCGGTGGACCGGGTATGGGCCCGCGTCCCGACCGCTTCCCGCCCGGTGGCCGGCCGGTCGGGCCGCGTCCGCCCGCCGATCCGATCGGCGCCTTCCGTCCGCCGGTCGGGCCGCGCCCCGATGGCCTGCGTCCGCCGCCGCCGGGAGGACGCCAGCCGCCGGGCGGTCTGGCGATCCCCGGACGGCGCCCCGATGGCGGCCGCGGACCGGGACCGGGAGGAGTTGGGCCGCGCGGGCCGGGAGGGTTTGGACCGGGAGGAGTTGGACCGGGACCGGGCGGAGGCCCGATGCCGGGCCAGGGCATGCGGCCGCAACCGGGTGGGCAGATGCCCGGCCAAGGCATGCGTCCGCAGCCGGGTAGCCTGCCGGCGGTGCCGAACCAGGGCATGCGGCCGCAGCCGGGCGGGCAGATGCCCGGCCAAGGCATGCGTCCGCAGCCGGGTGGGCAGATGCCCGGCCAAGGCATGCGTCCGCAGCCGGGTGGGCAGATGCCGGGACAGGGCATGCGGCCTCAGCCGGGTGGGCAGATGCCGGGCCAAGGCATGCGGCCTCAGCCGGGTAGCCTGCCGGCGGTGCCGAACCAGGGCATGCGGCCGCAGCCGGGCGGGCAGATGCCCGGCCAAGGCATGCGGCCGCAGCCGGGTAGCCTGCCGGCGGTGCCGAACCAGGGCATGCGGCCGCAGCCGGGCGGGCAGATGCCGGGACAGGGCATGCGGCCGCAGCCGGGTGGGCAGATGCCTGGCCAGGGCATGCGGCCGCAGCCGGGCGGGCAGATGCCGGGACAGGGCATGCGGCCGCAGCCGGGTAGCCTGCCGGCGGTGCCGGGTCAGGGGATGCGGCCGCAGCCGGGTAGCCTGCCGGCGGTGCCGAACCAGGGCATGCGGCCCACGCAGCCGAGCCGGCCGGTCCCCGCTCAAGGCATGCGGCCGCAGCCGGGTAGCCTGCCGGCGGTGCCGAACCAGGGCATGCGGCCCACGCAGCCGAGCCGGCCGGTGCCGGGTCAGGGCATGCGGCCGCAGCCGGGTAGCCTGCCGGCGGTGCCGAACCAGGGCATGCGGCCCACACAGCCGAGCCGGCCGGTGCCGGGACAAGGCATGCGGCCGCAGCCGGGTAGCCTGCCGGCGGTGCCGAACCAGGGCATGCGGCCCACGCAGCCGAGCCGGCCGGTGCCGGGTCAGGGCATGCGGCCGCAGCCGGGTAGCCTGCCGGCGGTGCCGAACCAGGGCATGCGGCCCACACAGCCGAGCCGGCCGGTGCCGGGACAAGGC
The DNA here is from genome assembly GCF_008630065.1 of Blastochloris sulfoviridis. Lineage (GTDB taxonomy): Bacteria > Pseudomonadota > Alphaproteobacteria > Rhizobiales > Xanthobacteraceae > Blastochloris > Blastochloris sulfoviridis. The sequence continues at coordinate 16,961 of NZ_VWPL01000028.1, forward strand.
ATGCGGCCGCAGCCGGGTAGCCTGCCGGCGGTGCCGAACCAGGGCATGCGGCCCACGCAGCCGAGCCGGCCGGTGCCGGGACAAGGAATGCGGCCGCAGCCGTCCGCCAGTCCCCAGGTCCAGCCGGGCCGGGCGGTCGGACCACAGCGCACGGCCACGCCGCCGCAGGTGCGTCAGGCTCCACCGCCGCAACGCGCCACGCCGCCGCAGGTGCGTCAGGCCCCGCCGCCGCAACGCGCCGCTCCGCCACAGGTGCGTCAGGCCCCGCCGCCGCAACGCGCCGCGCCGCCGCCGCAACGGGCCGCTCCGCAGCAGCAACGCGCCACGCCGCCACAGCGAGCTGCTCCACCGCAACGCGCCGCTCCGCCGCAGCAGCGGGCCGCTCCGCCACAGCGGGCTGCTCCACCGCAGCGCGCCGCTCCGCCGCCGCAACGTGCCGCTCCGCCGCAGCAGCGGGCCGCACCGCAGCGCTGCCCGCCCGGCACGCGGCCGGTAAATGGCGGCTGCGCCAGGTGATACGGTTTCCGGCCGGGCGCCCCGGTGCCCGGCCGAACGATCGCCCCCCGGCGGGCGCAGGCGCGCGCCGGGGGGTGGATCAAGTCATTGCGTGAAAGTCGAAATGCCGCCGTCGCGGGCCGCGGACAGCCCGTCCGCCGAAGCCGTGCTATGCTTTGGCATGATCGATCGGGCTTCGCCCCACACCCGCCGCCCCGCGCTGGCGGTCCGGAACGGGACCGCCGGTTCAGCCGGCGGTGGGCACGCGAGATGTTGCGTCCGGGCGGCGGCGGGCGCGGCGCGGCAGGCGCAGCGGCCAGTCGACCACGAACCCCTCAAGCTGGGCGACCGGCACGTCGGTCTCGTTCGCCGCCACCTTGCCGCGCACGCTGACGCCGGCGGCATGCACGCTGTCACGGTCTCCGGATACCAGCGGGTGCCACCAATAGAGGTCGCGGCCTTCGGCGAGCAGGCGGTAGGCGCAGGTCGGCGGCAGCCAGCCGAGCGTGCGCACCTCCTGCGGCGTCAGGCGCACGCACTCGGGCACCTCCTCGGAGCGGCTGGCGTAGTCGATGCAGCGGCAGGTGTTGGCGTCGAGCAGGCGGCAGCCGACCTCGGTATAGACGATGCGGCCGGTATCCTCGCATTCCAGCTTGGCGAGGCAGCAGCGCGCGCAGCCGTCGCACACGCTCTCCCACTCGGAAACGCTCATCTGTTCCAGGGTCTTGGTCCGCCAGAACGGCGGCACGGGGCGGTCGGGCGCATGCATCGCGCAATGCTATTCCGCCGGCGGGCCGCCCACAACGGCGCCCGCGCCCGGTCAAGGAAATGCCCCGATTGCCAGCGACGGAAGCCCTTGCGCCGAAGCAGCGTTGCGGGCATCACTCCTTCGGGTCGGGTTCGGGTTCCGCTGACGAGGCGGGATGTGAAGCTGCTGCGGGGTGCCCGGTTCCGCCACGGCGGGGCGAACGCCGGCGATCCTGTTTAGCGCGGAGGCAGGCGACCGGTGCGCGATCTTCTGTCCAACGAGTTCAAGGCCAGGGTCCGGCGGGCCCTGCTGGATTTCGATTCGCGCATCGACAGCGCAACCTTCGGGCTGTCGACCCGGCTGCGCGACGGCTGGGAGAATTTCTCCGCCTTCATGGACCGCTTCTATGTCGGCGGCTGGAAGCGCTGGGCCCTGATCGAGCCGGTCTCCGAGGCGGTGACGCTCGGCACCGTCGGCGCGGTGGTGATGCTGGCGCTGGCCGTTCCGGCGTTCCGCGAGACCACGCCGGACTGGCTGAAGCGCACCGAGTTGGCCGTTACCTTCCTCGACCGTTACGGCAACGAGGTCGGGCGCCGCGGCGTGCGGCAGAACGACACGGTGCCGCTTGAGGAATTCCCGGACCACCTGATCAAGGCCGTGCTCGCCACCGAGGACCGGCGCTTCTTCGAGCATTTCGGCATCGATGTCGGCGGCACGCTGCGCGCGCTCACCGCCAATGCGCGGGCCGGCGGCGTGGTGCAGGGCGGCTCGTCGCTGACCCAGCAGCTCGCCAAGAACCTGTTCCTGTCCAACCAGCGCACCATCGAGCGCAAGGTCAAGGAAGCGTTCCTGGCGCTGTGGCTGGAGACGCACCTGACCAAGAACCAGATCCTCAAGCTCTATCTCGACCGCGCCTATATGGGTGGCGGCGCGTTCGGCGTGGACGCCGCGGCGCAATACTATTTCGGCAAGTCGGCGCGCGACGTGAACCTTGCCGAGGCGGCCATGCTCGCCGGACTGTTCAAAGCGCCGACCAAGTTCGCCCCGCACGTCAACCTGCCGGCGGCGCGCGCCCGCGCCAATGTGGTGCTCGACAATCTGGTCGAGGCCGGCTTCATGACCGAAGGTCAGGTGTTCGGCGCCCGCCGCAACCCGGCGACGCCGGTCGAGCGGCGCGACGAAAAGGTGCCCAACTATTACCTCGACTGGGCGTTCGGCGAGGTCGAGGAGATCACCGAGACGCTGCCGAAATCGGTGAGCGAGCGGGTGTTCGTGGTGCGCACCGCGCTCGATCCCAACATCCAGTACGTCGCCGAGATGGCGGTCGAGGAGAAGCTGCGCCAGTTCGGCCGCGAATATGGCGCGAGCCAGGCGGCCACCGTGATCATGGATGTCGACGGCGCGGTGCGCGCCATGGTCGGCGGGCGCGACTACGGGGCCTCGCAGTTCAACCGCGCCACCGACGCGCTGCGCCAGCCCGGCTCCTCGTTCAAGCCCTATGTCTACGCCACCGCCTTCATGAACGGCCTCAAGACCACCACCACGGTGCGCGACGAGCCGATCTGCCTCGGCAATTGGTGCCCGCAGAACTACGGCCGCTCCTATGCCGGCAAGGTGACGCTGCACTACGCCCTGCAGAAATCGATCAATACCGTGCCGGTGCGGCTGTCGGTGATGCTGGGCAACGGCAAAGCCAAGGCCGGCCGCGCCAAGATCATCGAGACCGCCCACCGCCTGGGCATCTCGACGCCGCTGCCGGACTCCTCCTCGCTGCCGATCGGCGCGGCGGAGGTGACGGTGATCGACCAGACCCAGTCCTTCGCCGCGTTCGCGACCGGCGGCATGAAGGTTCCCGCCCACGCCGCGCTGGAGATCAAGACGCCGACCGGCGAGACGGTGTGGCGGTTCGACCGCGACGGGATCCGACCTGAGCGGGTGCTACCCCAGGCAGTGGCCGAGGACATCAACCGCGTGCTCAAATCGGCGGTGGAAGAGGGCACCGGCCGGCGCGCCATTCTCGACGGCATCAGCGCCTCGGGCAAGACCGGCACCACCAACGGCTACCGCGACGCGTGGTTCGTCGGCTACACCGGCAATTATGTCGGCGCGGTCTGGTACGGCAATGACGACCACTCGCCGACCAACAAGATGACCGGCGGCACGCTGCCGGCAATGACCTGGCAGCAGATCATGTCCTACGCCCACCAGGGCATCGAGCTGAAGACGCTGCCGGGCCTCGGCGGCCAAGCCAAGCCGCCCAAGGGCGATACCCCGGTGGCCCAGTCGGGCGGCGACCAGCCCGGTCCGCAACGGCCGATCACGCTGTCCACCAAGTCCAGCGCCACGCTCAACCGCATCGAGAAGCTGATGCGCGACTCCGCGGCGCCGGTGAAGCCGACCGCCGCCGCCAATGACGGACGCACCGGTTCGGTGGGGCGCAATTAGAGCGATATGCGGGTTGCAGTCGGTTTCTGACTTAATATATTGAAATATAATGTTTTATTGGCCACAGCGACCGCCCTGGCGGGCAGGGCTGCGGCGCCCGGCCCCACCGGAACGATTTGCCGGCGCGGGCGGCGCTGCTATAGGGATCGCACGTACAGGGATCGCACGGGCCGCGCCGTGCGGGTCTGGGTCAATCTGCGGCACGTTGGACGGGATTTCGTGGGGCCCTTCTCGACCCTCGTCAGCTTCCTGGTGGCGGCGGTCACGGCGCTCGTCCTGACGTGGCTTGCCGTCAGCGGCCATCCCGACTTCGACACCGTCCGGATCGGCGCCTGGACGGCGGCGCCCCGGCACGGCACCGCCGAGGCCGATCCCTACGCGCGGGCGACCGACGCCAAGCTCGGCACGCTGCCGGTCAGCCTCGCCGACGGCCTCGTGTTCATCGCCCGGCGCGATTCGGCCGGCAAGGCGCTGGACGGCCGCTGCACCATCCGCATCACCGGCCGGGTGCCGCAGTCGCGCGTGTGGACGCTGACCGTCACCGACAACAAGGGCGCGCTGATCGACAATCCGGCCGGCCGCTACGGCTTCACCTCCACCGAGCTGGTGTGGGAGAGCGACGGCAGCATCGATATCGTCGCGGCGCCGCGGGCCAGGGCGGGGAACTGGCTGCCCACCGGCGCGGCCACCGACGTCCTGTTCGTGCTGCGGCTCTACGATACCCAGATCGGCTTCGCCTCGCGCACCAGCGACGCGCCGCTGCTGCCGGCCATCCACCAGTCCAATTGCCCATGATGCGCATGCTTTCGACGCGGTGGCCCTTCTTGCGATGGCCCTCCACGCGGCCGCAGGCGAAGCGCCCGTCGCGGCCGCGCCCGCCCGTGATCCACTTGCCGATGCGCTGGGTGCTGCCGGTGGCGACCGGCCTGGTGGTCGGGCTCGCCGCGCATCTGGTGGCGATCCTGATCATGCCCTACCAGGCGCCGGCCGACGCCTGGGCGCGCATCGCCACGCTGGGGCCGGCCAACACCGTGGTGATGGTGCCGCCCGCGGTGGCCGATTCCGAGCTGATGCCGTTTCTCGACCCGGCCTTCGCGACGGCGGCCTGCCGCTACGACCTCGCGGCCGGCCCGCTGAAGCTGCGCGTGCCGGTGACGGCCGACTACACCTCGGTGTCGTTCTATACCCGCTACGGACAGGCCTTCTACGGCATCAGCGACCGGGCCGCCGGGCGCAAGGTGATCGACGTCGACCTGATGACGCCGCAGCAGCGGGCGCTGCTGCCCTCGGACGAGGAGATCACCGCCGCCGACCGGCTGATCGTGGAATCGCCGTCGAACACCGGCATCGCCATCTTCCGCGCGCTGGTGCGCGAGGCCGGCGCGCGGCCGGCGATCGAGGGGCTGCTCGTCCGCGCCACCTGCGGCCCGGCGAACTGACGCGGCCTTCCTAGTCGTTCGTGCGGTTTCCGGTTGATCCCTTCGGGATACCGGAAACGGCCCCCCTCCCCGCGCCCGAAAACGCCCTACGTCTCGTCGTGGCGCGGGTCGCGGGCCCCGACATAGACGACCATCAGCGCCAGCATCGCCAGCCCCTGCAGGGCGAACACCATGTGATAGGCTGCGGCCGGATAGGCGCCATTGGTGGTGGGATACAGATCCACCACCACGCCGCCCACCGCCTGCCAGACGAACACCCCGCCCATATTGGCGAGATTGAGCAAGGTGATGCCGCGCCCGACGAGATGCGGCGGGAACAGCGACTTGCCGTGCGCCATCATCACCGGCGTGAACGCCGCCAGCAGCCCGAAGGCGGCGAACCACGCCGGCAGCCAACCCTGCGGCAGCGGACCGGCGAGCGGCAGGACGAGCAGAAGGAGGGCGGAGCCGATCGCCCCGATCATCGTCGGCCAGCGGTAGCTGTCGAGCAGCCGGTCGGAAATGCCCCACAGGAACGAGCCGCAGATCTGCGCCACCGCCATCAGCAGCAGCATGTCGCCGCGCTGGGCCAGGTCGAAGCCATAGACGTCGGTGAGATAGGGCCCGCCCCACAGACCCTGGATGCTGGCATACATCGCATAGGCGCAGGTGTGCAGCAGGAACAGCCGCCAGACATCGCGGATGCGGATGACGTGCGCCACGCCGCGAATGCTGTCGGCGAGCGAGTCGTTATTGTGCGGCGGCGCCTTGCCGGGAGGATTGTCGCGGATGACCACGGCCGCCAGCACGGCGCCCGCGACGGTGATGGCCGCCACCACCAGGAAGGGCGTTCGCCAGCCGAACGCCTCGGCGGCGCGGGCCAGCGGCGCGGTGGCCAGCAGCGCCCCCAGGCTGCCGACCGCCATCTGGATGCCGAGCAGGGTGGAGAAACGATCGGGCGGAAACCACCGCGCATAGACGGCGAGCGGCGCTACCAGCAAGGCGGCGCAGCCCAGGCCCATCAGCAGGCGCGCCCCCAGAAGCTCGGCGAAGTTGCCGGCCAGCGCGAACAGCAGCGAGCCGGCGATCGCCAGCGACACCGAGCCGAGCAGGCAGGCGCGCGGGCCGAAGCGGTCGAGGGCGATGCCGAGCGGCAATTGGGCAGCCGCGAACATCAGGAAGAACAGGCTCGACAGCAGCCCGATCTCGGCGGCGTTCAAGCTCAGCTCGCGCGCCAGATTGGGGGCGATCACCCCGATCGAGCCACGTAGGAACTGGCTGATCACATAGATGCCGGCGCAGGTCGCGACGAGCACCACCACGGTGACGACCGGCAGGCGGGCCCCTCGGTTCTCGGCACCGGATGCCTCACCTTCCGTCAAAGAACGCCTCCGGACTGGCCATGCTCTCCCTTTCGCGGGACAACCTGCTTAGCCCAGATGCGAATGCTTATCCAATCTCGCTTTTGGGCGGAACGGACGAAAGGTAAGGTGGGAGAGATCTGGGCTGAAAACTCGGGCGAACGCACATCGACGTGTCGTCCGGATCAACGAAGGGCCGGCCGCGTGTTCAGCGGCGGCAACGTCAACCGGCGCCAGTGGCGCACCTGTGGTTCAGCGCGAATGAGGTTTGGGATGTCTGAGCGCAAGAAATGGACTGAGAGCGACGCGCAATATCTGGTGGAGACGCTGAAAGCGGACCGGCCGGACCTTTGGGAAATCTATATCCAAGGTGAGATCCGCGACAAGGCGGTCCCAGAGGATACCTCGCAATGGATCCGAATGACGATGCGCCGGTTGTTTCCGGAGCCTTCGTTCGATGAGCTAACGGATCTTTTGGGCTTATTTCGCGACGTCGTCCGGCAGCAACTCGGGCTCGAAGACTGAAGGTGATCGACGTGTCTTCCGGATCAACGAAGGGCCGACCGCGTGTTCAGCGGCGGCAACGTCAACCGGCGCCAGTGGCGCACCTGTGGTTCAGCGCGAATGAGGTTTGGGATGTCTGAGCGCAAGAAATGGACTGAGAGCGACGCGCAATATCTGGTGGAGACGCTGAAAGCGGACCGACCGGACCTTTGGGAAATCTATATCCAAGGTGAGATCCGCGACAAGGCGGTCCCAGAGGATACCTCGCAATGGATCCGAATGACGATGCGCCGGTTGTTTCCGGAGCCTTCGTTCGATGAGCGGACGGATCTTTTGAGTTTATTTCGTGACGTCGTCCGGCGGGAACTCGGGCTTGAAGATTGAGGGTGAAGATCGTGAGCTCATATCTCTATTTGGATGCCAATTCGTTGGGGCACATGTGGTTCAGCGCGAATGAGGTTTGGGATGTCTGAGCGCAAGAAATGGACTGAGAGCGACGTGCAGCATCTGGTGGAGACGCTGAAAGCGGACCGGCCGGACCTTTGGGAAATCTATATCCAAGGTGAGATACTCGAGGAGACAGTCCCGGATGACGCCGCGCAATGGATCCGAATGACGATGTACCAACTGTTTCCGGAACAATCGTTCGGTGAGCGAACGGGTCTTTTGATTTTGTTTCGTGACGTCGTCCGGCGGCAACTCGGGCTCGAAAATTAAAGGTGAAGATCATGAGCTCTTATCTCTATTTGGATAGTAATTCTTTATCTTATACAACATTCTTCAAGATGTGACCCGTCATGCCCGCGCCTGTCGCGGGCATCCACGACTTAAAATGTATATTAAAAAAACGTGGATGGCCGGGACAAGCCCGGCCATGACTATGTCTGGTCAAATCCGAGTCCTTTAGTATTACACTTGCTAGACTGACAGCACGTCGCTGCTGGAAAAAATCACTGCATATACAATGCAGGATGGGTCCGAGCGAAGAATAAGAGATGTGGTGCAACGTGAAATAGCGGCTGGATATTTGCAGAATCAGCTTGGCACCTGACTGAAAGGCAAGGGCGCAAAGCAAGGGATTGTCAGTCCTGGCAAGGCGCAGGTGGACGGGCGGGGCGTGCGGCCGGGCCCGCGTACGGGCTGGCCGCAAAACAATGCCGCCATCCCTCCCCGGCTGCCATTGCAGCGGACGGCGAGGCTTTCTATAGGTCGCCACCACTTTGCCACCGAGGATGACCCTTCATGCGTGCCGTCGATTTCGCTGCCTTCGTGGACGAGCTCGCCACCGCCTCGGCTGCGGCCATCCTGCCGTTCTTCCGCACTGCCATCGGCGTCGACGACAAGCGCAAGCGCGGGCAGTTCGACCCGGTCACCGATGCCGACCGCGCCGGCGAGGTGACGATGCGCAACCTGATCACCCGCACCTTCCCCGAGCACGGCATCCTGGGCGAGGAGTTCGGCCGCGAGCGCGCCGACGCCACCTGGGTGTGGACGCTCGACCCCATCGACGGCACCAAGTCGTTCATCGCCGGCATTCCGGCCTGGGGCACGCTGATCGGGCTGATGCGCGAGGGCACGCCGGTCTACGGCATGATGCACCAGCCCTTCATCGGCGAGCGCTTCACCGGCGACGGCGCCGCCGCCAGATACCGCGGCCCGGCCGGTCCGCGCGATCTGGTGGTACGGCCCTGCCCGTCGCTGTCGGACGCCGTGCTGTTCACCACCAGCCCGCTGCTGTTCGCCGAACCGGACCTGGAGGCGTTCCGGCGGGTCGAGCGCGAGGCGAAGCTGTCGCGCTATGGCGGCGACTGCTACGCCTACTGCATGGTGGCGGCCGGGCTGATCGACATCGTCATCGAGACCGGGCTCGACGACCACGACATCGTGCCGCTGATCCCGATCATCGAGGGCGCGGGCGGCATCGTCACCGATTGGGCGGGCGGCTCCGCCGCCAAGGGCGGCCGGGTCGTCGCCGCGGGCGACCGCAAGCTGCACGAGGCGGCGCTGAAGCTGCTGAACGGCTGATCCGGTTTCAGGTTCGATCCGGCGGAGACCGGATCACCCCCGCGAGCCCGGCACGAAGGCGTCGAACGCCGCCCAGAACTGCTCGCGCACGGCGTCGCGCTCCTGCAGGATCTCGTGGCGCGCGCCGGGGATCACCAGCCCCGCCCCGCCCAGCAGCCTGAGGGCGAACCGGTCGGCCTCGGGCGTCGAGACGATCTGGTCGTTGCCGGCGGAAACCAGCAGCAGCGGGTGGCGCAGCGACGAGGGATAGGCCGGGTCGGCGAACGCCTCGGTCGCCCGGAAGGCGGCATCGACCCAGGCGATGGTCGGCGACCCCAGCCCCAATCGCGGATATGCCCGGGCGATCTCGGCGTTGCGGGCGTAGCGCGCGGCATCGGAGGTGAGCCGGTTGGCCTCGAACGGCCGGCTCAGGATGTCGGTGGGCTTGCCGCCCGGCACATAGAGCCGGCCGAACCCGGTCGAACGGAAGAGGCGCGCGGTGCCCCGCGCGAGTCGTGGGCGCTTCAGCCGGATCTGGATCATCGGCGAGACGGCGACCGTGCGTTCGAACCAGCGCCGGCCGCGCTTGGCGGCGCGAATCAGGATCGTGCCGCCCATCGAGTGGGTCAGCGCGAAGAATGGCGGGGGGCAGTCCGGGTAGATCACCTCGCGGACGAACGCCTCGATGTCGAGCTCGTAGTCGTCGAACGCGTGCACGAAGCCCTTGCGCGGATTCTTCAGCAGGCGGTCGGAGCCACCCTGTCCGCGCCAGTCCAGCATCGCCACCGCGAACCCGCGCTGGCGCAGATTCTCGACCGTCTCGAAATACTTCTCGATCGGCTCGGCGCGGCCGGCAAACAGGCACACGGTGCCGCGGCGCGGCGTGACGGTCGGCGCGAAACGCGCGAACCGCAGGCCGACGCCGTCACGCGCCTGGATGCGGCCGCAGACGGCGCCGCTCGGGACGGGATTGCTTGGAGTGGGGAAGAGTTCCATCGGCGGCCTGTTCCGGCGCGGCCGGATCGACTCCAGAACCTGTCGGGATTCCGGCGATCGCTGGGCGATCCTCGGCCGACGGCTCGCTGAAAATCCTTGTCCGACAACGGGATTTTCGGTGAACGGACTGCGAGATTCCGGCCTGATCGGCCGGATTTCGTCTTACACCAATCGGCGGGACAGCCGCAACGACGGGCCGTTGGCTCGACCCGCGTTCCGTGCGCGCCGCCCCCCTTGCACGCCCCGGGCACGCTTCCCATCTCCAGCCTGCACAGGCCCACGGGCTGTGCGAACCGGGACCGGCTCAGGAGAGCGGTCCATCACACATGTCGCTCGATTTGAAGAGGATATGCCATGCGTACGTTCGACCTTGCCCCGCTCTATCGCTCCACCATCGGCTTCGACCGCCTGTTTTCGCTGCTCGACCAGAGCGCGGGCGGCGAGTCCACGCCGTCCTACCCGCCCTACAATATCGAGCGGACCGGCGAGAATGCCTATCGCATCTCGATTGCGGTCGCCGGCTTCACCGACCAGGATCTGTCGATCGAGGCCCGCGAGCAGACGCTGACCGTCCGCGGCGACAAGCTTGCCGAGCAGGCCAAGCCCGAGTTTCTCTATCAGGGCATCGCCGCGCGGGCGTTCGAGCGGCGCTTCCAGCTCGCCGACCATGTCGTCGTCCAGGGTGCCCGGCTTGAGCACGGCCTGCTCCATATCGACCTCGTCCGCCAGATTCCCGAGGCGATGAAACCGCGCACCATTCCGATCGCCAACACCGGCGACACGTCGAAGACCATCGACGCCGCCCCCGCCCCCGAGAGGGCGGCCGCCTGATCCGCAAGCCTTAGTCTGTACGAGACGTCTGGCGCCCGGGGAAACCCGGGCGCTTTTTTCGTTCCGGACCGGCTCTGCCGAGAATGCCGGCGGCCGATCGCCCCCACAGGGCCGGCCGCCGGAAAGCGTCTCACTCCAGTCCCTGGACCGGCGGGAACGAGATGGCGGGAGCGGGCTTCTTCGCCGGGGCCGGCGGCGGGGTTGGTGCCGCCTCAGGCTTGGCCGATCGCCGCTGCGCCCAGATCGGACGGTCGGAATCGGTGCCCGGCGTTGTCGGCTTGGCCTTCTCGGCCGGCTTCGTGGGGGCCGGCTTGGCCTCTACCGGCTTCGCGGTCGCAGCCGGCTTGGCCGTTTCCGGTTTGGCGTTCGCCGGCGCCGAGGCCGAGCCACCGGAGGCCGGCGTGTCCGCCTTCGCCGGTACTGTTGCAGCCGGGCCCTGGGCGGGAGACGCGGACGGGCTGGGAGCCGCCGAGCGCGGCGGCGGCAGGCTCGGCGCCGAGGCAGCCGGAGCCTGCGGTTGCGGAGTCACCGAGATCGGAGGTGGCGAATTCGGTGGGGGCAGACTTGGTACCGCCGTCGTGGGAGGCGCCGAACGTGGCGGGGAGGCAACCGGCGGCCGGGCGGCAGGCGGCGGCAGGCTGGTCTGGGGCTCGACCTCCGGCGACTGCGGCGCGATCGGTGGCCGCGACGCCTGGCGCGGCCGGGAGCGCCTTGCCGCAGGCGGCTCGCCGCGCCGCGGTCCGGTGACCTCGCCGAGGGCCTCGCGCTCGACGATCCGGCCGGTGGCCGAATCCACCACCAGTTCCACCCGCCAGCCGCGACGGTCGGTAGCGTGCAGCCGATAGACCGGCCCCGATAGGCGGGGGCGGCTGATCTGCGTGTAGCCCCTGGACCGAAGAATGGTCTCGATCTCCCACGGCGGCAGCTCGTCGCGGAAGCGGCCGAACGGCACCGCGGCCGGCGGCACCAGCCGATAGCGCGGCTCCGGCGGCCACGGTCGAGCATAATAGTAGTTCTGCGCGGACGCCTGAACCGCACCACCAAGCAGCAACATGGCCGTCGCGACGATCCGCACCGGGCCGAGTGAGACAGTCATTGACTTTTCGCCTCCGACCTTACGTCTTCAGGATGCAGCATTGCGCCACCCCTGCCCCATGATCAGCCACCGGAATGCGGCGGGCATAGGACGAATCTCGGGCATCGTACGTATCCGGCAAGGCCCCCCTTTCGGTAAACCCGCGCCTTGCGCGATCCGCCATGCAATGGCATTGCGTGACGAGGATGCCGGCCGTACGTTCATTGCGTGTCTGCGGCGTTCTGCGAAACGGAGGGGCCGTCTCCCGTGCCGGGATGCCTGCCCGCGCTCTTGTGTCGGGCGAAGGCTTCTGGCATGTTCGCCCGCCGATATAGGACAGCCCTGCTGTCCCATCACGACCGCCCCTCAGCGGCAACGCGGGCGGCATCGGTGAACCGGCTTTCCGCCGAAGACGATGGGGCGGCCGCCGGCTTGCCGCGGTCACCGAAAACCGAACGGCGCCTCGCTTTCGGGCGAGGCAAGATGCGTCGGAACCCGACGCGAGCGAGGACGAACCATGGGCGCGCACCAGATGCGGAGCGATTTTGAGCGGCAGAGCGATCTCGGACGCGACGCCGGGAAAACGCCGCTCGTGGTGCGTGATTGCGGCCTGCCGAAGGCGGCGGGCCTGTACGATCCGGCCCATGAGCGCGACGCCTGCGGCGTCGGCTTCATCGCCAACATCAAGGGCCAGAAGTCCCACCAGATCGTCCAGGACGCCCTGAAGATCCTGGTCAATCTGGAGCATCGCGGCGCGGTCGGCGCCGATCCGCGCGCTGGCGACGGCGCCGGCATCCTGATCCAGATGCCGGACAAGTTCTTCCGCAAGACGGCGGCGGGGATCGGCATCGACCTGCCCGAGCCGGGCCACTATGCGGTCGGCTACATCTTTTTGCCGCCGGACCGCGACGGCCGGGCCAAGGTGCAGGACATCTTTGCCCGCGTGCTCGCCGACGAGGGCATGACCCTGCTCGGCTGGCGCGACGTGCCGACCGACAACCGCTGCCTTGGCGAGAGCGTCAAGCCGACCGAGCCGTTCCACGCCCAGCTCTTCGTCGGCCGGCCGAAGGACATCGCCTCGGAGGACGAGTTCGAGCGGCGGCTGTTCGTCGCCCGCAAGGTTGTGTCGAACGCCGTCTACGGCATGAGGGATCCGAGCACCGACGGCTACTACCCGGTGTCGCTGTCGTGCCGCACCATCGTCTACAAGGGCATGTTCCTGGCCGACCAGCTCGGCGCCTACTACCCGGACCTGCACGATCCGGACATGGAGTCGGCGCTGGCCCTGGTGCACCAGCGCTTCTCGACCAACACCTTCCCGACGTGGTCGCTGGCGCACCCCTACCGGATGATCGCCCACAATGGCGAGATCAACACGCTGCGCGGCAACGTCAACTGGATGGCGGCGCGCCAGGCGTCGGTCGATTCCGAGCTGTTCGGCAACGACATCTCCAAGCTGTGGCCGATCTCCTACGAAGGCCAGTCCGACACCGCCTGCTTCGACAACGCGCTCGAATTCCTGGTGATGGGCGGCTACTCGCTGACGCACGCCATGATGATGCTGATCCCCGAGGCGTGGGCCGGCAATCCGCTGATGAACGAGGAGCGCCGCGCCTTCTACGAGTATCACGCGGCGCTGATGGAGCCGTGGGACGGTCCGGCGGCGGTGGCGTTCACCGATGGCCGGATGATCGGCGCCACGCTCGACCGCAACGGCCTGCGTCCCGCCCGCTTCCTGGTCACCAGCGACGACCGCATCATCATGTCGTCGGAGGCCGGCGTGCTGCCGGTGCCCGAGGAGACCATCATCCAGAAGTGGCGGCTGCAGCCGGGCAAGATGCTGCTGGTCGACCTGGAGGAGGGCCGCATCGTCGCCGACGACGAGATCAAGCGCCTGCTCTCGACCGCCAATCCCTACCCGGAGTGGCTCGCCCGCACGCAGATCGTGCTGGAGGATCTCAAGCCGGTGCAGCTGCGCGACCAGCGCACCGACGTGTCGCTGCTCGATCGCCAGCAGGCCTTCGGCTACACCCAGGAAGACCTCCAGATCCTGATGGAGCCGATGGCCGTCACCGGCCAGGAGGCGGTGGGCTCGATGGGCAACGACACGCCGATCTCGGCGCTGTCCGACTGCCCCAAGCCGCTGTTCACCTATTTCAAGCAGAACTTCGCGCAGGTCACCAACCCGCCGATCGATCCGATCCGCGAGGAGCTGGTGATGAGCCTCGTGTCGTTCATCGGGCCGCGGCCGAACATCTTCGACCTCGAAGGCTCTTCGCGCCGCAAGCGGCTCGAAGTGCGCCAGCCGATCCTGACCAATGAGGATCTCGAAAAGATCCGCTGCATCAGCATCCTCGAAGACAAGTTCGACACCAAGACCATCGACATCACCTATCCGGCCGACAAGGGCGCGGCCGGCATGGACGACGCGCTGGAGCGGCTGTGCGACCGTGTCGAGGCCGCCGTGCATGGCGGCTACAACATCGTCGTGCTGTCCGATCGCCAAACCGGGCCGGACCGCATCCCGATCCCCTCGCTGCTCGCCACCGCAGCAGTGCACCATCATCTGATCCGCAAGGGGCTGCGGACCTCGGTCGGCCTCGTGGTCGAGAGCGGCGAACCGCGCGAGGTGCATCACTTCGCCTGCCTTGCCGGCTATGGTGCCGAGGCGATCAACCCGTATCTCGCCTTCGACACCCTGATCTCGATGAAGGACAAGTTCCCCGAGGAGCTGTCCGACAAGGAGATCGTCAAGCGCTACATCAAGTCGATCGACAAGGGTCTGCTCAAGGTGATGTCCAAGATGGGCATCTCCACCTACCAGTCCTATTGCGGCGCCCAGATTTTCGACGCCGTCGGGCTGCGGTCCGAGTTCGTCGAGAAGTACTTCACCGGCACGGCCACCCGAATCGAGGGCGTCGGCCTCCCCGAGGTCGCCGACGAGACGGTGCGCCGCCACTGCCGCGCCTTCAGCGAGGACCCGGTGCTGAAGGGCGCGCTCGAGGTAGGCGGCGAATACGCCTTCCGCATCCGCGGCGAGGCGCATGCGTGGACGGCCGAGACCATCGCGCTGTTGCAGCACGCGGTGCGCGGCAACGCCCAGGACAAGTACAAGGCGTTCGCCAGGGCGATCAACGAGCAGAGCGAGAAGCTGCTCACCATCCGCGGCCTGTTCCGCATCCGCGGCGCCGAGGAGGTCGGCCGCCGTCCGGTGCCGATCGAGGAGGTCGAGCCGGCCGGCGAGATCGTCAAGCGGTTCGCCACCGGCGCGATGTCCTACGGCTCGATCTCGCGCGAGGCGCACACCACCCTCGCCATCGCCATGAACCGCATCGGCGGCAAGTCGAACACCGGCGAGGGCGGCGAGGAGCCCGACCGCTTCAAGCCGCTGCCCAACGGCGACACCATGCGCTCGGCGATCAAGCAGGTGGCGTCCGGCCGCTTCGGCGTGACGACGGAGTACCTCGTCAACGCCGACATGATCCAGATCAAGATGGCGCAGGGTGCCAAGCCCGGCGAAGGCGGCCAGCTGCCCGGCCACAAGGTCGACGCGGTGATCGCCAAGGTGCGCCACTCCACGCCCGGCGTCGGCCTGATCTCGCCGCCGCCGCACCACGACATCTATTCGATCGAGGATCTGGCCCAGCTCATCTTCGACCTGAAGAACGCCAATCCGGCGGCCGATATCTCGGTGAAGCTGGTCTCCGAGGTCGGCGTCGGCACTGTCGCGGCGGGCGTGTCCAAGGCGCGTGCCGACCACGTCACCATCTCGGGCTATGAGGGCGGCACCGGCGCAAGCCCGCTGACCTCGATCAAGCACGCCGGCAGCCCGTGGGAGATCGGCCTCGCCGAGACCCACCAGACGCTGGTGATGAACCGCCTGCGCGGCCGCATCGCGGTGCAGGTCGATGGCGGGCTGCGCACCGGCCGCGACGTGGTGGTGGGCGCCCTGCTCGGCGCCGACGAGTTCGGCTTCGCCACCGCGCCCTTGATCGCCGCCGGCTGCATCATGATGCGCAAGTGCCACCTCAACACCTGCCCGGTCGGCGTCGCGACGCAGGACCCGGTGCTGCGCAAGCGCTTCAAGGGCACGCCCGAGCACGTCATCAACTACTTCTTCTTCGTCGCCGAGGAGGTGCGCGAGCTGATGGCGAGCCTCGGCTACCGCACCTTCACCGAGATGGTCGGCCAGATGCAGATGCTCGACCGCCGCGCGGTGATCGAGCACGCCAAGGCGCGCGGCCTCGATTTCTCGAAGCTGTTCCACAAGCCGGAGACCGGCAGCGACAGTGCGATCCATCACTGCGAGAAGCAGGACCACAAGCTCGGCAACGTGCTCGATCGCGAGCTGATCGTGCACGCGCAGGCGGCGCTCGACCGCGGGGCGCCGGTGAAGGTCGACCTGCCGGTCAAGAACACCGACCGCTCGGTCGGCGCCATGCTGTCGGGCGAGGTCGCCAAGCGCTTCGGCCATGCCGGCCTGCCCGCCGACACCATCCAGATCAAGCTCACCGGCACCGCCGGCCAGAGCTTCGGCGCCTTCCTGGCCCACGGCATCACGCTGGAGCTGGAGGGCGAGGCCAACGACTATGTCGGCAAGGGCCTGTCGGGCGGGCGCATCGTGGTCTATCCGGCCCACAAGGCGAAGCTGCTCACGCCGGAAGAGTCGATCATCGTCGGCAACACCGTGCTGTATGGCGCCATCGAGGGCGAGTGCTACTTCCGCGGCGTCGCCGGCGAGCGCTTCGCGGTGCGCAACTCCGGCGCGGTCGCCGTCGTCGAGGGCGCGGGCGACCATTGCTGCGAATACATGACCGGCGGCGTGGTGGTGGTGCTCGGCCGCACCGGCCGCAACTTCGCGGCCGGCATGTCGGGCGGCATCGCCTATGTGCTCGACGAGGACAGCTCGTTTGCCTCCCGCTGCAATCTCTCCATGGTCGAGCTCGAACCCGTGCGCGACGAGGAGGAGATGATCGCCCGCCACTATCACCAGTCCGGCGGCGACCTCACGGCCCACGGACGGGTCGACGTGATGAGCGACATGACGCGCTTCGATGCCGAGCGCCTCTACCAGCTCATCGCCAACCACGCGCGCTACACCGGCTCGGCGCGTGCGGACGCAATCCTCGCCAATTGGGCCGAAATGCTGCCGAAGTTCAGGAAGGTGATGCCGGTCGAGTACCGCCGCGCGCTCGAAGAACTCAAGGCGCGCGAATTGGAGGCGCCGCGGCTCGCGGCCGCCGGGAGCTGACGAGATGGGCAAGGTTACCGGCTTCCTGGAGATCGACCGTCAGGACCGGCGCTATGCGCCGGCAGGCGATCGCATCCGCCATTTCCGCGAGTTCGTGATCCCGCTGTCGGAAGAGGCGACGCGCGACCAGGCGGCGCGCTGCATGAACTGCGGCATCCCGTATTGTCACACGGGCTGTCCGGTGAACAACCAGATCCCGGACTGGAACGACCTCGTCTACAAGGACGAGTGGCAGGAGGCGCTGCGCAACCTGCACTCCACCAACAATTTCCCGGAGTTCACCGGCCGCGTCTGCCCGGCGCCCTGCGAGGCGTCATGCACGCTCAACCTCACCGATACGCCGGTGACGATCAAGACCATCGAGTGCGCGATCGTCGACCGCGGCTGGCAGGAAGGCTGGATCGTGCCCGAGCCGGCCTCGACCAAGAGCGGCAAGAGCGTCGGCATCATCGGCGCCGGGCCGGCGGGCCTCGCCTGCGCCCAGCAGCTCGCCCGCGCCGGCCACGAGGTCCACGTCTATGAGCGCTGGTCCAAGGCCGGCGGCCTGCTGCGCTACGGCATCCCCGACTTCAAGATGGAGAAGCACCTCATCGATCGCCGCGTTCAGCAGATGGAGGCGGAAGGCGTGGTGTTCCACTACGATTGCGAGGTCGGCGTCAGCGTGCCGCCCAGCCAGTTGATGGGCCGCCACCACGCGCTGGTGCTGGCCGGCGGCGCCGAGAAGCCGCGCGACCTGACGATCCCCGGTCGCGACCTCGCCGGCATTCATTTCGCGATGGACTTCCTGCCGCAGCAGAACCGCCGCGTCAGCAAGGAGCCGATCCCGGCCAACAGCGTGCCGCCCATCCTGGCCGGCGGCAAGCACGTGGTGGTGATCGGCGGCGGCGACACCGGTTCGGACTGCATCGGCACCTCGGTGCGCCAGGGCGCGCTGTCGGTGACCCAGCTCGAAATCATGCCGCGGCCACCGGAGAAGGAGAACAAGCTGCTGACGTGGCCCAACTGGCCGCTGAAGCTGCGCACCTCCTCCAGCCACGAGGAAGGCGCCGAGCGCGAATTCTCGGTGATGACCACCAAGTTCACCGGCTCCAAGAACGGTCAGGTCGAGAAGCTGCATTGCGTGCGGCTGGACGACAAGCTGCAGCCGGTCGCAGGCAGCGACTTCGAGCTGCGGGCCGACCTCGTGCTGCTGGCCATGGGCTTCGTGTCGCCGCTCCACGAGGGCCTGCTGGAATGGCTCGGCGTCGCGACCGACAAGCGCGGCAATGTGCAGGCCGACACCGCCGACTATCGCGCCAGCGTCGACAAGGTGTTCGCCTGCGGCGACATGCGGCGTGGCCAGTCGCTGGTGGTGTGGGCGATCCGCGAGGGACGCCAGTGCGCCCATTCGGTCGACCAGTTCCTGATGGGCTCGACGACGCTGCCGCGCTGAGACGGCCGACATCGCTTCATCCGGTTTCCGGATGATCGCTGCGCGATACCGGAAACGGTCTCGCCGAAAAATCCCTGACCGGGAACAGGAATTTTCGGCGATCGGAATACGAAACTCCGGCTTCATCAGCCGGATTTCGTATCATCCGGTTTCCGGATGATCGCTGCGCGATACCGGAAACGGTCTCGCCGAAAAATCCCTGACCGGGAACAGGAATTTTCGGCGATCGGAAAGAGATTTCTCGGAGACGGGACATCCAGCCGCGTGGGCCGGATTCCGCATTACGGCGTCGCCCTGCCCGGCTCGGGCGGTGTCGCAGTATTGGCCGGCGCCGTGTTGGTCGGGGCGGTGCTGGCGGGCAAGGCGGTGGCGCCCGGCCACGCGAAATCATCGGCGCGGCCGGTGACCGCCGGCGGGGATTCGCCGCGCACCAGCACCTGCGTCACGATCGGATCCTTGCTCTGGACCGAGCGGGTGGGCGTCGCGCCGGCCAGCGGGCCGGATGGCCCGGTGGCGCCGACCAGCGGCACCACCGGCCCGGCCAGCGGGCGAAGCTGCGGCTGCGGCACTTGCGGCGTGGCAACGGCTGCCGGAACGTCGGGCGACGGCGCCGCGGCCGGTGGCGCCTGCTCGTCGGTCTGCGCCGGCGCGCGGGGAATTCGCTGGTCCAGCAGCAGGCGGATGTCGCGCTCGACGAAATGGGCGAGCTTGCGGCCGCCGGCGCGCGTGAAATGGATGCCGTCCGAGTTGCGCAGGCGCCGCTTCTGGCCGTCAAGCGCCGGCCCCGACACGACGAACTGCCCCTGCTCATCGACAAAGCCGTCCCACACATCGACGAACGGCACGCCGGCACGCGCGGCGCGCTCGCGAATGATCTCGTTGAAGAACTGCATGTCCTGCGACAGGCGCGCGCTCTTCATCGCCGGCAGGCCAACCCAGAACAGCGGCACGTTCTTGGCCTTGAACAGCGCCATAAGATCATCGACACGGCGGGTGTAGGCCTGCACCCAGCGTTCGGAGCGCGGCTCGAAGGTGGCACCGGTCTCGTCCTTCAGCGACTGGCGCTCGTTGACGCCGACCATCACCACGCCGACGGTGACCTTCTCGGACTCCAGCAACTCTCGCGCGGCGGCCAGCCAATCGACCGGATCGTTGCGGATCAGGCTGGAGTTCGACCTCGCCTTGTCGAGGACGGCGACCTCCGGAAGATCCTGGACGAACGAATCGGCAAGTCCCTGGGCCAGCGGTTCGGCCAGCGAATCGCCGAACACGGCGATGTATTCGAGCGCCGGGCTGGTGCGCGCTTCGTCCGCCTCCTTGGCCGACGCGTAGGTGGTGCCCTGCGGCTCGGTGCTCGGCGGCTCGAGCGGCCTGGCCTGCCGGGTCGGCACATCCACCACCACCGGCGGCGCCCAGCGCAGGCGCGGCACGTAATTGCGCTCGGTGCGGAACGGGTCGCGCAGGGTGAAGTAGCGGTCGTCGCGCTCCTGGGCGACCAGCGGCGTCGCCGCCAGAACCAGGGCGATCAAGCCCCAGGCGACCAATACGGCGACCCGGCCTCGCATCATGACGACCTCCCGAACGGCCCGACGGCGCACGAACCCACCGATCGCGCGCGATATCAGTCGTGTCGGTTCTTGCCGGCCATTTCAAGGCCCGTCGTTCAAGACCTCGTGCGGCAAGCCTTATCGCTTGATGTGGCCCAGGACCTCGGCGGTGGGGAAACCGTCCGGAACAAGCCCGAGCTGGGCTTGCACCTGACGCAACGCCTCACGGGTCTTGCCGCCGATCTTGCCGTCCGGCTGGCCGATGTCATAGCCGAAGCCAAGCAGCAGCATCTGCAGTTCAAACCGTTCATTGCGCGACAGAAGCTGGGCTTCCCGCGGCCAGGGCTGCACGAACGGTCCGCCCCCGCGCATGCGATCGGCGAGGTGGCCGATCGCCAGCGCATAGGCCTCGGCCGGATTGTAGCGCATGATGACGCGGAAGTTCCCCAGCATCAGGAAGGCCGGCCCCTGCGCGCCGGCCGGCAGCAGCAGATAGGCCTGATCGCCGGGGCGCGGGAACATCTGGCCCGCGACCCGCCGCACGCCGAGGCGGCTCCACTCGGCGAGGCTCATGCGCCGCGAACGGTCGGCAAGCAGGAAGTTGAACCCGGCCGGCAGCGCCACCTCGTAGCCCCAGGTCTGGCCGGTCATCCATTTCTCCGCCCGGAAACGGTTGGCGGTGGAGGCCAGGGCGTCGGGTACGGAATCGACCAGGTTGGCGTGGCCGTCGCCATCGAAGTCGACGGCGTAGCGCAGATAGCCGGTGGGCATGAACTGCGTCATGCCGAACGCGCCGGCCCAGGAGCCGCGCATGTGCTCCGGCGGCACGTCGCCGCGCTGCAGGATCGCCACGGCAGCCAGGAACTCGTCACGGAAATAGGTCTGCCGGCGGCCGATGCAGGCGAGCGACGCGGTCGAGCGCACCACGTCGCGGCCGCCCATGCCTTCGCGGGTGCCGAAATTGGACTCGATTCCCCAGATTGCGGTGATCAGGTAGCGATCCACGCCCCACTGCCGCTCGATGGCATCGAAGGTCGCCTTGTGGAGCGCCAGCATCTCGCGGCCCTGGCGGATGCGGGATTCGGTGACCAGCGTGTCGACGTACCACCAGATGGGCCGCTCGAATTCCGGCTGGCCGTCCATGAGCTTGAACAGGCTCATGTCGGGCTGGACGGACTGCATCACCCACTCGTAGGTGGCGCGCGAAATGCCCTTGCGCTGCGCCTGCGGCCACAAATCGGCGAGGCACTGGCCGAAATTGGCCTCCGCCTCGGACAGGGCCTGCGGTGTCATCAGGGGATGGCTGGGAGTCACGCTGCCGACAACCTGTGCCGTCGACGGCGCACACCACAGCACAGCAGCCGCAAACGCGGCGAGACGGACGGTCGAGCGCATGGAACCCCCCAGCTTTGGGATACATGAGCCTCCGAAGCTGGCGGTATTGTGATGAACGCTCCGTTAACAGCGCCGCCGTGACGCCCCGCCTTCATCCGGCGGCCCGCCGCACCGGCGGTCACCCGAACGGTCATCCGAGGCATTCCGTCAGGATTTGATTCAGCTCGTGCGGCAGAAATACCGGTTGAGCCATCGCAATATTCAAGCGCGCGTCACCATTTTTCCCATATTTGCCTGAAGATGCCGCTGCTCGCGACGGTCAGGGCGCCACTGCGAGCCGTTCGTCCTTCCGCCCGTCGCGTCCATCATGACCCTTCCGATTCGCAAGGCCGTGTTCCCGGTCGCGGGCCTCGGCACCCGCTTTCTCCCTGCGACCAAGGCGATGCCCAAGGAGATGCTGACCGTCGTCGACCGGCCGGTGATCCAGCACGTCGTCGACGAGGCCCGCGAGGCGGGCGTCGAGCATCTCATCTTCGTCACCGGCCGTAACAAGGGCGTGATCGAGGACCATTTCGACCGCCAGTTCGAGCTGGAGGAGACGCTGTCCGACCGCGGCAAGCGCGGCGAGCTCGACGCGCTGTCGCGCGACCAGCCGGGCCCCGGCGCCACCAGCTTCACCCGCCAGCAGAGCCCGCTCGGCCTTGGCCACGCCGTTTGGTGCGCGCGCGAACTGGTCGGCAAGGAGCCGTTCGCGCTGCTGCTGCCGGACATGCTCCACCACGGCCGGGTACCGTGCCTCAAGGGTATGATCGATGCCTACAGGAAGCAGCCCGGCAATTACGTCGCGGTCTATGAGGTGCCGCAGAGCCAGGCCCACCAATACGGCATCGTCGGCGTCGAGGCGGGGAGCGGCCGCGTCGCCAAGATCACCAAAATGATCGAGAAGCCGCCGGCCGGCACCGCGCCGTCCAACCTGGCCATTTCCGGCCGCTACATCCTGAGCGCGGAAATCTTCGATCTCCTGGCCAAGCAGAGCCGCGGCGCCGGCGGCGAGATCCAGCTTACCGACGCGATGATCAAGCTGTCCGAGACGCAACCCTTCTACGCCTACACCTTCGATGGCCGCATCTATGACTGCGGCTCCAAGGTCGGCTTCCTGGTGGCCAACGTCGCCTATGCGCTGGCACGCGACGATATCGCCCCGGCCTTCCGCCACGAGCTGGCGGCGCTGCTGACCGATTGAACCTCCGGGCCAAGCTGGTCGACAGCACACGGTCGATAAAATCCGGAACGGCGGCATCCTTCGGCTGCTGCCGTTCCGCCTTGCCGGCGTCCCCTGCCCCCGCCAAGATTGTGCACCGCTCACCAGGATCAGCCCATGCCCATGCTCTCCGGCTTCGATCTCTTCGTCCTGATCTTCGTCCTACTCATCATCCTGACGCTGTTCGCCGGCGTGAAGACGGTGCCGCAAGGCTATGAGTGGACTGTCGTCCGCTTCAACAAGTACACGCGCACGCTGATGCCCGGCCTCAACCTGATCGTGCCGTTCATCGACCGCATCGGCTCCAAGGTGAACATGATGGAACAGGTGATGGACGTTCCCTCCCAGGAGGTCATCACCAAGGACAACGCCACCATCACCGTCGATGGCGTCACCTTCTACCAGGTATTCGATGCAGCACGGTCGAGCTACGAGGTCACCAACCTCACCCATGCCATCCTCAACCTGACCACCACCAATATCCGCACGGTGATGGGGTCGATGGATCTCGACCAACTCCTGTCGCACCGCGACGAGATCAATGAGCGGCTCTTGCGGGTGGTCGATGCCGCCGCCGCCAATTGGGGCGTCAAGGTCAACCGCATCGAGATCAAGGACATCATCCCGCCCGCCGATCTGGTCGAGGCGATGGGCCGTCAGATGAAGGCCGAGCGCGTCAAGCGCGCGCTGGTGCTGGAGGCCGAAGGCCAACGCCAGTCGGAGATCCTGCGCGCGGAAGGCGCGAAGCAGTCGCAGATCCTGGAGGCCGAAGGCCGGCGCGAAGCCGCCTTCCGCGACGCCGAGGCGCGCGAGCGGCTCGCCGAGGCCGAGGCGGTGGCGACCAAGATGGTGTCGGACGCGGTGGCCCAGGGCGATCTCAACGCGCTGAACTATTTCATCGCCGACAAGTACGTGAAGGCGCTGGAGACGATGGCCTCGGCGCCGAACCAGCGCGTGCTGGTGCTGCCGATCGAGGCCACCGCCATCCTCGGCTCGCTCGCCGGCGTGTCCGAACTGTTCCAGTCGGTGCAGGCCACCAAGGACGCGCGCCCGCCGGCGCGGCCGACCGGCCCCACCGTGGGCGCGTGAGGCCGCGATGTCCGCCCTCTCCGCACTCGGCGTCTGGAGCTGGTTCATCCTCGGCCTCGTCCTGCTTGGCGTCGAGGTGGCGATGCCCGGCTTCTTCATGCTGTGGCTCGGGGCCGCGGCAATCGCCACCGGCCTGATCACGCTCGCCTTCGGGCTTTCCTGGCAGGCCGAGTTCATCGTGTTTGCGGTGCTGGCGGTGGTAGCGCTGGTGGTGTGGCTGCGGCTCGCCAAGCGCTCGACGGAAGCCCCCGCCGACAATCCGTTCCTGAACCGCCGGGCTGAGAGCTATGTCGGCCGCGAGTTCGTGCTGGAGGAGGCGATCGTGCGCGGATCGGGCCGGGTGCGCATCGACGACAGCATCTGGCGCCTCACCGGCCCGGACCTGCCGGCCGGCGCCAAGGTGCGAGTCAGCCGCGCCGATGGCGGCCTGCTGCACGTCGAGGCGATCGGGGTGTGAGGCGCCCGGACGTCTTCCCGTCGTCCCGGGCAAGCGACGCCAGCCGCGCGACCCGGGATCGTCAGAAGGAAGGGGCTTGTTCGGCGGACGATCCCGGCTCGGCGCTTCGCGCCGTCCGGGATGACGATCGATGTCTTCGGTCAGCCGACCGCTACGCCAGCCCGGCGCGCAGGATGTCGTGCAAATGGAGGACGCCCGCCGGGCGGCCGTCCGTCACCGCGAACAGCGCGGTGATCTTCTTGGCCTCCATCAGTTCCAGCGCCTCGGAGGCGAGCTGGTCGGGGCGCGCCGTCTTGGGCGAGCGGGTCATCACCTGATCGACCAGACGCACCATCAGGTCCGGCGCCATGTTGCGGCGCAGGTCGCCGTCGGTGACGATGCCCACCAGCCTGCCATCCGCGCCGACGACGCCGACGCAGCCGAAGCCCTTGGCCGACATGGTCACGATCGCCTCGGACATCGGCGTCCCCAGCGCGGTTAACGGTATCTCAGCACCCATGTGCATCAGGTCGCGCACAAACCGCAAATTGGCGCCGAGCTTGCCGCCGGGGTGGAACACCTTGAAGTCGAGCGGGGTGAAGCCGCGCGCCTCCAGCAGCGCCACCGCCAGCGCGTCGCCGAGCGCAAGCTGCAGCAGCGTCGAGGTGGTGGGCGCCAGCCCCATCGGGCAGGCCTCGGTGATCTTGGGCAGCACCAGCGCCACATCGGCGGCGAGGCCGAGCGTGCTGGCGGGATTGGAGGTAATCGCCACCAGCGGCACACGAAACCGGCGCGAATAATTCACCAGATCGCGCAGTTCGGTGGTCTCGCCCGACCAGGACAGCGCCAGAATCACGTCGTCGCGGCCGATCATGCCGAGATCGCCGTGGCTGGCCTCGCCGGGATGGACGAAATGCGCCGGCGTGCCGGTCGAGGCGAGGGTCGAGGCGATCTTGCGGCCGACATGGCCACTCTTGCCCATGCCGGTGACGATCACCCGCCCGGCCGCCGCCTGCATCACCGCCACCGCCGACGAGACCGCGGCGCCGAGGTCGCCGTCCAGCGCCTTGGCGAGGGCCGCGAGCCCCGCCGACTCGGTGTCGATCGTGCGCCGGGCGGACTCGATATGGTCTTGGACCACATGACTTTTTTCTGCGCGCGTCTGGCCGGTCGCCGATGCCGTCATGCCGAGTCGCCTCCTTCCATCCTGGGGGCCGACATAGCACGCGGCTCGCGCCCCCTCCACCATCGCCAGGATGGCGCGCGATCCGGACGGAAAGGCGGCGTTAACCGAACCGATTTTAGGTTTGTTAACCATACCGGAGCCGTCCGCTCGTGCCGCACACCCGCCTCGCTTTGCTCTGCCTCGCCGCGCTCGGCGCGCTGGCGGCCGCCTGCGGCCAGCCGCGGGCGCAGGAAGCGCAGGCGGGGCGCGAGCACGCGACGGTGGCGCTGCGGCGCTCGATCGACGACACTCCAACGGTCCAGGCAAGCGTTACGGCGCCGGATGACACCGTTGCCGCGCCGCCGTCCGGCGCCGGAACCACCGGCTTCGTGGCCGAGGGCCCGCGCAAGAAGGCCAAGCCGGCCGCCCAGCCTGCCGGCGCCACGCAGCCCGCCGGCCGGGTGCGGCCGGAGCCGAAGCTGAACCGCCGCGCCTTCGACGAGACGATCAACGCGGTCACAGCAAGATCCGCCCGGCTGCGGGCGACGCGCCTGCAGGCCTGGGGCGACACGCCGGTCGAGCCCACCGAGCCGTTCGACCCGCTGGGCATCCGCGCCGGCAGCTTCCTGCTCAAGCCGTGGTTCGAATCCGGCATCGGCTACGACACCAATCCGCTGGCCACCAACACCAACCCCAAGCCCTCCCTGTACCAGCAGTTCGCCTCCGGCCTCACCGCCCAGTCCGACTGGTCGCGCCATGCGCTCGCGGCCGACATCCGGGGCTCCTACACCCGGTACGACACTGTGAGCGGCAACAACCGGCCCGAGATCGATGCCATCCTGCGCGGCCGCATCGATGTCAGCGATCGTACCCGCTATGCGCTCGAAGGGCACTTCCAGCTCACCACCGAGAGCGCCGGCAACCCGGACGCCCCGACCGACGTGGTGCGTCCGCCGCCGATCGTCACCACCGGCGGCAGCGTGGGCTTCGCCCACCGCTGGAACCGCTTCGACGTGGCCGCCGCCGGCGGGCTCGACCATGTGGTCTACGAGAACGGCGAGATGCTCAATGGCGAGACGCTCGACCGCTCGGACCGCAATTACGACCAGCCCTCGGTGCGGCTGCGCGCCGGCTACGAGCTCAGGCCCGGCGTCACGCCGTTCGTGGCCGGCGAGTTCGACAGCCGCGAGTTCGCCCAGGAGGTCGACGATTCCGGCTATCAGCGCGCCTCGACCGGCATGCAGATCCGGGCCGGAACGAGCTTCGAGCTGACGCGGCTGCTCACCGGCGAAGCGTCGCTGGGGTGGATCGCCCGCAACTATGTCGACCCGCGGCTGGCCGACATTTCCGGCCTCCTGGTCGATGCCTCGCTGGTGTGGGTGGCGAGCGGGCTCACCACCGTGCGCTTCACCGCCGTGACAACCATCAACGAGACGTCGTTCGAGGACACCACCGGCGTGCTGGAGCGCATCCTCGGACTGCGGATCGACCACGCCTTCCGGCGCTGGCTGATCGGCACCGTCCGGCTCGGCTGGGAGTTCGACGACTACGGCCAGTCCGGCCGCCGCGACAACCGCTTCGTCGTCGGCGCCCAGGCCAGCATCAAGCTGGCGCGCGAACTGTGGCTCACCGGCGAGGTCCGCCAGGAGACGCTCGACTCCAACGAGCCGGTCAACGACTACACCGCGAACATCATGATGGTGGGGCTGCGGCTGCAGCGCTGAGGCATTCTCCGCAAAAGCGGGAACCGGTTCTGCGGAGAATGCTTTGGTTTCAGGCCTCGCCGCGCCCCTTTGAGCCCCCCACCCCCGACCCCTCCCCACCGCTCGCGAAGCTCGCGGGGGGAGGGGAGAAAAGAGGACGCCTCTTCTCCCCATGAGCACAATGAGGATCGGCAGCACAATGAGGATCGGCGGGGACAGCCGCACGGCCTGCTCCCCTCCCCCCATGAACGCAGTGAATGGCGGGGAGGGGTCGGGGGTGGGGGGTGCGCACAACGCCCCGGCGCCCGTCGTCTACGTCCCGCCTCGCCGTTTGCCTCGCCACGTTTCCGGCCGGTCGCTTCAGGGTCCCCAGCCTCCAGAGCATTCTCCGCAAAAGCGGTTCCCACTTTTGCGGAGAATGCTCTAAAAATGTCTTTGGAAACAAAGACGTGGATGGCCGGGACAAGGCCCGGCCATGACGACGGCGGGTCAGCGGCAAAAGCCGCCGGCCATGACGACGGCGGGTCAGCGGCAAAGGCCGCAGGTCTGACCCGTCGCGACGACCCTATCCCCGCCACGGCTCGACGCTGCTGGCGCGGCGGAAGAACCAGACCAGGGCGGCGACGCCGAGCGCTAGGCTCAGGGCCTCCAGGATCCAGGTCCCGATATCGCCGAACCCGAGCCAGCCGGCCATCGCCCAGCCGAAGGCAAGCGCGGCGCCCACCGTCTCGGTGCCGAGCAGGATGGCGGCGCTGACCACGGTGATGAGGTTCGTCCAGTTGATCCGGCCCGAGGCCGGGGCGCTCGCCGTCTGCGACATCCGATGCTCCAACGTCACGTCTGATACGGTTTCCGGCCGATCGGCTCGCAACAACCGCCGGCCGCCCCGCCCTGGTTCGGCGGCACTGTGGCCTGCTGAACCGCCCTGGGCAAGAGCCGGCGGTCTTACGCCCAGGGCGATCGGGTGAAGAAAGGCGTGACAAGGTCCTGAAGTGCTGAATCTGTCGGTTCCTTCGATTCGGATGCGGAGGATGGGCGATGGAGCCAGCGGAACCGGACTTTGC
>NZ_VWPL01000029.1 GCF_008630065.1 Blastochloris sulfoviridis
CCGGCCGGCGTCAAAATCACCGACGCCGACCTTGAAGCCGTCAACCTCACCCGCCACGACTTCCACGGCGAGTGGAATTACACCATCAGCCCAAACTCACTCGGTTCGGAGCGATAATTCCCGGACAGTTCCCAAGGGGCGCAAAACGCTTTCAGCCCCGCCCCAGCCGATCGCGTTCGAAGCGATAGCCAAGAAACCGGATTCCTTCGTCGAGATGCGCGATGCGGGTCTTCGAGGCGTTGAGCGCAAGCCCCATTGGCCGGATCAGCGCGGCCATGCGCTCTGCCGCCGCTTCGGCGTCGGCACGGGATTTTGTCATCAGCAGGAAGTCATCGGCGTAGCGCACGAGACGCGTGTTCTTGCCGTCGATTGCCCGGTCGACCGGCGACAGCGCGAGGTTCGACAGCAGTGGCGACAGCGGCGAGCCTTGCGCAAGACCGCGGCCGTCCCGCGAGAAGGCATCGAGCCATCGTGCGATCAGTGCGCAGCTGCGCTGGCAGCGGATGGTGCCCGACAGCAGCGCCATGAGCGGCGCATGCAGGATCGATGGAAAGAAATCGGCGATGTCGCCGTCGACCACCCAGCAGTAGCCGCGTAGCCGATAAACCGTGACCAGCGCTGCGGCCTGCTCCACCGACAGGCCGGCGCGATAGGCGAAGCTCGCCGGGGACATGCCGGCGTCCAGTCGCGGCGCCAGCACCATGGCGGCGGCCGACTGCACGACCCGGTCGCGTATCGGTGGAACCGCCAGGGTACGCATGCTGCCGTTGGCCTTGGGGATGCGGCTGATGCGCAACGGTCCCGGCTGATAGCGGCCGCGTCCGAGGTCGGCCGCCAGCGCGGCGATATTCGCCGAGAGCCGGCGTGCGAACTGTGCGGCGGTCTGGCCGTCGCCGCCAGGGCCGCCGCCATTGCGGCGCACCCGCCGCCAGCCCGCCGCGAGTGTCGTCTTCGAGATGATGTCCCGGAAGATGGCGGGGTCGTCCGAGACGTGATCGGAATCGAATGGCATGGACATGCCATTTCTCTAGCGGGATGCAGTCGGGATTTCCCTTTCGACAACCTTGTCGAGATGGAAGGCTCCATGGGGGCGCGTTACGGTTGCCGTCGTCACCGTCGATCGAAGGAGAACCGACGTGAGCCTGCTGGAAATTGCCCGGACCACGCTCGACCCCCGGCGTGGTGGGCAGGTCGAAGTCTTAATGCCCTACGAGACCGCGCTGAGCCGCGCCGTTACGCTGGCACCCACGTTTCGCGCCGACCGCGCCGCCTACGAGGCGATCGCGCCGTGCCGGGAGACGCCGGCGCTGTCGCCGCTGGCGCGACACATCACGGCCGTCGTGATCACCCTGACGGCGGCCGTCATCGGTTGGGTCGCCGTATCCTCGCCGTCCGGCGTCGCTTTGGCGGCGGCCTTTGGCCTCGTCGCCGCGGTGAGCGGAGACCGGCTCGGTTCGGCAGCCCGGCATGTCGATGCGTTCTTGTCCAACCAGATGGCCCTCGCAGCCGTGGCTGCGATCGAACTCACGGCCCTATCTGCAGTGGCTGCGGTCGCGGCCGAAGATGTGCTGCCTGGTCTTGCGCTTCTGGTTCTTGGTATCGCGGCGGCTGCCGTCGGCTATGCAACCCGCACTGGCGACGCCGAGGCCGACATGCGGGAGCAGGCGCGCCGGACCGCTCAGCGCAAATTTGAGCGGAGCGAGCAGGCGATCCGGGCCGCCTTGTCGTCCCTGCGGAGCGCACACGCCGCCGATCTCACCAGAATCGCGAGCGAAATGGGTCATCCGCCGGCGGCCCTGCTCGAGAGTGGCAAAACAGAAGCGGCGCGCTGAACCGAGGCAGAATGCGCGGCGAGATGTCATCCGCCGCGCGTGCGGCTCACGTTCGACCCGGACGACCGTCGACCCGGACGACCGTTGTCGCTGTCGCTTCGGCCTCAAGGGGAATGAAACGAAAGGTCTGCCGGGATCTTCGGTCAATGACCACGAAGGCGTTGCCGGCTTGAGAAAGTGAATTTGGGAAAGGGAATCGAACGTGGTGGCGGACCATGCGGTTGCCGGGCCATCGCGAGACTGGATCCGCTTCGCGCGTCGGGCAGGACAGCCGGCCCGACGCGCCTTGCTCGTGGAACGATGGGCGGACGGTGCAGTGGCCGCCAGTATGAAACTAAAGACGAACAAATCAGAACATATTCATCGCAGTTTTGTGTCAAAAATTTTTCGGAGTCGCCGCCAGGGGAATCGGGTGAAAAAATCAGGCTGCCAAGAGGCTCGAGGAAGCCATCGTCCAAGGCGGCGTCTTTTCGCTTGAGGCGGAGTGAGTCCTTGCCTGGCCATGGGTCCGCCAGCAGCAACCGGCGGACACCAAGACATTATACGCACCGGCTTGCCTCGTCAGCGGCACGCCCCTCTCTGACAGCCTTGTTCTGGATGCCTTTGTCCAGTTCGGGCAATCACCGGTTGACGGTGATCCGGAATATATGGTTCGTTCAAGCTCTGCTCGCTTGAATTGTTGATCTTATGGCCAGAACTTTGATTGTGACGCGCCACGCACCGATTGTGGCGTGGCTGTCTGCGCGGGGCATCTCCGGCGA
The DNA here is from genome assembly GCF_008630065.1 of Blastochloris sulfoviridis. Lineage (GTDB taxonomy): Bacteria > Pseudomonadota > Alphaproteobacteria > Rhizobiales > Xanthobacteraceae > Blastochloris > Blastochloris sulfoviridis. Next base: position 2,594 of record NZ_VWPL01000029.1, read on the forward strand.
GATGATCGCATCTTTGGACGACACGACGCTGTTGTCGCTCAAGTCTGGAGACCGCGTGATAGGACCACTCCCTTTCCGGCTCGCGGCCTCGCTTGTCGAAAAGGGGGTTGTCTATGAAGCAATCGATCTCGAACTCGACGCATCCGGGCGGGGACGCGAGTTGAGCGTCGAGGAGATGGACGCCGCCGGTGCCCGGCTGGTGCAGTACGTCGTGCGGCGGGTCGATCATATCGACCTCCCCGACGAACTTACTGTCGACCGACAATCCATTCAGAAGGCGCGGCATTCCAAGAACCGCGGCGCGAAGTTTCCGACAGCAGCTCTTGCCATCTTGTTGCTGACAATTGTCGTGCTTTCACAAAGCTGGCTGTTCCAGACGCTCTGGGACACGTTCCAGCCGGCCATCCTTAATTCCCAGCCGCCGGATCCCGGGTCGCCTACGCTCTCGTTCTGGGGACGGCTTCTGGCCGCCGCGCGGTCGGACCAGGGTATCCGCCTTCTCATTCAAGGGGGCGGCGCGTTTGTGCTACTCGCGACGGTGGCCTGGATCGTCTATCGTCTGCGAGGGCGCATCCTGTACGCGACCTTCGGGATAAGGCCGGTCGACCCGCGCCGGGTCCTGATCACCACCGTCTCGTTTCCGCCAAAAGACGCGCTTCTGGAGGAGGCCACGCGGCTCCCCCTGGAGATCCTTGGTGCGTCGCGGAGTCAGATCGAGCGGCTGAAGAAGCGGCTGGAGGCTGGGGACGCCCGCTTCGGTGACAGCACAAGGGCTTCGCTCCAAAGCCAGATCCTCACTGTGGAAAAACTGCGATTCGGCTTCCCGTGGCAACAGCCGGTCCGCGCAGCACGTGCTCATCTGCCCGTGCTGCAGCATATCCTGGTCATCGTCTCGAAGGAGACCGCGGGAGCCTACGATCAGTTCACGGGGTTTCTCCGCGGACGGCTCGACGCCGCCGGCTTTCAGCATGTCTCGATCATGCGGATGCGTGGCGACGTCGACATCGAGGATCATGACCAAATCCTGGCATCCTTGAAGGCGGCGATCGAGCTTGCCCGCTCCAAATGGGGGGTCAAAGAAGAGGACATTGTGATCGACTGCACGCCAGGATCAAAGGTTTTCAGTATTGCCGCGGCTATTGCGACGATAAATCGTGCCGTCACTGTCGCTTACGTCAACAATGACGGGCAGGTTGCGACCTACGACGGCTCAATCGCCCTGATGGACATTGATACCTGAGGACAACGATGGCGCGACTGCTGATCACCTTCCTCGGCGCAGCGCGGCGCGGATACGACCGGATGGCGTACGATTTCGGCGGCGGCGAGGTTCGGACCGCGTCCTACTTCGCCAGCGCGCTGCTCGACCATCTGCTGAGCATGCCCGGGCGGCGACCGACCAGGCTGGTCGTGCTCGGCACCACTGGCTCGATGTGGGACGACGTCCTTGACTCGCTCGCGCGCCCGGCCGCGGACGACGAGGCTGGCACCAACCTTTTTCTCGCACTCCAGCAGGCCGGTCTCGAAGACCGGGTCGACGCGAAGCTGCTCGCCGCCCTGGAGCCCCGGCTGTCCGCCGCGGTCGGTATCGATGTTGATCTCCGTCTCGTCAGTTATGCCGAGACCGCGGATCAGGCCTCCGACATGGTGCGCCTGCTGGCGTCGATCGTGGGCCGGCGCGACGCTGTCGAGTTCGACATCACCCACGGCCTCCGGCACTTGGCGATGCTCGCTTTGTTTGCCGCGCAGGTCGTCGAGGCGATCAAGGATGCCTCAGTCGAAGGCATCTGGTATGGCGCGCGCGAAATGAGCCGCGGGCGTGCGGCCGCGCCCGTGATCCGCCTCGATGGCCTTCTCGCCATTTCGCGCTGGGTCCGCGCGCTCGCGGCGTTTGACGCCGCCGGCGACCTGCGCCATCTGGCTCCGCTGCTGACGCCGGACGACACGGCGGCGGCGCGTCGGCTCGAACACGCCGCGTTCCGCGAGCGCATTCTTCGCCTGGGCGGCACCGAGGATCAGTTTCGCGGCGCCTTGCGCGCCGTGGCGCGGCAGGACGACCCGATCGTCGCGCTGTTCGCCCCGGAACTCCAGCGCCGGCTTGTATGGGCCAGCGAGGGCACCCTGTCCGGCCGCCAGCATGCTTTGGCACGAATCCACCTTGAAGCCGGCGACTATGTCCGCGCTGCCGTCCTCGGTTTCGAGGCAACGGTCACCCGCGAGATGGAGCTGGAGGGCGCCTTCTCGGAGGAGGACCTCCGGAACGAGGACGCGCGGAGCGACTTTCAGAGACGTATTGTCAATGACTCCAAAGAATGGCGTCGGTCCGCGAAACGCCGCGGCGATACCGACACCCTGGCGTGGATTACCGCCTTCCATGATCTCAAGGAGGTTCGGAACGCCTTCGCTCATGCCGCGCCTGCGGAGGAGCCGCGGGTGATGAATGCCTTGGAGGAAGAGTCGCGCATCCGCCGCTTCCTCGCGGACGCCTTCGACATCCTCCTCGCCGACTGAGCGACCGGCCGCCACGACAACCTTGTCATTGTTTCCGAACCGCAGGCGTCGCGGCAGGATGGCGCATGCCCCGGCGCGATCTTGTCCTGCTCGCCTACGACGTCGTCAGCGACCGCCGCCGCGGGCGAGCGCTCGATGCGGTGAGAGGTTTCGGCATCGACGCGCAGCTTTCGGTCCACGAGTGCCAGTTCACCGCTGCAGAACGCGAGGAGATGTGGCGGCGGCTGGTATCGCTCCTCAATGAGGAAGAGGACCGCCTGCTGCTGCTGGTGCTTGATCCTCGCGCCCGCATCGAGGCCCTCGGCACGCCGCGGTCCACTTTGGAACCGTACTTGCACTACATCGGATGATGACATGACCACAGTACATATTGACCAGCGCGGCGCGGATGTCGACATCGACGGCGACCGCTTGGTCGTTCGCGTCGACGGCGAGCGCAAAGGTACGCTGCCGCTCAATCTGATCGAACGTCTCGTCGTCTCTGGCATGGCGCGCGTCACGACGCGCCTGATGGTACGGCTGGCCGACAAGGGCATCGGCCTCGTTCTCGATCGTGTCGGCCGCACCGCGAGCGCGACGCCGCTGATGGCGACGCGGGCCGACCGGGCGCTGCGCCTTGCCCAGTATGACGTGCTGCTCAATCCTGTCGCCCGTCTCGATTTTTCCCGTCCGCTGGTGCGCGAGAAGATCGACGGCGGGCTTCGCCTGCTGGCAGACATCGAAACCACAGCGGCCGGCTCCTCGCGCGACCTCGCCGAGGCCCGCCGCCGCATGGCCGAGGCGGCAGCCCTCGCCGCAGACGCCGCCGCGACGCCGAGCCTTGAGGTGTTGCGCGGCCGTGAAGGTGCTGCGGCTCGCGCATTCTTCGCGGCGTTTGCCACCGTCTTCGCGCCGGCGCTCGACTTTTTCGGCCGTAATCGCCGTCCGCCGCGCGACCCGGTGAATGTCTGTCTGTCGCTCGGCTATTCGCTGGCCTATGGCGAGGCGCTGCGCGTTGCCGCGCGCCACGGCTTCGATCCCACGCTCGGCGTCTTCCATGACATCGCGGCCGACCGCGACAGCCTGGCCTGCGACCTCGTCGAGCCAGCCCGACCGCACATTGATCGGTTTGTGCACCAGATGTTTGCCGAGGCGCACCTGCGGCCTGAAGATTTCTCCGGTCGCGGCGAAGCGGGCTGCACCATGGGCAAGGCCGGGCGGCGGGCGTTCTATCGTGCCTTCGAGGAGCGGTGCGCCGGACCGGTGCGACAGACCATTGATCGCGTCGCTGGCGAGCTGGCGAGCGGGCTGCTCTATCGATTCCATGACCGCCCGGCGGCACGGCTTCTGCCACCGCGGGATTGCGGCCAGCCCGACGTCGACGCGGCGGACAAGGACGGCGCAGGTGAGGCCGGCGCGTGAACCGGCGCTGCACTTACGTTGTCGCCTACGACATTCGCAGCCCGCGTCGGCTGGCACGGGTGGCGAAGGTGTTGTCGGAGATCGGCTTTCGCCTCCAATATTCGGTGTTCGCGGCGGATCTGACCGAGCCGGCGCGGGGGCAGTTGATCGCGCGGCTGCGAAAACTGATCGACCCGGCTGAGGATGACGTCCGCATCTATCTGGTGCCGGAGGCGCCGAGCGGGGCGTGGTTTGGCAGTGTGCCGGGAGGGGATGTGATGTCGGTTTCCGGCGCGCCGGCAGCGACGCTGGCGACTCGGCTGAAAGAGAACATAAGAAACACAAAAAGAGTACAAAGATGAACAAAATCAGACATATTCATGGCAGCTTCGAGGCTGAATTATTTTTTGGAATGGCCCCTTGCAACTCATTCGAATCCAAGCACAATTTGGGGGTGACCAGCCCTGCTCAGCGCCCTGATCTCAAAGGGAATGAAACAAAGCCTGCGTCGGTGCCGTCGAGGGTGAGCGCCCTGCTCAGCGCCCTGATCTCAAAGGGAATGAAACAAGGCATACCGCCCCTCTACTGGTAGCTTCCCGCCCTGCTCAGCGCCCTGATCTCAAAGGGAATGAAACTTTCCAATCGGGTCGACGCCCCGGATCAGCCCTGCCCTGCTCAGCGCCCTGATCTCAAAGGGAATGAAACGGCCACGCGGCCCCTCTCCACGATTCGGCGGGCCCTGCTCAGCGCCCTGATCTCAAAGGGAATGAAACGCCGGGGTGCCGGCCTCTGGAGCGGGGCTTGGGCCCTGCTCAGCGCCCTGATCTCAAAGGGAATGAAACGGAAATATAGACTTCGTACTCCTCATCCTGCGCCCTGCTCAGCGCCCTGATCTCAAAGGGAATGAAACGACGTAAATACGCGTTGTCATTTTCGTCTCCGCCCTGCTCAGCGCCCTGATCTCAAAGGGAATGAAACCTGCTTTTCGAGCCTCGTAGCCCGGTTGGCCGCGCCCTGCTCAGCGCCCTGATCTCAAAGGGAATGAAACTCATTTTTTCGATTTCGTTGTAGTCGGCCATGCGGGGCCCTGCTCAGCGCCCTGATCTCAAAGGGAATGAAACCGTTCGGGCAAACGGCCTGATAATCGAGAAAGGCCCTGCTCAGCGCCCTGATCTCAAAGGGAATGAAACTCTATCTGCCTTGGAGAGAGTGGGGCAAAAAGCCCTGCTCAGCGCCCTGATCTCAAAGGGAATGAAACGTCGTCGTATCCTCCAGCACCCCACCAGCATCGGCCCTGCTCAGCGCCCTGATCTCAAAGGGAATGAAACTTAGGTCAACGGTGGTGGTCGAAGTCATCGTCGCCCTGCTCAGCGCCCTGATCTCAAAGGGAATGAAACGGGAATACTGCCAGAGCGAGGCCACGATTCCGCCCTGCTCAGCGCCCTGATCTCAAAGGGAATGAAACGCTGATGGACCCCGGCAGCAGCAACGAGCGCCCGCCCTGCTCAGCGCCCTGATCTCAAAGGGAATGAAACGGACCCCCATGGCCCAGCAGGCCAGAAGGTGCGCCCTGCTCAGCGCCCTGATCTCAAAGGGAATGAAACGCGACGAGGGGCCGGGGGCCCGTTCGTCGCGGCCCTGCTCAGCGCCCTGATCTCAAAGGGAATGAAACACATGGCTTTCTCCTTGAAACGAGGGGGGTCAGCCCTGCTCAGCGCCCTGATCTCAAAGGGAATGAAACGGCCAGCTTCAACTGGCCCTCCGCGTCGTTGTAGCCCTGCTCAGCGCCCTGATCTCAAAGGGAATGAAACAGAGCCCGACGACCCAGCCCGCGAAGGCACCGCCCTGCTCAGCGCCCTGATCTCAAAGGGAATGAAACCGCGACGGCGACGTAGCCGTCGACGCAGAAGACGCCCTGCTCAGCGCCCTGATCTCAAAGGGAATGAAACCGCAGCAGAGCATCACAAACCGGCCAACTGGGCCCTGCTCAGCGCCCTGATCTCAAAGGGAATGAAACGCGCTAGAGCTTGCGCGTCTCGAAGATGATGGCCCTGCTCAGCGCCCTGATCTCAAAGGGAATGAAACCCCAGATTCGTTGGGCTTTTGTGATGATGGTACCGCCCTGCTCAGCGCCCTGATCTCAAAGGGAATGAAACCGCGATGGGCCTGCCACCGTGAAACCAGTATTCGCCCTGCTCAGCGCCCTGATCTCAAAGGGAATGAAACCTATTCCCCGCCGCAGCGGTCGCGCTCGAGCCCTGCTCAGCGCCCTGATCTCAAAGGGAATGAAACCCGCAGCGGTCGCGCTCGAAGCGAGCTTCGAGCCCTGCTCAGCGCCCTGATCTCAAAGGGAATGAAACTTCGCGGGGGCGCAGGGTTCGCTTGCTGTAAGCCCTGCTCAGCGCCCTGATCTCAAAGGGAATGAAACTCACGTACCTCAACAAGTGACCTCCCCCAAGCGCCCTGCTCAGCGCCCTGATCTCAAAGGGAATGAAACCAAATGGAGAACTCCCCCTCCTCCTCAACCGGGGCCCTGCTCAGCGCCCTGATCTCAAAGGGAATGAAACTTCAGCTCGTTCGAGTTCAGGAAGGTCGTGGGCCCTGCTCAGCGCCCTGATCTCAAAGGGAATGAAACGTCGTTTTATTATTGAAGAACCAGAACATGCGCCCTGCTCAGCGCCCTGATCTCAAAGGGAATGAAACAGGCAGTTCATGGTGGAATCCTCCTTCCATGAGCCCTGCTCAGCGCCCTGATCTCAAAGGGAATGAAACCGCACCATCTTCTGGTGCGTGCTCTTGGCCACGCCCTGCTCAGCGCCCTGATCTCAAAGGGAATGAAACCGTCGTACATTTTTTCGATTACATTCCGAGCCCTGCTCAGCGCCCTGATCTCAAAGGGAATGAAACCCGCGACGGAGGCCGTGGTGAGGGCGGCGGCGAGCCCTGCTCAGCGCCCTGATCTCAAAGGGAATGAAACGTTACTTTCCTCCGCCACCACGGGCAAGAAGGCCCTGCTCAGCGCCCTGATCTCAAAGGGAATGAAACCCATCAAAACATTGAAGGATTGAGGAAAAAGCGCCCTGCTCAGCGCCCTGATCTCAAAGGGAATGAAACCGTTGAACATGGTAAGCCCCTTTTGGAAGCCATGAGCCCTGCTCAGCGCCCTGATCTCAAAGGGAATGAAACACAAGGATCATAGTAGTCTCCTGAAGGTCTGGCCCTGCTCAGCGCCCTGATCTCAAAGGGAATGAAACAACATCGCAGGCCGGCTAAACCGGTCGACTGCGCCCTGCTCAGCGCCCTGATCTCAAAGGGAATGAAACGCTATGTGGTGCGCACCACGGCAGGTGTTGGGCCCTGCTCAGCGCCCTGATCTCAAAGGGAATGAAACCTCCTGCCGCGGGATTGCGGCAAATTGGGGGCCCTGGTCAGCGCCCTGATCTCAAAGGGAATGAAACAGAGTGGCGGCGGCGGCGGCGAAAGAAGTAAGCCCTGCTCAGCGCCCTGATCTCAAAGGGAATGAAACGTGTGATTGTGAGTAGAATCGTGTCTTCCCGGGCCCTGCTCAGCGCCCTGATCTCAAAGGGAATGAAACTCCGGGCAGCGGCAGCCGAGGCCACCCGAACGCCCTGCTCAGCGCCCTGATCTCAAAGGGAATGAAACTGAGCGACGGCGCTTCGCCTGCGCGGGCGCCGGCCCTGCTCAGCGCCCTGATCTCAAAGGGAATGAAACGGCGAAATCGGCGGCGGTGGCGGAAGCGAACGCCCTGCTCAGCGCCCTGATCTCAAAGGGAATGAAACGGGCGAACTTGGTCATTGTAGTCCCCAATAGGCCCTGCTCAGCGCCCTGATCTCAAAGGGAATGAAACCGCGATGTCCCGCGGGCGGGGGCGGGGCGTGGGCCCTGCTCAGCGCCCTGATCTCAAAGGGAATGAAACCAGTTGAACCCCAGTGAGACGCACTCTGTGCGCCCTGCTCAGCGCCCTGATCTCAAAGGGAATGAAACGCCGCCCGAAGGGCATCATCCAGCGAAAACTGCCCTGCTCAGCGCCCTGATCTCAAAGGGAATGAAACAACTACGTCAGCGCAGCGCGGGATGAGGTGCGCCCTGCTCAGCGCCCTGATCTCAAAGGGAATGAAACTCGCCATTCTCGGCGCAAAGCGCGAGAAAAAAGCCCTGCTCAGCGCCCTGATCTCAAAGGGAATGAAACGAATCTTTCGATGGCTCTCGAGAGGATGGACGGCCCTGCTCAGCGCCCTGATCTCAAAGGGAATGAAACATCAGGGTGCTCTCAATCGGCTTGCGAAGCCGCCCTGCTCAGCGCCCTGATCTCAAAGGGAATGAAACGCCGCATAGGTCGGGGCGACGGCGACGGTGGGCCCTGCTCAGCGCCCTGATCTCAAAGGGAATGAAACTTGTCCGAGACGCCAGCCGCGCCGTTTGTCCGCCCTGCTCAGCGCCCTGATCTCAAAGGGAATGAAACCTCAACCCCGTCCGCAAAGCAGAAGGGCTGGGCCCTGCTCAGCGCCCTGATCTCAAAGGGAATGAAACGCAACCCCGGTGGGGTTGCCCTCTACGAGGACGCCCTGCTCAGCGCCCTGATCTCAAAGGGAATGAAACGGATTTCCGGGGCGGATCGCTCTCGTAGGTCGGCGCCCTGCTCAGCGCCCTGATCTCAAAGGGAATGAAACGCGGATGGTGAGGCCACAGGGCTGTCCGGCGAGCCCTGCTCAGCGCCCTGATCTCAAAGGGAATGAAACCCCACCCCTCTTCGGGGCGGCCGACCTCCGCCGCCCTGCTCAGCGCCCTGATCTCAAAGGGAATGAAACCTTGGTGGTCGTGTGCCTGACCACCGCCCTCGCCCTGCTCAGCGCCCTGATCTCAAAGGGAATGAAACACGGCACTTCCGTGCCGTTCCGGAGGTCCTTCGCCCTGCTCAGCGCCCTGATCTCAAAGGGAATGAAACGTTGTGCTGGGTCAGATTAAGAATACGGGTCATGCCCTGCTCAGCGCCCTGATCTCAAAGGGAATGAAACGTCGGCCCGTGCGGCGTCGCGCCGGGCCTTTGCCCTGCTCAGCGCCCTGATCTCAAAGGGAATGAAACCCACCGCTCCACCTCCTCGCGGAGGATCCGGCGCCCTGCTCAGCGCCCTGATCTCAAAGGGAATGAAACGGGGAGTCGTTGATCAGTCGCCCGCGTTGAGCCCTGCTCAGCGCCCTGATCTCAAAGGGAATGAAACCGACGGGTCAGGTCATCGAACTGAGCTTGGAGCCCTGCTCAGCGCCCTGATCTCAAAGGGAATGAAACTCAGGTCGCTACGGGGCATCTTCTCAGCCAGCCCTGCTCAGCGCCCTGATCTCAAAGGGAATGAAACCCATGGGGTCGCTCCCGTCCAGAGTCAGAACGCCCTGCTCAGCGCCCTGATCTCAAAGGGAATGAAACTGCGTCCTCCCCGGTGGTTACCGATGGAGAACCGCCCTGCTCAGCGCCCTGATCTCAAAGGGAATGAAACCGACCTTCTCCCAGCCGAAGCCGGTGGTCTGCGCGGCCCTGCTCAGCGCCCTGATCTCAAAGGGAATGAAACTCCTCCTCCGTCAGGCCGAGGTGAGCGAAGTGCCCTGCTCAGCGCCCTGATCTCAAAGGGAATGAAACGCTCGCGCCCCGCGACGATCTCGAATACCTTTCGCCCTGCTCAGCGCCCTGATCTCAAAGGGAATGAAACCGCAGCGGTCAATGACGAGTTGATACAGATCGCCCTGCTCAGCGCCCTGATCTCAAAGGGAAACAATGGAGCATCGGCGGTGGCCATCACGGGCGGCGTTGACGCAAGACATGGGGAACGGAATGAAGGACTGGGTGCAGGTGCTGCGCGCGGCCGACGCGGTTGCGCGCTGGCACGTCCATCAGCGCCGCAAGGGCGCGGCGGCGGAGCCCTACATCAATCACCTCATCGAGGTCGCCATGCTCGTCGCTGACGCGACCGCCGGTGCCGATCTCGACCTCGTCATCGCCGCGCTGCTGCACGATGCCATTGAGGACCAGGAGGTGCCGCGCGACGAGATCGCGGGCGCGTTCGGCGAGGACGTCGCGGGCCTTGTCGATGAGGTCACCGACGACAAGAGCCTCGACAAGGCCGAACGCAAGCGACTCCAGGTCGCCCACGCCGCCACGAAGTCGGCCCGCGCCAAGATGCTGAAGCTGGCGGACAAGACCAGCAACTTGCGCGCCATCGCCTTGAGTCCGCCGCCGGATTGGACGGTGAAGCGACGGCTCGAATACGTCGCCTGGGCGCGTGAGGTCGCCACGAATCTCCGCGGCGTCTCGGAAGACCTCGATCGCGCCTTCGACGAGGCCGCAGCAGCAGCAGAAAACTCGATTCGCGTCGCCCGGGGAACCATGGTTGCGTTCCTGCCTCCGCCAGCTTGATGGCCTGCCGCTGATACACGCGGGAATGGCAAGGATCGCCGTCCGAAACTGGCGGTTCGGATTTTACGGCGTCCAACCCAGTCCCTGGCGACCGGCCGGGACGCGTTCAAGCTGTCATCAGGGATTTGATGGCTAAGGACGCATCAGACGGCTCCGGCCGATCAGGCCGGAGCCGTGTATTCCGGTCGTCGAATAGTACCTTATTTATCAATGTTCTTTCGGCAAGATTGTTTTCGGGATCCCAAAGGGATTATCCGGAAACCGGATCAGGCGCGGCGGCACTCTCGTTTGCGGCAGCCGGCTTCCTTCCGTCCTTCCATTTGATCTGTCGTTCCGGGATCGCGACAAGATCGATGACGATCTCTCTCTTGGCTTCGTCGAAAAACACCCAGATCCCGCGCGCCTCGGACATCGATTTCGTTCGCAGGTCTCCCGCGGTGGAGCATACGCTCTTCACGAACCGGAAGAACTCGAATTCGCTGTATTTGAATTTCTTGACGTCCTCGAAATAGAGGGCCTGCGGCTTGTCGTCATAGCCTTTGACGACAAGATTCCAGTTCTCGTACGGCTCGCGCTCACGTCGCTCGCGGCGCCCTTCGAACGCCGACACGAACCATCCCGTCACGACCGTGAACAGCAGGAACGACGGCAGTTCGGTCGCCAGCCAGTCCGCGGACACAATGTTGCTGGCGAGGCCCTCGCCCAGGCGGAAAATCCAGTCGGTCATCTGCGTCGCTCCCCAAGCTCCATCGATACGCTGTCATTTGCACGGCGCCGGGAGTTCCTAAAGGACGACAACCTTGCGACGAAGGCGAAGACTTGGGCAAGCCGCAACGTTGCCGGACTTGACAGTCTGATCTTAAGGTTGTGAACCTTCTGCGCGAAAAGCAGGGCGGGGACATGAGCGTTCAACACGTGCACGTCGTTCTCATCGAGACGGCGTCGAATCAGGATTTCGTCTTCCAGTCGAACAAGCTGCGCGACGTCGTCGGAGCATCCGACCTGATCACCCGCGTCGGCACGCAATGGGCGATCGAAGCCGCCGCCAGTTTGGGCGGACCGCGGAAGCCCGAGAACCCGATCATCAAGGACCGCGTCGATTATCTCAACACGGCGCCGCGCTTTGGAGCGGGTAGCACGCCGGCGGTCGAGCCGGTGGTCTGCACCTCGGGCAAGGCGGTGTTCCTGGTGCGCGATCAGGCGGTCGGCGAGGACATCGTCTATTGCGTGACCCGCCGGGCGCTGGAGGAGGCGCCGGGCCTGACCGTGCGCGGCGCGGTGAGCAGGCCGCTTTCACTGGATGCGCCGGCCGAAGATGCCGGACGGCTGGTCGAGGGTCTGTTCAAGGAAATCGAGCGGCTGCGGCTCGATCTGCCGCCGACCGAGGCACGCTTCCCGTTCCAGCCGATGGTCGCGCCCTGCGACGTCACCGGCCTGCCGGCAGAGGGCTTTGTGGATCGTGGTCCCGAACCGGTGCTGCTCGCGGCGACGTCGATCGCCAAGCGCAAGGCGGCGAAACCCGAAAGCCGCCCTGAAGATGACGACTGGACGTCCTATGAGCGCGCCGAAGCCGACCTTGAACTTAATGGGTTGGAAATCGCGCGCAACCCAAGAGATCTCGAAGACTCAGTGGACTGGCTTGCCGTGGTCCACGCCGACGGCAACGGCTTCGGCCAAGTGTTCCTGAACCTTGCCGACTATTGCAAGAAAGACGGCAAAGCCCGCGATTATTTCGACCTCTATCGCGAGCTGTCGGTCTCGCTCGATCTGGTTGGCGTTGCGGCGCTGAAGGCGGCGCTGCCGATGCTCGGAACGGCATGGTTTGAACGCCGTCGCTGCGGCGATGACGGACGCTGGAGAGAGACGAGTATCAAAGGAATCCCGCTCGCGGTCAGCGTGATGGGCGGCGATGATCTCACCGTAATCTGCGATGGCAGCCGGGCAGTGCAGTTCACCAAAGCCTATCTGGCGGCGTTCGAGCGATTGGTCGAGGAGAAGACGGTCGAGGACAACGCCAACGTGATCCCCACGCTCGTTCACAAGTGCGAGGGCAAGAAGGACTTTGGCGCGGCGGCCGGCGTCGCCATCGTCAAGCCGCACCATCCCCTGCACCGCGCGTTCGAGCTGGCCGAGGCCCTGACCAAAAGCGCGAAGTCTCTGGTGAAGGAGGACCTCGGATCGCCCGGACTGACGGCGCTCGACTTCCAGGTGGTCTATGGCGACACCTCCAGCAGCCTTCAGGCGATGCGCAAGGAATGGAAGACCGAGACGAAGGATGGGACGACGGACGAGGTCTGCCTCGCCTACGCCCGCCCCTACGTGGTGTCGCATCAGGGACGCAGGGCGCATTTGAAAGACCCCGAGCGTTTCGACCTTCGCCATTTCGCCACGCTTGAAGCTGCCGTCGCGCAGCTCCGCAAGCGCGACCAGGAAGGGCGGCCGCTGTTTCCGCGTTCGCAGCAGCACGAGTTGCGCGAGGCGGTGCTCGCCGGCCGCGCCATCGCCGATGCGCGGCTGAAGCTGATCGCAACGCGATACACGATCGATTGGACGGCGTTCGGCGGCACGGCGCCGGGGCACGCGGAGCCAGCCCTGTTTGTTGAGGAGGACAGCCGTAGGGTCCAGGAGCGGACCGAGATCACATGGATCACGCGTCTGCTCGACGCGATGGATCTCGTCGACATCGACCCCAAGCGGGACACTGCAGGATCACAACCGACGCCGGACGTCGCCGCCTCGGGAGCCGCACAATGACCAGCTTCAATCTGCGCCTCAAGATGCTGTCGGACTGGCGGATCGGCTCGGGGGTCGGCCGGCAGGGCGCGGTGGACGGCCTCGTTGCGCGCGACGCCTGCGGCCTTCCCTACGTGCCGTCGACGACGCTGCGCGGCATCTGGCGCGACGCCGCCGAGCAGCTCGCCTATGGCCTCGACGAGGGCGCTGACGGCGCTTTCACCCGCCTAGTCAATGATCTGTTCGGCAGCCAGCCGGCGATCGACCAAGGGCGCGGCTTCGACAACTGTCCGGTGCGGGCGCTGCTGACGGTCACGGACGCGCGCTTTCCGTCCAGACTGGGCGAGTTCATCAAGGAAAACAAGAAGAAAGCGGCCCAGGCTGCCTTCACCTTCGTCAAGAGCGGAGTGGCGATCGATCCTGTCAGTGGCCGGGCCAGGGATGACTTCCTGCGCTTCGACGAGATCGCGCGGACCGGCGCGCTGCTGGATGCCACCGCGACCATCGAGGAGATCGGCGGCAATCCTGAGTTCAACCAAATCGCGCAAGACTTCGCGCTCGCCGCGTTGCGCCTCGTCGAGCGTCTCGGCGGCGACCGCCGGCGTGGCGCCGGGCGCTGCCAAGTGGATGTCATCGTCAACGGCAAGACGCCGAAAGCGGTGATCGACGATGCGGTCACCGCGCTGGCCTCCCGGGTCGAGCGCAAGGCTGCGGTGCCGCGCCGAACAGTGCCGGGTGATGATGCCGGTGGTGAGGTGAAATACGACGCGCCACCGGTCGATGGCGGCGTGTATCGACTGCCGTTAACGATCACGCTCACGACGCCGACGACCCTGATCGCGCGGGTCGAAGGCAACGTCATCAGCACGCTCGACCACGTGCCCGGCACCATGCTGATCCAGGCCGTGGCGAACCTGCTCGGTGCCGCGAAACACGGTAACCTATTTGCCCAGGCGCTCGGTGCCGGCCGCATTCGCGTACTCCCGGCCTATCCGGGACGCGATGGGACGCGTGGCGTGCCGCTGCCGATCGTGCTCGAACAGAAAAAAGAGTGGGAGAAGGGCGACGACGTCGGCCCTGCCGTGCCGTCGGAGACCGGCCGCGCCTCGAAACGCCCGCCCGGTCGAGTGCGCAACCGCCTTTACAAGGAGTCCGAGCCGGACGCCGCGCAGTACAAGCCGCTGCGCTCGGGCTATTGCCTGACCACGATCGAGGACACCGGGGGCCTGCGTCTCGTCGAGGCAAAAAAGCCGACGCTGCGCACCCACAATGCCGTCGAGGATCAGCGCCAGAAGCCGACCGAGGACGCCGGCGGCGGCGTCTATGTCGCCGAGGTGCTGCCGCCCGGCACGAAGCTTTACAGCGCGCTCATCATCGACGCGACGCTCGCCGGGTCTTTCCCCGGGCGCCTGGTACCCGACCCCGCCGCATTGGCAGGCCACGCCGTCCCTGCGCGGCTCGGCCGCGGCAAGGCGGCCGGCTTCGGCGCGGCGATGGTCGAGGTCGGGAAACCATTTTTGGCGCCGATGCCGGAGGCATTCAAAGACCGCGACCTCGTCCTGCTTGTCGCCAGCGACCTCGTGCTTCCGGCGGGCGCCCTCGCGCCGCTGACCGACGTGCTTCAGGACATGCTGAAGGAGGCGGGGGTCGAGGGTACCGTGTGCGACGTACGGAGCGACCTGCGGTTTCGCCGGCTCGACGGCTGGATTGCGCAGTGGAGTCTGCCACGCCCGACGCTGACCGCGGTGAAGGCCGGGTCGGTGATCGTGGTCTGCAATGCCAACGCTTCCGCCGAGGCGCTTGATCGTCTTTCGGCAGTGGGGCTCGGTATGCGCCGTGGTGAGGGCTTCGGCGAGATCACCGTCGATCCACCAATCCTGCGCGACAATGTGCAGCTTAATCCCCAAGCGGAGAAGGGGGCCAGGAGGGATGATCCGGAAGGATCGAGCAAGGAGTCCGATGTGTTCAACGCGGCGGGCGACCTTGAGAAATTCCTGCGCGGGGTGGAGAAGGTGGCGGTTCTCGGCGTGGTGCGTACCTTCGCCGAGCTTGCCGCGGCAGATGCTGGTCTCCGGCGGGAATTTCTCGGCTGGACGCTCGGCGCCGAAGTGAAACCGCCGATGAGCCAGCTCGGCAACATCCGGACGAGGATCGACCCGCGCGCCGATGAGCCGGATTTCCGGGCCGCGGTCGATTATCTAGATAAGACCAAAGCATCGGCGCGGGCCAAATCGTGGGGCGGGGCGATCGGCACGCTGCGGGATCTGCTCAAACCGCCCGAGACATCTGAGGGGGCGATCTGGACCATATTTGCCCGAGCCAGCTCCGCCTTTGGTCAGGCATTGGCGCAGGCGCTCATCGTCTCGAACGAGGCGGCGGCGAAACGCACCTTCGCCAGGAAGGCGACGGCGGAGTTCCTGCTCGCCGCAATACGTCAGCACAAGCGGGCGAGTGAAGGCAGCCAGCGCGAGACGGCGCCTGTTTCCGGGGAGGCATGAACCATGGCTCGCAAGCTTTGCGCCATCTTCGAGGTTCAAGCGGTGCTCACCGCCGAGGTGCCACTGCACGTCGGCAGCCGCGACGATCAACTCGGCCAGGACGCCCCGCTCGCCCTAAACGGCAAGGGCGAGCCCTATCTGCCCGGCACCAGCCTCGCCGGCCCGATGCGCAGCTGGTGGCAGGAAGCGTTCGGGGAAGACCCTGAAAATCAGCGCACAATCTGGGGCCGGATCGAGGAAAAGGGCGAAGGCAAGAACAGACAAGGTGCGAAAGAATTCGGCTTTGCCAGCCTGTTGTCGGTCGAGGATGCACCGGCGATGCTGGCGGGCGGGCCCACTGAATTGCGCGACGGGGTGGGGATCGACCGCGTCACCGGCGCGGCGGCGGAGAACATCAAATACGATCGCGAGGTGCTGCCGGCTGGCACCACCTTCGGCCTCTCATTGCGGCTTGAGGTACCGTCCACCTCAGACGTACTGCCCGCGCTCACGGTCGAGATGGCCAAGCAACGCCTTGCGGCACTGCTGCTGGCGCTGGAGAACGGCGACATCCGCTTCGGTGGCGGCAAGACCCGCGGCCTCGGCCGCCTCCTGGCAAGCGGTATCCAGATCGTCTGTCACGACGTGAATAAGGCGGCAGGTATCCTGGCACGGCTGAAGGGCAAAGGCGAGGCGTTTAATTGGAAGGCTCTCAGAGAGGGTGCCCAGCGATGTCTCGGTGGTCGCGTTGTGCTCCTCATACACTGGACCGCCAGCACGCCGGTTATGAACAAAGCGGGCGTTGAGGGCCTGACGGTCGACGCGCTGCCGCTGGTGAGCGGCGGACGGGGCGAAAAGGAGGCGGTTCTCAATCCGGTGCTGACCGGCGCCTCGATCAAGGGCGTGCTGCGCGCCCAGGCTGAGCGCATCTGCCGGACGAAGGCGAAAGCATATGGCTGCCCTGGCGACGATTTCCTGACGCAGATTTCTCTGGAGCAGATCAGGATCCCGCTGGTCGAGGCGCTGTTCGGCGGGCCGGGCCGGGCCGCGAAGAAGCAAGGCAACGAAGGCGAGGTATCCGCAAGTAAGCGGCAACAAAGCAGGGTCGGCCTTGGCGCGCTCGGCGTCGATGACTGCATCGTCGGCGCGCCGCTCACGCCGGATCGCTGGCGCCGGATTCTGGAAGCAACGAGCGCGGAGTCCGATGAGGCCGTCCGCGCCGCCCAGGATGCCATCGACGCCAACTGGACCGGAGCGCGCCTGTCGCAGCACGTCGCCATAGACCGCTGGACCGGCGCGGCTGCGGCGAACCTGCTGTTCAACCGCCTGGAGCCGCCGACGCCGGACGGCGGCGTGTTCCGACTGACGCTCGACACCCGACGGATCGTGTCCGACGAGCCCAATGGGCACATTGCAGGCGCAGCCGTGGTGCTGCTGATGTTCGTGCTGCGTGACTTGGCACGCGAGCGCATTCCGGTCGGCTTCGGCTCAACCCGCGGTTTTGGCTCGATCAAGCTGGAAAAGATCGTCGTGGAGTCCGCAGGCGAGGAGGCGAAGACATTCGCCTTCAAGGAGATCACGGCGGATCAGCTCATTGCACGTGATAAGAACGCGCTGCAGAGTTTCGAGGCGGCCGACAAAGACTGGCACGAATATTGGAACTCATATCCGCACGCGCGCGACCAGACTGCGGGGGCAGCATGACAACCAACACGACAATCCCGCTCTATCAGGTCCGGCGTGATGGCATTCCGCCTGGTGTTATTCTCGCTGAGCTGAAGAGAGCCGGCCTTGCCGATGGGCTCGCCTTCGCCCTGCTGATGGGACGGCGGCGCTTCGATCTCGCCCGTGTCGGTACCGCTGGGCTGTACGTTGCAACCGGCAATCCCGCGCGGCTTGAGGACGCCTACGAAATCCGTTTGTTCGGGCCGCGGACGGACGCGCACTGGCAGCGCACCGGCGCCGATACCGGCCGGATGTCCGTCCTGACCATCCAGGCGCTGTCTGGTGAGGACAAGGGCTCGACCATCGAGACCACCGGCAGCCTGTGCCGCCACTACCGTCTGTTCGGCAAGACCAAGACCGAGGCCATGGATGCAAAAGGCTGGTGCCGGCTGTCATCCTCACGGGTGGCACCGATCCCGGTGCCGGTCGAGGCAGAGGCCAATAAATACCTGCAACTCGATGCCGTCGAGCACATTGCGCGCTTCAAACACGGCAATGCCGCAGTCATCGCCGAGAGGTTGACGGGGATTTCGGTGGTCTCCGCGACCGAACACCAGAAGGAACACGACGATGGGCAATGAGCAGACCGGCAAGCTCAAACGGGTGCGGACCGGGAGCCAGATCGCGTGGCGGCTCGACTGGACGTTCAAGGGCCGGGCCGAATCCCGGGGACACAGTGCCATCTTTCCAAAGCTCGATCCCGTGCTGCAGCAGATCGACGCGCCGGAGGGCGCGGCGTTCGATGTGCTGTTCACCTTCAAAACAGGCAACATCGATCGCATCTGGCTGGCGGACCAGACGATCGCCGAGAAGGAGCAGCAGCGGCTCGCGGCCAACGAAGCTGCGGCGGGCCGGCCGTTCGCGCAGCCTGACAACTGGAAGCCACCGGCGCTGAAGCCGCACTTCCATAACCCTTACAACTTCATCCCAACGCCGGATGGGCAGCCCAGCAGCAACAACGGGCTTGGCCACAGGGCCCCGGTCGGCCACCACGCCTATCATCCCGGCCATTATTCAGGCCGCATCGGGGTGAAGCTCACCGTCGTCACGCCGCTGATCGTGTGCGACGCGGCACGTGGCCGCCGCAACGGGCACGGTCACCTCACCGTCGACGTGCTGACCGATCGCAAAGAGCCGGTGATCCCCATCACCTCGTTCAAGGGCGTGCTGCGCTCGGCCTATGAGGCGATCACCTGTTCAAGAATGGGGGTGTTCCGGGGGCATAACGAAAAACTCGGCCGCCGCATGGCAGCGGGCGAGGGGCTGGCGATGGTGCCGGCGCGCATCGGCGACGACGGGACTTCGGTCGAGTTCTGGATGGGCACGGCAACGCCCCACAATTCCAACGAGTGGGACAAAGCACGCCCCGAAATGGGCAACAACAATCGCTGGCGGATTCCGGGCGGCACGATGTACGCGGCGTGGCTGCCGGCCTATGACAGATATGCTCCGCCCAACGCGCACGGCCCCAACCCTGACCCGCACCGGTGCCGATACCCTGACGGCCCCCCAGACAAACGCGAGCCGAAACATGGCGATCCCGTGGTGTGCTGGCTGCGCAAGGTGGCGAAGGGCGCAATCTTCAGTTACTGGCGGGTCGAGGAAATCCGCCATGGCCACGACACGAGCAAGCTGTCCGCCAACGCGCCGGAGACCCTCAGGGGGGGCGGTCACGCTTATGTGGACGGCGTGAAGCCGATCAAGGCGATCGGCTATGTCTGCAGAACCGGCCAAAACTTCAGCCGCAAGCATGACGAGCGGGTGTTCTTCGTTCCCGCTCCGGGGCAGAATTTCACGGTCACCGCGCCGTTCGTTGATGCTTCGCTTCACCCGCCCTTCGATGCGATTGCGAAGAACTGGAGCCGGCTCGTAGCGGACTATCGCGAGGTGGCCGAAGACACCAGGAAACGGCGCGAGAAAAACGGAACTCCTCCGCAGGCCTATCTCGGCAAGGATCCCGGCAAGACCGCGTTTTCCCGCCACATCTACGAGGACGACGCGACAAATTTGCGTCCCGGCAGCCTGTGCTACGCGTTGGTCGGCCGCGACGGCAAGGTCAAGGACCTCTATCCCGTCATGATCGCCCGCGAGTTGGCGGATTATCCGCCGGAAGAGGCCTTGCCCGCCAATGTCCGCCCCGCCCGGACTATAGACGAGCTGTCGCCGGCTGACCGGGTGTTTGGCTGGGTGAACCAGGATGGCGGTGCCAAACGTAACCGCAACATGGTGCGTGGCCAGTTGCGCATCGACTCGCTCAAGTTTGAGGGGCATCCAGCGAACGCGCCGATCACCAAATTCGACGGCGAGGGCCTGCCGCTGGCGATCCTGTCGACGCCCAAGCCGCAGCAGGCCCGCTTCTATCTCGCCGCCGACCGTGCCGGCACACCGCAGGCCAATGCCCGCAGTGCCGACGAGACCTTCTATAAGGGCAAGGCGGAGGCGAAGTCGCTGCGCGGCCGAAAAGTGTTCCCGCACCATCGCCACACCACCGCAGCCGCGGGCTATTGGGACGGCAGGGCGGCGATCGCCAATCCGGCCGCGCCGGTCACGCACAACGACAAGACCTATTACCGCGAGTTCGTGCGCCAGCGCGTTCCGGGCGAGCCCACGAAATGGCGCGATGACCAGAACCGTTCGATCAAGGGCTGGATCGAGCGGGACTCGACGTTCACCGCCACCATAGACGTGATCAATCTGGCGTCGGCAGAACTCGGCGCGCTGCTGTGGCTGCTGAACCTGCCGGACGGGCACTATCTGCGCATGGGGTTCGGAAAGCCACTCGGCTTCGGCAGCGTGCGGGTCGAGCTGACCTCCGTCGATCTCGCCGATGGCGAAGCGATCCGCGCCGACTATGACTCGCTGTACGAAAAACCAAAATCCGCTTGCTCCGCGGAGACGGCGCCCGCCGCGTCCCAGGTTGAGGCCGTCCAGCTTCAGCCGCTTTACGCATCCGTCACCGAGTCTGTGGCCAGCCATGGCCCGGTCGGTGCCTTCAAGCGCGACCTGTCGGCGCTGTTCAGGGGCAAGCTGAAGTTCGACGACATTGCGGTGGTGAAGGCGTTCCTCGCGGCCGCGAAGGGCTTCGAGGACGAACGGCCGGTTCATTACCCAAGGGCGAGCCATCACCAGCCGGTCACCCCGCCGGTACCGCCCCATCCTGAGGGCAAGAACTACGAGTGGTTCGTCGAGAACGTGGCGCAGGAGAACAAAAAGGATAACAAGCCGGAGGGACCGCGCCTGGCGCTGCCGCCGCTGTGGGACGAGATCGGGCTACCGTATCTCTATCACAAGGAATAGGCGGGGAAACCGGCTGCCAGCTCGGGAAGCGCCGGTTGTCATGGGACCGGACCGATGGCGCCGACAGCGAGATTGAACGGCATCTATCAGAGATGACGATTTGTAATCTCGGGGCTATTGAGCGGCGTTCCCCAGAACATTCATGAAAATGCACCACCCGCGGACCGTTTCCGGACCGCGGGTGGCTTGGCAATGCTCTGATGGATGCGAGCGATACAGCCGCTAGGGCTGCGGAGTCGTGAGCGTGCGATCTAGTTTCCACGCAAGTCGACGACTCAATCCTCTGAAGGAACGAGGCTGGCACCAAAGCTCGGCTTTTCCCATGAGAGCAGAACGAAAATAATCCGACCGGCGAGTGAACCCGCCAGCCGAATTATCGCTCCGTCACTGATTCGGTGAAGCAAGCACCACAATTGGCATGCTCAAGGCGAGCGCCAAGCCAATCGCCACAACCACCGCGAGCAGGAGATATTTGTCGTCGATTTTGTGGCGGATATTAGATCGCACGGCGCCATTACGGCTCGTCTGGTTTCGAGGTATCTTCACTTTTCTCTCCGGTTGCGGGCAGAACGCCCATTCTCCCAATAGCAGAAAATCGGATGCGTTCCAAGCGAGACGCGTTACGTCAACCGCACCGCACCCAGCCCCATCGCCGCACCCTTGCCGGCGTGGACGAACTGCCCGAACCACA
The DNA here is from genome assembly GCF_008630065.1 of Blastochloris sulfoviridis. GTDB lineage: Bacteria > Pseudomonadota > Alphaproteobacteria > Rhizobiales > Xanthobacteraceae > Blastochloris > Blastochloris sulfoviridis. The sequence continues at coordinate 23,835 of NZ_VWPL01000029.1, forward strand.
GGAACGGCCACAGTGGTTCAAGGCCAACAAGTGGCAGCCGGAATGATCCGAGCACGCCGCCCATATTGATCTCCTGACCTTGATGGGATGACCAGCGCTGCTGGTCGGCAAACACGAGGTCCGCCTCGCGCATGCGGGCTTCGTGCCCGAGCGCGAACAGCGTTCGGAAGTCGATCGCGAGCGGCGCAAATCCGAGCGTTCGCTGCAGGATCGAGACGCGGCGGATAAGCGCTTCGATGAGGTCACCGGCTGTGAGCCTGCGTACGCCGAGCAGGCGCCCGGCCCGCACCAGCCGCAGCGGCGTCGCGAGGGTAATCTCGACGGCCGATGGGCAATCGGGAACCGGCGGCACTTCCGCGGCAACCGGCGCAACCTCTCCAGTCGGCAGCAGCACCGGCCGGCAATCGCCCGGCGCCCGCCACGCAATCTCGGCGGAAACCAGCGTGGCGCGCCCGCGATGTCCAGTCTTGTCGGCGCTTCCCAGGCCGTGCTCAGCGGCGGAGGCGAAAGCGGCGAGAATGGCAGGAACAGACGCGACGACCCGGTCGCCGATCAAAGTGAGCCCGATGGTTTCGACTCCCCCGGCGGGGATCGTTCTTGGGCCACTCGGCGAGTCGATAACGTAAGGGGCCGGCGACTTGATATGCCTCGGCAGGATGTCATTCTCGTCTTCTGGCGCGAACACGGTATTGTAGAGGTCTTCGCGTTGAAGCGCCCCAGTGCTGACCGTCGTGACGGTAGTGGGCCAAACCTCCGACAGCGGACGCGTCGGGTCCGAAAGGCGTCTCAGACCGCATCCAAATACGCTGCGCCAGAAAGCGCCGCGGAACTCAGGTAAATGTTTCAGATCTTCATCGGCTCGAAACGTTAACTGGAGGCGAAGCAAAGGCAGATCGGGCTGTATTGTCATTTTTTTATTATAGCGCATAAGATCGCTTCGGTCAAAGAACATGCATCGGCCGGCTGATTGCCATGCAGAAGCATGGATGCGTGGCTTGACCGCTGCCTTGCCCGTCTTGCCAGGCAGGCCTGTCCAGCCCGCCATCCTTATCGCGAATGCTCTCGGGCACCGCAGCCGCTTCAGCCCAAAAGCCTGGACTGCAAAAAATTCGCCCGCTAACAAGTCCCTGTTGCCGTTCGGAGGCCGGACATGACGGACGTTGACGCATCGCCGAAAGCTGCCGCAGGGACCGCAGGCATTCCGGATTCAGGTGCCACGGAGGCGCCCACAACGTCGACTGCGACGCACTCCGACGCTGTTCGGTCCGCTGTCGCGGAGCCGGTGCTGCCGCTGCTGCGGCTCGATCTTGCCTTCATGATTGACGAGCCGGTGATGCTGCCGGGCAACCGCGGCAATCTGTGGCGCGGCATCCTGGGGCCGGCACTCAAGCGCATCGATGAAGGCGTGTTACCTGGCCTGTCGCACGGCGAGCTCGCGCCCGGCTCACTCTATGACACCTTCATCGGCGAGGGCAGCCGGTCCGCCGGCGCGCCGCGCCCCTATGTCATCGACGCGCCCAGCCGGATGGGAACCCACCCCGTCGCCCGTGGCGATATCGAACGCATAGGGCTGACGCTGATCGGCCGTCCGGCAAGCGCGGTGGAGGCGGTGCTCGGCGCCTTCGACTTCGCGGCGCGGGTCGGGCTCGGCGCCGGACACGGCCGGACGCAAACGCGCGGCCGCGGCCATCTCCAAACGGTGACGGCGGCTTGGCGCAACGACGGCGTCGACATCGTGCTGTTCGATCACAATGGGTTCCGCCCCGCGGCGGTGGCGGAATTCCCGGCGGTGCCGCCGTGTCCGCCTCGGCTCAGGGTGATCCTGGCGACGCCGCTGCGTCTGGTGCACGACGGGTTACCCATTGGCCCCGACACCTTCGAGCCCGGCAATCTGGTGGGCAGCCTCGTGCAGCGCGTCAAAACTCTGTCCACCGCGTTCTGCGACGTGATGCTGGAGCCTGACATTGACGACCTCAAGGCGCGCTGGCGCGCATTGCGCGCGTCCGAAAAGATGCTCGCCTTCTCCGACGGCATGCGCTGGTCGGGCAACCAGCACAAGGATGTCGGCGCCGGCGGCCTGATCGGCAGCTTCATGCTCGACATGCAAGGCTTCGAGCCGCTGTTTCCCTATCTCTGGCTGGGTCAGTGGGTACACGCCGGCAAGGGCGTCGTCGCTGGGCTCGGCGCGATCCGGCTCAAGCCGACGTAACATAATGTGCCGGCTCCCGAAATGGCTGATCTGCCCGGATGGCGGCGCGGACCGCAGGTCCGGCGCGGCAAGGTTGCCGGCACTGCCGCCGTGCACCGCCGTCATCTATGCTCACGATCGATTGCGACGACGATGATGCCGCCCGTGCCCGAGCCCCGTTCCCCTGCCGACTTTCCCCGCCGCGTTCTGCTCGCCTCGCTCGGCCTTGCGCCGCAGGTTCTCACCGAAACTCTCTATTGCTTGGCGCAGGCAAGCCCGCCCTTCGTGCCGACTGAAATTCATGTGGTGACGACGCTGGAAGGGCGGCACCGGGCGATGCTGACGCTGCTCGACGAATCCACCGCAATGCTTTCCGCACTGGAAGCCGATATTCGCATCGCCGGCCTACGCGCGGCGCTGACGCCGGAGCGGATTCACGTGATCGTCGATGTCGCGGGCACGCCGCTCGCCGATATCGATTCGGAAGCCGACAATGCCGCGACCGCGGACCTGATTGTCCGCCTGGTGCGGGAATTCACGGCCGACCAGGAGTGCGCGCTGCACGCCTCCATCGCCGGCGGTCGCAAGACGATGGGTTTTTTGTTGGGCTATACGTTGTCACTATTCGGCCGGCCGCAGGACCGTCTGTCGCATGTGCTTGTATCCGAGCCGTTTCAGGCCCACCCGCAGTTCTTCTTTCCACCACGCATGCCGCGTGTGCTGCTGGACCGCAACCAGCGCCCCGTCTCTACAGCCGAAGCGCAGCTGACTTTGGCCGAGATTCCGGTCGTGCGGCTTCGCGATGGCCTGCCGCGAGGCTTCCTCACCGCAGACTGGCGCTATTCGGACATAGTGGCGGCCGCGCAGAGCGCGATGTCTCAACCGGTGATCAAGATCGATGTGCCGGCGGGGCGGTTATTCTGCGGCGGCATCGCGGTTCCGCTCAAGCCGGTTACATTCGCCGTCGCGGCATGGATGGCGGCGCGGACCGCACGCCTCGGCCCTGAGGATGGCGCCATTCGCTGGAGCACATGCGACTGGACGGAATTTCTGGACATCTATTCCAGACTTCCGGACCAGCAGCCTGCGCGCGTTGTACGACTGCGGCAGCGGCTGAAAGAGCCGGCTGGGGAGGAGGAGTTTCTCCGTGAGCATGTCTCGCGGTTGAAGCGTGCGCTGCGGGAGACGCTGGGACCCGATTCGACACCCTACGAACCGCGTCCGTTTGGGCGCAAGCCATCGACCCGGGTTGGGTTCGCGTTGCTGCCAGGAGCCATCACCGTAAAACTGGCGTAGCCTGTCTTGCCGGTGAACGTTCCTTTTGGAGCAGGGCAATCGGGTGAAAAAATCAGGCTGCCAAGAGGCTTGCGAGGAAGTCGTCGTCCCAGGCGGCGACTTTTCGCTTGAGGCGGAGTGAGTCCTTGCCTGGAGCCTTGCGGATGAGGTTGAGGGCCATGTGTGTGTTTGGCCGAGCGGCACGACGACGCTCCCTAGGGCGACCCCTCAGCGCAGCAGGATGCCGAAAGCCGCGACCATCGGCTCAAGCGACCTCACGCCTCCGAGAGCAAACACCGCCAGCCCGACGACGAGCGAAAGTGCGATGCTGGATTCCACCAGCCTCCCGCCGTTCTCGTCACGCGCGTCGTTCGGTACTAAGGTCTGGAGATAGGCACGCATCGGACAGTCTCTCCCGTCGAAAGCGGACATGCGGGCCGCGGTGATCGAGCCATCCGCGTGAACGTCTCGGACACTGGCTTCCGGTCGAACACACCGGAGAGCTTCGTTAGAACTGAGCCGGAGCCGGGCCACTGGCAGCCCTTTCCGAATCAGGGGTTCTGGAGACGTGGAATCCAAGGGAAACGCTCGGACGCCATATCACCTCGATCGTCGCATCGGTCGTGGTTCTCGGCTTGCGTCTTAGATCTCGACCGTATCTTCATTCGACACGAAAGAGATGAATCGAAGCTTAAGACGCTGCCCGGCCGAGCCTCGGCATGTGTTTCGTACCCGATGACCAAAGCCGCTTCCGGGCGCTTCCTCGGCGCGCCCGAAACGACGGGCTCGGTCGAGAGCCCTTCTTGGAACCCGGACAGACGTACGATGGGGCAGGCTATGACGCCGCACCCGCCGCTTCGCGCCAAGAGGCAATCTATCGCTCAGTCCCGTTGGTCGGGTCGCTCTATTGGCAGCCGAAGAACCCGCATTGCTGAGATTTCGGCAGGGTCGACGGCAGGACGAAGAAGGTCGACGGCAGATAGACCGTCTCGGCTCCGACCAGTGGCCGATAAAGGTAGGTGCGCTTGATCGCCGAGACCCCGTTGCCGGACACGAAATCGCGGCCAGTCCACGCGACCTTCGCAGGATCGACATACTGTCCGGCTTTCGCGTTGTTAAGGTGGTAGCCGATCCAGCACACGTCCTTCTTCACGCCCTCAATGACCTCTGGGTCGGTGCTGTCGATCCTCTGGAGCAGGATCTGTACCGGCACCGCGAGGAAGCTCTGATCGGCGCCCGGCAACGTCGCGAGGTCGGCCAGGATGGCCCGAATCTCGTCGTCGGTCCACGCTTGGTCACCTGAGAACGCCTCCGCCAGCTTGACGATGGCCTGACGAAAAGCGGCGCGCTGCTCCGGCCGGCCGGCCGAGGAGCACAGGTTCGCGAACGTGAGCGCTAGGAAATCGAGCTGCGGGGGCTCAAGCGCGACCGTGTAGGTCCAGTCGACCGGAACCTCTATGCCCTGCTCGCGCACCCTGAGCGGTGCGAAGCCGGAGCTCGCCTGGACGATCAGCTTGTTGACGACGTCGTCCAGGCCATACTGCTGGCGCAGGCGCTCGCTCAGGACGATCCGAGACGCCGCCGCATTCATCGCCTGGGCGGAAACGTCCCGGCCGAGAGCCTTGGCGCGAGCATCCCCGAGAGTTCGGACCACTTCGGCGAGCACGTCATCAAGCTGGCCCTTGACGACCGCGGAGGTCGAGCGCTCGCGATCCCCCAGGTTCACCTGCGGCAGGTTCGGCCTCTCGGGTGTTCTCGCGACAGGGGAGAACAGCATCGCGGCCTGACCCAGCAGGCGTCTTCGAGCTTCGGCGCGCAGGGGGTCGCCCTCGTCGTCCGTCACGACGACGATCGGGACATAATAGACCTTGTTGGATTCGAGACGGCGGAGAGTCTCTGCCACGTCGGCCGCCTCGCGCGAGCCGTGGTCGGCGATGTGGATGATCACGCGCGGCGCGTCTGCAAACCACCCTCTTGCGTCGAATCGACCGCTCAGTTGTGCAACGGCTTCAATCGCCGCCTCGCTGAACTCGCCGACGTCGTCGCTGAGGCCCTTGTGGGCCGAGACGCGCGCCAGCGAGCCGCGCGGGTCGAAGCCCGGCGTGATAAGCATCGGCGCCACGAGCTCTTCGGTCTTAATCGGGTCATTGAGCCCCTTGCGCTTGGCATCGACGAAATCGCTGTAGGCAACCACCGATATCCGGACCTCGGGAAGGCGGTTGGTGGGATCGGATCGATGCTGCCAGTAGCTCGATATGAAGTCCATGATCCCCTGCTGGACGAGCGGCAGGTAGGGGACCATGCTCTCGGTCGTATCGACCACGAGCATCACGTTCAGCCGACGGAGGCGATCGATCGCCTCTGCAAGTCCAGTCTCGGCCATAAGCTGGGCCGCCGATCCCGGTCCGATCCGGCCCAGGAAGACCACCTCGTGGAATGGCGGGTCGGTGCTCACATATTGGGGCGTTCGCGCGGGGTCGACAGTCCGAATGATCGGGTAGCTGAGCAGCGGCAGCCGGCCGTGGATGTAGGCGGCGAGGCTCGCCGCGCTGCCGTCGAAGGTAACGGTCGGCGGCGGCGCGCCGCTCCGCCAGTTGCGGATCAGCTCTCCCCGAGCCTGGAACATCGCCCCTCGCCCGCTCGGGCCATAGAACAGGCCGAGGCGGGTCGGCCAAAGCTGAAGGTCGTCGAGCTTCACCCAACCGAACAGATCGCCGTCGCCGTCGCCGGCAAGCGCCATTAGAGCCCCGCCTTCCCCTGGCTTCACGTCGTGGATCTCGAGCACTGAGAAGAACGACTTGGTGTCGAGCTTGCGGCCACCGAGCGGGGCGGTGGTGAACGGCGCGATGTACGACTTCTGGCCGGACGCCGAGCCGGTTAGAATACCCTTGGCGCGGAGCCCATGAGGAACGCCACGACATGTCTCGTCGGCGGCTTGGTTGTCAGCCCGCCCCTGTAGCGCCTTGCAGAACTCGGTGAACAGCATCGCCCGCGGGGTCTCGCACACCGCGCGGGTCGGATGCCCGACCGCGAGCGGCCGCATGGTGTGCTCGTCCAGGAGATCGCTACGGGCGACCCAGCCGCAGGTCTCGAAGCGCTCGTCTGCCACGAACACCAGATCACGGCCGGCGATCTGGACCTTGTTGTAGCAGCTGACCTTCTGGAACGCGCGCTCGAGCTGCCGCATCGGCGTGCGTGCGTTCGGCTGGCCGAGCAGATCGATGCGCTCTCCGACCAGCCATTGTCCGCCGCTCGCCTTTCCCGCCAAGTCGACGGCGAGGGCGCGGCACTCCGCCGGTGAGCCGACTCGAAGGCGCTCGATCTCCACCAAGGATTGGCCGCGCGCCGGAGTCCCGGCCACGACCGCGGCGAGCGCGGCGGCGGCAAAGGCGCCGAGTCGTAGGGACGAGGTTGCCATCACCGCAGCTCCCTGCTCGAGACGAGATCGTCGACCAGCGCGCCGAGCCTGTCGGACAGTGCCGAGCCGAAGCGAAAGCCAATTTCCGCGGCGCTGCGCCACTCGTCCGCCAGGAACGGGTGAACGGTGACGCGCACATCCGGGGAGCGACACGTGATCATCTCCGTCGACCACCCGGACGATGACACGGCGGTGTCGAGCCGGCCGAGCGGAACGGCCCGCCCGGCCGCGGCCTGGACGATCGGGAACACAACGAGATGGAGCGAAGCGGAGGTGGACTTGGCGAGGTCGGCGAGGACATCACCGTAGACCTTCGAGTCGCAGATGTCCGAGCCGGGGGCGACCCTCGCGACACCGTTGCCGATCAGTACCAGGACGACGCGGTCGCCGGCGATCGCGCCCTGGGGCAGAAGTCCGCGGACGAGGTTGCTGATCTGGCTGCCCGAAGCGAGGTTCAACTGGTCCCGAGAGCTGTCCGCGAGTTGGGCGTGCCGAGCCCCCACGAACTGGCTCTCCGGGTTCTGGCGTAGAGTCGCTTTCTCCATCCGCACCAGGGACTGGGGGCGATTGGTTTGCGAAACCGCAAACACTTCAGCGGATTGTAGACCCCAGGCCACGTCCGACCGTGTCGTCTTCGCCCGCACGTGCGCACTCTTGATCGCCTCAAGGATCACCCGGCCGAGTTCCCCCCGCGCTGAGGAATCGAACTTCGCCGCGTCGAGACTGGAATCGTTGGCGAGGGGAACATAGACGACGCGAGCCGTCGCCGACGGCCGCTCGACGAGATCGAATTCCAGGACGTCGCCCGACGCCTCGACGACGACAGTCCGCTTCTCCACGGCGCACTCCGCCCGGTTGCCGACGTTCTGGACCGTGATGGCGACACGCCCATCCTCGATGCGCGGCTCGTCCCGGAATGACGCGGTGAACTCGGAGGAGTTCGCGTTGGGATCAAGACCCTGCCTCCGGGACCCTCCGCGGGACGCCTCGTAGGAGACATCCAGACTGCAGCTGCTCAAATCCAGGCCGGTGGGGACGCGGATCTTCACCTTGGTAGGCGCTCCGACCGGGACGATCTGCCAATCACCGTTCGGGCGGACGTTCACACTCGCCCGCTCCTTCCGAAGGAGATCGAACAATGGGCCGGCGCAGGGCGTCCGAGGATCGATGAACTTGGCACCCAGCGCGACCAGGAGGCAGGCGAAGTTGCCGAACTCGCCGATCGCGAGATCCTTCTCTAACCCACTGCGTTCTCGTAGCGTGAAGCGTTGAATGGCGACCGCAGGCGGTGGGGCGCCGGCCGAAGCCGATCCCCCCCGGTCCTGGGTACCAGTGGCCGTCGAGGGAGTCGTCGCGGACACGCCGGATCCTCGAACGTTGGTGGCAGAATTCGCTGACTGCGCCTCTTCCGACTGCGAGCTCTGCTCCAAGGGCTTCATGAGATCGCGGCACGACACCGGAAAGCATAGCATCGCCACGATGATCTTTCCATCGGACGAGCCGATAGCGAACTTGGCCGGTAACCCGCCCTCCCGCAGCCTCGTTTCGTCCCCCAAAAATACGAATACATCACTCGGCTTGTCGCCGAATAATTTATTAGACTCGAACCTGTCTCTATTCAATATATATCCAGCGCTTCCTATGTATTTTCTGTCGAAAAAATACTCGCCTGCCGTGAAATTTATACGATATTTTTCATTTTTCCACTGATTAATCCTCTCAACAATACTCTTCTTTTGATCTTGCTGTATAGCAAATAAAACAATTTTATTATTATATAAGTTTTTAAAATGCGTAGGTGCTCCATTTTTTTTAATGCTTATATGCTCGAACCCAATATTTGCTAATACACAGCTATTGTTCTTGTCTCCAATCTGGAAACCAACCTCCAGGACATCGTCTATTTTATATCCGATCTTTCCGCCAATACCCTGAGATGAAATTCGCATTTCAGTATTAAACTCAATGTGGTCACTGAAATATTTGCGGGCATCCATCGCGGGCTTGATGGTCCCCAGGAGCCTTTTGCAATCGAAGTTCTGGGCCTGGGCCGGAGCGCCCGGCGTGGCTAGCATCATCAGCAGAACGGCGATGAGACCAAGTTGGCGGACCATGTCCTCTCCCCTTATCGCAGGACCAGAGCGTGGGCCTCCTCGTCGAAGCCGGGGGCTTCGACGGTGGCGCCGGACGGCGCCGCGCGGCGACAGACGCGGATCTGCCCATGCTGCCATACCCAGATGGCGAGCTTGTAGGGCTGCTCCTTGCCGGTCTGCCGCGTCAGCCACTCGAGCGCCTCGCCGCATTTCACGCCGTCGAGACGAGGCGCATTGCCGAGCCGCGCTACGAGCTGGTCGCTGGCCACGAACGACTCGTACGCGCCGCCGACATAGGCGTAGCCTTCGTCCGGCGTCAGCCCGAGTTTCTGGAACCGCTCCTCAAGTTGTCGAATCCGTCGATTGGCGGTCTCAAGCGCCGCGCCGCCCTCGCACGCCAGCGGCGGCTGGCGCGGCGGCAGCGATTCGATCGTTGGGCACGTCCGCACTGGCGACGCCGGCCTGTCGTCGACCGAAGCCCTGCACGCCTCGAGATCGACGAGGAGCCGTGCGTTGCTGTTGCGGTTCACCGCCTCGTGTGCCGTGCAGGCGTCGAGCTTCTGCGCCATCTCCTCGAAACGGCGGTGCATGGCGACCAGTTCGCTCGCCAGCAGTGTCTGCGCGTCGCCGCAGGTTGCCGGCTCCGCGCGCGTCGAGGCGCCGCTCCCCTCCGCGGTCGGCGTTGCCGGCAGCGTAAAAGTCTGTGCCGCCAACGGCGCGACCATCACCAGCTGCAGCACCAGCGCAACCACCGGCGCTGCCGGGACACGCCACAATCCGCTCTCGCGATAGGCTCGCTTGGTCATCGGCTCAATCCTGCAGGTATTTCGTGAGACGTTTACCCATGGAGTGCCACCAAGAACCGACGGTGACGAGGACGGAGAAGAGCCAGCATACGATCGCGATCAGACTGGTGTAGAGAAAGGCGAGGTCTCGATGCGGCTCCATGCTCCCGAAGTCATCCGGCACGACGGCGCGAAGTGCCGGCCAGGAAACGTGGATCGCGACGAGCAGCGCCGCCAGTGCCAGCGCAAGTCCGGGCGCAAGGTGCAAGGTCATCACCTTCAGCATGTCGAGCTGCCCGAAACCGTGGGCGCGGAACAGCGCCAGAACCCGCTTGTTGCGTTCGAGCAGGCCGTTGACGACGATGAAGACGATGAACCCGAGGCAGAAGAAGTTGAGCGCGACGAGCCCGCTGGGTAGCCAGTCCGCGGCAGTGGCGATCTGCTGCAGCGTGCGCACCGCGGCCTCGCTGTCGTCCCGAATGACGTAGCCCCGAGCGTGGAGCACAGTCTTGGCAGTCTCGAAGCCGGAGATAGGGAAATAGGCGGTCGCGATCCGGAACGGCTCGGGCGGCATCTCGCCCCGGTTGGCGATGCGCTGCACGTCCTGCTCAAGGACCAGCAACTGTGCGGGGGCGGGATGAAGCGGAGGCATCTGACGCGCGACGCCAACAATCTCGAGACGAACCGGCGCGGACCGCCCGTTCGCATCGACGGCCGCCCACTCCACCTCGACTGGGCCGTCGAAAGCGAACCCGCAGTGGCGGCGTAGGAGTTCCACGATGCGCACGTCGAGGATCGCGAGTGCGGGGGCATCCGCAAGGCCGGCGGACTCGGTTGCACGCTGCGCGATCGCGGCTATCCGTGCTTGGGACACCCCTGCTCCAACCAGCTCGGTCTGGCGAAGCAGCGGGTCGTCCCGATCAAGCGCCACCGTGTCCAGCGCCGTCCACTCCCCGCAGCCGTCGCGGCCTTCGGAAAACCGGATCTCAGAGCGGGGGACGGTGCGGCGGCCGAACACCTTTACACGGTCGGGGTCGCCCCGGGCCAGATCACTCCTGCTCAGTCCGTCGCGGATCGCGTCGCGGATCGCGACCAGCGTCGTGGCCGCGTAGAGCCGCTCCGCGGTGCCTATGCCGCGTCGCTCCGAATCGAGCACGATCTCGTGCTCAAACACGATGCGCGCCACGGCCGGATCCTGCAGACGAACATCGGAATAGACGGTCGCGGTTCGACCGAGCATGAGCGCCAGGAACATCTGGGTGAGCAGCACCGTGAGCACGATCGCCAGACCCCACCCGGAATAGCGGAGCGGGAACCCGACGATTGTGCGGAACCAGTAACGAATGCGACCGGTCGCCGGCAGTGCGAAGCCCGGGTCGACCCGCCCGATCAGCGCCTGGAGGCCAAGCGGCATCAACGGGTCAGCGCGCACGTCCTCGACGCGCACGGCCCCCGGCCGGTCGGTCGAGAGCGCGTTGGCGATCCAGTGGGCATAGGTCGACTTGCCGACGTCGAGCGTGGCGGCATCGCGATCAGCATCGTCGCCACTCGCCGTCCTGATGCCGCGGCAATCGAGCTTGCGGGCGAAGCCCTCGAGCGCTGCACGACGCCGCTCCGGCTCGCCGGCATCGAGCGCCTCGGCAGTCTCGCCGTCGGGGCGAGCGATCCTGCCACGGGAGAGGAACACGAAATGATCGGCGTAGCGGGACGCCAAGTCGAGATCGTGCGTCACCCACAGGACCGGGCGGCCGGAGCTCTGCGACCAGTGCTGCAGCGCCAACATGACGGCGTCGGCATTCTCCCGGTCGAGGCTGCTGGTCGGCTCGTCGCAGAGAATTGCGCGGGCGCCGGTCAGCAGCGCCCGCATTACCGCGAAGCGCTGGGCCTCGCCGCCGGACAGGAGGCGGGTACGCTTGGCCAGCAGAGTGTGCTCGGTATCGAGCAAGCCGAGCGTGCGGAGCAGCCGGCGGGTCTCCGCCAGGGTCGGCGGCCGCCCGGCCGTCCCGGCCGCGACCCGCCCCTGCAGCATGTTCGCCGCGCCACTCGCCGCGCCGAGCAGCATCGACGACTGAAAGACGAAGGCGACGTCGCCGGCCGCGTGACCGCCGCCTCGGGCATCCTCGTCGCCGAAGCGCAGATGCCCGCCCTCGCCGATGGTCGGCGGGACGAAGCCCGCTAGTATCGACAGCAGCGTCGATTTGCCGGAACCGGACGGCCCGATGATCGCCGTGATGCCGGTCTTCGGCGTGTCGAGCGCGTCGATCACGACGCCCTGGACAGCGTCGCACGCCGTCGTGTTCTGGCCGTAGGTGAAGGATACAGATCGCAGCGAGAACATCACGTCATATCTCGGGTTGTTGGCCGCCGGCGCGCCGCGCCAGCAGTCCGAGGCCAGCGGCGAGGCCGACCGTAACCGCGGCGACGGCGATCGACTCCCACGGCCAGGCACCATCCCGCCCGAGGCCGGTGAGAATAGTGCCGACAGCCCACAACACCGCGACGATCACGGAGGCGGATGCGCCCAGCCCGCCGCGCGGCAGGCGCGATATCGTCACCCACAGCACGCCGGCCGCCAGCGCCCAGGCGGTCACCGCGACGCCGACATTGACCGCGACCTGCGCGGGGAGACCGCCGGCCAGGCGCGCGAGCGTCGGCAGCAGCGCGCCCGCCGGATCAAGCAGCATCGACCACGCTGTCACCCACAGGACCGTCGCGGCCCCCAGCGCCGCGGCCACCGGAACAGCGGCGCACGGCCGCGGAAGCAGGAGCAGGACGCCGGCGACGGCCGTGGCTGCGAAGAGCGCGCTCATCGCGTCTCCCCCAAGGTGGCGAGCTCGCGGATCATCAGCTCTTCGCAGCTGCCGGCTCGCGCCCGCCGCGCGAGGTCGCCGAGCGCGGCCGCCTCGACCGGCCGATTGCGTGTCACGTGGGCGAGGAGGCCGGTCACGAAGCTGCGCCAGGACGCGTCGGGGCCGCTCCCGGCGAGGCCCGGCGATTCGAGCCGCCGCGCGATGACGTGGTCGACATGCCCAACGAGCAGCGGGCAGGCGCTGGCCTGCGAAACATCCAGCGCGCGCGTGCTGAGCGCTCGAATCGCGCCGGGGCAGCTGTCCTCGCTTCGGGCAGCCCGCCCCTTGAACCACGCCAGGAGGCGCCACACCCGCACCGAGAAATGCGATGGGTCTTTCTGGAGCGCCTCGGTAAGCAGCTCGTCGAGCACGCTCGCCCAGTCTCGCGGCGTCGCGCCGTCTTCGGCGACTAGGACCCGGAAGAACAATCGATCCGACAGCAGCGCCGCCGGCACGTCGCCCGGCGGCCCGCTTTCCTCCAGCACCCGCTTCGCGGCGGAGGTGTCGCGGAACTGCAGGGCGGTGAGGATCTTCTCGTTGAGGAGGATCGCCCGGTGCGTGCCGTCGAGACCCTCGCTGTGGAGGGCGGCATCGATCAGGGCGTAGGCCTGCTCCGGCACGTCGCTGAGGGCGGCAGCCGACATCATGCGGCGTACGTTCGGCGGCCAGTCGATGTCGTCGAGCGCGCCGCGCATCGCCGCCGTGTCACCGAAGCGGACGTCTCCCTCCTGGCACCCCGCCTCACGCTGCTCGCGGACCCGGCAGCGGTCGACGATGTGGGGCGCCGGAGCAGACCAGACCCACTCGAGCCCGTGCCGCGTCCAGGTCGCCGCAGGTGCCACCGCACCCGCCGGATCGCTCCGCGCACAGCCGTCGTTGGCGACCGCTGCCGTCGCGATCGACACGACCGCGGCGACGGTGACCACCATGGACGCCCGCCAAATCACCGGAAGATCCTCTGTGCGGCGAAGCTGCCGGCATCGAGGGCGATGGCGCGAGAGACGCGACCGCTCTCGGCCGCGGCCGGCAGCACCTCGACCCGAAGCCGGATCCGGCATGCCGACGCCCACGACAGCAGCGGCGCGATGGACGGCTCGCGCTGGTCGACCCAAGCTGTGAGGAGCCGTCGAACGCTCCCCGGGCACGGCGCGCCGGCGCCGAGGGGCGTCACTTCCCGCACCCAGGCGGCCGGCAGCGCACCGGGCGTGAACACCAGATTGACCGCGAACTCGTTCGGTGCGGCGCCTTGGCCCGCGTGGAAGCTGGCGTGACCGTCCTCGCCCCCCGCGGTGCCCGGCGGCGCGGCGACGATCTCGCGGGCCAGGGCACCGAGGTCGAGCATCGTCACGATGCCCCCCGACACGATCGCGAAGCCGCCCCGCTCGCGGACCGGGCTCCAGGTCGCGGGCAGGACCTCGACCGTCTCCGCAGTCTGGCCGATCGAGGTCACCGGCACCGGCGGCGCATCGGGCGCCGCACTGAATGCCGCGAAGATGAAGGCCACCAGCACGGCCGCGAAGAACCCGACGGACAGGTCGATCGCGGCGGTTTCATCCTCGCCCAGCACGTTGCTCACTCTCCGAAATCGAGCGACACGGCGACTGGCGTGACGGTAAAGATCATCCGAGCATCGGGCGGCGCGTCCGGCTCGATCACGTCGCGATTGTGCCGGTCGACGAGGTCGCGCTGGAACTCGCGCAGGCAGCGGGGCCCCGGTGGGCGCGACGGCGTCGATGCCAGCGCGATCGTGTAGAAGGGACGGTCCGGGAGCCCGAGCAGACCGACCGCGCGCGCCAAGTCGGCCGCGTCCGCCGCGGCGACGGTGCGCGGCGCTGAGCGCGTCACTGCATCGGCCGCGACGACGAGGAACGCCGCCTGCCCCGCGCGCGGGCAGAAGCTGACGAGATCGGCCTGGATCGGCAGCCGAACCGGCTCGTGCGGACGGGACACCGCCAGGGCCATGATGAGCGAGGAGGTCGCGGCGATGAAGATGTCGGTCATGACGATCCCGAACCCACCGAACGCCCGATCAGCATCTGTGTCCGCGTTCACGTGTCGAGCCACAGGCGCGCCGCCTTGCGGAAGAACATGATGGTCAACGCACCCGACAGGCCGAGGAACGTGGTGTCGAACGCGGTGTAGAGCCCACCGATCAGGGCACTCGGGTCACCGGCGTCCATCGCCTGTCGAAGTCCGGCGACCGCGACCGAGATTCCGACGACCGTCCCCATGAAGCCGAAGGACGTGAACAAGGTCTGCGCCCAGGCGCCGAACGTGTCGTAGGCTATCGCGGTCTCCCGGGTCGGATGGCGGGCCGCCAGCCAGGCCGCATGAGGCACGAGCGCGATCCAGCCGACTAGCATCGGTGCCTGGAACAGCGAGAAGATGCTGCGCTTGAGCATCGCGGACAGATAGTCGTCGCCCGTCAGCAGGTCCGGCATCGCCGGCGCGATGGTCAGGGCGAGCAGGTAGCTCGCCCCGACCACCAAGAACCAGCCGACGGCAGTTGCGGCGATCGTTCGCTCGGTCTTCGGCATGGCGAGAACCGTCAGGGGCTGCTCGCGTCGAGCAGGCCGCGCGTGACCATCTTGCCCTTCTCGACGATCTTCGCGAACTCGCCGACATTGGCGACGATCATATCGATGGCGCGGACCACCTCGCCGGCACGGATCAGGAACTTCAAGCGGGTCTTGTTGTCTTCGAGTTCGCGGATCACGTTGCGCGCTTCGATGATCGTGCTCCCCCGCAGCGCCTCGGCCGCCCGGAGCTCGCCGAGCTTGCGCTCGAGATTCGGCAGGGTCGCCTTGATGACGTCGTCGTTCGAGGCCCTCGCCTCGTCGATGAGACTACTGATCGCCTGCTCGATCGACGCCATCTCCGCGCGGAACGTGGACTTGTCGTCCATGCTCTCCGTGACCTGCTTCAGGCGCTCGATCATCGCGGTGACCGTCTCATCGGCCTTCTCGATGTTCTCCCGCTTGGCCTTGATCGCCGCCAGGACCGCCGGAAACTGCTTCGACTGCGCCTCCATCGCCGCCAACAGCTCGTCGACCTGCTTGGAGATCTCGGCGATCTTGGAGTCCCCGCTGCGCCCGGGCGACGGGGCCTGGGTCCGCGTGGTCTGCGTGTCGGGTGTCCGCCCGAGCACCTGCGCCTGAACAATGTGCGATGCGCCCGCGCCGACCAGCACCGCGGCAAGCGCGGCGACACACGCGAACTCGCGTCCGAACCTCGGTCTCATTCTTCCCTCTCGAACATTCCAGCACCGGCACGTGTCGTACGATTATTTCCCCGCCTTCACCGTCCCATTCGGGTCACAGAACAACATGTGAAACCGCGCGACCTGCTCGATCGTCTTCGTCGCGTTCTGGAGGATGCGGACGGATTCACTCAAGCGAGCCATGCCGGGCTTCAGCTTGTCGAGTTGGGTCCGCATGTCCCGAACCAAGTTGTCGGGCAGGCTGTCGGACGGCGACGGTACAGGCGTGAGGCCGCGCCGGTTGTCACCACCGGCCAAGCCATCCAGCGACTTCGGCGCCGTGTCCGTTCCTACGGCGCTCATGTCCTCGACCTGACGTGGCGACACGTGCCGCTCCCATACGGTCTGACAGTTCTGGATGCTACTCGCACGCTCCTGCAGCGCGCCCAGGATCTTCGGGTTCTGCGTTGCGATCTCGTAGTTCCGGTCGAGCTCGGCCATGGAGAACGCACACAGTCGCTGCCTGTTGCTGACGTGGGTCCAGTCGCGCTTCAGGAGCTCGCCGTACTTGGTGAGTTCCGTCTCGATCTCGAAGGTGAGGAGATTCGCCTTCTGCTCGAGATCCCGCGGGCTCGGCGCGCACGCGGGCGTCATCCCCAAGGACTCGCATTTCAGGCGCTCGGACAGCTTCTTCGCCTCCGCACACTTCGGCTCGCCCGCAGATCGGGGGGCATCCGCCGACGACTGGCTCGTGCTCTCGGCCCGGAACGCATCTTGACACTCGGGCGCATCCGCCCGCGGCGGCCGCGCCCCGGTCACGCCGATCAATCCATTGTCTAGGCAATAGCGGGCGTGCTCTGATAAGAATTTTGCGTCGGCACAAGCGGCCTCGCAGGAGGCCAAGCACCGCTGCGCAATCTCGGGGTTACGGCAGATCTCGCTCGGGCTAAGGGCGAACGCACTTACAGCCGTCATCACCAGCAGTGCCCCCGCCGAGGGGACCAGTCTCGCCATTGCGACCGCCTTCGGTTAAGGTCGCGGTAACAATGCCCTCTGGAGGCGCATATTTCCACTAAAAAATTGCGTTTTGCAGCATTTAGGTGCGATATGCGATTTTACATACGCGCAGGCTGCGGCCAGCATTCACGATCCGGAAAGACCCTATAGCAAACAGACAGATGGTGACGCCTGCCGTGGTGCGAGATGCCGTCGCCTATCTCGTGCGCGAGCACGAGGTGAGCGAACGGCGGGCGTGCGCGATCATCGGGCGGACCGCTCGACGGTACACTACCGCCACCGCCGGCCGGACGATGCCGCGCTGCGGACGCGCCTGCGCGAACTCGCGGCCGAGCGCCACCGGTTCGGCTATCGACGGTTGCGCATCCTGTTGCGACGCGAGGGCAAGGTGGTGAACCGCAAGAAGATCCAGCGGCTCTACCGTGAGGAAGGGCTGTCGGTCCGCCGCCGGCGCGGCCGCAAGCGGGCCATCGGACTGCCGGCGTCCGGTCCCGGTCCCGATGGTGGCGAACGCCCGCTGGTCCTTGGACTTCGTCCACGACCAGCTCGCCAACGGCCGCCGGTTCCGCATCCTGAACATCATCGACGACGTCACCAAGGAATGCCTCGCGCACGCCCGGCAAACCGATGCAGAACAGCAACTGCGGGGCGTTCAAGCTGTTGAAGTAAATATCCCCCGGCAAAGCCGGGGGCTTTATGGTGTGAGCCGCTCAAAGCGGCTGGACTGGGACGCTGACGCGGCCCAACGAATGGGAACCACCTGAAGGTGGTTATCTCCAGAGGCTCAACTGATCCAGCCGAGCATCCTCTTTTTCCTGGTTTTTGATGTACTCCCGGATCATGGTTTCGTCCCGCCCAACCGTCGAAACGAAGTATCCCCTTGCTCAGAAGTGCTGTCCTGTGAAGTTTTTTCTTTTTCCGGCGTAGACGCGCGCTATGTGAATGGCGCTCTTGCCTTTGACGTAGCCGATCACCTGCGAAACCGCGTATTTCGGCGGTATGGAGATCATCATATGTACATGATCCAGCATCAGGTGCCCTTCCTCAATTCGGCTCTCTCGCTGCTCGGCCAGTCGCCGGAATACCTCCCCCAAATCTGATCGGATATGCCCGAAAAGCTGCTTTCTTCGACCCTTTGGGATGAAAACGATGTGGTATTTGCACTCCCACCTCGTGTGACTTAGACTCTCAAACTCGTCCATCGTGACTTGACCTTTCGTGTGCTTTGGCGGCTCACGACGGTGATTGTCACGATGGACTCCCTGATACGTCAAACATTTGGGAGTCACCCCGGCAAAGCCGGGGGATTACATTGTTTATTTATGTCAAGCCGTATATCAAACGAGGCAAGACCGATGCGGCCGATGCCGAAGCGATCTGCGAAGCGGTGACCCG
>NZ_VWPL01000002.1 GCF_008630065.1 Blastochloris sulfoviridis
GAGACCGAGCGAAGCGAGGTCGAGCCGGGTGAGGGGTGCATACGGGCGAACGCTGGAAGAGGCACCCCTCACCCGCCGCGCGGGGGGGGGGGGGGGGGGGCCCCCGGGCCCCCCCCCCCCCCCCCCCGGGGGGGGGCGGTGGCCGGGTTCGGCCATCGGGGCGCGACGCTCCGGCCTCGGCGGCCGGAGCCGCGATTACGCCGCGAGGCCGCGCAGCACGTAGTGCAGGATGCCGCCGTTCTTGAAGTATTCGAGCTCGTCGAGCGTGTCGATCCGGCACAGCAGGGCTACGTCGAAGCTCGTGCCGTCGCCCCGCGTGATGGTCGCGGTCAGGGTCTGGCGGGGCTTCAGCCCCGTCTCCAGGCCCTTGATGGTGACGGTTTCGTCACCCTTGAGCCCGAGGGTCTGCCAGGATGTCCCCTCCTGGAACATCAGCGGCAGCACGCCCATGCCGACGAGGTTGGAGCGGTGGATGCGCTCGAACGACTGGGCGATTACCGCCCGCACGCCGAGCAGGTTGGTGCCCTTGGCCGCCCAGTCGCGCGAGGAGCCGGTGCCGTATTCGCGCCCGGCGAACACCACCAGCGGCACGCCCTCGTCACGATAGCGCATCGCCGCGTCATAGATCGGCATCTCCTCGCCATCCGGATAGTGGATGGTCAGGCCGCCTTCCTTGCCGCCCAGCATCTGGTTCTTGATGCGGATGTTGGCGAAGGTGCCGCGCATCATCACCTCGTGATTGCCGCGGCGGGTGCCGTACTGGTTGAAGTCGATCGCCGCGACGCCGTTGGCGGTGAGGTACTTGCCGGCCGGCGAGGCGGCCTTGATCGAGCCGGCCGGCGAGATGTGGTCGGTGGTGATCGAATCGAGGAACAGACCCAGCACCCGCGCCGTCTCGATGTCGGTGATCGGCTTCGGCTCCGTCCCCATTTCGGTGAAGTAGGGCGGGTTCTGCACGTAGGTCGAGGCGTTCTCCCAGGCGTAGGTGAGGCCGCCGGTGACCTTGATCTTGCGCCAGTGGGCGTCGCCCTTGAACACGTCGGCGTACTTGGCCTTGAAGATCTTCTTGGTGACGAACTTGCGCACCAGTGCCGCGACCTCGCGCTGGGTCGGCCAGATGTCCTTGAGGAATACCGGCGTGCCGTCCTTGGCGGTGCCGAGCGGCTCGGTGGTGAGATCCTTGGTGACGGAGCCGGCCAGCGCATAGGCCACCACCAGCGGCGGCGAGGCGAGGTAGTTGGCCTGCACGTCGGGGTTCACCCGGCCCTCGAAGTTGCGGTTGCCCGACAGCACCGCCGCGGCCACCAGCTTGTTGTCGTTGATCGATTTCGAGATCGGCTCGGGCAGCGGGCCGGAATTGCCGATGCAGGTGGTGCAGCCGAAGCCGACGAGGTTGAAGCCGATCTTGTCCAGGTCCTTCTGCAGGCCGGAGGCGGTGAGATATTCGGCCACCACCTGCGAGCCGGGTGCCAGCGAGGTCTTCACCCACGGCTTGGACTTGAGCCCCCGCGCCACCGCGTTGCGGGCGACGAGGCCCGCGGCCATCATCACGTACGGGTTGGAGGTGTTGGTGCAGGAGGTGATGGCGGCGATCGCCACGTCGCCATGGTGCAGCTCGTACGGCGCGCCCTCGACCGGCGCCGCCTTGTCCTCCTCGCCCGGCCGCTTGAACTCGGTCTCCATCGCCTTGGCGAAGCCGGCCTTCACGTCCGACAGCAGCACCCGGTCCTGCGGCCGCTTGGGGCCGGCGAGCGAGGGCTCGACGGTGGCGAGGTCGAGCTCCAGCGTGTCGGTGAACACCGGCTCGGGCGTGGCGCGGGTGCGGTAGAGCCCCTGGGCCTTGGCGTATTTCTCGACCAGCGCGACGCGGCCCGGCTTGCGGCCGGTGTCGCCGAGATAGCGCAGCGTGTCCTCGTCGACCGGGAAGAAGCCGCAGGTGGCGCCGTATTCGGGCGCCATGTTGGCGATCGTGGCGCGGTCCTCCAGCGTCAGCCCGTTGAGGCCGGGGCCGAAGAACTCGACGAACTTGCCGACCACGCCCTTCTTGCGCAGCATCTGGGTGATCGTCAGCACGAGGTCGGTGGCGGTGACGCCCTCGCGGATCTTGCCGGTGAGGCGGAAGCCGACCACCTCGGGAATCAGCATCGAGATCGGCTGGCCCAGCATCGCGGCCTCCGCCTCGATGCCGCCGACGCCCCAGCCCAGGACGGCCAGGCCGTTGATCATAGTGGTGTGGCTGTCGGTGCCGACCAGCGTGTCGGGATAGGCGACCTCGACCGAGGCGGCCTTGCCGCGCTTGAGCACCTTCTCCTTCTTCGTCCACACCGTCTGGGCGAGATATTCCAGATTGACCTGGTGGCAGATGCCGGTGCCGGGCGGCACCACCGAGAAATTGGCAAACGCCGACTGGCCCCATTTGAGGAAGCGATAGCGCTCGCCATTGCGCTGATACTCAAGCTCGACATTCTGCTTGAAGGCGCGCGCCGTGCCGAAATTGTCGACGATCACCGAATGGTCGATGACGAGGTCGACCGGCACCAGCGGATTGATCTTCTTGGCATCGCCGCCGAGCGTGGCCATGGCGTCGCGCATCGCCGCCAGATCGACCACCGCCGGCACGCCGGTGAAGTCCTGCATCAGGACGCGCGCCGGGCGGAAGGCGATCTCGCGCTCGGACTTGCCCTTGGACTTCAGCCAGTCGGCCATCGCCTTGATGTCGTCCTTGGTCACCGTGCGCCCATCCTCAAAGCGCAGCAGGTTTTCCAAGAGCACCTTCATCGAGAACGGCAGGCGGGAAATACCCTTGAGGCCGTTCTTCTCGGCGGCCTTGAGGCTGAAATAGACGTAGGTCTTCGTGCCGACGGTGAGAGTCTTGCGGCACTTGAAACTGTCGAGCGAAGTCATGGTGAAAGCCGTTCCCGCGTGCAGGTGATCTGGCGTGCCGCGCAGGCTCGCCGACCGGCCGCCGGTCAAACGAAAACCGGGTGGTCGCGCGGATAGATGCCAGGGCACAGCGGCTTATAGCGCCTCCATTCCGCACGCGCGAGAGGCCACGCGCAATTGCGCGAATCAGCGAGCGGGCACGGCCCGCCAAGCCGCCGCTTCTGCTGCACCGCCTCTCACGCCTCTTGCGCCGGCCGGGCCGGCGTGGTGTTGGTTCCGTCCCGTCCATTGCTCCGTCATCCGGTCTCGCACCTCATGCCGTCACCCTGTCGCCTCGTCGGCGAGCGCCTCACCTGCGAACGCGGCGGCCGCGAGGTGTTCCGCGACGTGTCGTTCTCGCTCGACGGCGGCCGCACGCTGGCGCTGGTCGGGCCGAACGGCGCGGGCAAGTCCTCGCTGCTGCGGCTCATCGCCGGGCTGGTGCGCCCCGCCGCCGGGACGCTCACGCTGGAGGGCGGCGACGGCGAGCTTTCGGTCGGCGAGCAGGCGCACTATCTCGGCCATCTCGACGCGCTGAAGCCGGCGCTCACGGTGGCCGAGAATCTCGATTTCTGGATCGCCGCGCTCGGCGGCGATAGCGGCCTGTCGCGCGACGATGCGCTCGACCGGGTGGCGCTGGGCAAGCTTGCGGAGCTGCCGGCGCAGTATCTCTCCGCCGGCCAGCGGCGGCGGCTGGCGCTCGCCCGCCTTCTTGTCGTCCACCGGCCGCTGTGGCTGCTCGACGAGCCGACCACCGCGCTCGACGTCGCCTCGCAGGGCCGGCTGTTCGAGCTGATCGCCGCGCATCTCGCCGCCGGCGGGCTGGTGGTGGCGGCCACCCACCAGCCGCTGGCGCTGGCCTATGACGAACTCAGGCTCGCCGGGGACACCGTGTCATGACCGCGCTCATCGCTCTCGTCGTGCGCGATCTGCGCCTCGCCGTCCGGGTCGGCGGCGGCGCCTTCGTCGGCGTGCTGTTCTTCCTCGCGGTGGTGGTGGTGATGCCGTTCGCCATCGGCCCCGACCTCAATCTGCTGCGGCGCATCGGCCCGGCCATCCTGTGGATCGGCGCATTGCTCGCGAGCCTGCTCGCGCTCGACCGGCTGTTCGCCCAGGACCAGGAGGACGGTACGCTCGACCTGCTGCTCACCGCGCGCACGCCGCTGGAGCTGGTCGCCGCCGCCAAGGGCCTCGCCCACTGGATCGCCACCGGCCTGCCGCTGGTGCTGGCGGCGCCGGTGCTGTCGCTGCTGCTCAACCTGGAGCCGCTGGCCATCGGCGCGGTGGTGCTGACGCTGCTGGTCGGCACGCCGGCGCTCACCTTCATCGGCCTGGTCGGCGCCGCCCTGGCCGTGACACTGCGCCGCGGCGGCCTCTTGGTGGCGGTGCTGATCCTGCCCTTGTCGATCCCGATCCTGATCTTCGGCATCTCGGCCTCCAACGCGGCGGTGACCGGCGGCCTGCCGTTCGGCGCGCCCTTCACCATCCTGTGCGCGCTGTCGCTGGGCAGCCTCGTCCTGGGACCGATCGCGGCCGGGGCCGCCATCCGCGCCGGCCTCGATTGATCGGATCGCGGCCTACGTGGATTCGCTGGTCCTTGCGTCAGCGCATTGCGGGGGCCGGGCACTCCCGCTAAAAGCCCGCCCCATGGCGCTCATCGATCTGGCCAATCCGACGCGGTTTCTCGCCTTTGCCCGTGCGGCGATTCCCATCGCCGGGGTGCTGGCTGCCGGCCTGCTGGCCGTCGGCATCTATCTCGCGTTCTTCGTGGCACCCGAGGACTACCAGCAGGGCGCCACCGTCCGCATCCTCTACATCCACGTGCCCTCGGCGTGGCTGGGCATGGCCTGCTACGTGGTGATGACGCTGTCGGCGCTCGGCACCCTGGTGTGGAAGCACCCGCTGGCCGACGTGTCGCAGAAGGCGGCGGCGCCGATCGGCGCCGCCTTCACCCTGCTGTGCCTCGTCACCGGCGCGCTGTGGGGCCGGCCGATGTGGGGTACCTATTGGGTGTGGGACGCGCGGCTGACCTCCACCCTGGTGCTGCTCCTGATCTATCTCGGCCTGATCGCGCTGTGGCGCACGGTCGAGGATCCGGGCCGGGCCGGGCGCGCCGCGGCGGTGCTGACGCTGGTGGGGGCGGTCAACATCCCGATCATCAAGTTCTCGGTGGACTGGTGGAACACGCTGCATCAGCCGACGTCGGTGATCCGGCTCGGCGGCCCGACCATCCATTCCTCGATCCTGACGCCGCTGCTGATCATGGCGATCGGCGCGACCGCCCTGTTCGTGGCGCTGCATCTTTCCGCCATGCGCAACGAAATCCTGCGCCGGCGTGTGCGCACGCTACGCATCCTTGCCGCCCAGCGCGGCGCCACCGCGTGAGTTCCCCGTCATGATCGACCTCGGACCGCATGCGCTGTTCATTCAACTCGCCTGGGCTGCCGCCGGGCTGGTCACCCTCGGCCTGATTGCCTGGGTGATGATCGACTACCGCAGCCAGCGCCGTCAGCTCGCGGCCCTGGAGCAGGCGGCCAATGCCCGCCGGCGCCCGGCTGCGCCGACGCCGGCGGTGCTTGAAGGAGCCGGCGTGCCATGAGCGAGTCCGAGACCCCGAAGCCCGGCGCCGATGCCACGCCCGCGCCCGTAACGCCCGAGGCCAAGCAGACGCCCGCGCCTGCGCCTGAACCCGCCCCGGCGGCGCCGGAGGCCGCGCCGCACCGGCTCAAGCTGGCGATGCTGCCGCTCGGCCTGTTCGTGGCGCTGGCATTGCTGTTCTGGTTCGGCCTGTTCTCGGGCGACAAGTCCAAGATCCCGTCGGCCCTGATCGGCAAGCCGGTGCCGGCCTTCGCGCTGGAGCCGCTGGAGGGAACGGGCCTGCCGGGCTTCAGCTCCGGCACGCTCAAGGACCAAGTCACGCTGGTGAACGTCTGGGCCTCCTGGTGCGTTCCCTGCCGCGAGGAGCATCCGCAGCTCGTCGAGCTCGGCAAGGATCCGCGCATCAAGCTCTACGGCCTAAACTACAAGGACAAGGCCGACAACGCCCGCCGCTTCCTGGAGCGTTTCGGCAATCCCTATGTGGCCATCGGCGCCGATCAGAGCGGGCGCACCGGCATCGACTGGGGCGTCTATGGCGTGCCGGAGACCTTCGTGATCGGCCGCGACGGCACCATCCGCTACAAGTTCATCGGCCCGATCATGCCGGACACGCTCAAGACCACGCTGATGCCGGAGGTCGAGAAGGCGCTGGCGAAGTAGCCGCCGCCGCGTCGGCCGCGTGGCCCGCGGCGCCTACTCGCCGGGTGCCGCGGCGTGGATCGCGAGGGCGTGGATGCGCTCGGCGAACTCGTCGCGCAACGCATCGTTCACCATGCGGTGACGTGCGACGCGGCTCTTTCCGCGGAAGGCCTCGGCCACGATATAAATTCGGAAGTGCGTCTCGCCCTCCGTCCGGCTGCCGGCATGCCCGGCGTGCCGGTCGGAGTCGTCGTCGACGCGCAGCTCGCTGGGCGCCAGCGCGGCCCGAAGCTTCGATTCGATGCGTTCGGCAAAGGTCATGTGCTATGCGTAAGGGCGGCGAGCGCGCGGCGTCAATCCGGACGGCCATCCTTGTTTGAAGTCGGTCCCATCCGCATAATCTCGCAATGAAACTGAACTCGCCTTTGTTCGATCGCATCCGCGTCAAGCGCACCGCCGAGGAGCCGGTGGTGCGTGCGCGGGCGGCCGTGTGCCAGTGGCCCGGCTGCCAGGCGGCCGGCACGCACCGTGCGCCGAAGGGCCGCGGCCGCGACGGCGAGTATCTGCACTTCTGCCTCGACCATGTGCGCGAATACAACCAGTCCTACAATTACTTCGCCGGCATGAGCGACGACGAGGTGGCCGCCTGGCAGAAGGCCGCGGTCACCGGCCACCGCCCGACCTGGAAGATGGGCGTCAACGGCGTCCATGCCAGCGCGCACAAGGCGGAGGCCGCCTTCGAGGCCGGCGAGTTCGCCTTCGGCGACCCGTTCCGGGTGTTCGGCGCCCGCCCGGCCGAGGCGCCGCAGCCCAAGGCGCGCGGGCGCACCATCCGCAATGGCGAGCGCAAGGCGCTGGCCGCGCTCGACCTCGATGTCGACGCCACGCGCGAGGAGATCAAGGCGCGGTTCAAGACGCTGGCCAAGCGCCACCACCCCGACGTCAATGGCGGAGACACCTCCTCCGAGGACAGGCTCCGTGACATCATCTCCGCTTACAATTATCTGAAGGGGGCCGGCCTCTGCTGATCGCGGGGGGTGTTCCGCTGGGGCCCGGTTGCGCGCGTTTTCCGCACGAGCAGAATGCAGGTTTGCGATAGAAGGCGCGACAACTCAAAAACTTAGGGCGTCCGGTCCGGTTCCATCGGGCCCAGGAATCCTCTAGATCTGATCCTCTAGATCTAATGCTCTGGATTTGATGCTCTAGATTTCAAGGTGGCGCCTCGGGGCGCGAGCCCGCGAGCGGGCCACCGCCCCCGATCGCGCCCGCGGCAAGGAAGTGGTTCATGAACGTCAGCGCGTCCACCGCCCCCCTCCCCGACATGAAAGTGTCGGTCCGGCAGGTGTTCGGGATCGACAGCGATCTCGAAGTGCCGGCCTATTCCGAGCCCGAGGACCACGTGCCGGACCTCGACACCGACTATGTGTTCGACCGCACGACCACGCTGGCGATCCTTGCCGGCTTTGCCCACAATCGCCGCGTCATGGTCGCCGGCTACCATGGAACCGGCAAGTCGACCCATATCGAGCAGGTGGCGGCGCGGCTCAACTGGCCGTGCGTGCGCGTCAATCTCGACAGCCACATCAGCCGCATCGACCTGATCGGCAAGGATGCCATCGTCATCCGGGAGGGCCAGCAGGTCACCGAGTTCCGCGACGGCATCCTGCCCTGGGCCTACCAGAACAATGTCGCGCTGGTGTTCGACGAGTACGACGCCGCGCGCCCCGACGTGATGTTCGTCATCCAGCGGGTGCTGGAATCCTCCGGCCGGCTGACGCTGCTCGACCAGAGCCGGGTCATTCGCCCCCACCCGTCGTTCCGGCTGTTCGCCACCGCCAACACCATCGGGCTCGGCGACACCACCGGCCTCTATCACGGCACCCAGCAGATCAACCAGGCGCAGATGGACCGCTGGTCGATCGTCACCACGCTGAACTATCTGCCGCACGACAAGGAAGTCGAGATCGTGCTGGCCAAGGCCAAGTCCTTCCGCACCGAGAAGGGCCGCGAGACCATCGGCAAGATGGTGCGGCTGGCCGACCTCACCCGCAACGCCTTCATGAATGGCGACCTCTCGACGGTGATGAGCCCGCGCACGGTGATCACCTGGGCCGAGAATGCCGACATCTTCCAGGAACTGGCGTTCGCCTTCCGCGTCACCTTCCTCAACAAGTGCGACGAGCTGGAGCGGCCGCTGGTCGCCGAGTTCTACCAGCGCTGCTTCGGCCAGGACCTGCCCGAATCGGCGGTGAACGTCGCGCTGTCATGATGGCGGGTTAGGGACGGGGCCATGGCCAGCGAATCGCGGACGGCGGGCGGCTCGAACCGCAGCAAGGCCGGCGCGCGCGAGGCGCCGACAGAGCCGTTCAAGCGGGCGGTCGAGTCCTGCCTGAAGGCGATCGCCCGGCGTTCGGACATCGATGTCGGCTTCGCCGCCGAGCGGCCGAGCCTCGCCGGCAGCCGGGTGCGGCTGCCCGAGCCGCCGCGCAAGATGACGCCGTTCGATGCCGGGGTGGTGCGCGGTCACGCCGATTCGGTCGCCCTGCGGCTGGCCTGCCACGACCCCGCCGTCCACCGCCGGCTGGCGCCGGAGGAGCGCGAGGCGCGCGCGGTGTTCGAGGCGATGGAGCAGGCGCGCGTCGAGGCGATCGGGGCACGGCGCATGGCCGGCGTGGCCGGCAACCTCGCCGCCATGCTGGAGGAACGCTACCGCCGCGGCCCCTATGCCGACATCTCCGACCGGGCGGACGCGCCGCTGGCCGACGCGCTGGCCATGCTGGTGCGCGAACGGCTGACCGGCCGTCCACCCCCCGCCGGCGCCGACCGGCTGGTCGCGCTGTGGCGCGACTTCGTGGAGGAGCGCGCCGGCCGCGACCTCGACAAGCTCGCGGGCCGCATCGACGACCAGCGGCGCTTCGCCGAGACGGTGCGCGACCTGCTGGCCCAGCTCGACATGGCCGAGGGCCGCGACACCGAGCCCGACGACAGCGAGGATGCGGGCGACGACGACCAGCGCGACGACGAGGAAGACAGCCAGGACGAGACGGGCGAGAGCGCCGAAGGGGCGAGCGAGCGCACCGGCGACCTCGGCGCCGACGACCTGCCCGACGGCACCAGCGAGCTGGACGAGGCGCCGGCCTGCGATCTGCCGGAGGAGACCGACGCGGGCGAGGCCCAGGATGCCGGCGAGCCGCGCCGCCCCCGCCATGCCTTGCCCAACGAGGTCCGCGGGCCGGACTACCGGCCGTTCACCGGCAAGTTCGACGAGACGGTGCACGCCGAGGATCTGTGCGACGCCGAGGAGCTCGACCGGCTGCGCAGCTATCTCGACAAGCAGCTGTCGCACCTGCAGGGCGTGGTGGCGCGGCTCGCCAACCGGCTGCAGCGGCGGCTGCTCGCCCAGCAGAACCGCGGCTGGGACTTCGACCTCGAAGAGGGCCTGCTCGATCCGGCGCGCCTGGCGCGCGTCATCATCGACCCGATGCACCCGCTGTCGTTCAAGATGGAGCGGGACACGCGCTTCCGCGACACCGTGGTGACGCTCTTGATCGACAATTCCGGCTCGATGCGCGGCCGGCCGATCACGGTGGCGGCGACCTGTGCCGACATTCTGGCCCGCACGCTGGAGCGCTGCGGCGTCAAGGTCGAGATCCTCGGCTTCACCACCCGGGCCTGGAAGGGCGGGCAGTCGCGCGAGGCGTGGCTCGCCGCCGGCAAGCCGCCCGCGCCCGGCCGGCTCAACGACCTGCGCCACATCGTCTACAAGTCGGCCGATGCGCCCTGGCGGCGGGCGCGCAAGAATCTCGGCCTGATGATGCGCGAGGGCCTGCTCAAGGAGAATATCGACGGCGAGGCGCTGGCCTGGGCGCACGAGCGGCTCTTGGCGCGGCCGGAGAACCGCAAGATCCTGATGATGATCTCGGACGGCGCCCCGGTCGACGACTCCACGCTGTCGGTCAATCCCGGCAACTATCTGGAGCGGCATCTGCGCTGGATCATCGAGGAGATCGAGACCCGCTCGCCGGTCGAATTGATCGCCATCGGCATCGGCCACGACGTGACGCGCTACTATCGCCGGGCGCTGACCATCGTCGACGCTGAGGAGCTGGGGGGCGCGATGACCGACAAGCTGGCCGAACTGTTCGACGAGGACATGGCGCGGCCCGAGCCGCGCCCCGGCCGCAAGGGCAGGCGCGCAGCATGAGGGCTCGATTTCGCAGTCTGATCGCCGCGGCGGTGGTCGTGGCGGCGCTGCCGTTCGCCGCCACCGCCGTTGCCAAGCCCAAGGCGCTGCCGGTCGAGCCGGTGGCGCTGGCGGTGCAGGCGACGCCGATCGCCAGCTTCGATCCAGGCGAGCCCGAGCGGAAGCGCTTTGGCCGGCTGGAATTTCGCGGCGGGCTGGAACTGTCGGCCGACAGTCCCGCCTTCGGCGGCTGGTCGGCGCTGCGCCTGGATGCTTCGGGCGAGCGCATCCTCGCCGTCTCCGACGCCGGCGTGTGGCTGACCGGCCGGCTCGACACCGCGAACGGCCGGCTCAGCGGCCTCGGCGACGTGAAGATCGCGGCGATGCGCGGCTCGGCCGGCGAGACGCTGGCCCGGATCGGCCGTGCCGACGTCGAGTCGCTGGCGGTCGACGGGACGGCCTGTTACGTCGGCATCGAGCGCGTGCACGAAATCCGCCGCTACGACTGCTCGGGCGCGCCGTTCGCCGCGCGCGGCATGCCCCGGCCGGTGCCCTCGGCGCTGAAGAAGATGCCGCGAAACAGCGGCCTGGAGGCGCTGGTCGCGGTGCCGCGCGATCTCGCCGGCACCGGCAGCGCGCTGGCCGGCAGCCTGATCGGCATCACCGAGACCGGCGAAACCGGCGAGGCCGATTCACTGGGCTTCATCATCCGTGGGGCGCGCTTCGCCACCTTCCGCGTCAAGCGCTCCGACGACTTCTCGGTCACCGACGCCGCGCTCGCCGGCAACGACCTCCTCGTGCTGGAGCGCCACTACTCGCTGCTGCGCGGGGTATCGATGCGGGTGCGGCGGATCCCGCTCGCGGCGATCGGGCCCGGCGCGATGGTCGACGGCGAGGTGCTGATGACCGCCGGCCGCGGCCGGCAGATCGACAATATGGAGGGGCTGGCGGTGCACACCAACGCGGCCGGCGAGACCATCCTGACGATGATCTCCGACGACAATTTCAGCTTCCTGCAGCGGACGCTGATCCTGCAGTTCGCGCTGCTGGACTGACGCCGTCGATCCTTGACTTCGGCGCGCGCCGCCGTGTAGATGTCGCCCTTCGGCGGCGTGTGTTCTGCGCGCGCCGCGATTCACCCTGACCTTTCAACGATCGCCAAGAAGCCGGCCCTCCAGGCCGGGATGGAACACGGGACAAAACGATGTTCGCGGTCATTAAAACGGGCGGCAAACAATACCGCGTCGCCCCCAACGATACCCTTGAGATCGAACGACTTGAGGCCGAAGCCGGAGAAACGGTGACGTTCTCCGAAGTGCTGCTGGTGGGCAGCGAGGGCGAAACCACGGTCGGCGCGCCGACCGTCGCGGGCGCCGTGGTTGCCGCCGAAGTGGTGGAGCTGACGCGCGGACCAAAGGTCATCGCCTTCAAGAAGCGCCGTCGCAAGAATTCCCGGCGCAAGCGGGGCCACCGTCAGGATCTGATGCTGGTCCGGATTACCGAAATCCGCACCGCGACCGCCGCCTGACGAACATATGTTCGTCGCGATTCCCCTTTAGTCGAATACGATCTCCGGGAGACCGGTTATGGCACACAAAAAAGCAGGCGGCTCGTCGCGCAACGGGCGCGATTCGAACGCCCAACGCCTCGGCGTGAAGAAGTTCGGCGGCGAAGCCGTGCTCGCCGGCAACATCATCGTCCGTCAGCGTGGCACCAAGTGGCACGCGGGCGACAATGTCGGCATTGGCAAGGACCATACGCTTTTTGCCACCGCCACCGGCCACGTCGCCTACCGTACGAAAGCGAACGGCCGCACCTTCGTATCCGTCATTGCGACGATGAAGGCGGCAGAATAGACGGACACCAAGATCAGGGGTCCGTCGGCACCAGTCGAACCGGCGGACCCAAAAAGACAAGACGGGTCGATCGCAAGGGGAGACCGGGGTGCCGGCTCCCCTTTCGCATTCAACTACGGAAGGACCCGTCCGATGACTCTCGAAAGATCCTGCGAAATCCGCCTGCCAGGCGAGATCTGTCTCCCCGTCCTCGAGACCGAGCGGCTGGTGCTTCGCACGCCGCGTCTTGAGGACGCGGCTGCGATCGCGGCGATGGCCGACGATCCTGCCGTGGCCGTCAACACGGCCCTGATTCCGCATCCCTATCGAAAACAGGACGCCGAGGCCTGGATCGCCCAGCTTGCGGGTCCGGACGACGATGGCGCGACCTTCGGCATCTATCCGAAGCATCGCGACACGTTCGCCGGCGCGTGCGGCTTGAACCGCCTCGATGGCGCGATGCACCTCGGCTATTGGCTGGGTGCGCCCTATCGCAATGCCGGCGTTGCCACCGAGGCCGCCCGCGCAATCATCGATTTTGCCTTCACGCGCCTTAGCCTGCCCGAGATCACCTCGGCAGCGCGCGTCACCAACGCCGCCTCGCGCCGCGTGCTCGAGAAATGCGGCTTCCAGTGGACCGGCGTCGGCCTGGTGCGGGTCAAGGCGCTCGGCGCCTCGGTGCCGGTCGACCGCTTCCGGCTCGACCGCAAGACCTGGGCGTCTTTGCGCGCCTGGGGCGCCATGCCGCTCACCGAGGGGCCGTCGATCCAGGCGGCGTGAGAAAGCTGTCGTGAGCTGGCTGGCGTGATTTGGGCCGCCTCTCTCCGGTTCGGAGGGAGGCGGTCTCGCTTCCGGCCCCCGGCTGGGCTAAGTCACAACACTGGAACGTCATCCGGGCTAGGCGGCGACAGCCGCGCGAGCCGGACCGTCGTCACAACGGCCCTCTTTCCTGCAAACGGTCCCGGCTCGGCGCGTCGCGCCGTCCGGGACGACAACGCGACCAACCCGTAGAATTCGATGAAATTCCTCGATCAGGCCAAGGTGTACGTGAAGGCGGGCGACGGCGGCAACGGCTGCGCCTCGTTCCGCCGCGAGAAGTTCATCGAGTTCGGCGGGCCGGACGGCGGCGATGGCGGCCGCGGCGGCGACGTCGTCATCGCCTGCGTCGATGGCCTCAACACCCTGATCGACTATCGCTACCAGCAGCACTTCAAGGCCCAGCGCGGCGAGAACGGCAAGGGCAAGCAGCGCCACGGCGCCGGCGGCAAGGACATCGTGCTGCGGGTGCCGGTCGGCACCCAGGTGTTCGACGACGACAAGGAGACGCTGCTGGCCGACCTCACCGAAGTCGGCCAGCAGGTGGTGCTGCTCAAGGGCGGCAATGGCGGCTTCGGCAACATGCGCTTCACCACCTCCACCAACCGCGCGCCGCGCCGGGCCAATTCCGGCGAGGTGGGGCCGGAGCGCTGGATCTGGCTGCGGCTGAAGCTGATCGCCGACGCCGGGCTGGTCGGCCTGCCCAATGCGGGAAAGTCGACCTTTCTCGCCGCGGTGTCGGCGGCGCGGCCGAAGATCGCCGACTATCCCTTCACCACCCTGCACCCCAATCTCGGCGTGGCGCGCGTCGACGAGCGCGAGTTCGTGATCGCCGACATTCCCGGCCTGATCGAGGGCGCCCACGAGGGCGTCGGCATTGGCGACCGCTTCCTTGGCCACATCGAGCGTTGCCGGGTGCTGCTGCACCTCGTCGACGGCACCACCGAGCATGCCGGCAAGACCTACAAGGCGGTGAGGAAGGAGCTCCAGCTCTATGGCGGCGGGCTCGCCGACAAGCCCGAGGTGGTGGCGCTGTCCAAGGCCGATGCGCTCGACCCCGACACGCTGAAGGAGCAGGTGGCGCGGCTGAAGCGCGCCGCCAAGCGCACGCCGCTGGTGCTGTCCTCCCAGTCCCGCACCGGCGTCGCCGAGGCGCTCAGGGCGCTGGCGGCGGTGATTGCCGACGCCAAGGCGATCGACGTGGAGGAGGACGAGCCCGAGATGGAGGGCTGGCAGCCGTGACACCCCTTGCACGCGGGGTGGCGCCGCGGCTGCGCCAGCGGCATCGCGCGGGTCCGCCAGTTGCCGGTTGCCAACCCGCCTGACCCGTGCGACAGCCGCGCGGTCCTGACCCGCGTCCACTTCAAATCCCGTCCGCAGTCATGTGCTCGCCCCAGCCCGCCAAATCCCCGCCCGCGCCCCAGCTCGCGGCGTTCCGCCGCATCGTGATCAAGGTCGGCTCGGCGCTGCTGGTCGATCCCAAGGAGGGGGTGCCGCGCACCGAGTGGCTCGCCTCGCTCGCCGCCGATCTCGGCATGCTGCACCGGCGCGGTGCCGATCTCATGGTGGTGTCGTCGGGCGCCATCGCGCTCGGCCGCACCGTGCTGCGGCTCGGCCGCGGCCCGCTCAAGCTGGAGGAAAGCCAAGCCGCCGCCGCGGTCGGCCAGATCGCCCTGGCGCGGGTGTGGTCGGAGATGCTGGCGGCGGAGGGCATGAAGGCCGGCCAGATCCTGCTCACGTTGGGCGATACGGAAGAGCGGCGGCGCTATCTCAACGGCCGCAACACCCTCGACAAGCTCCTGGAACTCGGCGCGGTGCCGGTGATCAACGAGAACGACACCGTCGCCACCACCGAGATCCGCTACGGCGACAACGACCGCCTGGCGGCGCGCGTCGGCACCATGGCGTCCGCCGACCTCGTGGTGCTGCTGTCTGACATCGACGGGCTCTATACCGCTCCGCCGCGGCAGGATCCCACCGCCAGCTTCATCCCGGTGGTGCCGCGGATCACCGCCGAGATCGAGGCGATGGCCGGCGATGTCGGCTCGGAACTGTCGCGCGGCGGCATGCGCACCAAGATCGAGGCCGCCAAGATCGCCACCTCGGGCGGCGCCCACCTCCTCATCGCCTCGGGAAGGGTGCCGAACCCGCTGCGCGCCATCGAGCAGGGGGCGCGGGCGACGTGGTTCCTGACGCCGGCCAATCCGGTGACCGCCCGCAAGAAATGGATTGCCGGCTCGCTGGAGCCCAAGGGCACGCTCTTCATCGATGCCGGCGCCCGCGCCGCGCTCAAGCGCGGCAAGTCGCTGCTGCCGGCCGGGGTGATCCGGATCGAGGGGGCGTTCGCCCGCGGCGACGCGGTGATCGTGCGCGGACCCGACGGCGCCGAGGTGGCGCGCGGCCTCGTCGCCTACGACGCCGAGGACGCCGCCAAGATCCTGCGCCGCTCGTCCGAGGACATCCTGACGATCCTCGGCTTTTCCGGCCGCACCGAGATGATCCACCGCGACGACATGGCCTTCGCGGGCGAGTGATACGGTTCTCCGGCCTGCAAGGCCTTCGAGCCGTATTCCGATCGCCGAAAATCCCGTTGCCGAACAAGGGATTTTCGGCGAGGCCGTTTCCGGTATCCCGAAGGGATCGGCCGGAAACCGTAGACGTCGTTTCCACCGCATCACGTGGAGCCGGCATCAAACGAAAATCCGGCCCGAGGGGCCGGATTTCGTCTCGCGCCGAGCCGCTTTCCTCCCGCCCGCCCCCGCCGGTTGTGAGGTCGGGGACGCGGGCGGGCAGGGGTCAGTGATGGCTGCCGGCGCGCTTGCGGCCGCCCTTGCGGCCGGCATCGGAGGCAAGCTCCCGATCCTGGGAGAAGGACCGGTTGGCGGGGTCGACGCTGCGCCCGCCCTTCTGGCCTGCCGAAGTTGCGAGAGACCGATCCCTCGCGAAGACTCGCTTTTCCGGCGGGACGCTCTGTCCGCCCTTGCGAGCGATCTCGCGCCGCGTCTGGCTATCCATCGCCGCAAAGCCGCGCTTGACCTTCACGCTCGCTTCCATTCCACGCACTCCTGTTTGGGACGGTGCGAACCAAACGCCGGACGCTCCGGACGGTTCCGAGCCCATTAAGGCCAAGTGAAACATTTGAGGGGCTGGACCCGAATTGCCCGCGCCATTGGCGGCCGGGAGATCACGTTTCCGCGCGCGGACGGCCCGAGTCCTCAGCCGGTCGCCTGCAGCGCGGCGCGGGTCTGGTCGTCCGGTCCGAGATCGTCGACGCTTTCGACCGCGAGGAGCTGGGCCAAGCGCGTGCGGGCGCGATTGACCCGGCTCTTGATGGTGCCGACGGCGCATTGACAGATTTCCGCGGCCTCCTCGTAGGAGAAGCCGGAGGCGCCGACCAGCAGCAGCACTTCGCGCTGGTCGGGCGGCAGGCGGGCGAGCGCCGTCTTGAAGTCTTCGAGGTCGAGGCGGGCGCCCTGTTCGGGCTGGGTGGACAGGCGCGCGGCATAGACGCCGTCGGCGTCTTCGACCTCCCGGCGGCGCTTGCGGTATTCGGAATGAAAAAGGTTGCGCAGGATCGTGAACAGCCACGCGTTCAGATTGGTACCCGGCTGGAAGCTGTCGATGTGCGAGAGCGCGCGCACCAGCGTTTCCTGCACGAGATCATCCGCCCGGTCGACGTTGCCGGACAATGAGATCGCAAAGGCACGCAGGCTGGGGACGGCGCCAAGAAGGGCATCGCGCATCGATGCGTCAATGGTCATCCAGTCGTTCCCTTCCCGGTACTCTTCCCCTTTTCGATGTCGTCGAGGTCCTTCAAGAGATCGATGAACCGATCCGGTATCGGTTGCTGAAGAAGATCGTCGTACATCGCGCGCAACTGCTCGCCCAATCGCGCCTGTGCATTGCGGTCCAGCCGTGGAGGCGCGGGTGGCACATGTCCGGGAACCACGTCTTCCGCGACCTCCCTCGCCCTCTTTTGCGCCATGTCAGTCCTCTTCTTCATCGCAAGTTCGCGCGACGCTACGCCACAGTACTTACCGTACCCGATGCTTTACTGATAATCGGCCTTCAGCACCTCGGCTCGACGGACGGTTCTCGATGCGGTCCTCCGAGATGCGGTCCCATGCCTCTCGAATTAACGCCGAATGCCGAGTTCGGTTCCCTGACGGGAACATTTTTCGGATGCAGGCGTTTTGAAAACGGGGGCGTACGATTTGCGCCCGTCGGCATTGAGTTGGGGGTCCGCGTCATGACGACAGCCGAACTGGTCGCGATGAGTCTGCCCTATCTTCGGCGGTATGCGCGTGCGGTCACGGGAGATCAGTCGGGTGGCGACGCCTATGTGGCGGCGACCCTGGAGGCCCTGCTGGCGAACGCCCCGCAACTGAGCAAGGCGTCCGACACCAAGGTCGAGCTGTTCCGCATCTTCAGCCGGATCTGGAACTCGCTGTCGGTCAACCACGCGCAGGAGGCCGCGGCCGCCACGCCCGGCGAGGCGCGGCTGCGCCAGCTCACGCCGCTGCCGCGCCAGGCCTTCCTTCTGGTCAGCCTGGAGAATTTCAGCGAGGAGGAAGGTGCGCGCATTCTCAGCGTCGACCGCTCGGCCTTCCGCGACCTCTTGGACAGCGCCGGGCGCGAACTCGCCGAGGACATTGCCACCGACGTGCTGATCATCGAGGACGAGCCGCTGATCGCGCTCGACTTCGAGGCGCTGGTGGAATCGCTCGGCCACCGCGTGCTGGGCGTGGCGCGCACGCGCGACGAGGCGGTGAAGCTCGCCGCGGGGCGGCGGCCGGGCCTGATCCTGGCCGACATCCAGCTCGCCGACGGCAGTTCGGGGCTCGACGCCGTCAACGACCTCCTGATGAAGGCCGAGGTGCCGGTGGTGTTCATCACCGCCTACCCCGAGCGCTTCCTCACCGGCGAGCGGCCGGAGCCCGCCTTCCTGATCGCCAAGCCGTTCCGGCCCAACCATGCGGCGGCGGTGATCAGCCAGGCGCTGTTCTTCGAGCGCAATGCGCGGCCGCGCCGCCGCGCCGTGGCGTGACCGGCGGCCCCACGAGCAGCCGCCAATCGGTTCTGCACGTCCGCCCTGCAAGCTGGCTCTGAACGCGACGGCCGGCCGGGCCGCCGCGCGAAATGGCACGCCGGCCAAGGGGCGCCACGCGCCCGGCGTTGATCGGACAGAGTTTTGCTGATCGGGTGGAGGTTTTCGGAAAACTGGTGCCGCAAGAGGGATTCGAACCCCCGACCCCATCATTACGAATGATGTGCTCTACCAGCTGAGCTATTGCGGCAGCCGAGCCGGCTTAAACGAACCGCCCCGCTTTTTCAAGCGAGGCGGTTCTGTTCGATGGTTCGAATATGCAGCCGGGCATCCGGCCAGGGGTCTGTGACCCGAAGTTCCCGACCCGGCCGCGCCGCCAGATCGAGACGCCGGACTGAGGGCGCCGGCCGGCGAAGTACGGTCCGGCGAAGGGCGCTCAGGCCCGCAGCCGCGGCTCGGCCGCGGGCTCAATCTCCACCTCCGTCGCCTCTCCGACGTCCGCGGTCGTGTCGGCGAGGGGGCGGGTCTCGTCCACCTCAAGCGTTGCGGCCGGCGCCAGGATCGGCGCGGGGGCCGCCTTGGGCGTCCGCTCGGCCGGTGCCGCTGCCACGGCGTCGACCCCCGGCAGGTGGGCGCTGGCGGCGGCCTCGACCACCGTGAAGGCGGTCTCCATCTCGTGCTCCAGGATCGGGCCGCCGAGCTCGATCGGCGGCACCTTCCACTCGAAGGCGTCGATGCGGCCGGTGACCGGCGAGATCGGCAGCCAGCGTTCGGAGACATAGCCGTCCGCCACCCAGGACGGATCCCGCTTGGCGCGGACGGCGCGGGCCGCCCATTCGCGGGCCTTGCCGACGTCGCCATGCTCGGCCGCTTCCAGCTCCGCCATCAGCAGGCACGCCCGCTGGGTCGGCTCCTGGATCAGGTGGATGATGGCGCCGCGCGCGGTGGCGAAGTCCTGCGCGTCGAGCGCGGCGCGCACCACCGTGAGCGCGCCTTCGGCGTGCCCGGCCGGGGCCAGCCGCTGCAGCATGCGCGCACGCTCCAGCCGGTCGCGCGGGCCGTCGCCGTCGCGCAGCCGCATATAGGCCTCGGCGATCTCGGGGTGCGGCGTCTCGCGCCACGCGGTCTCGAGGATCTTGGAGGCCCGGCGCAGCTCGCCGGTCCGGCCCAGCATGCGCCCGGCCAGCACCGCCGCCGGCACCAGCGTCGGCTCCAGCTTGACGGCCTCGACCGCGCGCTCGCGCGCCACCTCCGGGTCGCTCTCCTGCTTGGCCATCGCATCGGCGGTCAGCAGCACAGCCCGCAGGCGCTTGGCCGAGTTGCGGTCGGCGATGCCGCTGCGGCTGTTGCG
The DNA here is from genome assembly GCF_008630065.1 of Blastochloris sulfoviridis. GTDB lineage: Bacteria > Pseudomonadota > Alphaproteobacteria > Rhizobiales > Xanthobacteraceae > Blastochloris > Blastochloris sulfoviridis. The sequence continues at coordinate 19,392 of NZ_VWPL01000002.1, forward strand.
ATCGAGCAGCGCCAGCGCGCCCGACCAGTCGCCGCTTGCCGCGCGCGTGTCGAGCGCGGCCTGCGCCGCCCAGGGCAGCCCAGGCGCCTCGCCGGCCGCGGTCTCGGCATAGGCGCGGGCGGCGGTGGCGTCGTCGCGGCGCTGCGCCTCCATCCACAGGCCGCGCAGGCCGAGCAGGCGGGTTTCCTTGTTGGCGGCCATCTCGTGGAAGGCCGCCTCGGCCGCGCCCTGGTCGCCGCTGAGCTGGGCCGCCTGGGCCCGCAGCAGCAGCGTCAGCGGCTCGTTGCCGAGCAGGCGCTCGGCCTCGGCGGCCGCCCGGCGCGCCGTCTTGGGATCGCCGGCGCCGGCGGCGACGATGCCGCGCGACAGCGCCGAGAAGCCGCGGGCCCGCCGCCGCTCGGAGACCGAGGACGACATCAGGCCTGGAAGGTTGAACAGGGTCGAGACGATCGACCACAGGATGCCGGCGGCGAGCACCACCGTCACCAGGGCCACCGCGGCGAACAGCACCGAGGTCTCGATTTCCCAGCCCTGCCACTGGACGGCGACGATGCCGGGCCGGTCGGCCAGCCAGCCGGCGCCGAAGGCGATCCCGGCCAGGACGAAGAGGAACAATACGAGGCGGATCATGGCGCGTCTCCTGGTGTCAGCCGCCGGTGCGCGCCAGGGCGGCGAGGGCCTGGTCGGTCAGCTCGGCCAGGAGACGGTCGGCGTCGAGCCGGGTCTTGGCGATCTGCAGCCATGGCGTTGCGATCTTGACGAGATCGGGCGGCAACTGGCCGACCGTGGCGATCGCGCCGGCAAGATCGCCGCGCGACAATTGGGACTGGACGCGGCCGACGAGTGCCGCCGGCGTCTCGCCGTCCATGCCGGGGGTCGGCCGGAAGCGCACCAGCCCTTCGGCGCTGCGCGCCAGCTTGTTCAGCACAGCGCCGATGTCGTTGGCCGGCTCGTCGCGGGGCACGTTCGACAGAAGCTGGCTCACCAGATCGTCGAACCGGCCCTGCACCTGGCGCAGCGTCGGCACGCCGCTGGCAGCGACACCGTCGATGGCCTTGAGCCGCTCATAGCCCGGCCCGGCCAGCGCCATCGCCGCGTCGTACTCGGCGCGGAACGGGCGGCCTTCGTCAAGCGCGGTGCGCAGCGCGCCGAGCGCCACCGGCCAGGCGATCATCCGGCTCGGCGCCGCCGCGAGCTGCAGGCGCTGGTCGAGCGCCACCACCCGGCCGGGCAGGCTCGACAGCTCGGCGAGCTTGCGGTCGATCGCGGCGAGCTGGTCGGGCAGCGGCGTGGCGGCGGCGGCGGCCCGCTGGGCCGCCTCGCCCGCCGTGGTCGCCAGCCGGATCGCCTCCTCGGCGCCGTGGGCGGCGCCGTCGATCTTGGTCTCCAGGCCCTTGACCTGGGTCTGCAGGGCGCTGACGCGGGTGTCGTCGCCGGCCGGCTGGCCGGCCGCCGGGGCCGATTCAGTCTCGCGCGCCTGGGTCTCCAGCGCCGCGATGCGGGCGTCGAGCCGCGACAGTGCCTGGGCGGCGCGTTCCAGCTCGGCGATGCGGGTGGCGAGCACCTCGACCTGGTCGAGCTTGGCGACGATCGCCGGGTCCGGCTCGGCCGGTGCCGTCGGGGCGGGGGCAGGCGCCGGCTCGGGCCGGCTTTCGAGGGCGCTGAGGCGGGCCTCGGTCGCCTGCAGGCGGGCCTGGGCCTCCAGGAGCGGGCCGGGATCGGCGCCGAGCGGCGGCAGGATGCCGGTGTAGGTCAGGGCGCCGGCCGCCACGGCGCCGGCCAGCAGGCCGGCGAAGGTGCCGCCGACGATGGCGCCGCCGCGGCCGCGCGACGGGGGCGGGGCGGAAACGGGCTGTTTGGCCTCCGGCGCCTTCGACTCCGGCTCCTCCGTGTCTTGCGCCTCCGTGTCTTGCGCCTTCGTGTCTTGCGCCTTCGTTTCCTGCGTCTCCTGCGCCGAGCCTTCCTGTGCCGGAGCTTCCAGCGCCTTCGTCTCTTCGGACGTCTCCGGCGCTTTGGCCTCCGCGGCAACCGGGGCCTCGCCGGCCGGCGAGGCGGACGTCTCGGCGATCTCGATGGCTGCGACCTCGATTTCCGCCGGTCCGGCGGCCGCCTTGCGCGTGTCGTCCGCCGACGACGGGATCGTCTCCAAGGCGCTCGTCGCCTTGGCGCTCGCCGCGTCCGTCTCGATCGCTTCGGTCTCGGTCTTGGGGGCCGGTTCGGTGGGCGTCTGCCCGGGCCTGTTCGGCACGTCGTCGGTTGCTTGTGATGCCATCGCCGTCCTCCCACGTGTCACGTCGCACGCGTCACCCGCTTGTCGTCCGAAGGGCAACAGGTCGAGCAGACTGCCTTCGTCCGGTGTCGCTGCGATGCGCACAACCGCGCCGCTCGCCACCAGCGGCTCGGCCACCCTCGGCGACAGCGCATAATGTTGCAGCCCCACGACAGCATCATAAACGCCGTCACGGATGCCCGCCGCCAGCAGAGTTTCGCAGCTTCGGCGGGAGTAGTGCAGTATTCCGTCGATTCGTCCCGCTGACAACGCCGCGAGCGTGGCCTCGGCGAGATGTTGGGCCGGTTCTGCGCGGTAAGCCACAACAGTTTCGACGGCGATGCCGCGCGGTGCCAGCTCGGCGGCCAGATCGCCGGCCCGGTCCTCGCCGGCCAGCCACAGCACCCGCTCGCCGGGAATCAGGCATTTGGCCAGCATGTCCGCCAGATCGCCAACGTCGCCCTCGGCCGACGTGACGTCGGTGAAGCCGGCGCCGATCGCCACCTCGCGGGTGCGGCGGCCGACGGTGAACACCGGCAGGCCCGAATAGAACACCCAGGCCAATTCGGCCGCAGCCCGGGCGCCGTTGACGCTGGTCAGCGCCACGGCGTCGAAGCGGTTGGCCGGCGGCGACGGCGCCACCGGCACGATGGTCATCAACGGATCGAGCAGCGCCTCGTGGCCGTGGGCCGCAAGCGCGGCCCGGGTCCGGCTGGCCCCGGGCTCCGGCCGCGTGACCAGCAGGCGCATCGCCTCAGGCCCCGGCCAAGGCGGCGAAGAATGCGGGGCCCGCCCGTCCGCGCAGCTCGCGGCCGGCGTCGGCGCCAAGGGCGGCGGCCTCGGTCACCGATCCCTCGCGGGTGGTGTCGTGGGCCTCGGTGCCGTCCGGCATCAGGATGATGCCGGCGAACGACAGCCGGTCGCCGGTGACCGTGGCGTGGCCGCCGATCGGCGTGCGGCAGGAGCCGTCGAGCTCGTGCAGGAAGGCGCGCTCGGCGGCCAGCGCCCGCTCGGTCGCCGGCGCGTTGATCGCCGCCATCAGCTCGCGGGTGCGGCTGTCGTCCTCGCGGCACTCGATGGCGATGGCGCCCTGGCCGACCGCCGGGATGAAGTCGTCGGCCTCGATGATCGTGGCGGTGACGCCCGCGGGCAGCCGGTCGATCAGGCCGAGGCGCTTCAGGCCCGCCAGCGCCAAGAGCGTGGCGTCGACGGCGCCCTCGGCGACCTTGCGCAGCCGCGTCTCGACATTGCCGCGCAGCAGCGACACGTCGAGGTCGGGCCGGGTGCGCTTGACCATCGCCTGCCGGCGCAGCGAGGCCGAGCCGACCTTGCCGTCCTGCGGCAGGCCGGCAAGCCCGCCCGGCACGCGGCTGATCAGCACGTCGCGGACGTCCTCGCGCGGCAGGAAGGCCGGCAGCATCAGGCCGGGCGGCAGCACGGTGGGCAGATCCTTGGAGGAGTGCACCGCGATGTCGATCTGGCCCGCCAGCATCGCGTCCTCGATCTCCTTGGTGAACAGGCCCTTGCCGCCCGCCTGGGACAGCGCGCGGTCGAGGATCTGGTCGCCGATCACCTTGATGATGTCGATCCGGATGTCGTCCTCGGGCACGCCATGCGCGGCGGCGAGCCGGCGGCGGGTTTCATAGGCCTGCGCGAGCGCAAGGGCACTGCCCCGGGTACCGAGGCGAAGGAACGGAGAAGATTGCGTCATGAGGCAGGCCGATGTTACGCCAACGTGAGACATGCGCAAAAAAGCGCGGGCGGACGCGGATATGACGTATCCGCTTGGGGATCAAGCTGAGGGCCGGAACGCGGTGACGGACATGCTCGTACTCGGGCTGGAGACGACGTGCGACGAAACCTCCGCCGCGGTGGTGCGCCGCCACGAGGACGGACGCGGCGAAATCCTATCGAACGTCGTTCTATCCCAAGTTTCCGCCCATGCCGAGTACGGAGGCGTGGTTCCCGAGATTGCCGCCCGCGCCCATGTGGAGGCGCTGGACGGCATCGTCGCCCAGGCGATGGCGGAGGCGCGAATCGGCTTCAGCCACCTCGACGCGGTCGCCGCCGCCGCCGGCCCCGGCCTGATCGGCGGGGTCATCGTCGGGCTGATCACCGCCAAGGCGATCGCGCTCGCCGCCGGCAAGCCGCTGGTGGCGGTCAACCACCTGGAAGCCCACGCGCTGTCGCCGCGCCTCGTCGGCAAGCTCGGCTTCCCCTATTGCCTGCTGCTGGTCTCGGGCGGCCACACCCAGATCGTCGCGGTGCTCGATGTCGACCGCTTCGAGCGGCTCGGCACCACCATCGACGACGCGGTGGGCGAGGCATTCGATAAGGTCGGGAAGATGCTGAGCCTGCCCTATCCGGGCGGGCCGCGGGTCGAGGCCGCGGCCTTGCGCGGCAATCCGAAGCGATTCGCCTTCCCGCGGCCGATGCTGGGGCGGCCCGAGCCGGATTTCTCGCTGTCCGGCCTCAAGACGGCGGTCCGGCTCGCCGCCGAGGCGATCGCGCCGCTGTCGGAGACCGCCGTCGCCGACCTGTGCGCCTCGTTCCAGGCGGCGGTGGTGGACGTGATCGAGGACCGGCTGCGCGTGGGCCTGCGGCTGTTCGGCGCCAGGTTCGGCAAGCCCAAGGGGCTGGTGATCGCCGGCGGCGTCGGTGCCAACAAGGCGATCCGCGCCGCGCTCGACCGCATCGCCGCCGAGAACGCGCTGCGTCTGCTGATTCCCCCGGCGTCGCTGTGCACCGACAATGGCGCCATCATCGCCTGGGCCGGGGCCGAGCGGCTGGCGCTGGGCATGACCGACGACCTCGACTGTCCGCCGCGCGCCCGCTGGCCGCTCGGCCTGCCGCTCAAGATCGAGGCAACCGAATCGTGACCCGCTATTCCGCCATCGGAGTTGCCGGCGCCGGGGCCTGGGGCACCGCGCTGGCCAATGCCGCCGTCCGCGCCGGCCGGCGCGTCGTGCTGTGGACGGTGTTTCCCGACCACGCCCAGGACATGATCCGCACCCGCGAGAACAGGATGTTCCTGCCGGGGGTGCCGATCGCGCCGGACGTCGAGATCACCGCCGACCTCGCGGTGCTGGCCGAGACCTCCGCCATCCTGATGGTGGTGCCGACCGGGGCGCTGCGCGAGGTGTCGGCGAACCTCGCCCCGCTGATCCGGCCCGGCACGCCGCTGGTCGCCTGCGCCAAGGGCATCGAGCGCGGCACCGATCGCTTCGTCACCGAGATCGTCGCGGAGGCGGCGCCGCCCGCCATCCCCGCCATCCTGTCCGGGCCGAGCTTCGCCACCGACGTCGCCGCCGGCCTGCCGACCGCGGTGACGGTGGCCTCGGCGGACGAGGCCGTCGCGGCGCACCTCGCCGAGGCTGTCGGCTCGGCCTCGTTCCGGCTCTATCATTCCACCGACGTGCGCGGCGTCGAGATCGGCGGCGCCGCCAAGAACGTGCTGGCGATCGCGGTGGGCATCGCCCACGGACGCAAGTTCGGCGCCAGCGCCGCAGCCGCGCTCACCACCCGCGGCTTCGCCGAGCTGCGCCGCTTCGGCCACGCCTATGGCGCGCGGCCGGAGACGCTGGCCGGCCTGTCGGGGCTGGGCGACCTCATCCTCACCTGCGGCGGGCCGCAGTCGCGCAATTTCTCGCTCGGCTTCCGGCTCGGCTCCGGCGAGGCCCTGCCGGCGCCCGGCTCGGGGCCGCTGGCGGAAGGCGTCTTCACCGCGCCGGTGCTGGTGGAGATGGCGGCGAAGGCCGGGGTCGAGATGCCGATCGCCGCCGCGGTCGACGCCGTGCTCGCCGGCCGGCTCGGGCTCGACGAGGCGATCACCGGCCTCCTGGCCCGGCCGCAGAAGGCGGAGATCGGGTAATCCGGTTTCCAGCCTAAAGGGTTGGAGAACCGTATTGGCCATCCGCCCTGACGAGCGCACAAACGAAAGCCGCCCGACGGTGCCGGGCGGCTGGACTCTCACGCGAAACGGGCAGGGTTCGCCTGAAGCGGTACCCGATCCGACAGCGTCGGATCGGATGCGCCAAATCTTTGAGGTGTCGCAGTCTCTTCCGCAAAGCCGGCTCCGGCTATTGCGGAAAAGGCTCCAGCGGTCAGGCCGCAGCCTGGGGCTGCTCGGCCTGCGCCTTCTCGACGGCGCGCTTCAGCACGAGTGCGCGCGGCGACAGCTCTTCCGCCCGCGCCTTGACCAGGAACGCGTCGAGGCCACCGCGGTGGTCGACGGTCTTGATGGCGTTGGCCGAGACCCGCAGCCGCACGTCGCGGTCCAGCGTGTCGGAGCGGAACGTCACATTGCACAGGTTCGGCAGGAACCGGCGCTTGGTCTTCCGGTTCGAATGGCTCACCTTGTGGCCCACAAGGACCGCCTTGCCAGTCAGATCGCAGCGCCGGGACATGGCACAACCTCAATGAGGCCGCGTCAGCGGCGGCCGTCTCAAACTCGTCATGGGAGAGTGGGCGTATAATCGCCTGCCTTGCGCACGTCAAGCCGGCCATCGCCGCCGAAGGGCGTTTCGGGCGCGCGGTTGCGCCAGATTGCGACACAGTTCCGACAGAATTGCATCGCACCGGGGTTGAGCCATGCCATATTTCGCTTCGTCATCGATCCGGTCTGGGGCGCGGTTCGCGGCGATCGCCGGGGCCATCCTGTGGCAGTGCGCGGCGGCGGCGGCCGGCGACACCAGGGTCAATGCCCGCTACGACGTCACGCTGGCCGGCATGGAGATCGGCAAGGCGGCGCTGGTGATCGACATCGACGCCGTCAACTACACCGCCGCCGCCAGCGGCAAGATCACCGGCGTGGCCCAGTTCGTCACCGAAGGCAAAGGCTCGGCCGGCGCCCGCGGCCTGTTGACGAAAGAGAAGCCGCAGCCGGGTTCGTTTGCGATGACGGCCTCGGGCGACGACAAGCAGATCGCCATCCAGTTCGGGTTCGAGCGCGGCGCGGTCAAGGGCCTGCAGGTGACGCCGGAGCCGAAGCCGCGGCCGGACCGGATCGAGGTGACCGAGATCCACCGGCGCAACGTGCTCGACCCGATGAGCGCCGCCCTGTTCGTGGTGCCCGGCACCGGCGACGTCACCGGTCCCGACGCCTGCACGCGCGTGGTCCCGATCTTCGACGGGGTGTCGCGCTACGACCTGACGTTCGAGTTTCTCCGCCAGGAGGCGGTCGCGGCCAAGGGGTTTGCCGGCACAGCGGTGGTCTGCGCCGTCGGCTTCCGGGCCATCGCCGGCCACCGGCTCGGACGCAAGGACATCGAATATATGGAAAACAACAAGGACATCGCGGTCTGGCTGGTGCCGGCCGCCGGCAGCCGCGTCCTTGTGCCGTTCAAGATCTCGGTGGCCACCAAGGTCGGCACCTGCGTCATCGAGGCGAAGTCCTTCGCCACCCGGCGCGTGGAGCCGCGCGCCACCGCGGCGCCCGCCCAGGGCAACGCCGCGCGGTGACGCGCCGTCGCCGCGCGCGTTCGGCGGGAAGCGAGAATGCGGGGGCCAAGACGCGGGAGCCAAGACGCGGGAGCAGGCACGCAGGCGCAAAGTCCAGTTTGCGGCGGCTGGGGGTATGTGGCCGGAGACACCCTACATATTGTGGCGAACGAATCCCGATTCCCGCAGAGTCAGCGATTCGGCCCCGGTTCGTTCGAGAGTCGTTCCAATGGGTTGCGCGTTGCCGCCGGGCTACTGCCGCGATGGTGTCGCATTATGATACGGTATGTGGGGATCACGCCGTGATCTTCGGAAACAGTCTTGTCAAAAATCCTTGTCCGGTAAGGGATGTTTGACGATCGCCGGACGAAACGCGGCCCCAGCGGGCGGCTTTCGTGTGATACAAGCGCTCTGAACCCGGGCCTTGCCGCGCGCCCTTCGAACTCCGATCGCCCGTGTCCCACTTCCATTCCTCGGTTCTTCCGCCTTCCCTCCGCGCCCGCGGCGTCACCGCCGTGCTGGGGCCGACCAATACCGGCAAGACGCGCCTGGCCATCGAACGCCTGCTGGCGCATCCGACCGGGCTGATCGGCCTGCCGCTGCGGCTGCTCGCCCGCGAGGTCTATGGCCACATCGTCAGCCGGATCGGCGATCGCGAGGTGGCGCTGGTCACCGGCGAGGAGAAGATCAAGCCGCCGAACCCGCGCTACTGGGTGGCCACCGTCGAGGCGATGCCGCGCGACCTCGACGTGTCCTTCGTCGCCATCGACGAAATCCAGCTTGCCGCCGATTTCGAGCGCGGCCACGTGTTCTGCGACCGCTTCCTCAACCGCCGTGGCCGCGACGAGACGCTGGTGCTGGGGGCGGCCACCATGCGCCCGCTGGTCGAGCGGCTCATTCCCGGCGTCTCGGTGGTGCAGCGGCCGCGCCTGTCCCAGCTCGTCTATGCCGGCGAGAAGAAGCTCACCCGCCTGCCGCAGCGTTCGGCCGTCGTCGCGTTCTCGGCCGAGGAGGTCTACGCCATCGCCGAATTGATCCGCCGCCAGCGCGGCGGGGCGGCGGTGGTGCTGGGGGCGCTATCCCCGCGCACCCGCAACGCCCAGGTGGCGCTCTACCAGTCGGGCGACGTCGACTATCTGGTGGCCACCGACGCCATCGGCATGGGCCTCAATCTCGACGTCGACCACGTGGCGTTCGCCGCGGACCGCAAGTTCGACGGCTACCAGTACCGCCGGCTGACCCCGGCGGAACTTGCCCAGATCGCCGGCCGCGCCGGCCGGGCGACCCGCGACGGCACGTTCGGCGTCACCGGCCGCTGCGCCCCCTTCGACGCCGAGACCGTCCAGCGGCTCGAAAGTCATAGTTTCGAGGCGGTCAAGGTTCTACAATGGCGCAACACGCAGCTTGATTTCGCCTCGCTTTCGGCGTTGCAGGCGTCATTGGCGCGAAATCCTGCCGAGCCGGGGCTGACGCGGGCGCCGATGGCAGAGGATCTGTTGGTGCTGGAGGCGGCGGCGCGTGATAGTGAGGTGCGAGACTTTGCCCGAACTCCCGACGATGTCGCCCGTCTATGGGAATGCTGCCAGGTTCCGGACTATCGCAAGATCGCGCCCGCCGCCCACGCCGAGCTATGCACGACGCTCTACGGTTTCCTGCAGCGCACGGGCCGCATCCCGGCGGACTGGTTCGCCCGGCAACTGGCGCTGGCCGACCGCACCGACGGCGATATCGACACGCTGTCGACGCGGATTGCACATGTGCGAACCTGGACATTCGTTGCCAACCGGCCTGACTGGCTGGCAGAGCCGGAGCACTGGCAGGACATCACCCGCGGGCTGGAGGACAAGCTGTCCGATGCCCTTCACGAGCGACTTACCCAGCGATTTGTCGACCGCCGCACCAGCGTGCTGATGCGGCGCCTCAGAGAAAATACCATGCTCGAAACCGAGATCAGCAAGACCGGCGACGTGCTCGTCGAAGGCCACCGCATCGGCCACCTCCAGGGCTTTCATTTCGCGCCGGAGGCAAGCGCGGCCGGTCCGGACGCCAAGGCGCTGCGCGCCGCATCGGCCAAGGCGCTCGCCGGCGAGATCGATATCCGCGCTGCCCGCTTCGCCGAGACGCGCGACGATACCATCGTGCTCGCCGCCGACGGCACCGTGCGCTGGCTCGGCGAGGCGATCGCCCGCATCCAGTCGGGCGAGGAGGTGCTGAAGCCGCGGCTGCGGCTGATCGCCGACGAGCAGCTCACCGGCGCGGCCCGCGATTCGGTGCAGGCGCGCGCCGACCTGTGGCTGAAGACCCACCTCGAAAAGCTGCTCGGCCCGCTGTTCGCGCTGCTTTCGGCCGAGGATATCACCGGCATCGCCCGCGGCGTCGCCTTCCAGATCGCCGAGGCGCTGGGGGTGCTGGAGCGCCAGCGCGTCGCCGAGGAGGTCAAGGGGCTCGACCAGACGGCGCGCGCGGCGCTGCGCAAGTACGGCGTGCGCTTCGGCGCCCACCATCTCTATCTGCCGGGGCTGCTGAAGCCGGCGCCGCGGGCGCTGGCGCTGCAGCTGTGGGCGCTCAAGCATGGCGGGCTCGACCAGAAGGGCCTCGACACCCTGCCGCATCTGGCGGCCTCCGGCCGCACCTCGATCCCGGTCGATCACGAGGTGCAGAAGGCGCTCTACCGCGCCATCGGCTATCGGGTGGTGGGCGAGCGCGCGGTGCGCGTCGACATTCTGGAGCGGCTGGCCGACCTGATCCGGCCGGCGCTGGCGTGGCGGCCGGCCTCGCCCGGCCCCAAGCCGGCCGGCGCCGTCGACGGCACCGGCTTCACCGTCACGGTCGGCATGACCTCGCTGGTCGGCTGCTCGGGCGAGGACTTCGCGTCCATCCTCAAGGCACTGGGCTACCGCATGGAACGCCGCCTGCCGCCGGCCGAGGCCCCGGCGGCCGCGCCCGAAGCTGTGCCCGAAAGCTCGGACGAAAGCCTGGCCGAGTCCGGCGAGGCCGCGCCGGCCATGGCCGAGGAGACGATTGCCGCCGAGAGCGAGCCCGAGGCGCAGGCCGACATGGCCGACGAAGTGGTGGACGAGGCGCCGGCCGAGGCCGCGCCCGAAGCCGTCGCGTCGTCCGAGCCCGCGGCGGTGGAGCCCGAGACCGTTTCGGCCGAGGCCGGGAGCGTCCCGGAGCCTGCGGCCGAGGGAGCCGCCGAGGCGGCCGCCGATATTGGCGCGCCGGCGGTGCCGGCCGAGCCGGAGATGATCGAGGTGTGGCGGATCGGCGGGCGCCATCACGACCAGCGCCGCCCGCGCCGTCCGGGCGAGGGCCATGGTGGCCGTCCGTTCCGGCGCGAGCAGCCGGCTGCGGCTGCCGGCGAGGGGGCGCCGGAGGACCAGGCCCGACCCCAGGCGGAGGCGCCGGCCGGCGGCCGGCGGTTCGACCGTCCGCGTCCCGATCACCGTCGCCGGCCGGACGGCGAGGCCCAGGGCCGGGGCGAGCGCCCCGATCGCGGGGAGCGTCCCGACCGCAACAATGAGCGCGGCGAGCGCGGCGAACGCCGCCAGCGGACGCAGGGGTTCGATCGCGACCGGAGCGAGCGGCCGGAGGGCCGCGGCGAGCGCGGCGGCCCGCCCCGCCGCGACGAGCGGCCGCGGGGACCGGCACCGGAGCGGGTGCGCCACGAGTCGCGTCCCGAGCGGCGCGAGCGCGAGGACAAGCCGATCGATCCGGATTCGCCCTTCGCCAAGCTCGCCATCCTCAAGGCCCGGCTGGAAGCGGAGAAGCCGTGAGGCGAGGCCGTGGCCTCGCGCGCCGGGTTCCGGCGGTCAGGCCATGCGGTTTCCGGCGGATCGGCCGGACGCCGTGACCGGAAGACGCCGCCATGACCGGCGGGGCCGGGCAGCGCATCGATCTCGTCTTGTGGCATGCGCGGATCGTGCGCACCCGCGCCGATGCCGCGGCGCTGGCCCGGGCCGGGCGTGTCCGCGTCAATGGGGCGCGGGTGACCGGCGCCGCCCGGCTGGTCAGGCTGGGCGACGTGATCACCGTGGCGCTGCATGGCGGGGTCCGGGTGGTGCGCCTGCTCGGCTTCGCCGCGCGGCGGGGCCGGGCCGAGGACGCCCGGGCGCTGATCGAGGACGTCCCGGAAACGGACGAACCCGGGCAGCGTGGCATGCGCTGACCGCATGCCGCCGGCTCTGTCGCGGGTGAAGGAAACCTTCAGGCTTGCCGGCGCGGTTCGCCTCGGATAGGGGGGTGTCCGAAATCCGACACATGCCGGTTGTCACCCGCGTCTCAGGGGCTGAAATGACCTACGTCGTTACCGAGAACTGCATCAAGTGCAAGTACATGGACTGCGTGGAGGTGTGTCCGGTCGACTGCTTCTACGAAGGCGAGAACATGCTCGTCATCAATCCGGACGAGTGCATCGACTGCGGCGTGTGCGAGCCCGAGTGCCCGGCGGAGGCGATCAAGCCGGACACCGAGCCGGAACTCGACGCGTGGCTGGCGCTGAACGCCCAATACGCCACCCAGTGGCCCAACGTCACCGCCAAGCGCGAGCCGCCGGCGGACGCCAAGGATTGGGACGGCATCGCCGGCAAGAAGGCGCAGTTTTCGCCGAATCCCGGCGAAGGCGACTGACGTCGCCGGGTGACGCCACCATCGCGGCAAATGGGCGCCCGCCGGCCGGCGGGGGCGCCCAAGTTCAAATATGTCTTTGATTTTTTGGCTGTTCGTGATAGCGTTTTTGAACAGTCGAATTCATTCGCGCTGAAGCGCTCCCCAAAGCAGGAACTCCCCAAAGCAGGAACACGTGGAACAGCCACGGTTTTGGGCCATGGCATTTTGCAGGCATGCGCCGATCGCAGAGTGCCGGGACCTATCTTGTCATCATGCACTGTCGTCATGTCATGGTGGGTTCCAGACTCTTTGCCGCGTGGGAGCGGGGTTCGGGTTGGTCGACTTTGAAGCGCGCCAGTGACGGTGATCCGTTGTCGAGGGCGGGCAGACTTGGTGCGAAGGACATTCGTTCTGTCGGCTGACTGGCCAATCCCACAGGACTCGAACTCCCTTCAGGACTCGAAGTTCCTCAGGGCCGGCAGCAAAGCGGACGCGCCTTCGGGCGCATCGTGGAAGGATTTTCGGCCGCTTCGCTCAGGCGCCGGCCAAATCCAGGAGTGTAAAAGCGCATGACCGCCAAGAAGACGGCCGCGACCCAGACCCGTCATGGTTTCAAGACGAATGAGTACATCGTCTATCCGGCTCATGGCGTCGGCCAGATCGTTGCCATCGAAGAACAAGAAGTTGCCGGTTTCAAACTTGAATTGTTCGTGATCTCCTTCGAGAAGGAGAAGATGAAGCTTCGCGTTCCGACCAGCAAAGCCCTTGCGGTCGGCATGCGCAAGCTCGCCGAAGGCAATGTGGTCAAGAAGGGGCTGGACACCCTGAAGGGCCGCGCCCGCATCAAGCGGACGATGTGGTCGCGCCGGGCGCAGGAATACGAGGCCAAGATCAACTCCGGCGACCTCGTGGCCATCGCCGAGGTCGTGCGCGATCTCTACCGCTCCGAACAGCAGCCCGAGCAGTCCTATTCCGAACGCCAGCTGTTCGAGCAGGCGCTCGATCGCATGGCCCGCGAACTGGCGGCGGTCGAGGATCTCACCGAGACCGAGGCGATCAAGCGCATTGAGGCGCAGCTCGCCAAGGGTCCGCGCCGCGCCGGCAAGGCCGAAGAGGCCGACAACGATGTCGATGTCGATGTCGAGGCCGACACCGAGGCCGAGGCGGCCTGAGCGGGTTTCCGAAAAGTCGCCCATAAGGGGCGGCCCGGCATCGCCGGAACCGGCATGATCGCGAAGATCACCAAAGGCCCGGCGCAAGCCGGGCCTTTGCCGTTCGGCGGCGATGCGGCCGCCGTTGGCGATCGGCGCGGCGCGATCTCCCTGTCTCCAACGCGCTCCCCGGCTGAGGTCTTCAGGCCGCGGTCTCAAGGGGCTCTGATCCCGTTTCCGGTCGATCCCCTCGGGATGGGCGGAAGCGATCTCGCCGAAACCCTCTTGTTCGATGGCGGGATTTCCGACGATCGGACGACCGATCTTCGGCGTGGTCGGCCGCACTGCGCGTGCCCCCTGCGACAACATGCCTCAATGTCAGGGGCCGGCCGCCGACACGCTGCTGTCGGCCGGGCCCCGGTCCAGCGCGATTGAGCATGTCAACGCAACATCTTGGAGAGTCCGCCAAGTTATTGAGTTGTCGCATTCTCTTTCGCAAGACCGGCGTCCACTTTTGCGGAGAATGCTTTCGCCCGGTCTCTCGCCCGCGCCGCGTCATGCCGGGGCCGCAAACCGTGACTCGTCATGCCGCGCCTGAAGCCAAGCCTGCCAAGGCGCAAACATTGCTTCCCGCGGGCATCCGCGCCTTCAAATGACATCCAAAACAGAGACGTGGAGAGCCGTGGCGGGCCCGGCCATGACGTCGACGGGTCAAGGCCTTGCGCCGCGGGTATCACCCTTGCTAACAATTAATTGAACGCGCAATAATTTATCGTGCGCGATATTTCCGCTAGACATCAATCGGTACGCCAGACTTCGCCGCTGCCCAGGGCGGAACAAGGCGGCCCCGCGCCACGTTTTCACCTTGCTTGTGGCCGGATCCGACAGGGTACGTAAATATTTGGGTACGTAAATATTCGTAAGCCTGAATTTGAACGGGCAGGACGTGAATCGGGAAAGTCGACGGGAGAGCGGCATGAACCGGGTGATGGGTATCCGCCAGCGTTTCGTGAAGGCAGCGATGAACGCCCCCTTCCTTGGGCGCGAGGAAGAGCACGATCTGGCGGTGCGCTGGAAGAGCGAGGGCGACCAGGCGGCGCTGCACCGGCTCGCCTCGGCCCACATCCGTCTGGTGATCGCCATTGCCGCGCGGTTCAAGCACTACAACCTGCCGATGGCCGACCTGATCCAGGAGGGCCATGTCGGTCTCCTGGAGGCGGCCGCGCGGTTCGATCCGGAGCGCGAGGTGCGGTTCTCGACCTACGCCACGTGGTGGATCCGCGCCGCCATCCAGGACTTCATCCTGCGCAACTGGTCGATCGTTCGCGGCGGCACCTCCTCGGCGCAGAAGGCGCTGTTCTTCAATCTGCGGCGCATCCGCGCCCGCCTCGCCCAGCGCGGCGAGGACGGGCCGGCCTCGCAGATGTACCAGACCATCGCCGAGGAGATCGGGGTGTCGGTGAACGACGTGGCGGTGATGGACTGCCGCCTCACCGGGCACGACATGTCGCTGAACGCGCCGATGGCGGACGCGGATTCCTCCTCCTCGGAGCGGCAGGACTTCCTGGTGTGGGACGGTCCGGGGCCGGACGAGCTGGTGGGCGAGGAGATCGACCGGGTCCGCCGGGTGAAATGGCTGCGTGCGGCCATGGCGGTGCTGTCGGAGCGCGAGCTGCGCATCCTGCGCGAGCGCCGGCTGGTCGACAACGCCGCGACGCTGGAGGCGCTGGGCTCGCGGATGGGCATCTCCAAGGAGCGCGTCCGCCAGATCGAGACGCGGGCGATGGAGAAGCTGCGCCAAGCCCTCGACGCCCAGCAGCCGGACGCCCGCGCCGCGCTGGTCTGATGCGCCTCATCCGAACCCGACGCCCGGCCGGTGCGGTAGGGCGCGTGGGGTCTATTCGACCACGATCTTGACCTTCTGGCCGGGCTGGAGCGGGGTGCCGCGTTCCAGCCCGTTCAGCACCAGGAAACGGTCGAGCGGGTGGTCGAGCGGCGCCATGCGCCCGGACAGGCTTTCGGCGGTCTCCCCCGGCTGGACGGTGACGATCTTGAGCCGCAGCGGGCGCAGCTTGTCGGCCTCCTGCAGGCTTACGCGCCGGAAGGATTGCGCCGCGGCCCGGAACTGCCGGTCGATCTCGGGGGTCAGCGAGCGGGCGGCGAAGATCAGCCGGTAGACCTCGCTGCCGAAGCGGATGGCGTAGAGTCGGAACGACCATTCGCGCCCGCGCGCCACCGCGGTTGCCGCCTCGAAGCCGTTCAGCGACAGCGCCTCGACCGAGGGCGTCTCCACGCCGTCGATCCAGCCGGCGGCGAGGTAGGTCGCCAGATCCTCGGTGCCGCCGGGCCGGGCGGCGTCGAGCCGCAGCGCCTCGCGCCCGCCGGACGAGGCGCCGAGAACCGCCTGCGGCGTGTTCTCCAGCGAGAACCCCTCCGGCGCCACGAACGTGAAGCCGAGCTTGGGATGGATGAAGCGCCGGCCGCGCACATAGCCCTCGCTGGGGTCGTCGCCGTAGGCGAGCCCGTCGATCTGGGCGAGGTAGCGGTCGCGGTCGCGCTCGCCGGTGCCGCCGGGACCGGCGAACTGCCGGGCATAGGTGACGACGATCGCCAGCCGGTCGGGCGTGGAGGGGTGGGTGGACAGGAAGTCGAGGGCCTCGCCTGAGCCGCGGGCGGAGTCGGCGCCGAGCGCCTGGTCGCGCAGGATGCCGTGGCGGGCGAGCGAGGTGAGGAAGCGCGAGGCGCCGTAGGGATCGAACCCGCCGCGGGCGCTGATGCCGACGCCGATCGCATCCGCCTCCAGCTCCTGCTGGCGGGAGAAGCTGGCGATGCTCAGCTTGGAGCGGGCGAGCGACAGCGCGCCGAGCTGCGGGTCCTGCAGCACGTCCGAGATCACCTTCGACACGATCGCCGCTTGCCGCACCTGCTCCTCGCGCTCCACGGCGTGGCGGGCGACCACGTGGGCCATCTCGTGCGAGAGCACCGAGGCAAGCTCGGCGCGGTCGTTGGCGAGCGCCAGCAGGCCGCGGGTGACGTAGAGCGAGCCCGACGGCAGCGCGAAGGCATTGACGGAGGGCGAATTGAGGAGGGTGACGCGGTAGCGCAGGTCCGGCCGGTCGGACGCCGCCACCAGCCGCGCGACGGTGACTTCGATCGACGCCCGCAGCGCCGGATCCTTGTACTCGCCGCCATAGCTGGCGAGGATGCGGGCGTGCTCGCGCTCCTCGCCGCGCGCGGGCGGCGGCGGCGAGGTCAGGCGCGCCCGCGGCACGTCGGTGTCGGGCCGGTCGAGATCGGGCAGGCCGATCGAGCCGCAGCCGGCGACGAGCCCGGCCAGCAGCGCTGCCCGCAGCGCGCGCGCCGTCTGGCCCGCCAGGACGAGGCCGGCCTGCCACCAGCCATTGGCCGCGGGGCTGCCGGACGGCCCGAGCCCGCTCAATCCGAACCTGGTCAACTTGAATCCGATCAACCTGAACCCGATCACTTGGCGGCCTCAAGACGTTCGATCTGGTCGGGCGTCTGCGCCTCGATCGCCGGGCCGCCGCGGGCCTCGATATGGCCGCGCACCCGGATCGTCTCGCCGACCATCCCGGCAAGCTCCAGGCCAGCCTGGGCGAAGGCCCGGCGGTCGCGCGCCGCGACCATCACCGTGAAGTCCTCGCGCCAGCGCCGGCCGAAATTGACATAGACCGTGCGGCCGCGGGTGTTGACGGCGGAAATGCGGCCTTCCACCAGCGCGTAGCGGCCCGCCAGGGCATTCAGGCGGGCAAGATCGCGTGCGGCCACCGGCTGGTTGGCCGCCTCCGCCCAGCGGCCCTTGCCCGCGCGCCGCGCCGCCTGCTCGCGCGCCAGCAGCGGCCGGACGCAGCGGGCGCCGGGACGCGGGGCGACGACGGCGAGCCCCTGCGCCACCAGTTGCGCCTCCAGCCAGGACGGTGGCGCGCCGTCCGGCCCGGCCACCGTCACCGCACCGGCCGGCAGCCGGCCCCAGCGGTCCGGCGCGCCGGCGCCGCGAATCTCCACCGCCCGGCCGAGCGACTGATCCGCCAGCCAAGCGGTGGCCGCCCCCTCAAGCCGCAGCGCCGGGAAGGTCGCCAGCGCGCCGCCGGCCAGCCGCAGGCCGCCCTCGCCGAGCGCGGCCACGCGGTCGCGAATCACCCCCTGCGGTGCGCACGCGTCGACCTCCGCCATGTCGTCCCTTCGCAAATCATCCGCCCAGCCCGGAACGCTCGCCGCAGGCGTTCCTGCTGCGCACAGCGCCGCCGCCAAGCCAAGGGCGCGCCCGCCGCCGCGACGGGTCCGCCCGTCCGACCTCAACCCCATGCCGCCAGTCTCCTGCGCCCAAACAAGAGCGCCAATCGGGCGACAGTGCGGCATCCCGGTGGGTGAGGCGTGTGACGCGGCAGATCGCCCGCGCGGGCGCGTTGTGGTAGGACGGCGGCCGGATCGGCGTGCGGGGCCGGCCGAGGTTCTGACCGCCGGTCTCGGCGACGGGCCTCGATCATCCGACGCGATCGCCGCTCGTGATCACGAGTCTTGATCAGCGGGGGCCGATCGCATCATATGATGAGCACCTCCGCCGCGCATGGCGGCGGAGCGACGAAACGCGGACAACGAGGGTTCCACCTCCCGGTAGCTCAGCAGGATAGAGCACAGGTTTCCTAAACCTGGGGTCAGGGGTTCGATTCCCTTCCGGGAGGCCATTTTCCGCGTGTCCAGCCGTGCCGGGGCGTGCTCCAAGCCGGCGATGCTTCAGGCCCGTGGTGCTGCAGCCCTGCGTCTTCGAGCGGCGTGCGCCCTTCCTGGCGCGACCATGAAACCGTGCTGATCGATGGGGCCCAGGCCGTGCGCGCGGTCTCTCGTGCGCGCGGTCTCTATCGCCGCAGACGTGGCCAGCCGGCCTGTCGATGTTTGACGGTGGGGAGGGTCGAGTGCCGGAAACGTGAGGCCCGTCAGGACCCAGGCCGATTTGAGAGCCGGGGCGGGAGAGACAGGTGGCGGGCTGGTGGAGCCGAGGGGATTCGAACCCCTGACCTCTGCAGTGCGATTGCAGCGCTCTCCCAACTGAGCTACGGCCCCGCCACGCGGCGCCTTTTAGGTGTGCCGGCCCCACAAAGTCAATGGCGTTCGCGCGGCGCAGACGATCCGCCGGCCGGGCGGGCTTGATGGGACGGCTTGCAGAGGACGGCTTGCAGAGCTTGCAGAGGAAGGCTTGCAGCGGGCGTCCGCCCCCTATAGTCATTGCGCCAGCGAGGCACGAGGGGCGCTGCCATGAACTCGATCCTGTGGCTGTTCGACACAATCATCACGCTGTACGTCTGGATTCTGATCGCCTCGGCCGTGCTGTCGTGGCTGGTCGCCTTCAACGTGGTCAACCCGCGCAATCCCACCGTGGCGCAGGTCGGCGAAGCGCTGTGGCGGCTCACCGAGCCGGCGCTCGCCCCCATCCGGCGGGTGCTGCCCAGTTTCGGCGGGCTCGACCTGTCGCCGGTGGTGCTGATCATTGGCCTGTTCTTCATCCGCAATCTGGTGTTCGAGATCCTTCTCTGACGCTGCGGCGCCGGACCGAATCCTCCCCGGCCGGCAGTCCAGGTTCGACGCTTCAAGCCATCGTGCTGATGCATTCTCGCGCGCAAGATCGGGTTTCACCTTTGCGGGGAATGCTCTGATGGCCGACGAACCCGCTTGGCGCGCCGTCGGCGGCGGTCTCACCGTCACCGTGCGCCTGACGCCGCGCGGCGGGCGCGACGCGCTCGACGGCCTCGCACAGCTTTCCGACGGGCGCCGCGTGGTGGCGGCGCGGGTGCGCGCGGTGCCGGAGGCCGGCGCCGCCAACGCCGCGCTATTGACGCTGATCGCCGACGCCCTGGGGGTGGCGCGCCGCGACGTCGAGCTCGTCGCCGGCGCCACCGGACGACTCAAGACACTGCATGTGACGGGCGATCCGGCGGCGCTGGCCGCGGCGCTCAGCAAAGCGACGGAGACGGCATGAGCGCGACCCTGATCGACGGCAAGGCCATCGCGGCGGACCTGCGGGCCAAGGTGGCGGCGGCAGCCTCCCGCCTTGCCCGGGACCATGGGCTGGTGCCCGGCCTCGCCGTGGTGCTGGTGGGCGAGGATCCGGCGAGCGCGGTCTATGTCCGCAACAAGGGCAAGGCGACGGTCGAGGCGGGCCTCGCCTCCTTCGAGCACAAGCTGGCGGCCACGACCTCGCAGGCCGAGCTTCTGGCGCTGGTTTCGCGCCTCAATGCCGACCCGGCGGTCCACGGCATCCTGGTGCAGCTGCCGCTGCCGCCGCAGATCGACGCCCAGGCGGTTATCGAGGCGATCGATCCGGCAAAGGACGTCGACGGCTTCCACCCGGTCAATGCCGGGCGGCTGTCGGCCGGCCTGCCGGCGCTGGTGCCGTGCACCCCGGTCGGCTGCGTGATCCTGGCCAAGACGGTGCGGCCGCAGCTCGCGGGCTGCGAGGCGGTGGTGGTCGGCCGCTCCAACATCGTCGGCAAGCCGGTGGCGCAGCTCCTGCTGGCCGAGAACTGCACCGTGACGATCGCCCATTCGAAGACGCGCGACCTGCCGGGGGTGTGCTGGCGCGCCGACATCCTGGTGGCGGCGGTCGGCCGGCCGGAGATGATTCGCGGCGACTGGATCAAGCCCGGCGCCATCGTCATCGATGTCGGCATCAACCGCGTCGAGGCCGGCGAAGGCAAGACGAAGCTGGTCGGCGACGTGGCGTTCGCCGAGGCGGCGGCGGTGGCCGGCGCGATCACCCCGGTGCCGGGCGGCGTCGGGCCGATGACCATCGCCTGCCTGCTGGCCAACACGCTCAAGGCCGCGTCGATGCAGGCCGGGCTGCCGGCGCCGGCGGTCTGACGGACACCCCGAAGGATCGGCCGGACGTCCAGCAACGCCTCCGGCGTCAGGCCGGGAGCCCCCAGCGCTGGCCCTTGGCCCAGGCCAGCGCATCGGCCAGCCGGTCGCTGCCCCAGAACAGCTCGCCATCCGCCGTCACGAAGCTCGGCGCGCCGTAGATGCCGAGCTGCTCCGCCCGGGCAGTGGCGGCGCGCAGCGCGGCCTTGACGTCGTCGGCGCCGCTGCGCGCCAGCAGGGCCTCCGCATCATGGCCGAGGCCGGCGGCGAGCCGGCCGATCACCGCCCCTGTCAGAAATATCGTCGCCGTCCACGAACTCGGCGCGGAACACCGCCCGCGAGAACGCCGGGCGGTCGGCGTCGGCGAGAGCGGTGGCGACCCGCGCCGCCAACAGGCCGTTGGCCGGGAACGGGTCGGGCCGGACGATGGCGGGATGGCCGAGCTGGGCGGCGCGGCGGGCGAGATCGCGCCACATGTTGCGGCCCTTGAGCGGGAACAGGTTGAACGGCGAGGTGGTGTAGCCCTGGCCGGCGAAGATCGGCCCGAGCAGGAACGGCCGCCAGGATACGCCGACGCCGGCGCGCCGCGCCGCCGCCTCGACCTCCTCGGCGGCGAGGAAGGAGTAGGTCGAGGCGAACTCGTACCAGAACTCGATGGTTGCCATACCTCCCCCGCCTGTCGTCCGGAGTTTTTGAGTCGGTGCAGTCTCTTGCGCAAAACCGGTTTCCACTTTTGCTGAGACTGCTCTCGTGGATTACATCCACAGGATCAATATCTTGTGGGCCGACTTGTCCTGACATTTGCGGACGCAAATGTCAGGGCCGGACCATTAGCGCGGCGGCAGGCGCAGGCCGCCGTCGAGCCGGATCTGGGCGCCGTTCAGCATGTCGTTTTCGACGATATGGCAGACCAGCGCGGCGAACTCCTCCGGCCGGCCGAGCCGCGTCGGGAACGGCACGCCGGCGGCGAGGGACTTGCGCAAGTCCTCGTCCAGGCTGTCGAACATCGAGGTGTGGAACAGGCCGGGCTGGATGGAGCACACGCGGATGCCCTCGCGGGCGAGGTCGCGCGCCGCCGGCAGCGTCATCGCCTGGATGCCGCCCTTGGAGGCGGCGTAGGCGATCTGGCCGATCTGGCCTTCGACGGCGGCGATCGAGGAGGCGTTGACGACCACCCCGCGGCTGCCGTCCGGGCCCACCGGATGCAGCGTCGCCATGCCGGCGGCGCTCTTCGACATCACATTGAACGTGCCGACCAGATTGACGGTGATCACGCGGATGAAGGCGTCGAGCTCGTGCGGCCGGTAGAAGCCGTGCTCGCGGTCCTTGGTCGCGGTCTTCTGGGCGATCACGATGCCGGCGCAGTTGACGGCGATTCGCTCCTGGCCGTTGATCGAGCGCGCCCGCGCCAGGCCGTCCTCCACCGATTGCTCGCTCGCGACATCGACCGTGCAGAACAGGCCGCCGATCTCCTGCGCCACCCGCTCGCCGCGCGCGGCGTTGAGATCGAACAACGCCACCTTGGCGCCGCGCGCCGCCAGCGCCCGCGCCGTCGCCTCGCCAAGCCCGGATGCGCCGCCGGTGACGACGGCGGCGACGTTGGAACCGATCATCATTGCCTGTTTCCCCCCTGGAGCATTTCGGTCGCGGCGGCAGGAGCCAAGGCGGCGACGGACCATGCTCGATTCCGGAAGCTTGGAGCGAGTGGCCCGACACAGTCAAACCGGCCGTTGCATACCGCTGATGCAAACCGCCGCGGCAAGCCAGCCGTCGCGGTCCGGCCTGCGGCCAGGGGACGCCTTGATCCCGGCCGCTTGCGGGCCCACCTCGAATGGCAAGCGCGGCCTGACGGCGCGCGCCAGGGAGACGTTACGATGGACCGCTTTGCCGGCTCGGCCGTGTGGGGCCTGAAGGGATCGGCGGATCAGGGGTCGGGCCAGGGTGGGGGTCAGGACGCGGGCGAGGCGGCGGCGACGCTGCGCGGCTTCTGGGCCAAGCTCGCGCACACCCTTGCCCGGGTGCCGTTCGCCGAGGATCTGGTCGCGGCCTATTATTGCGTCATCGACCGCGACACCCCGCCGCAGGTGCGCGCCACGCTGGCCGGTGCGCTCGCCTATTTCCTGCTGCCGGCCGACGCGGTGCCGGACATCCTGGCCGGGCTCGGCTTCACCGACGATGCGGCGGTGCTGGTGGCGGCGCTGAAGCTGGTCGGCGGCCACGTCACCCTTGTCCACCGGGCGGCGGCGCGGGCGGCGCTTGAGCGTGATCCGATCTGACGGCATCAGATCGGACGCTCTAAATTTCTGGTTTGTCGCATTTTCTTTCGCACAACCGGTATCCACTTGTGCGGAAAATGCTCTGGCCCGCCTCGGCCGCGGAGAGCGGCCGGAACGGGACTGATAGGGTTTCCGGTTGATTGGCTCGGCCTCTTCTTCCCTCTCCCCTTGTGGGAGAGGGTGGCGAGACCGAGCGAGGCGAGGTCGAGCCGGGTGAGGGGTAAATGCGGACGCGCGCTTGAAGATTCACCCCTCACCCGCCTCGCGATCTTCGCTCGCTCGGCACCCTCTCCCACAAGGGGAGAGGGAAGGAAGGCGGCTGCCGGCCAGCGGTTATTCCGAGCTGATCAACCGGAAACCGTATGATCGGCGCTCACGGCACCAGCACGACCTTGCCGCGCACCCGCCGGCCGGCGATCGCCTGCAGCGCCGCCGCGGTCTCGGCCAACGGGTAGGTGGCGTCGATCGGCACCGACAGCCGGCCCTCGGCCGCCCAGTCGAACAGCCTGGCCAGCGCGGCACGGAAGGTCTCGCGGTGGCGCCTGGCCCAGCCGCCGAGGTTGACGCCCAGCACGTCCCGGCTGCTGAGCAGCAGCAGGTTCAGCGCGATCTTTGGGATCTCGCCCGCCGCGAAGCCGACCACGAGGAAGCGGCCGCCGAAGGCGGTGCCGCGCAGCGCCGGCTCCGAATAGCGGCCGCCGACCGCGTCATAGACCACGTCGACGCCCGCCCCGCCGGTCAGCGCCCGCAGGCCGGCCTTCAGATCCTGCTGGGTGTAGTCGAGGGTGTCGTCGGCGCCGAGCGACCGGCAGAAGGCGAGCTTGTCGGGGGAGGAGGCGCAGGCGATCACCCGCGCCCCCATCAGCTTGCCGAGCTCGATGGCGGCGACCCCGACGCCGCCCGCCGCCCCCAGCACCGCCAGCGTCTCGCCGGGCTGGAGGCGGGCGCGGTCCTGCAGCGCGTGAAAGGTGGTGCCGTAGACGATGATCAGCGCCGCCGCGCGCTCGAACGAGAGCCCCGCGGGCAGCTTCACGAGCTGGCCGGCCGGCACCGCCACCTTCTCCTGGGCGCAGCCCCAGCGCAGATAGGCGGCGACGCGGTCGCCCGGCGCGAAGCCCTCGACCCCGGGGCCGACCGCGGCCACCACGCCGGCGCATTCGCCGCCCGGCGCGAACGGGCGCGGCGGCCGCTCCTGGTAGCGGTCGGCGATGATCAGCGTGTCGTAGAAGTTCAGCGCCGCCGCCTTCACCGCCACCACCACCTCGCCGGGTCCGGCGTCGGGATCGGGGAGGTCGACGAGTTCGAGCGTCTCGGGCGGGCCCGGACGGGTCGACAGCACGGCTTTCATGAGAGGCTCCGGCAGGTTCGGCCGCACCATAGCCCCTGCGCCGCCGGCACGGGAGGCCCGCGCCGCCCGTCCTTGGTCGAAGGCCCGGGGAAGGATTAGAAGACGTGTCGGAGGTTTTCCATGCTTGCGCTGCCTGAGCTGTCGCTGCCCGTCCTTGCCGTGCCGGCGCCCGACGTGCTGGCCGCCTTCACCCTGGCCTGCGCGGTGCTGATCGTCACGCCGGGGCCGGACATGGCGCTGTTCCTGTCGAAGACCGTGGCGCAGGGGCGGCTCGCGGGGCTCGTCACGCTGGCCGGGGCGCTGTCGGGCATCCTCATCCATTCGGCGCTGGCGGCGGCGGGCCTCTCGGCGCTGCTCGCGGCCTCGGCCACCGCGTTCGACGTGCTGAAGTTCGCGGGCGCGGCCTATCTCATGTGGCTGGCGTGGCAGGCGCTGCGCCACCGCGGCGGACTCGCGCTCGATGCCGCGGCACCCGTCCGCCTGAGCTATCCCCGGCTCTACGCCACCGGGCTCGGCGTCAACCTGCTCAATCCCAAGGTCATTCTGTTCTTCGTGACCTTCCTGCCGCAGTTCGTGGCGGCCGACGATCCGCAGGCGGCCGGCCGGCTGGGCTTCCTCGGCGTCTATTTCATCGTGCTGGCGGCGCCGTCCTGCTCGCTGATGGTGCTGGCGGCCGACCGCATCGCCGGCATCGTGCGCGCCTCGCCGGCGGTGATGCGCGGGATCGACTGGCTGTTCGCCGGCGTGATGGGGGCGTTCGCGCTGAAGCTGATCACCGCCCGGGCGGGGGGGAGCTGACGCCAACGGCGGCGAAAGCCGGCCGTTGGTTCCGGTCGCGGATTTTCGTGAAATCACGGATTTCGGGAATCGAAAATCCGCGAGCCTCAACGGCCCGATGCGTCAGCATCTCGGGTCGATGACGTGATCTGCCTGTTGAGAAAACCGGAGGCGTTGCGTCCGGCGACGAGCCAGTAGACGAAGCCGACCACGCCGCCGGTCGCCGCCATCACCAGCACGGCGCGGGATTCGACAGGTGCGACGGCGGCCGTCGTCTGGTCGAGGGCCAGCAGGTCATAGAAGCCGGCCGCCGCTGCGGCGAGCGCGCCCAGCGCGGCATTGGCGGCCATGTGCAGGGTTAGCGAGCGCCAGCCGAACGCCTCGGCGAGGATCGCCACCAGCGCGCCCGGCATCGCCACCGGCACGATGATCAGCGAGGCGATGAGCAGGCCGAGCATCGAGACCGGATCGAGGCCCTGCTCGGCGCTGAAGAAGGTGAAGAGCCAGGCGAACAGCGCGAACTGGGCGATGATCTCCGGCCCCGCCTCGCCGAAATCGGCCGATGCCAGCGCCGAGACGAGAAACACCAGGCCCGCGCCCGCCGCCACGATCAGGCCGAAGGCGATGACGACGACGCGCCACACTGCGTTCATCGGGCGCCTATTCCGCCGCGGCCATGGCGCGCAGCGCCAGCCGCTCGCGGGCGGAGAGCCGCTCGGTCTCGCTCTTGAGCTGGCCGCAGGCGGCGAAGATGTCGCGGCCGCGCGGCGCCCGCACCGGGCTGGCATAGCCGGCGTCGAACACGATCTCGGAGAAGCGCTCGATGGTCCCCCAGTCCGAGCATTCGTAGGACGTGCCCGGCCAGGGATTGAACGGGATGAGGTTGATCTTGGCCGGGATGCCCCGAAGCAGGCGGATGAGCTCGCGGGCATCGGCCGGGCTGTCGTTCACGCCCTTCAGCATCACGTACTCGAAGGTGATGCGGCGCGCATTCGACAGGCCGGGATAGTCGCGGCAGGCCTGGAGCAGGTCCCGGATCGGATATTTGCGGTTGAGCGGCACCAGCACGTCGCGCAGATCGTCGCGCACCGCGTGCAGCGAGATCGCCAGCATGCAGCCGATCTCGGCGCCGGTGCGCCCGATCATCGGCACCACGCCGGAGGTGGACAGCGTGATGCGCCGCTTGCCGAGCGACAGCCCGTCGCCGTCGGCGACGGTGAGGAGGGCGCGCTTGACCGCCTCGAAATTGAACAGCGGCTCGCCCATGCCCATCATCACGATATTGGTGACGAAGCGGCCGCCATCGGTCGGCACGGTGCCGTCCTCGGGCGGGGACGCCCCCGGCCAGTCGCCCAGCCGGTCGCGCGCCACCAGCATCTGGCCGACAATCTCGGCCTCGGTGAGGTTGCGCACCAGCTTTTGCGTGCCGGTGTGGCAGAAGGCGCAGGTCATGGTGCAGCCGACCTGCGAGGACAGGCACAGCGTGCCGCGGTCGGCCTCGGGGATATACACCGCCTCGACGGCGTGCGGCTTCTCGCCGTCCTCCTGCGCGGGCAGATGGAGCAGCCATTTGCGTGTGCCGTCGACCGACACCTGCTCGGCGGCGACGGCCGGCCGCGCCAGCGAGTAATGGTCGGCGAGCGTGGCGCGCAGGCCCTTGCCGACATTGGTCATGGCGTCGAACTCGGTGACGCCGCGCTCGTAGATCCAGCCCCAGAGCTGCTGCACCCGCATGCGCAGCTCGCGCTCGGGCACGCCGACCTCGAACAGCGCCTTGGCGAGGCCGCCGCGGCCGAGACCGGCGATCGAGGGCTTGCCGGACGCCGAGGCGAGCGCCTTCGGGGCGGCCGCGGGCGCATGCACGTGGTCTTCGGCGGCGGGCTTGGCTCGGGCCTGTTCGCCTGGGGCCTGCTCGCGTGGGGCGGGATGGTCAGCTTGGGGGGTCATTGTCATGGGGGCGGTCATGGGAGGCGGGTCATACCACACCTGCGGCGCGATGACAGGCCGGCAATCGGTGGACGGATCGTCAACGGGCGCGTTGCCGCCAGAACCATTCGCCCCTATGACGTTTCGCCCCTATGACGTTGTCCGCAACCGACGTTGCGGCCTTGAGCGGACGAAGCCATGAGCGAAAAGACCTTGCCTGAGAAAGCCTTCCCTCCCCGGCTGGTCGCCGGCTACCGGGCGTTTCTCGACCGCCGCTACGCCGAGGAGCGCGAGCATTACGAGTCGCTGGCGCAGGGCCAGTCGCCCAAGCTGATGGTGATCGCCTGCTGCGACTCCCGCGTCTCGCCGACCGTGATCTTCGACGCCATACCGGGCGAGCTGTTCACCGTCCGCAACGTCGCCAATCTGGTGCCGCCCTACGAGCCCGGCGGCCACCGCGCCGCCTCGGCGGCGCTGGAATATGCTGTGCTGGCGCTCAAGGTCGAGGACATCGTGGTGCTCGGCCATGCGAGCTGCGGCGGCGTGATGGCCT
Source organism: Blastochloris sulfoviridis (assembly GCF_008630065.1). Lineage (GTDB taxonomy): Bacteria > Pseudomonadota > Alphaproteobacteria > Rhizobiales > Xanthobacteraceae > Blastochloris > Blastochloris sulfoviridis. The sequence goes on from NZ_VWPL01000002.1 coordinate 46,609, forward strand.
ATGCCCGCCGGCACACCGATCTCGGGGCCGGCGACTTCATCGGCCAATGGATGTCGCTGCTCGAACCGGCGGCGGCCGCCGCCGGCATCGTGCCCGCCCCGGACCTGCCGGACGCAACGGTGGCGCGGCTGGAATATGCCGGCATCCGCCAGTCGCTGGCCAATCTGATGACGTTCCCCTGGGTGCGCGAGCGGGTGGAGGCCGGCCTGCTCCATCTGCACGGCGCCTATTTCGCCATCGCCACCGGGCTTTTGGAGCGGCTCGACCCGGCTACCGACCGCTTCGTGCCGGTGGCGCAGCGCAATCCGTTCCGGGCCGAGGCGGTGGACGCCGACGGCGCGTGATACGGCCTCCGGACGATCCCGTCGGAATGGGCGGAAACCGGATGTGATGGCCGGCGTTGACGGAACAGCGTCGCGACCCTAGAACACATTCAATAATATACATATATTTCGTCAACCGCGCCGGTGTCCCCATGACCGTCAGCTCCCTGTCAACCTCCACCGCCGCCCACGGCCGCATCGACTGGAGCCCCTATCTGGTGGGCGCCGGAATCGGCGTCCTCAGCTGGGTGGTGTTCGTCGTCGTCGCCGCGCCGATCGGCATCACCACCGCGGTGTCGCAGCTTTCGGGCGGGCTCGCGGTGCCGCTGGTCGGCGCCGAGGCCGTGGCGCAGAACGCCTATTGGGCGCGCCATCCGATGCGGCTCGATTATGGAACCCTGTTCCTGGTCGGCACCTTCCTCGGCGCGCTGGCCTCCTCGCTCGCCGCCCGCACCTGGCGGCTGGAGACGGTGCCTGCAGTGTGGGCCGAGCGGTTCGGCCCCTCGCCGCTCAAGCGCTACGCGGTGGCCTTCGTCGGCGGCGTCATCGCCATGTACGGCGCCCGCCTCGCCAATGGCTGCACGTCGGGCAACGGCATCTCGCAGGGGCTGCAGCTCGCGGTGGTCGGCTGGGTGTTCCTGGCGGTGATGTTTACCACCGGCCTTCTCACCGCCTTCATCCTGTTCCGTCAGCCGCGCTGAGGAGACGCCGATGTTCCCGATGACCGGTACCGCCGCCCTCGTCCTCGCCGTGGTGTTCGGCTTCGCCTTCGGCTGGCTGCTCGACCGCGGCCGGGTGACGCACTACGACACCATTATCAACCAGTTCCGATTCAAGGACTTCACCGTCCTCAAGGTGATGCTGACGGCGATCATCGTCGGCGGCGTCGGCGTGCTGGCGCTGGTCGATCTCGGCTTCGCCAAGATGGCGGTACGCGACGCCAATATGGGCGGCGTGCTCCTCGGCTCGGCGCTGTTCGGGGTGGGCATGGTGCTCTACGGCTACTGCCCGGGCACGGGGGTGGCGGCGATCGCCACCGGCAGCGTCCATGCCTTGGTCGGCGCGGTGGGCATGCTGGTCGGCGGCATGCTCTATGGCTTCAACTATCCCTGGCTCAAGGACACGGTGCTGGCGTGGTGGAACCTCGGCCGGGTGACGCTGCCCGACATCACCGGCGTGCCGGCGCTGGTGTTCTTCGCGGCGCTGGCGGCGCTGGCGGTCGCCCTGTTCTCGGCCGTCGAGTCGCGGCGGTTGTGATGCCAGTTTATACTGCCGCCTGAACGACGAAGGGGCGCCCGAGGGCGCCCCTTCGCGTATCAAGCATCGTGAATATCAAGCTCTGTTGGGCGCAATAGCGGCACCGTATTGCGCCGGTGGCAACGGGCATGGGGCGCAATACGCTTCAAGATTGCGCCCTAGGAAGCCCAAAGACTTTCACGCCGCCTTTTTCTTCGGCTGGATCAGCTTGCGGTTGATCAGCAGCTCGGCGATCTGGATGGTGTTCAGCGCCGCGCCCTTGCGCAGATTGTCCGACACGCACCAGAAGTTCAGGCCGTTGTCGATGGTGCTGTCCTCGCGGATGCGGCTGATATAGGTGGCATCCTCGCCGGTGGCCTCGACCGGGGTGATGTAGCCGCCGGGCTCGTGCTTATCGATCACCAGACAGCCCGGGGCGCGCGCCAGGATCGCCCGCGCCTCGTCCGCCGTCACGGGCTTCTCGAACTCGACGTTCACGGCCTCCGAGTGGGAGACGAACACCGGCACGCGCACGCAGGTGGCCGTGAGCTTGATCTTGGGGTCGAGGATCTTCTTGGTCTCGGCCACCATCTTCCACTCTTCCTTGGTCGAGCCGTCCTCCATGAAGACGTCGATCTGGGGAATGAGGTTGAAGGCGATGCGCTTGGGGAACTTCTTGGTCTCCATCTCCTGCGCGGTGAACACCGCGCGGGTCTGGCTGAACAATTCGTCCATCGCGTCCTTGCCGGCGCCCGAGACCGACTGATAGGTCGCGACCACCACCCGCTTGATGGTGAAGGCGTCGTGCAGCGGCTTCAACGCCACCACGAGCTGCGCGGTCGAGCAGTTGGGGTTGGCGATGATGTTCTTCTTGGTGAAGCCCACCACCGCGTCGGCGTTGACCTCCGGCACGATCAGCGGCACGTCGGGGTCGGTGCGCCAGGTCGAGGAATTGTCGATCACCACGCACCCCTGCGCGCCGATCCGCGGCGACCACTCCTTCGACACCGCGCCGCCGGCCGACATCAGGCACAGGTCGGTCGTCGAAAAGTCGAAGTTCTCCAGCGCCTTCACCTTCAGCGTCTTGTCGCCGTAGGAGACCTCCACGCCCATGCTGCGGCGCGAGGCGAGCGGGATCACCTCATCGGCGGGAAAGCCCCGCTCGGCGAGGATCGACAGCATTTCGCGGCCCACATTGCCTGTGGCCCCGACAACGGCGACCGAGTAACCCATCCTTGACTCTCCGGCGAACATCCCGGACCGCGGACAATCGGCGGCAACCTGGGAGTCCGGGTCGACTCCAAGTCCATTCCGGGAGCCTCGGCTTCTATTGCACAAGCGGCGCGGACACAACACGCACGCCGCGCGCACGCCGTGATCCGGTTGCTGGGTGATCCCTGCGGGATCGCAGCAGGGATCCTGCCTCAAACCCGGGATCGAAGGCGGGATTTTCGGCGACCGGACGGCGGTTTGCGGCCCTGCCGGGCGGACTTCGCCTCACACCGCCCGGCCGCGCAGCCGCCGCTTGGCCTGGGCTCGGGCCACGAAGGTGGCAAACGGCACCAGCAGTCCGCGCTCCCCGCCCAGCGTCGGCGGCGGCGCGTGCACGCTGCGCGCCTTCCGCGCCGCCGCCCGCCGGTCGAGCCAGATCACCTGTCCGCGCTCGGGCGGATCCGCAAACAGGGCGTCGAACCACTTTCCGGGCTGATACATGCACGCGTTCCTTAAGTATTTACCGCTAACGCGATAGAGTAGGCGTGGTTCCGCGGGCGGCTCGCCGCAGGTCGTTGCGGCGATGCAACTGTGGGGCCGGAACGGCGTTGTCCTGAGCAATCCGCCCTGGCGGCGGCACGCGAAGGTCATTAGTGTGTGATCAAACCGGGATCGAGGGTGCCATGCGGCTCGCCAGTCTTCTTGTTTCCACCGTCGTGCTCGGCATCGCCGCGACGACACTTCTGCCGAGCGCGGCCGACGCCCAGAGCCGGCGGGCGCCGTCGCGGATCACCGTGACGAAGGACCAGTCCTATCTCTATCCGGGCACGGCCGTTTCGGCGCGCACGGCGGCCGACTATGCGACCGACCTGCGCTTCCGCCCCGGTGTGCCGATGTCGTGGAACACCGGCCCCGGCGGCGACGGCGGCCAGTTCAACCTGCCGCAACCGTTCGAATTGGGCGGCATCCGGCCGCTACCGTTCTGAGCCTTCTTCCCCTTTCCCTCTCCCCTTGCGGGAGAGGGTGGTGAGACCGAGCACAGCGAGGTCGAACCGGGTGAGGGGTTGCTTCAAGCCGGCTCGATATCATCCCTCATCCGCCTCGCGATCTGAAGATCGCTCGGCACCCTCTCCCGCAAGGGGAGAGGGTGAGGGTCTTCCTCGGCCGAGGCCCGTTTCAAGTTCAACAGCCAGAAACCCGCTCACCCCGCCAGCGCGTCGAGCGCGGACAGGACGGCGTCGCCCATCGCCTTGGTGCCGACCGTCGCCTGGCCCGGCGCGGCGATGTCGGCGGTGCGCAGGCCGCTTGCCAGCACATTGGCGGTGGCCTGGTCGAGCAGGTCGGCGGCGTCGGTGAGATTGAACGAATAGCGCAGCGCCATGCCGAACGAGCCGATCATGGCCAGCGGGTTGGCGAGGCCCTTGCCGGCGATGTCGGGCGCCGAGCCGTGCACCGGCTCGTAGAGCGCCTTGCGCTTGCCGGTCGCCGGATTGGCCTCGCCGAGCGAGGCGGAGGGCAGCATGCCGAGCGAGCCGGTCAGCATCGCCGCGATGTCCGACAGCATGTCGCCGAACAGATTGTCGCAGACGATGACGTCGAACTGCTTGGGCCGGCGCACGAGCTGCATGCCGCAGGCGTCGGCGAGCTGGTGCTCCAGCTCCACGTCCGGGTATTCGCGCGTGTGGACGGCGGTGACCACCTCGTTCCACAACAGGCCCGACTTCATGACGTTGCGTTTCTCGGTCGAGGTCACCTTGTTGCGGCGCTTCCGGGCGAGGTCGAAGGCGACGCGGGCGATGCGCTCGATCTCGTAGGTGTCGTAGACCTGCGTGTCGATGGCGCGCTTCTGACCGTTGCCGAGGTCGGTGATGGTCTTGGGCTCGCCGAAATAGACGCCGCCGGTGAGCTCGCGCACGATCATGATGTCGAGGCCCTCGACCAGATCGCGCTTCAGCGAGGAGGACTCGGCCAAGGCCGGATAGCAGATCGCCGGGCGCAGATTGGCGAACAGGCCGAGATCCTTGCGCAGGCGCAGCAGGCCGGCCTCGGGGCGCACCTCATAGGGCACGCCGTCCCACTTCGGCCCGCCGACCGCGCCGAACAGCACGGCATCGGCGGCATGGGCCAGATCCATGGTCGAATCGGTGATGGCGACGCCGTCGGCCTCATAGGAGGAGCCGCCGACCAGCCGCTCGTCATAGTCGAAGGTGGCGATGCCGCGCGTCTCGAACCAGGCGAGCAGGCGTTTCACCTCCGCCATCACCTCGGGGCCGATCCCGTCGCCGGGCAGAAGCAGGAGCTTGAACGAAGGCATGACGCATCTCGCAGGGCTGTCAGCGGGTGTGTTGGCGTCATCCCGGCCGCAGCGAGGACATCTGGTCCGAGCGGAGAGCCGGGATCGTCAGCAGGTCATTTGTCTGCATGCGGTCCCGGCTCTCGACTCCGCCTCGGCCGGGACGACGAGAATGAGACGATTCCTCTAGAAGCTCGCGGGGCGGGCCGCAAGTATCAGCGCGGGCTGCACGTCACCCAGCGCTGCGGCGGCCATTTAGATTTTGTTGGAGCATGATGTTATCGCAAAACCGGTTCCCACTTTTGCGCATCATGCTCAGCGCCCGCGGCGGAGCGCCTCCAGCACGTCGGCGGTGGCGCGGCCGGTGACCGGCAGGCCGTTCTTATGCTGCACGGTGCGGATGGCGGCCACCGTCTGGCGGCCGATGACGCCGTCGGCGACGCCGCCGATATCGAAGCCCGCCCGCATCAGCAGCGTCTGCAGCTCGCGCCGGCCGGCGCGGTCGAGCGGGCGCTCGCTCGTCGGCCAGGGGGTGAGGATGGGGCCGCCGCCGCGCAGCCGGTCGGCGAGGTGGCCGATCGACATGGCGTACACGATGGTGGGATTGTACCGGTAGAACGCCTCGAAATTGCGGGTGACCAGGAAGGCCGGCCCACGCCGCCCGGCCGGCAGGATGATGGCCGACGGGGCAGCGGCCGGCAGGCCGCCGCCGGCCAGCGCCCGGCCGTCGACCCGCCGCACGCCGGCCGCCGCCCAGGCCGAGACCGGCTTGCGGGTCAGCCGCCCGGTCTGTCCCTCGGAGATGCTGTCGGGCAGCTCGACCTCGACGCCCCAGGGCAGGCCGGCGCGCCAGCCGTTCAGCCGTACGAAATTGGCGATCGACGCCAGCACGTCCGGCACCGAGCGGGCGACGTCGCGCTTGCCGTCGTTATAGCCGTCCACCGCGACGCGGAAGAACACGGTCGGCATCAGCTGCGGCCCGCCGAACGCGCCGGCCCACGAGCCGTAAAGCGCCTCATACGGGATCTCGTTGGTGGCGGCGACCTTGAGCGCCGCGATCAGCTCGGTGCGGAAATAGTCGCGACGCCGGGGCGCGGTGCAGGCCAGCGTCGCCAGCGAGCGCACGATGTGGCGCAGCCCCACGGTCTTGCCGTAGTCGCTCTCGATGCCCCACACCGCGACGATGGTGGTGGCCTCGACGCCGTATTTCGCCTCCAGCCGCGACAGCAGCGCGGCGTGCTCCTTCAGCAGCCGCTTGCCGTCGGCGATCTTCTCGTCATCGACCAGGGCGGCGACATAGTCCCACGCCGGGGTGCGGAACTCCGGCTGGTTCTGCAGGAAGCCGACGACGGAGGCGTCGGTCAGCAGGCCGCGGAAGGCGCGCTCCAGCACCGCGTCGGGCACGCCCTTGGCGCGCGCCTCGGCCTTGACGCCCTCGATGCAGGCGGCGGGCAGCGGCGGGCCGTCGACCGGGCCGACCGCGCGGGCGGGCGTCGAGCCGAGGAGGGTCGTGCCGAGGAGGGCGGCGACGGCGAGCGAGGCGATGGGCGCGATTCGAACCATGCCCGCCAGTGTAGCGGACTGCCGGCGCTCTGCCGATCCTGGCGTGTGATGGAACGTCCGGTTGGACCGAATGAAAACCAGATCACGCCGGCCGCGGCTGCCCGGTCGCGTCGAGGCTCTCCAGCTGCTGGCGCACCCGGGCGAGGTCGGCCACGGTGTCGGCCATGCGCTGGGCCAGCAGCGCCTGCAGCCGGCCGGCGGCGACCGGAAACCCTTCCAGCGTGCGCAGGAAGGTGTTGCGCGGGATGCGCAGCAGCGTGGTGCTCTCGCGGGCGGTGGCAGTGGCGGGGCGGCGCACTTCGGTGATCAGCGCGGTCTCGCCGAGGAGCGCGCCGGGGCCGGCCTGCACCTCCGCCTGGCCGGACTTCAGCGCATGCTTCAGGCCGATGCTGCCGTTAACCACCACATAGGCACAGTCGGCCTCGTCGCCCTCGCGGAACAGCGTCTCGCCGGCCTTGAGGCGTTTCGTCTCGGCGCCGATCGCCAGAATGCGCAGCGTGTCGCGCCCCAGGACCTGCAGCACGGCCACCCGTTCCAGCAGCGCGACGTCGTCATCGAGAGCCATCGGCCAGCCGAACCGTCATGGAATGAGCTTGTACCCGCCGCCCTCGGTCACCAGGAGCTGCGCATTGCCCGGATCCGTCTCGATCTTCTGGCGCAGCCGGTAGATGTGGGTTTCGAGTGTGTGGGTGGTGACGCCGGAATTGTAGCCCCAGACCTCCGACAGCAGCACGTCCCGCGCCACCGGCTTCAGGTCGGCCCGGTAGAGATAGCGCAGGATTGCCGTCTCCTTCTCGGTCAGCCGGATCTTGGAGCCCTTGGCATTGACCAGCAGCTTCTGGCTCGGCCGGAAGCTGTAGGGGCCGACGGTGAACACCGCGTCCTCGCTGGCGTCGTGCTGGCGCAGCTGGGCGCGGATGCGCGCCAGCAGCACCGCGAAGCGGAACGGCTTCACCACATAGTCGTTGGCGCCCGCCTCCAGGCCGAGAATGGTGTCCGAATCCGCGTCGTGGCCGGTGAGCATGATGACCGGCGACTTGAACCCGGCCTGGCGCAGCTCCCGCACCGCCTCGCGGCCGTCCATGTCCGGCAGGCCGACATCCATGATCACCAAATCGATGTGGCCGGCCTTGGCGGCCTCGATGCCGGCCCGGGCGGTCTCGGTGGCGATGGTCTCGAATTCCTTGTGCAGGTCGAGCTGTTCGACCAGCGCCGTGCGCAGATCCTCGTCGTCGTCAACCACGAGGATCTTGCGCGAGCCCGATATGGTCGTACTCATGGTGCGGCTCTTCTTGCGTTGTGCGGCTCTTCTTGCGTTTCTTCCCGTCGGTCGCGCCGGCGTCCATGATCGGCCGCGACCTCGACCTGTGTGTCGCGGACGATAAGCTGCCGGAGCCGGAGCGCAAGCGGAACCGCGCTGAGGGACGATGTTCAGGCCTGGATAATCATGATCATGACGAGCCTGAGCCGCATCCGGGTGGTCCGGCGCCCCGGCTGCGGCACCAAGGGGCTGCTGTTCGCCGGCGGCCGCGCCATCCGCTGCGCACTCGGCCGCACCGGCATCCGCGCCCTCAAGCGCGAGGGCGACGGGGCGACGCCGGCCGGCCGGTTCCCGTTCGGCCGGGCATGGTGGCGGGCCGACCGCGGCCCACAGCCTGGAGGTAACTTGCGACGACGGCGCATCCGCCGCGACGACGGCTGGTGCGACCAGCCGGGTGCTGCCGCCTACAACCGGCCGGTCCGCCTGCCCTGCCGCGCGAGCCACGAGGAGATGTGGCGGGCGGACGGGCTCTACGACCTCGTGGTCGAGATCGGCTGGAACATGTCGCCCCGCCGCGGCCGGCGCGGCAGCGCCATCTTCCTGCACGCCGCCCGCCCCGGGTTCGAGCCGACCGCCGGCTGCGTCGCGCTGGCCCCGGCCGAGCTGCGCCGGCTGGTCGCCCGGCTCGGGCCGCGGACCCGGCTCGTCGTTTGCCCGTGACCGCCCGCGCCCGCCTGACGCTGCTGTTTGCGGTCCTCGGGGTCGTCGCCGTGCTCGGGGTATGGCCGGGGCTCGATCTCGCCGTCTCGGCGGCGGCGTTCGATCCCGCCGCGGGCCGCTTTCCCGCCGCCGCCGACCCGGCGCTGAAGGGGTTGCGCGAGGTCTTTCGCATCCTGCCGCATCTGATCTTCTGGCCGGCGCTGGTCGCACTGATCGTGGCGGCGCTGCGCCCGTCGCTGCGCCTGCCGCGCCGGGCGCTGATCTTTCTGGTCGCGACCTTCGCGCTCGGCCCCGGCCTGATCGTCAATGGCGTGGTCAAGACCGCCTGGGACCGGCCGCGGCCGCGCGACGTCGCGACCTTCGGCGGGGCGGCGCCGTTCCAGCCCTGGTGGCAGCCGGGGACGGGCTGGTTCGCCAACCGTTCGTTCGTCTCGGGGGAGGCTGCGTCCTCGGCCTGGATGCTGGCGCCGGCGGCGCTCACGCCGCCGCCGTGGCGGGCGCTCGCGCTGGCCGGTGCCGCAAGCTATGCCGCCGCCACCGCGGTCTTGCGGGTGGTGTTCGGCGCCCACTTCCTGTCCGACGTGCTGCTCGGCGCGCTGGTGTCGCTCACGGTCGTCTGGGCCGGCTGGCGCTGGTACCGCCGGGCCGCGGCGGGCGCGCTTGGCAGCGCGGAAGGGCGCTGATACACCGCGCGCGATATTTGGGGGCAAAACGCCCATTCCTCCGGAGTGCATCGAGATGCCGAAAGGCGACGTGAAGAAGGTGGTGCTCGCCTATTCGGGCGGGCTCGACACCTCGATCATCCTGAAATGGCTGCAGACCACCTACGCTTGCGAGGTGGTGACCTTCACCGCCGACTTGGGCCAGGGCGAGGAGCTGGAGCCGGCCCGGAGCAAGGCGCTGCTGCTCGGCATCAAGCCGGACAACATCTTCATCGAGGACCTGCGCGAGGAGTTCGTGCGGGACTACGTGTTCCCGATGTTCCGCGCCAACGCCCAGTACGAGGGGCTCTACCTGCTCGGCACCTCGATCGCCCGGCCGCTGATCGCCAAGCGCCAGATCGAGATCGCCCGCCAGGTCGGCGCCGACGCGGTGTGCCACGGCGCCACCGGCAAGGGCAACGATCAGGTCCGCTTCGAGCTGACCTATTACGCGCTCGAGCCCAACATCAAGATCATCGCGCCGTGGCGCGAGTGGGACCTCACCTCGCGCACCAAGCTGATCGAGTTCGCCGAACAGCACCAGATCCCGATCGCCAAGGACAAGCGCGGCGAGGCGCCGTTCTCGGTCGATGCCAACCTGCTACACACCTCGTCCGAGGGCAAGGTGCTGGAGGATCCGGCGCTCGAGGTGCCCGACTACGTCTTCTCGCGCACGCTGAGCCCCGAGCAGGCGCCCGATACCCCGACCTACGTCACCATCGGCTTCGAGAAGGGCGATGCGGTCTTGATCGATGGCGTTGCGCTGTCGCCGGCGGCGCTGCTCACCAAGCTCAACGAGCTCGGCCGCGCCAACGGCATCGGCCGGCTCGATCTGGTCGAGAACCGCTTCGTCGGCATGAAGAGCCGCGGCATGTACGAGACGCCGGGCGGTACCATCCTGTTGCTCGCCCATCGCGGCATCGAGAGCATCACGCTGGACCGCGGCGCCGCCCACCTCAAGGATGAGCTGATGCCGCGCTATGCCGAGCTGATCTACAACGGCTTCTGGTATTCGCCCGAGCGCGAGATGCTGCAGGCCTTGATCGACAAGAGCCAGGAGATGGTCACCGGCTGGGTGCGCCTGAAGCTCTACAAGGGCGGCGTCCACATCGTCGGCCGCGACAGCCCGTATTCGCTCTACGACCAGGATCTGGTGACGTTCGAGGAAGGGGCGGTCGCCTACGACCACCGCGACGCCGCCGGCTTCATCCGCCTCAACGCCCTGCGCCTGCGGACGTACGGGGCGAGGAAGCGGAAGCTGGGGAACTGAGGCCAGTCATTCCGGTCTCGTCGCCCCGGCCAAGCGGCGCAGCCGCGCGAGCCGGGGCCGTGACCCGAATGGGATCCCTTTCCTGCAGACGGTCCCGGGTCTCGCTCCGCTCGCCCGGGACGACAGGAAACCGACGCTCAAAGAGCCGGGCAGCGCCTGGCTCTTTTGCTGTGGCGCTCAAAAATCCGCCGCGATCCCCTTGATCTCCCAGTCGCCGTAGCGGACGGGTTCGAGCCCGCCGCGGCCGTGGTGCTCGGGCGGCAGTCTGGCGGCGGCGTCGATGGCGGCGCGGCGCGCGGCGGCTTCCGCCAAGGCGCGCTGGGCGGCCGGCGGCAATTCGCGTTTCGAGTCCAATTGCTTGGCCTCGGCTTGCGGTGCGTTGACTGGCGTTTCGGTCATGCCCGCACCATGGCGCGGCTTCACCCGCCGGGCAAGACCGGCGGCGAACCGCCTGGGTGCCTCGTCCCGCCCCAGACGTTTCGCCGGATGCCTGCGTCTCGCCGGCGCGAGAGTCTTGCCTATGCGGGAGTCTTGCCGGTGCAATCGTGCTCCCCCATCTTGTTGGCAGTCCGCGCCTTCAGCCGGAGACGGGGCGTGTCCCCGCGGGAGGAGACCGATGAATTATCTGAAGACCGCCATTCTGCTTGCCGGCATGACCGCGCTGTTCATGGCGGTGGGAGCCATGATCGGCGGCCAGCAGGGCATGATCGTCGCGCTCGTCGTTGCTGCGGCCACCAATCTGTTTGCCTACTGGAACTCGGACAAGATGGTCCTGAGCATGTACAACGCTCAGGAGGTGGACGAGCACACGGCGCCCGATTTCGTCGCCATGATCGCCGAGCTGTCGCAGCGGGCCGGGCTGCCGATGCCGCGCGTCTACATCATCGACAATCCGCAGCCCAACGCGTTCGCCACCGGCCGCAACCCGCAGAACGCGGCGGTGGCCGCCACCACCGGCCTGATCAACAGCCTGTCGCCGGAGGAGGTGGCCGGCGTGATGGCGCACGAGCTGGCGCACATCAAGAACCGCGACACGCTGACCATGACCATCACCGCAACTCTTGCCGGTGCAGTGTCGATGCTGGCCAATTTCGGCTTGTTCTTCGGCGGAAGCCGCGACAACAATTCGCCGTTCGGTTTCATCGGCGTCATTCTGATGGCGATCCTGGCGCCGATGGCGGCGATGATCGTGCAGATGGCGATCTCGCGCTCGCGCGAATACGAGGCCGACCGGCTCGGCGCCGAGATCGTCGGCCGGCCGCTGTGGCTGGCCTCGGCGCTGAACCGCATCTCCGGCGCCGCCCACCAGATCGAGAACTACGAGGCCGAGCGCAACCCGGCCACCGCCCACATGTTCATCATCAACCCGCTGTCGGGGGCGCGGATGGACAATCTGTTCTCGACCCACCCCGCGACCGAGAACCGCATCGCCGCGCTGCAGGACCTCGATGCCGATATGCGCGCCCATGGCGACCCGCGCCTGTTCAGCGGGTCCGCCGGGCGGGCCGGGGCGCTGTTCGGCGGTGGCTCGGTGCCGGGCGCCGGTCCGGGCCGCCGCGGCGGGCCGTGGGGGTGATACCGGGTGTCGTCCCGGACGGACGCGACGCCTCCGCCCGGGACGACGGCTGACGGTGCCGGTGCGTGCAATGGGCCGGCAAGTGCGCTAATCGCCGGGGTATGAGAAAACCGAACCGTTCTGCCGGACGGGCGCGCCCGCCCGAGCCGCCGGCCGGCCTCGCGTCCCGCCGGGTCGCCGCCGAGCTGATCGAGGGCGTGCTGCACCATGGCCGCCCGCTCGACGAGGCGCTGGAGGCGGCACTGGCCGGGGTCGCCGAGCGCGACCGCGCGCTGGTGCGCATGCTGGTTGGCACCGTGCTGCGCCGCCACGGCACGCTGCGCGCGGTGGTCGGCACGTTCCTCACCCGCGCGCCGAAGGGCGGACCGCGGCTGGACGCGGCGCTGCTGCTCGGCGCGGCGCAGATCCTGTTCCTGGATGTGCCGGACCATGCAGCGGTCGATCTGTCGGTGCGGCTTGCGACATCCGACCATGCCGCCCGCCACTATGCCGGCCTCGTCAACGCCGTGCTGCGCAAGGTGGCGGCCGAGGGGCAAGCCGTGCTGGCCGGGCTTGCCGATCCCGGCATTGATGCGCCCGACTGGCTGATGGCGCGCTGGCGCGCCGCCTATGGCGCCGAGGTTGCCGCCGCCATCGCAGAGGCCCACCGGCATGAGGCGGCGCTCGATCTCACGGTGAAGGCGGACGCCGCCGGTTGGGCCGAGCGGCTCGGCGGGCAGGTGCTGCCGACCGGCTCGGTGCGGCTGCTCGCCAAGGGGCCGGTGCCGCAGCTCGAAGGCTTCGCGCAGGGCGCGTGGTGGGTGCAGGATGCCGCCGCGGCTTTGCCGGCGCGCCTCCTCGGCGACGTGCGGGGCCTGCGGGTCGCCGACCTCTGCGCCGCGCCGGGCGGCAAGACGCTGCAGCTCGCCACGGCCGGCGCCAGCGTCACCGCGGTCGACCGCGCCGACAGCCGGCTCGACCGGCTGCGCCAGAACCTCGAACGCACCGGCCTCACGGCGGAGATCGTCTGCGCCGACGTGCTGGCCTTCGCGGGCGGGACGTTCGACGCGGTGCTGCTCGATGCGCCGTGCTCGGCCACCGGCACCATCCGCCGCCACCCGGACGTCGCCTGGACCAAGGGGCCGCAGGACATCGCGTCGCTCGCCGAGTTGCAGGCGGCCCTGCTCGACCGCGCGGTCCAGCTGGTGAAGCCCGGCGGGCGGCTCGTCTACTGCACCTGCTCGCTCGAGCCGGAGGAGGGGCCGGACCAGATTGAGGCGCTGCTGGCGCGGCGGCCGGGCGTGACGCGGCTGCCGATCGAGGCGGCCGCGATCGGCGCCGATCCGGCCTGGATCACCGCGGCCGGCGATCTGCGCACCCTGCCGTGCCACCTGCCGGACGCCGACCCGCGGCTGGCCGGCCTCGACGGCTTCTTCGCCGCCCGGCTGGCCATCGGCTGAACAATCCTCGTCAAGTCCGGACAGACGATCGCCGGCCCGCCGGCCGCCTGCACCTCTTTTGTGGTGAACAGCACGTAAAGGATCGCTTGCAGAATTGTCCGAACCTGCCATGGGATATTGGACACTGGGGTTCCTGGAACGTCCGCCGATCTGAATGAACCGGCCGGACGCTTTAAGTCTTTGAGTTGTCGCATTCTCGTTCGCAAAACCGGTTCCCACTTTTGCGGAGAATGCTCTGGAGGGGGAAAAGCGAGCATGGCGCGAGCGCGCACCGGCCTGTTCGTCGTCGAGCGACTGGCGCGCGACATGCGGGCTTCCTGGGCGGCCTCGCGGCTCGTGCGCTGGCGCTATGGCGCGGGTTCGCTCGACCGGCTGGTGATCGCCCCGCAGGATCTGCGCACCGCCGACCCCACCAATGCCAGCGAAATTTACGCAGGTCATTTCGCCTTCGCCGGCAAGATGGTGGCGGTCGATGGCCGCTCGCCGTTCGAGATGCCGGCGCCGTCGCAGGAATGGTCCGAGGAGCTGATGTCGTTCGCCTGGCTGCGCCATCTGCGCGCCGCCGGCACCGCCATCGCCCAGCAGAACGCCCGCGCCCTGATTGACGAATGGATCCATGTCTGCGGCGGCTATGATCCGCGCGCCTGGGAGCCGACCATCCTGTCGCGCCGGATCATCTCGTGGCTCGCCCACGCGCCGATGATCCTGGAGAATGCCGACCACGACTTCTACCGGCGCTTCCTGCGCAGCCTGCTGAAGCAGGTGCGCTTTCTGCGCCAGGTCTCCCGCGATGCCCAGGACGGCTATCCGCGGCTGGTCTCGGCCATCGCGCTCAGCTTCGCCGGCCTGTGCATGGCCGGGCAGGGGCGGCTGCTCAAGGTGGCGCAGCGGCGGCTGGCCTACGAGCTGGGCCGCCAGATCCTGCCGGACGGCGTGCATGTCAGCCGCAATCCCGGCGTGCTGGTCGAGCTGCTGCTCGATCTTCTTCCGCTCCGTCAGGCGTTCGCCGCCCGCAGCGTGCCGCCCGATGCGCTGATGAACGCCATCGACCGCACCATGCCGATGCTGCGCTTCTTCCGCCACCGCGACGGCACGCTGGGCAATTTCAACGGCATGGGCACCACGGCGGCCGACCACCTCGCGACGCTGCTGGCCTATGACGACGCCCGCGGCCGGCCGATCGCCGCCGCCCCGCACGGCGGCTATCAGCGCATGGAGGCCGGCAGCACGGTGGTGCTGATGGATACCGGCCCGCCGCCGCCGATCGCGGTGGCCGGCGACGCCCATGCCGGCTGCCTGTCGTTCGAGATGTCGGTGGGCCGCCACCGGCTGGTGGTCAATTGCGGCGTGCCGACCGCCAACCGCGCCGCCTGGCGCGCCGCCGCCCGGGCCACCGCCGCCCACTCCACCGCGGTGCTGGCCGACACCTCCTCCTGCCGCTTCCTCACCGGCGGCTTCGCCGAGAGCGTCTGCGGCACGCCGATCGTCGACGGGCCGCACGACGCGCGCGCGGCGCGCAGCGAACGTGCCGATTCCATCATGGTGCGCGCCAGCCATGACGGCTATGCACCGCGGTTCGGCGTCCTGCACCAGCGCTCGCTGCGGCTGACCGCCGACGGCAGCCGGCTCGATGGTGAGGACGTGTTCCAGGACGCTGCGGCGCGTATCAAGGTCGAGGAAGACGACTTTGCCATCCGCTTCCACCTGCATCCGGCGGTCAAGGTCAGCCCGATCGGTGCGGGCGAGAGCCTGCTGCTGGTGCTGCCCGACCGCGATTCCTGGATGTTCGCGGTCCACGACCTGAAACCGGTCCTGGAGGAAAGCGTCTATCTTGGCGCGACCGACGGGCCGCGCCGAACCGTCCAGATCGTGCTGCATGGCCGGCTTCGGACCAGCACGCGCATCCGCTGGACCTTCATCCGTACCGACGCCGGCATGGCTGCCGGCCGGCCTTCCTGATCAAGTGGTGTCTTAATGCCTGACCGTATCCGCCCCATCGGCCGCGCTCTTTTGTCCGTCTCGGACAAGACCGGTCTCGTCCCCTTCGCCCAGGCGCTGGCGTCGCGGGGCGTCACGCTGGTCTCGACCGGCGGCACGGCCCAGGCGCTTAAAGAGGCCGGCATTCCGGTCACCGACGTCGCCGACGTCACCGGCTATCCGGAGATGATGGATGGGCGGGTGAAGACCCTGCACCCCAAGATCCATGGCGGCCTCTTGGCCATCCGCGACGATGCCGCCCACGCCGCCGCCATGGCCGAGCACGGCATTCCGCCGATCGACCTCCTGGTGGTGTCGCTCTATCCGTTCGAGGAGACGCTGGCCAAGGGCTCAGGCTTCGACGACTGCATCGAGAACATCGACATTGGCGGGCCGGCGATGATCCGCGCCGCCGCCAAGAACCATCCCGACGTGGCGGTGGTGGTCGATGTGTCCGACTACCAGACGGTGCTCGACGAGATCGAGGCCCACGGCGGCACCACGCTCGCCACCCGCAAGCGGCTCGCCGCGCGCGCCTTCGCCCGCACCGGCGCCTATGACGCGGCGATTTCGACGTGGCTGCTCGCCGAGGTCGGCGAGACCACCCCGCCGTTCCGCGCCGTCGGCGGCCGCCTCCTGCAGGGCCTGCGCTATGGTGAGAACCCGCACCAGTGGGCCGGCTTCTACCGCACCGGCGAGGTGCGCCCGGGCGTCGCCACCGCCCGCCAGCTCCAGGGCAAGGAGCTCAGCTACAACAACATCAACGACACCGACGCCGCCTATGAGTGCATCGGCGAATTCTCGCCTGAGCGCACCCCGGCGGTGGTGATCGTCAAGCACGCCAATCCGTGCGGCGTCGCCGAGGCGCCGTCCTTGCTGGAGGCCTACCGCAAGGCGCTGATGTGCGATCCGGTTTCGGCCTATGGCGGCATCATTGCCGTCAACCGGCGTCTCGACGTCGCGACCGCGCGGGCGATTGCCGAAATCTTCACCGAGGTGGTGATCGCGCCGGAGGCAGACGACGAGGCGATCGCAGTGTTCGCCGCCAAGAAGAATCTTCGCCTGTTGATCGCCGGGACGCTGCCCGACCCGCGTGCACGGGGACTCGTCGCCAAGACGGTCGCCGGCGGCCTGCTGGTGCAGTCGCGCGACAATGCGGTGGTCGACGACATGGATCTGAAGGTGGTCACCAAGCGCGCGCCGACCGCGGCGGAGTTCGAGGATCTCAAGTTTGCCTTCCGCGTCTGCAAGCACGTGAAGTCGAACACCATCATCTATGCCAAGGACCGCGCCACGGTGGGCATCGGCGCCGGCCAGATGAGCCGGGTCGATTCCGCCCGCATCGCCGCGCGCAAGGCGATCGACGCGGCCGAGATGGCCGGTTTGGTGGAGCCCTTGACCAAGGGCTGCGTGGTGGCGTCGGACGCCTTCTTCCCGTTCGCCGACGGCCTGATCGCGGCGGCGGAAGCGGGCGCCACGGCGGTGATCCAGCCCGGCGGCTCGATCCGCGACGCCGAGGTGATTGCGGCGGCCGACGCGCGCGGCCTCGCCATGGTGCTCACCGGCACTCGGCATTTCCGGCATTGATCTGAAGCGCTGTCGCCCCGGGCGAGGCTTCAGCCGAGACCCGGGGCCGTAAGCAGAAAGGGGCCGGTTCTGCGGACGATCCCGGCTCGCGCGGCTTCGCCGCTTGGCCGGGATGACGTCAAGACGTCCTGCTGTTTCCGGGAGATCACTTCGTGATCCCGGAAGCGAACTCGCCGAAAACCCTTGTTCGACAACGGGATTTTCGGCGATCGGAATACGGCTCGAAGGCTTGGTCAGCCGGAAACCGTCTCACCCCCGCGCCAGCTCCGGCGGCTCGACCCGTGCCAGCAGCGCCATTCCCACCGCGAAGAACGCGACCAGCACCGAGATGCCGAGCCGCTGGCTCAATGTCACCGCGGTGACGAGGCCGACAAGGAAAGGCCCGGCGAACGAGGTGAGCTTGCCCGACAGCGAGAACAGGCCGAAGAACTGGCCGATGTCGTGGGCGGGGGCGAGCTGCGCCAGAAGGGCGCGCGAGGAGGCCTGCACGGGACCTGCGGCGGCCCCGATCAGCAGGCCGAAGGCGACGTAGAGCCGCTCGGGCAGCGAGTCGTAGAGGCCGTGGCCGGGGGCTGAGGGCTCGACCGGGATGACGAACAGCACGAAGTCGCGGCCGACCGACAGCACCAGCACGCTGGCGAGCGCCAGCACCGCGAGGCCGCCGAGGATCACCGGCTTCGGCCCCAGCCGGTCGTCGAGCCAGCCGCCGATGAGCGCGCCCGCCGTGCCGGTGATGGTGAGCAGGATGCCGAACACCCCAAGCTCCACCGCGCTCCAGCCGAAGGTGCCGGCGGCATAGATGCCGCCGAAGGCGAACAGCGCGATCAGTCCGTCGGTGTAGATCATGTTGGCGGCGAGGAAGGTCAGCACGTTGCGGTGGGTGCGCACGTGGCCGATCGTCCGGCGCAGCCCGATGAAGCCCTGGCGCACCGCGGCGCGCAGCGGCAGCTCGCGCGGCGCATCGGGCGTGAACAGGAACATCGGGATCACGAACACCGCGAACCACGCCGCCGCGAGGGGGCCGGTGAGGCGCTCGCCCTCGCGGGTGGCGGCATCGAGGCCGAAGGCGGGGGCGTGGCCGAGCAGGGTCAGGCCGGTGGTGGGGTCGGCGGCGAGGAAGCCCAGCGTCAGGAACAGGCTGACCAGCCCGCCGACATAGCCCACCGCCCAGCCGGTGCCCGACAGCCGGCCGAGCCTCTCGGGCGGCACCACCCGCGGCATCATCGCATTGTTGAAGGTCTGGGCGAACTCGGCGCCGATGGTGCCGAGCGCGAAGGCGGCGAGCCCCAGCGTCACGGCGGCCGGCGCGCCGGGCGCCACCCACCACAATGAAATCGCGGCGAGGCACATCAGCCCGCCGAAAGCGGCAACCCACGGCTTCTTGGGCCCGCCGGCATCGGCGATGGCGCCGAGCGCCGGCGACAGAAGGGCGATGCAAAGGCCGGCCGCGCCGGTGGCGAACCCCCACAGCGCCTGGCCGGTGGCGGGGTCGGGCGCCACGGCGGACGCGAAATAGGGGGCGAAGACGAAGGTGGTGACGAGGGTGAAGAAGGGCTGGCCGGCCCAGTCGAACAGGAGCCAGCCGAACACCCCGGCCGGGCCGGCATAGCCGCGCTCGGCCGGGGTGGCAGCGGTCATTTACCGGCCTTGTCCTGCCGGTAGCGCTCGATCGATTCGAGGATCAGCTTGTGGGCCTCCTCGCGGTCGCCCCAGCGGACCACCTTGACCCACTTGCCGGGCTCCAGGTCCTTGTAGTGCTCGAAGAAGTGCCGGATCTGCTGGCGGGCGATCTCGGTGAGGTCGGTGTAGTGGCGGATCTGCTCGTAGCGCGGCGTCAGCTTGGGCGTCGGCACCGCGATGATCTTCTCGTCGTGGCCGGATTCGTCCTCCATCAGCAGCACGCCGATCGGCCGCACCGCCATGATCGCGCCGGGGATGATGGCGCGCTGGTTGGCGACCAGGACGTCGATCGGGTCGCCGTCGTCCGACAAGGTGTGCGGGATGAAGCCGTAGTTTCCAGGATAGTGCATGGAGGTGTAGAGGAACCGGTCCACCACCAGCGTACCGGAGGCCTTGTCCAGCTCGTATTTGATCGGCTCGCCGCCGGTTGGCACCTCGATCACGACATTGACCTCGTAGGGCACGTTGTCGCCGACCGATATCGCATCGATGCGCATGGGAATCTCCTTGTCCGCGCCTCTTCTATGGGGACGGCCGGTCGCGGACAATCATCAAGAGGGCTGACGGCCGCTCGCCTTGGCGGCGAGCCGGCGATCAGATCATCGCGGTATGACTGGGACATAAAGGCGCGCAGACTGCGGCGCGCGTCCCAGTCGCGCGGCGGCTGCATCGGATCGCGGGTGCATCGGGCAACGGGCGAGAGGTGCCGGAGGCGTTCTCCCGGCCGGGAGCCGGGCGTTCCGATTCGCTTGGCCCCGCTTATCCGGCCCGTTTATCCGGCCCAGGCGAACGCCACCTTGTCGAGCACCTGGGTGCCGAAGGTCTCCGACGACCGGGCGACCGCGCGGCCGCCGAGCGCCCGGTAGAAGCCGGTCGCGTAGTCGTTGTCGGAGAGCGCCCACACCACGGTGGAGGCGAGCCCGTTGCTCGTCAGGTCGCGCCGGGCGTGGCTGAACAGCCGGCGTCCGAACCCCAGGCCCTGGAACTCCGGTTTCAGATAGAGCTCATAGACCTCGCCGGCATAGGGCAGGCTCTTGGCGCGGTTGCGGCCGTAATTGGCGTAGCCGGCAACCGAGTCGCCGAACATGATCAGCGAGATGCGCGAGCCCCGGCGCACGGCGGTCTCCCACCACGCCGGGCCGCGGCGATTGATGAGCCGCTCCAGCTCGATGCCGGGGATCAGCCCGCGATAGGCGGCCCGCCAGGCCTCGTCGTGGGCCTCCGCCAGGGCCTGTGCATCCTGAGGACGCGCGCGTCGGATTTCGATGGTGCTCGTCGACATGGGCAGATCGAAGCACGGCGGCCGGCGCTCTTCAAGAAGGATCGTTAACAGACAGTTAATGGTCGCACGCCGGCCCGATCCGGCCGGGATACCGCGGTACCGCGCAAGGGCCTGCCCGCGCCGGGCGCCGAAGGGGGCCCGCGCCCATCGCACAAACCTCAGGCCTTGCCTATCTATTGGAGAGCTCTGGAAAACGCCGCCGGCGGGCGCGGCAGGTGACGCAACAGGAGGTTCGGCATGTCCTGGTCCATCCCGATCGGCACCATTGCGGGCACCGTGGTGCGGGTTCACCTGACATTCCTGATCCTGCTCGCCTGGATCGGCATCGCCGGCTACGCGGCGGGGGGCTCGGCCGAGGCGCTGGCGTCGCTGACCTTCGTCGTGCTGCTGTTCGCCTGCGTGGTGGCGCATGAGTTCGGCCACATCTTCGCCGCCCGGCGCTACGGCATCCGCACGCCGGACGTGACGCTGCTGCCGATCGGCGGGGTGGCAAATCTGGAGCGCATTCCCGAAAAGCCCAGCGAGGAGCTGGTGGTGGCGCTGGCCGGGCCGGCGGTGAACCTGGCGATCGGCATCATCCTGATGCTGGCGATGGGGTCGGTGACCGACCTCAGCCACCTCGCCCATATCGAGAATGCGGGCGCGAGCCTGGTGGCGCGGCTGGCCGCGGCCAATCTGTTCCTCGCCGTGTTCAACATGATCCCGGCCTTCCCGATGGACGGCGGGCGGGTGCTGCGGGCGCTGCTCGCCAGCCGCATGGGCTATGCGCGGGCCACCGCCACGGCCGCCTCGGTCGGCCAGGGGGTGGCCTATCTGCTCGGCTTCCTCGGCCTGTTCTTCAACCCGCTTTTGATCTTCATCGCCATCTTCGTCTATCTCGCCGCGACGGCGGAGGCGCAGGACGTGGCGCTGCGCGACGCGACGCGCGGCCTGCCGGTCGCCTCGGCGATGATCACCAAGTTCGAGTCGCTCTTGCCCAACGCCACCGTCGACCGGGCGGTGGACGAGCTGATTCGCACCAGCCAGAAGGAGTTTCCGGTGGTCGACGGGGCGGGGCGCCTGCGCGGCCTGATCACCCGCGAGGCGATGGTGGCGGCGCTGCGCGAGGGCGGCGGCACGACGCCGGTGATCGAGGTGATGATCGAGATTCCGGTGGTCCATTGCCGGGCGCCGCTGCAGGCCGCCCTGCAGCGGCTGCGCACAGAGCAGGCGCCGGCCCTGGGCGTGGTCGATGACGACGAGCGGCTGGTTGGCCTCGTGACGCCCGAGAATGTCGGCGAGATGATGCTGATCCGCAGCGTGCGGCCCGAGCGGCAATTGCCGCGGGCGGCGTGAGGGCGGGGCCGGCGCGGCCCGATTGCCGGCCCTGAGGCCGGGTAAGGTCCTGCGCCGGCACGCATTCTTGAACTCGGCCGGCCGTCTCGGCCGCGGATGCGGCAATTGTGCCGTACAATCAAGAAATTGTGCGCGAACGATTCCGGTCCTTACCAGGGCTCACCAGCGTTGCCAGTTTGGAATGAACCCGGCAAAGTGTCGGGTACGGGAGAGACGAGGCATGGTCTGGTCTTTTGCGCTCGGCAGGATCGCTGGCACGGTCGTTCGGATTCATCTGACGTTCGTGCTGCTGCTCGCGGCCGTCGCCATCGCCGGCTTCGTGGTCGGCGGCCTCGCCGAGGCGGCCGATGCGCTCACCTTCGTCATCCTGCTGTTCGCCTGCGTGGTGGCGCACGAGTTCGGCCACATCTTCGCTGCCCGCCGCTACGGCATCTTCACCCCGGACGTCACCGTGCTGCCGATCGGCGGGCTGGCGACGCTGGAGCGCATGCCCGAGAAATCCGGCGAGGAGCTGGTGGTGGCGCTGGCCGGTCCGGCCATCAATGTGGCGATCGCCGGTATTTTGGTGCTGGTCATGGTCGGGATGCACGACATCCGCTCGGCCGACCAGATCCTGAGCCCCGGCGGCAGCATGCTCGGGCGGCTCACGCTGGCCAATCTCGTCGTCGCCGGCTTCAACCTCATCCCGGCTTTCCCGATGGATGGCGGGCGGGTGCTGCGGGCGCTGCTCGCCACTCGCATGAGCTATCCCGGCGCCACCACGGCGGCGGCCTGGATCGGCCGCGTGGTGGCGGTGCCGCTCGCCATCTTCGGCGCTTTCTACAACCCGCTGCTGGTGGTCGTGGCGGTGTTCGTGCTGATCGCCGCCAAGGCGGAATCCTACGACGTGACGCTGACGCATGCGGCGCGCGGCTTGCCGGTGGAAGCCACCATGATCACCAAGTTCGAGAGCCTGCAGGCCCACGCCACGCTCGGCCGGGCGGTGGACGAGCTTCTGCGCACCAGCCAGAAGGAGTTCCCGGTCGTCGACGGCGCCGGCCAGCTCAAGGGCTTCCTCACCCGCAAGGCCATGCTGGGGGCGCTGCGCCGCACAGGCGGCACCGCGCCGGTGACCAGCGTGATGACCCAGGTGCCCACCGTCCACCACCGCGCGCCGCTCGACTCCGTCCTCAAGCGGCTGCGACAGCGGCACATTCCGGCGCTCGGCGTGGTGGACGACGACCAGCGCCTGATCGGCCTGGTGACGCCGGACAATGTTCGCCGGCTGATGCAGGTGCGCTCCGCCTGGCCCAAGGAGCGCCGGGCCGGCTGGCTGCACGCGGCCTAGGGCCGGCTTGGTTGGGCGCAGGGTTAGCTTGGACCTAGGGCCGGCTTGGGCAGAGGGCGAGCTTGGGCCGGTTTCGGCACGGCGTCATTGAACCGTCGCCCGCGGTCGGCTAAGCCGGGCGGTGAAACTTCCACCTCGTCCGCCGCGACGCGCGCCCGTCGGCTCCGCCGATGCCGGCGCGGCCCGCCGCGCGTGCCGGGCGCCGCCCAAGTCCTTTGCCGAAAGACCTTTCATGAGCCTGCGCAACATCGCCATCATCGCCCATGTCGACCACGGCAAGACCACGCTGGTCGACCGCCTCCTGCAGCAATCCGGCGCCTTCCGCGAAAACCAGCGCGTCGCCGAGCGGGTGATGGATTCCAACGACCTCGAACGCGAGCGCGGCATCACCATCCTCGCCAAGTGCACCTCGGTCGAGTGGCACGGCACCCGCATCAACATCGTCGACACCCCGGGCCACGCCGATTTCGGCGGCGAGGTCGAGCGCATCCTCAACATGGTCGAGAGCGCCATCGTGCTGGTGGATGCCGCCGAGGGGCCGATGCCGCAGACCAAGTTCGTGGTCGGCAAGGCGCTCAAGCTCGGGCTGAAGCCCATCGTGCTGGTCAACAAGGTGGACCGGCCCGACGCCCGCATCACCGAGGTGGTCAACGAGGTGTTCGACCTGTTCGCCGCGCTCGACGCCACCGACGAGCAGCTCGACTTCCCCATCCTCTACGGCTCGGCCAAGGAGGGCTGGATCGCCAAGGCGCCCGAGGGCCCCAAGGACCAGGGCATGGCGCCGCTGTTCGACCTCGTGTTGCAGCATGTCGCGCCGCCGGAGGTGGACGAGGGGCCGTTCCGCCTGCTCGGCACCATCATCGAGGCCAACCCCTATCTCGGCCGTATCATCACCGGCCGGGTGCGCTCAGGGACGATCAAGCCCAACCAGCCGATCAAGGTGCTGTCGCGTGACGGGCTGGTGGTCGAGCAGGGCCGCATCACCAAGATCCTGGCGTTCCGCGGCATCGAGCGGACGGCGATCGAGGAAGCCTCCGCCGGCGACATCATTTCGATCGCCGGCATGACCAAGGGTACCGTGGCCGACACCTTCTGCGCCATGGAGGTGGAGGAGCCGCTCAAGGCCCAGCCGATCGACCCGCCGACGGTGGCGATGACCTTCATGGTCAACAATTCGCCGCTCGCCGGCACCGAGGGCGACAAGGTCACGAGCCGCGTCATCCGCGACCGGCTGTTCAAGGAGGCCGAGGGCAATGTCGCGCTGCGTGTCGGCGAATCCGCGGACAAGGATTCCTACGAGGTCGCCGGACGCGGCGAACTGATGCTCGCGATCCTGATCGAGACCATGCGCCGCGAGGGGTTCGAGCTGGCGGTGTCGCGGCCGCAGGTGGTGTTCCGCAAGGATGCCAATGGCAGCGTGCTGGAGCCGATCGAGGAGGTGGTGATCGACGTCGACGAGGAGCACGCCGGCGTGGTGGTCGAGAAGCTGTCGGCCCGCAAGGCCGACATGATCGAGATGCGCCCGTCCGGCGGTGGCCGCCTGCGCCTCGTGTTCCACGCGCCCACCCGCGGCCTGATCGGCTATCAGGGCGAGCTGCTCACCGACACCCGCGGCACCGCCATCATGAACCGGCTGTTCCATTCCTACGCCCCGTTCAAGGGCGAGATGGTCGGCCGGCGCAACGGCGTCTTGATCGCCAACGAGCCGGGCGAGGCGGTGGCCTATGCGCTGTGGAACCTGGAGGACCGCGGCCCG
This sequence comes from Blastochloris sulfoviridis, assembly GCF_008630065.1. Taxonomy (GTDB): domain Bacteria; phylum Pseudomonadota; class Alphaproteobacteria; order Rhizobiales; family Xanthobacteraceae; genus Blastochloris; species Blastochloris sulfoviridis. The sequence goes on from NZ_VWPL01000002.1 coordinate 71,147, forward strand.
ATGATGATCGAGCCGGGCTGGAAGGTCTATGAGGGCATGATCGTCGGCGAGCACACCCGCGACAACGACCTCGAAGTGAACGTCATCAAGGGCAAGAAGCTCACCAATATCCGCACCACCTCCAAGGACGAGGCGGTGCGGCTGACGCCGCCGATCCGCATGTCGCTGGAGAAGGCGCTGGCCTATATCGACGAGGACGAGCTGGTCGAGGTGACGCCGAAATCGATCCGGCTGCGCAAGCGCATCCTCGATCCCAACGACCGCAAGAAGGACCAGCGCGCCCGCAAGGATGCCGGCCCGATCGCGTGAGGCGGAGTCCGGGCGATCGACGTCCATTGCGGCTGCCCGGGAGCCCGCTTCCTTCCCTCTCCCCTTGTGGGAGAGGGTGGCGAGACTGAGCGTCAGCGAGGTCGAGCCGGGTGAGGGGTTGCTTCAAGCCGGCACCGTGTCACCCCTCACCCGCCTCGCGATCTGATGATCGCTCGGCACCCTCTCCCGCAAGGGGAGAGGGAAGGAAGGGGCGCGAGTTCCTCACTGGAAGCCGAATTACGCGGCCCGCTGCGTGCCTGCGCCGACGATCTTCACGATGTCGGCCATGATGCGGTTCAGCTCGTAGTCCTTGGGCGTGTAGACGGCGGCGACGCCGGACGCCTTGAGCAGCGCCGCGTCCTCCGGCGGGATGATGCCGCCGACGATCACCGGGATGTCGTCGAGGCCTTCTTTCCGCATGCGCTCCATCACGTCGCGCACCAGCGGCACGTGGCTGCCCGACAGGATGGACAGGCCGACGACGTGGACGCCCTCCTCCAGGGCGGCGTTGACGATCTCGGCCGGGGTGAGGCGGATGCCCTCATAGACCACCTCCATGCCGGCATCGCGGGCACGCACCGCGATCTGCTCGGCACCGTTGGAGTGGCCGTCGAGCCCCGGCTTGCCGACCAGGAACTTCAGCCGCCGGCCGAGCGTCTTTGACACCAGCTCGACGTCGCGCCGCACCTCGTCGAGGCCGGTGACGTCGGCGCGGGCGGCGCGGCCCACCCCGGTGGGCGCGCGGTACTCGCCGAACACCTCGCGCAGCGTGCCGCCCCACTCGCCGGTGGTGACGCCGGCCTTGGCGCAGGCGATCGACGGCTCCACGATGTTGCGGCCTTCCGCCGCAGCCGCGCGCAAGCTGCTGAGCGCCGTCTCCACCGCCTTGGCGTCGCGGCCTTCGCGCCACGCCTTGAGGCGCTCGACCTGCTCGACCGCGAGGTGCTCCGGCACGGTGAGGATCGAGCCCTCGCCGGTGGTGAGCGGGGAGGGCTCGGTGCCGGTGAAGCGGTTGACGCCGACCACCACCTGCTCGCCGCGCTCGATCGCCTCCAGCCGCCGCGTGTTGGCTTCCACCAGCTGCTGCTTCATGTAGCTGGTGTCGACCGCGGCGATGGCGCCGCCCATGGCGTCGATCCGGGCTATCTCCTCGCGCGCCTCGGCCTTCAGCGCCTCGACCCTCTTGGCGATCTCGGTCGAGCCGTCGAAGATGTCGCCAAACTCCAGAAGGTCCGTCTCGTAGGCCAGGATCTGCTGCATGCGCAAAGACCATTGCTGGTCCCAGGGCCTCGGCAGGCCCAGCGCCTCGTTCCAGGCGGGAAGCTGCACCGCGCGGGCGCGGGCGCGCTTGGACAGCGTCACCGCCAGCGTCTCCAAGAGGATGCGGTAGACGTTGTTCTCCGGCTGCTGCTCGGTGAGGCCCAGCGAATTGACCTGCACGCCGTAGCGGAACAGCCGGTGCTTGGGATTGGCGACGCGGTAGCGCTCGCGGGTGATCTCGTCCCACAATTCGCCGAACGCCCGCATCTTGCAGATCTCGGTGACGAACCGCATGCCGGCATTGACGAAGAACGAGATGCGGCCGACCACCTCCTCGAACCCGGCGTGGTCGACCTCGCCCGAGGCCAGCACGGTGTCGAGGATGGCGATGGCGTTGGAGAGCGCGAACGCCAGCTCCTGCACCGGCGTGGCGCCCGCCTCCTGCAGGTGGTAGCTGCAGACGTTCATCGGGTTCCACTTCGGCATCTCCGAGGTGGTGAACAGGATGACGTCCTTGGTCAGCCGCATCGAGGGCGCCGGCGGGAACACGTGGGTGCCGCGCGACAGATATTCCTTGATGATGTCGTTCTGGGTGGTGCCGGCGAGCGCAGCGCGCGCGGTGCCTTGCTCCTCGGCCACCGCGATGTAGAGCGCCAGGAGCCAGGGGGCGCAGGCATTGATGGTCATCGAGGTGTTCATCTCGACCAGCGGGATGCCCTCGAACAGCATGCGCATGTCGCCGAGATGGGCGACCGGCACGCCGACCTTGCCGACCTCGCCCTTGGCCAGCACATGGTCGGAGTCGTAGCCGGTCTGGGTCGGCAGGTCGAAGGCCACCGACAGGCCGGTCTGGCCCTTTTCGAGATTGCTGCGGTAGAGCTTGTTCGATTCTCGGGCCGTGGAATGTCCGGCATAGGTGCGGAAGATCCAGGGCTTGTCGCGATTGGGGCGGGTCATGGAGCGGGCTCCGGCACGGCAGCGGAACGATACGCCGGGATCGGCGTCCCAATTGTCCTACCCGGTCCGATCCTGCGCAACCATGCCGCCTTTGGTCGGAGGAAGCTACCTTCGGATCAGCCGCAGCAGGAGCAGCAGCACGACGGCGCCGATCGTCGCCCGGATGATGGCGCCGACGATGCCGACGCCGAACATCAGGCCGGCGGCGCCGAGGAGCCAGTTGCCGAGCGCCGCGCCGACGATGCCGACCGCAATGTTGCCGGCGAGGCCGAAGCCGTAGCCGGTGACGATGATGCCGGCGAGCCAGCCGGCGATGCCGCCGACCACGAGCAGGATGATGATGGCGGCGATCGAGAAGTCCATGCGTCTCTCCTGTGGCCGGGCGAGGGGTATGGCGACCCAACGCCGCAGCCGGCCATTCGGTTGCAAAGCCGACCAAGGTCGAAGGCGGACGCTCTCGCGCCGCTGTCGCCGATTGGCTATGTTGCGGCGCCAAACGGCCACCAAAGACGGCCGCTTCTCACAAGGGAGATCGCGATGGCCGCTCCGGTTCCGGCCGAGGCTTCTGCTGCCAAGGATCTGTACGCGATCGGCGAAATCCCGCCGCTCGGACACGTGCCCGCGAACATGCACGCCTGGGTGATCCGCAAGGAGCGCCACGGCCCGCCCGAGCAGTCGTTCCAGCTCGAGGTGGTGCCGACCTGGCCGATCGGCGACGACGAGGTGCTGATCCTGGTGATGGCCGGCGGCGTCAACTACAACGGCGTGTGGGCCGGTCTCGGCCAGCCGATCTCAGTGCTCGACGTCCACAAGCACCCCTATCACATCGCCGGCTCCGACGCCTCGGGCATCGTGTGGAAGGTCGGCGCCAAGGTGAAGCGCTGGAAGGTCGGCGACGAGGTCATCGTCCACTGCAATCAGGACGACGGCGACGACGAGGAATGCAATGGCGGCGACCCGATGTTCTCCGCCTCCCAGCGCATCTGGGGCTACGAGACCTGCGACGGCTCGTTCGCCCAATTCTGCCGGGTGCAGTCGCGCCAACTCCTGAAGAAGCCGGCCCACCTCTCCTGGGAGGAGGCGGCCTGCTACACGCTGACGCTGGCGACCGCCTACCGCATGCTGTTCGGCCACGCGCCGCATACGCTGAAGCCCGGCGACAATGTGCTGGTGTGGGGCGCCTCGGGCGGGCTCGGCGTGTTCGGCGTGCAGCTCTGCGCGGCCTCGGGCGCCAATGCCATCGGCATCATCTCCGACGAGACCAAGCGCCAGTACGTGCTCGACCTCGGCGCCAAGGGGGTGATCAACCGCAAGGAGTTCAACTGCTGGGGCCAGATGCCGATCGTCAACACGCCCGAATACGACGCGTGGGTGAAGGAGGCGCGCAAGTTCGGCAAGGCGATCTGGGACATCACCGGCAAGAAGGACGTCGACATCGTCTTCGAGCATCCGGGCGAGGCGACCTTCCCGGTGTCGTGCCTGGTGGTCAAGCGCGGCGGCATGGTGGTGTTCTGCGCCGGAACGTCGGGCTTCAACATCACCTTCGACGCCCGCTATGTGTGGATGCGCCAGAAGCGGGTGCAGGGCTCGCACTTCGCCCATTTGAAGCAGGCCTCGGCCGCCAACCAGTTCGTGCTCGACCGCCACGTCGACCCGTGCATGAGCGAGGTGTTCGGCTGGAACCAGATCCCGCTCGCCCACACCAAGATGTGGAAGAACCAGCACGCGCCCGGCAACATGGCGGTGCTGGTCAATGCGCCGACCACCGGCCTGAAGACGCTGGAGGACGTGGTCGCGGGGGAACTCTGACCTCAGAGTCGTCGCGGGCTATGCCACGGGACACAAACGCCGGCCCTGTGGGCCGGCGTTCGCGTTCCAATGGCAGCAATACGTTTCAGGTCAGTGATTTACCCGCGAGGCCGTTTCCGGTGTTCCGGAGGGATCAACCGGCAGCCGTCTGAAGGCCTGGGGGCGCCGGCAGCAAGAGGCTCGCGCAGCGGACCGGCCCTCGGATACCGTCGGAGCGGATCGCGCTCAAGAGCATCCGCCGATCTGATTGAACCAAGCGGATGCTCTCAGTCTTTGAGTTGGCGCATTCTCTTTCGCAAAACCAGTATCCACTTTTGCGGAGAATGCTCAAGCGGTTGAGACCGGCGCGATCACGCCGCGGTCAGCACGCGGCCGGGGGCGGGCGGGGTGGCGGAGCTGGCGCGATAGGCGGCGGTGGCGACGTCCGGCGCGGCGCGGCGTCTCTCGCGGGTCCATTCGAACCCTTCGCGGTGGGCGATGAGCTGGGCGATCAGCCCGGCCTCGGCGAGGCGGCGGATCTGCGGTGTCAGCGGCGTGGATGCGGCAGGCTCGACCGGCACCAGGGCGCCAAGGCTGGGGGTGGCCGGTTCTTCGTCGTCCAACCGGAACGCATCGCCCGCCGAAGGATTCGCAGACCTGTGGTGGACAGATTTGGCGGTCGTCATGGCGCAGCTCCTGTGCCAGTTCGGGACGCCCGGGCGGGATCCCGCCCTCCGCAGTTCAAGCCGCGCGCCAAACGGCCTGGTTGCCGGGCGTTGGCCCACAACCGCGCCGGCGGGACGTTCGCGGCTGGCGTCCGCGCTCCGCCGGCAACACCTTGGGGCGCCTCGATCGCGGGCCGGCGCGCCATGCCGGACGGCAGCACCGGACCGTGTCCTGATGCCGCATGGGCCGCCAGCCTGCTTGTCTCCGACCAAGGCCTCGCCGCGCTCATCGGTCCGCAGACTCCGTCCCAATTCGGTACCGTCACCCGTCCCGGGAAGGACGATTCGGGTGCGGGCGACAATTCAACTCAAAATGTAAAATACACGCGCATAAATCGCAACCACCTTCGCTTTCGGGCGCGCAGAGCGCGTCCGTTCCCTGGCCCTCGTTCCAGGCTTCCCGGCGGGCGTGGCGGCGCGGATGGATTGGCGTCGAGGGGGCGGCGAAACGACAACGCCGGCCCAAGGGGCCGGCGTGCGCAATGTGCCAGGATCTCGAAGTGGCCAGGATCTTGAAGTGACCAGGGACTGAGAGTGTGCCGGGAGCGCGCGATCAAGGGACGCGCGTCGACGGGATAGACCGCCGCCGGCGCTCAGCCCAGTGGCTCAGCTCTCCTTTTCGGAGAGCTTGTCGAGCTTCTTCTGCATCTCGAAAATCTGGCGCTTGAGGTCGCCGATCTCGTCGGTCAGTTCGGATTTGGGGCTTTCGGCCGTCGGCTCACGCTTGGCGAAGGGCAGGAACATGGTGAAGGCGCGCTCGAACATCTCCATGTTGCGGCGCGCCTGCTCCTCCATCAAGCCGCTGAACGGCCCGTGGCCGAAGCTCGACGTCATCATCTCGCGGAATTTTTCCTGGTCCTTCGACAAATTGTCGAGCGACATGTCGAGATAGCGCGGCACCAGCATCTGCATGCTGTCGCCATAGAAACGGATCAGTTGCCGCAGGAAGGTGACCGGCAGCAGGTTCTGGCCTTCCTTGTTCTCCTGCTCGAAGATGATCTGGGCCAGAACGGAGCGGGTAATGTCCTCGCCGGTCTTGGCATCGTAGACGAGGAAGTCCTCACCGTTCTTGACCATGACGGCAAGGTCTTCGAGCGTGACGTAGGTACTGGTGCCTGTGTTGTAGAGCCGCCGGTTTGCGTACTTCTTGATGGTGACCGGATCGTGCGTCTTGGCCATGTCGTAACGTGCCCCCCCGTTTGCGCCGCCTCGCATGGCGGTTTTGTGCCGACAATATGGCGTTTTTGACCGGGCGGCTAGTTGGTACTTCGGCGACGTCTTGGCGGCTTTGGGGGGCGGCCGGAAACCCCGGCGAGGCTGCGCCGCCGCGAGGTCCGCCCCCCCGGTTTGCGCCGAAGCTGGGCTTGCCCGAGCTTCGCATTCGAAGCGGCTGCGCCGGCGGTTCCAGGCGGCGGTTCCAGGCGGTCGCCGAGCACCCTGCGCCCACCCGTCCGAACGCATGAATTGACAGCGCAACGCACGGTAATGAAGGATGACCGGGCTGGGCGGCGCGAGCTGCGGCGGCACGCCGGAAGATTAGCCGGCCAATGTCAATCGGGCGGATAACGTAACGGGAGCGGGACATGAAAGACGACGTCGTGATCGTCAGTGCGGCACGCACGCCGGTCGGCAGTTTCAACGGCGCGCTGTCGAGCCAGCCAGCCCATGTGCTCGGCAAGATCGCCATCACCGAGGCCCTCAAGCGCGCCAAGGTCGAGGGCGGCGAGGTCACCGAGGTGATCCTCGGCCAGATCCTCGCCGCCGGGCAAGGCCAGAACCCGGCGCGCCAAGCCGCCATCGCCGCCGGCCTGCCGGCCGAGGTGCCGGCCTGGGGCATCAACCAGCTCTGCGGCTCGGGCCTGCGCTCGGTGGCGCTGGGGGCGGTGGCGATCGCCAATGGCGACGCCGACATCGTGGTGGCCGGCGGCCAGGAATCGATGAGCCAGGCTCCCCACGTCGCCTTCCTGCGCAACGGCGCCAAGATGGGCACGGTCGAGTTTCTCGACTCCATGCTGCGCGATGGCCTGTGGGACGCCTTCCAAGGCTACCACATGGGCAACACCGCCGAGAACGTCGCCAAGAAGTGGCAGATCACCCGGCAGGAGCAGGACGCGTTCGCGGTGGCCTCGCAGAACAAGGCCGAGGCGGCCCAGAAGTCCGGCCGCTTCAAGGACGAGATCGTGCCGGTGGTGATCGCCTCCAAGAAGGGCGACATCGTCGTCGACACCGACGAGTTCCCGCGCCACGGCACCACGCTGGAGGCGGTGCAGAAGCTGCGCCCCGCCTTCGAGAAGGACGGCACGGTGACCGCCGGCAACGCCTCGGGCATCAATGACGGCGCGGCCGCCGTGGTGCTGATGCGTGCCAGCGAAGCCGCCAAGCGCGGCCTCACGCCCCTCGCCCGCGTCGTCTCCTGGGCGCAGGCTGGTGTGGACCCCGCTTTGATGGGTACGGGGCCGATCCCGGCCTCGCGCGCGGCGCTCAAGAAGGCCGGCTGGACGGCGGCCGACCTCGACCTGATCGAGGCCAACGAGGCGTTCGCGGCGCAGGCGTGCGCGGTGAACAAGGATCTCGGCTGGGATACGTCGAAGGTCAACGTCAATGGCGGTGCCATCGCGCTCGGCCATCCGATCGGCGCCTCGGGAGCCCGCATCCTGGTGTCGCTGCTGCACGAGATGGGCAAGCGCGACGCCAAGAAGGGCCTCGCCACGCTGTGCATCGGCGGCGGCATGGGCATCGCCATGTGCGTCGAGCGGGCGTGAGGCGGTTTCCGGATGATCCCGTCGGGATCCCGGAAACGATCTCGCCGGGAGTCCCTTGTCTGACGCGGGACTTTCGGTGGCTGGCCGACGGTTCTCCGGCGCGCCATGCCGGACTTCGTCTAGCACTTCGTCGACTGCGACGGGACGCCACAGCGTCCCGTCGCGCGCTCTCGGCACAAAATGGCCAAGTTCGAGTTTTGATCCGAGACGCCGGACAAGAACCTGCGCAAAACGGCCAATTTCAAAAAGGGAAACGACAATGGGGCATGTGGTTCTGGTCACCGGAGGAACGCGCGGTATCGGCGCTGCGGTGAGCCGCTCGCTGCAGGCTGCCGGGCACACGGTTGCCGCCAATTACGCGAGCAATGACGAAGCGGCGGCCAAGTTCAAGGACGAGACCGGCATCCCGGTCTTCAAGTGGGACATCTCCTCCTATGAGGCCTGCGCCGCCGGCATCAAGCAGGTCGAGGCCGAGCTCGGTCCGATCGAAATCCTGGTCAACAATGCCGGCATCACCCGCGACGCCATGTTCCACCGCATGACGGTCGAGCAGTGGCTGGCGGTGATCAACACCAACCTGAACTCGCTGTTCAACATGTGCCGGCCGGTCATCGAGGGCATGCGCGAGCGCAATTTCGGCCGCATCATCGTCATCTCCTCGATGAACGGCCAGAAGGGTCAGATCGGCCAGGCCAACTATTCGGCGGCCAAGGCCGGCGAGATCGGCTTCGTCAAGACGCTGGCGCTGGAGAATGCCAAGAAGGGTATCACCGTGAATGCCATCTGCCCCGGCTATATCGGCACGGAGATGGTACAGGCCGTCCCGAAAGACGTGCTGGAGAAGTCGATCCTGCCCTTGATCCCGGTCGGCCGGCTGGGCGACCCCGACGAGATCGCCCGCGCCGTGATGTTCCTGGTCGACGACAAGGAAGGCTTCATCACCGGCGCCTCGATCTCGATCAATGGCGGCCAGTACATGCCGTGATCGGCGTTGCGCGGCCGCAGGCCCTTGGGAGCTATGGGAGCTCCCCTGCGGGCTGCCCTTCGGGGTGTTTGGCCTTCGGGGTCTTGCGGCCGCGCACCCGTCACGAACAGCCTTGACGCAGAGGCACCGTCCGGCGACACCGGGGCATCGGTCTGGCCCGCTCCTTTGGCCCGTTTTCCATGCCCGCACAGTCCGCCTCCGCCCGCTCGGCCACCTTGGTCGGCCTTTGCGCCATCCTTCTGTGGTCGACGCTGGCGACCCTGACCGCCGCATCCGGCGGCGTGCCGCCGTTCCAGCTCGCGGCGATGACCTTCCTGCTCGGGGCGGCGGTCGGTGCGTCGCGCTGGCTGGCTCGGCCGCAGGGCGCCCGCGCGCTCATCCAGCCGCTTCCCGTCTGGCTGCTCGGGGTCGGCGGACTGTTCGGCTACCACGCGCTGTATTTCATCGCGCTGCGGCTTGCGCCGCCGGCCGAGGCCGGCCTCATCAACTATCTCTGGCCGCTCCTGATCGTGCTGTTCTCGGCGGCGCTGCCGGGCGAGCGGCTTCGCGCCCATCACGTCATCGGCGCCGTGCTCGGCTTCGCCGGCACGGTGCTGGTGGTCACCGGCGGGCGCGGCCTCGCCATCGACGACGCCTATCTGCCGGGCTATGCGGCGGCGTTCGTGTGCGCCTTCGTGTGGGCCACCTATTCGGTGCTGTCGCGCCGCCTGCCGGGCGTGCCGACCGATGCGGTGGCCGGCTTCTGCCTTGTCACCGCGCTGCTGTCGGCGCTGTTCCATCTGGCGCTGGAGGACACGGTGTGGCCCGCCACGCCGGTCGAGTGGGCGGCGGTCGTGGCCTTGGGCCTCGGGCCGGTGGGGCTCGCCTTCTATGTCTGGGACCACGGCGTCAAGCGCGGCGACATCCGCGTGCTGGGGGCGGCCTCCTACGCCGCGCCGGTGATCTCGACCAGCCTGCTGGTCATCGCCGGCTACGCCTCCGCCAGCTGGCTGCTGCTGGTGGCAGCCCTGCTGATCACCGCCGGCGCGGTGGTGGCGGCGCTGGATTTCTTCCGGAGATGATCAGGTCTTGGGCGCCCAGCCCTTGGGGGCCAGCTCGAAGCCGGGAAACACGAAGGCCGGCGCTACGGTGCAGCCGACCAGGGTCCAAGCTTGCGTCGATTCGCCGCCGAGGCTCTCGGCCGCCTGCCACACACCGGCCGGCACCACCGCCTGCGGCCTCTCGCCGGCTGCGAGATCGGGGCCGAGCACGCTGGTTCTGACCGGCCCGGCGTCGCTCTCCGCGGTCATCAGCGTCAGCGGCGCGCCGGCATAGAAGTGCCAGACCTCGGCGGCATCGACCCGGTGCCAGTGCGAGCGCTCGCCCGCGGCGAGCAGGAAATAGATCGCCGTCGAGGCGCCGCGCCCGCCCGGCATGTCGCCGGCGTCGCGGAAGGTCTCGCGATAGTGCCCGCCCTCGGGGTGGCGCTTGAGGTCGAGCAGGCGGATGACGTCTCGGGCCGACAGGCCGCGCAAAGCATGGTCGCTCATCAGAACCGGTCCTTTCGCCGCCGCAGCTCGGCGAACACCTCGACCGCCGGGGCGCCCGGCAGGCCGATGGCGGCGCCAAGCTGCGGCCGGTCGGCGCGCAGGAAGGGGTTGGTGGCCTTCTCAACGCCGATGGTGGTGGGGATGGTCGGCTTGCCGGCGGCGGCCAGCCGCTCCGCTTCGGCGGCGCGGGCCTGCAGCGCCGGATTGTCCGGCTCCACGGTCAGCGCAAACGCGGCATTGGCCAGCGTGTAGTCGTGGCCGCAATAGACCAGCGTGTCGTCGGGCAGCGCCCGCAGCTTCTGGAGCGAGGCCCACATCTCGGCCGGGGTGCCCTCGAACAGCCGGCCGCAGCCGAGCGAGAACAGCGTGTCGCCGACGAACACCGCACCAAGGCCGCCGAACCAGAAGGCGATGTGGCCGCTGGTGTGGCCCGGCGTCGCCATCACCAGGGCTTCGAGCGCGCCGACCGCGACGCGCTCGCCGTCGGCGACCGGCAGGGTGACGCCGCCGATGCGGCCGGCGTCGGCACGGGCCGCCACGACCCGGCAGCCGGTCTCGGCGGCGAGCGCTTCGAGGCCGGCCACATGGTCGGCGTGGTGGTGGGTGACGAGGATGTCGGTGAGCTGCCAGCCGGCGGCGGCGAGCTCGGCGCGGATCGGCCCGGCATCGGGCGCATCGACCGCGGCGGTGGCGCCGGTCGCCGGATCATGAATCAGCACGCCGTAATTGTCGGTTCGGCAACGAAAAAGGCGGATGGTGGCGGGCAAGGATGTGGCGGTCATGCGGTTTCCGGCCTATCTGCGGAAAGGCTACCATCAACCCGCCGCCGCCTGAAGCGGACAGGATCCGTCCCACCCATGGCGCTCGATGTCGTCGATCTGCGCAGCTTCTACGCCCAGCCGCTCGGCATGGTGGCGCGCCGCTTCGTGTCGCGGGCGATCCGGGCACGCTGGGGCAACGTCAGCGGCGACCGCATGGTCGGGCTCGGCTATCCCACGCCCTATCTCGGCGTGTTCCGCGACGAGGCCGAGCGCACGCTGGCCTTCATGCCGGCGCACCAGGGTGTGATGTACTGGCCGACGCGCGGGCCCTCGCTGGCGGCGCTGGTCGAGGCCGGCGAGCTGCCGCTGCCCGACGCCTCGATCGACCGGGTGCTGTGCGTGCATCTGATCGAGATGTCGGCCGACCCGGCCGAGGTGCTGCGCGAGGTGTGGCGGGCGCTCAGTGCCGGCGGGCGGCTCCTGGCGGTGGTGCCCAACCGCGCTGGGCTGTGGGCGCGCATCGATTCCACGCCGTTCGGCCAGGGCCGGCCCTATTCGAAATCGCAGATCATCCATCTGCTGCGGGAGACCTGGTTCACGCCGGTGGGCTGGTCGGAGGCGCTCTATCTGCCGCCGGTGCCGCGCGGCCTCCTGCTGCGCTCGGCGGTGGCGTGGGAGCGGGTCGGTGCCTCGCTCGGGCTGCCGTTCGCCGGGGTGCATATCGTCGAGGCGACCAAGCAGGTCTACCGGCCGGCGCCGGTGCGGCGGGCCCGGCTGATGCCGGCGCTGGAACCGGCGCTGGGGCCGGCCGCCGCCGGGGCGCGGGTCGCCACCGGCGAGATGCGGCGCGATCCCGGCTGATCGGGGCGGAGAACCGCATCAGGCGTCGAGGCGGCTCGCCGGCGTGTGGTGCGGCAGGCCGTTGTGCGGGGGCGTGGCCTGCGCCGGGCGGTTGACGATGGCGCGCAGCCGGTAGAAGCGCGTGACGCGCTGGGCGGTCTCGCGGCTCAGGTGCAGGTAGTTGACGCGACTGTCCTCGAGCGTGCGCGGCGCGATCGGCCGGCCGCCGCTGCGCATCACCAGCAGCGCCTGTACGGTGGGCCAGGACAGGGCCGCGGCCTTGCCGATGATCAGGGCCGGATCGCCGGCCTCGCTCGTCAGGGCCTGGCCGACGACGTCGCTGGTGAGGCCGCTCAGGGCGGCGAGCCCGGCCACCGCTTCCTCGAACCGGCCGGCGCTGGCAAAGCCGCGCACGGTCTCCTCGTCCAGGCTGCCTTCGCGCGCCAGCGCCGAAACAAGCCGTTCGGCGGCGGAATAGTTGCGCTGCGGCGCCACCCGTCCGGCAATGGTGGCGGTGGCGGTGGCGGTGGCGCGCCCGCGCGCCGGATCGCGTTCGGCGAGTTTCCGGCGCACCGGTTCGGAGGCCTGCCGGACCAGCCGGTTCAGGCTGGCGGGGGGCAGGTCGGCCCGCAGGCCCACCGTCTCGGCCAGAAGGTCGTCGTCCCCGGCACGGCTCACCAGCACGTGGAAGCCGGCGTCGGAGAAGCGGGCGCCGTCATTGCCGGCCACCGTGCGCACCACGGCCCGGTCGCCGCGCGTCACCAGCACGTCGGTGACGCGGGTGCCGAGCCGCCGGCGCCGGGAGATGGCCAGGAGATGGCCCTGGCTCAGCTTCGTGGCGTAGTCGCTGAGCGTGCGGTCGTCGAGGCGCTCGGAATGTTGCAGGATCGGCGCGGCGACGACGATCGACGCATCGCGGGCGAGATTGCCCACCAGCACCAGCGGTGCGTTGGCGACCGGCGCCAGCGACCGGGCGAGCTCGGCGCGGGCGCGGCTCTCGATGCCCTCGGCCAGCCGCAGCAGGACTTCGTCGAACACCGCGACCTGCGCCTCGCCGACGCCTTCGGCGCGCGCCAGGAACAGTTCGGTCACCCGGTTGAGCATGCCCAGGCGGCGCTCGCCCGGCCCCGAGGCCAGCGCGGCTTCCAGATCCGAAATCAGCAATCGTACCGGTTCGTGCATCCGGCCCCCAATCCATATCCCCGGCCTTGGCGGGAAATCCGGCTGCGCGCGATCCGGCTGCGCGCGATCCTGCCGATCGAGCCCGGTCTCCCAAAGAGATCAACGGAAACCATATCAAGCGGTTGGAGCGAAGCCTGACACGCAATTGTTAATTTGTGCTGCAACGACTCTCCGGCGAAGCCTCGGGCGTCGCCGCACCCGGTTCGGGATGGGCCGGCGCCGGTGGTTTTGCAGCTGCAATCGGACGGCGTATGATTCGCCAGACGGTAGCCAATCTCAGGTGGTGGAGGGCAGGCCCATGACGAATTTGTCGACGAATGTGCCGACCAAGTTGCCGACGGCTGTCCGGACCCGTTTCCGGGCTGGCGTCTTTGTCGCGTGCGCGGGGCTGGCGCTGTCCGGCCAGCCGGCCTCGGCCCAGAAGGGCATGGGCGAGGCGACCGGCGTGGCGCGGCAGGCCGACAAGCCGACGGTCCAGTCCTTCGCCGGGACGGTGGAGAATATCGAGATCGCCCCGTGCAAGCGCACCACCGGCCGGTTCGTCGAGGGCGTGCACGTGAAGGTCCAGATGCCGGACCGGATCGTCGATGTGCATCTCGGCCCCTCGGCGGCGCTTGAGGACCTGCTCGATCAGATCACCACCACCAATCCGGTCAGCTTCGAGGGGTTCCGCACCGATCAGATGCCCGAGAACACCTATGTGGCCAAGACCTTCACGCTGGGCGGTACGACCTACGAGCTGCGGGACGACGCCTTGCGGCCGAACTGGGCGATCGGTGGGCGCGGCGGCCGGCGCGGCGGCGCACCCAGCCTTGATGTCGGCCCCGGCTGGCAGGGCAGCAAGGGCGCCTGCTACTGGTGATGACGCATCCGGCCCGATCGGCCGGAAGGGGTCTCATGCCAGCGGACTTCGGCTATGACCCGCCGTCGTCATGGCTGAGCTTGTCCCGGCCATCCACGTCTTTGTTTTAAAAGACATTCAAGTCGTGGATGCCTGCGCAGGCCGATTCATGCAGCCTGCGCGGGCTTGGCTGTGCGGGCATGCCGAGTCGAGTTTCACGGCCCCTGGTATCACTCCCCGCTGCCATAGGGGCGGGGGATGGGCACCGGCTCGCCCTCCCGCACGGCATGCCGGCCGAAGTCGGGGGCGGCGGTCTCCTGGCCGCTCTCGATGATCGAGCGGCGGATGGCGCGGGTGCGGGTGAAGAGGTCGAACAGTTTGTCGCCCTCGCCCCAGCGGATCGCCCGCTGCAGATAGGCCAGATCCTCGGTGAAGCGGCCGAGCATCTCCAGCACCGCCTCGCGATTGGCCAGGAACACGTCGCGCCACATCGTCGGGTCGGAGGCGGCGATGCGGGTGAAGTCGCGGAAGCCGCCGGCCGAGAACTTGATCACCTCGCTCTCGGTCACCGTCTCCAGGTCGTCGGCGGTGCCGACGATGTTGTAGGCGATCAGATGCGGCAGGTGGCTGGTGATCGCCAGCACCAGATCGTGATGCTCGGGCGTCATGATCTCGACCTTGGAGCCGAGACGTTCCCAGAACGCCTTCACCTTGGCCACCGCATCCTCGCCGGTGTGCTTCGGCGGGGTGAGGATGCACCAGCGGTTCTCGAACAGCGTCGCGAAGCCGGCGTCGGGGCCGGACTGCTCGGTGCCGGCCACCGGGTGGGCGGGCACGAAATGGACGTACGCCGGCAGATGCGGCGCCATCGCCTGCACCACCGCGCCCTTGACCGAGCCGACGTCGGAGACCACGGCGGCGGTCTTCAGCGCCGGGGCGATCTCGGCCGCCACCTTGCCCTGCACGCCCACCGGCACGCAGACGATGACGAGGTCCGCCCCGATCACGGCCTCGGCCGCGGTGGTGGTGACGACGTCGGCGAAGCCGAGCCCGCGCACCCGCGCCCGCACCGTTTCGGATGCGTCGGTGACGACGATGGCCTTCGCCGCCCGGGTGGCGCGGATCGCCCGCGCCAGCGACGAGCCGATGAGGCCCGCGCCGATCAGCGCCACGCGCTCGAAGACCGGTGCGGTCTCAGGCACCGACGAACTCCGCCAAGGCCTGCACCACCAGCCGGTTGGCCTCCTCGTCGCCGACCGTCAGGCGCAGCGCGCCGGGCAGGCCGTAGGCGCCGACCCCGCGCAGCACCAGGCCGCGGGCGGTGAGGAAGGCGTCGGCGTCCTTGGCGGCCTTGCCGGGGGTGGCCGGGAAGTGGATGAGCAGGAAGTTGCCGACGCTCGGCGTCACCTCGAGGCCGAGCTTTGAGATCTCCTGGGTCAGCCAGGGCAGCCAGCGGTCATTGTGGGCCAGCGCGGCGTTGAGGTGGTCGGCGTCGGCGAGCGCGGCGATGCCCGCCGCGATCGAGGGCGCGCCGACATTGAACGGCCCGCGGATGCGGTTCAGCGCGTCGACCACGTGGGCGGGGCCGTACATCCAGCCCAGGCGCAGGCCGGCGAGGCCGTAGATCTTGGAGAAGGTGCGGCACATCACGACGTTGTCGCAGGTTGCCACCAGCTCGATGCCGGCCTCGTAGTCGTTGCGGCGGACATATTCGGCGTAGGCCGCGTCGAGCACCAGCAGCACGTTGCCGGGCAGGCTGTTCTGCAGCCGTTTGATCTCGTCGAACGGCAGGTAGGTGCCGGTCGGGTTGTTGGGGTTGGCGAGGAAGACGATCCTAGTCTTTGCCGTCACCTTGGCCAGAATGGCGTCGACCTCGGCGGTGTAGTTGGTCTCCGGCGCCACCACCGGCACGCCGCCGCAGGCGGTGATGGCGATCTTGTAGACCAGGAAGCCGTAGGCGCAGTAGATCGCCTCGTCGCCGGGGCCGATATAGGCGCGCGCCAGCAAGTTGAGGATCTCGTCGGAGCCGGCGCCGCAGACGATGCGGGCGGGGTCGAGACCGAAGGTGGCGCCGATCGCCTCGCGCAGCGCGGTGGAGGCGCCGTCCGGGTAGAATTCGAGCTTGTCGGCCAGCGCCGCGTAGGCGGTGACGGCGTTCTTGCTTGCACCGAGCGGGGTCTCGTTGGACGACAGCTTGAACACCTTGGCGGCGCCCGGCGCGCCGCTCTTGCCCGGCACGTAGGGATCGATGGCAAGCACGCCGGGGAGCGGCAGCGGGCGGACGGGCGCGTTCATGGCCGAGAACTCCGAAATGTCAGGCAACAGGCGGTCTGGGGTCGTCTCTGGGATCGTTGTGGCAGGGTGCCGCCGGCCGGCTCAGCGGCCCGCCGGCACCGGCGCGGCCCCTTCGGAGGCCACCGTATAGCGGCTGGCGTGGCCGCCGACGAGCGCCGTATTGCGGACCGAGGCGCCCGCCTGCCGCATGGCGGCCAGCACCTCCTCCAGCGTCCGCCCCGGCGGCAGCGACACCAGCAGCGCCGCGCCGTCGAGTGCCGCGTCCGGCGCCGCCACGGTGTCGACGAGCGGCGACAGCGCCGCCGCGACTTGCGGCCCCCAGCCGGCGACCCGCACGCTCACGGTGCGGACCTCGTTCGCCACCGCGTCCGGCGCCGGGCGCGCCACCACGAAGGTGGGCAGGCCCGCCGGGTGGTCGGCACGCTCGACGAAGGGCAGGCGGGCGATGATCTTGGGGGCGTCGTCGGCCTCCAGCGCCCGCCACCAGGCGCCGTTGCCGCCGAGGCCCGCCGCCGGCACCAGCGCGAGGTCGCCCTTGGAGGCTGCAACCGCCGCCACCGCGCCGGCCGCCCCCATATGGGGCACGAACGGCACGGTGAAGCCGAAATGGAAGCGCACCACGTCGCGCATCACCGCCTCGCCGGCGGAGAAGTCGGCGTGCACGGTGTAGGGCGCCTGCACCCAGGTGAAGGTGGCGATGATCACCCGCCAGATGCTCTCCACCGTGTCGAGCGGCAGCCGTCCGTGGTGGCGTGCGACGAGGCGCCGCATCATGTCGGCCTCGCGGGCCGGGCGGAAGGCCGAGCCGCTCTCGCCGGTCTTCTTCACGGCGACCAGGCGGTCGATGATCTCGCCGCGCGCCATCAGCAGCCGGTGCATCTCGGCATCGAGGCGGTCGATCTCGGCCCGGAGCTGGGCCAGCGCGGGGGAGGGCGGCGGGGGCTTGGTCATGACGATGTGATAGGCCGGCGCGCGCCGGATGCAAAGCGGCTCCGCCTGCGGCGGAGGCCGCTTGTCCGTCCGTTTCGTTCGTTGTACCGAACGAAACGGCGCTTGACGAGAACGGAACGGTTCCACAAAGCTGTCAGGATCAGCATGACCAAGCACGAGAAGGCAAAGGCGTTCGACCTGACGCGGCGCGAGGCCGACGAGCCGACCTCGCCTGTGGTGCGGTTCGGCCCCGAGGCGCCGCTCAAGCTCGTCTCCGGCGCGGTGCTCGCGCCCTGGCAGTGCGCCTACCAGACCTACGGCACGCTGAATGCCGCGCGCTCCAACGCCATCCTGATCTGCCACGCGCTGACCGGCGACCAGCACGTCGCCAACCCCCACCCGGTCACCGGCAAGCTGGGCTGGTGGCAGACCATGGTCGGCCCGGGCCGCCCGCTCGACACCGACCGCTTCTTCATCATCTGCGCCAATGTGCTGGGCGGCTGCATGGGCACCACCGGCCCGTCATCGACCAACCCGGCCACCGGCAAGCCGTGGGGGCTCGATCTGCCGGTGGTCACCATCCACGACATGGTCGATGCCCAGGCGCGGCTGATCGACCATCTCGGCATCGACACGCTGTTCGCGGTGGCCGGCGGCTCGATGGGCGGCATGCAGGTGCTGCAGTGGGCGTCGAGCTACCCGGAGCGGGTGTTCGCGGCGCTGCCGATCGCCGCGGCCGCCCGCCACTCGGCCCAGAACATCGCCTTCGGCGAGGTCGGCCGGCAGGCGGTGATGGCCGATCCGGAATGGCGCGGCGGCCACTATCTGGAGGCCGGCACCCGTCCCGAGAAGGGCCTCGCGGTCGCCCGCATGGGTGCCCACATCACCTATCTGTCGGAAGCGGCGCTGCACACCAAGTTCGGCCGCCGATTCCAGAACCGCACTGCGCCCGGCTTCCATTTCGACGCCGACTTCCAGGTGGAGAGCTATCTGCGCCACCAGGGCCTGAGCTTCGTCGAGCGGTTCGACGCCAACTCCTATCTCTATGTGACGCGGGCGATGGACTATTTCGACCTCGCCGCCGACCATGGCGGGGTGCTGGCGCGCGCCTTCCAGGGTTCGAAGACGCGGTTCTGCGTCATCTCGTTCACCTCCGACTGGCTGTTTCCGACCGCGGAATCGCGCCAGATCGTCAAGGCGCTGAATGCGGCGGCGGCCTCGGTGTCGTTCGTCGAGATCGAGACCGACAAGGGCCACGACGCCTTCCTGCTCGACGTGCCCGCGCTCACCGCCACGGTGCGCGGCTTCCTGGACGCCGCCGCCAAGGCTCGCGGCCTGCCGGTGGCGTCATGAGCGTGGCCGACAACATCATCGCGGCGCCGGCCAAGCCGTCCAGCGGCACCCATGGCGCGCGCGTCGACCTTATCACCGTCGCCGGCATGATCGCACCCGGCGCGCGGGTGCTCGACGTCGGCTGTGGCGACGGCGAGTTGCTGCGCCTCCTGGCCGAGACCCGCGGCGCCGATGCCCGCGGCATCGAGATCTCGCGCGAGGGGGTGTCGGCCTCGATGGCCAAGGGGCTGGCGGTGATCCAGGGCGACGCCGACACCGACCTTGCCGACTATCCCGACGACGCCTTCGACTATGTGGTGCTGTCGCAGACGCTGCAGGCAATGCGCCGGCCGCGCTGGGTGATCGAGCAGATGCTGCGCATCGGCCGGCGCGGCATCGTGTCGTTCCCCAATTTCGGCCACTGGCGCATCCGCGCCCATCTGCTGGTGCGCGGCCAGATGCCGGTGACCGAGAGCCTGCCGGACAGCTGGTACGACACGCCCAACATCCATTTCTGCACCATCCGCGACTTCGTCGAGTTGGTGCACGAACTCGACGCCGAGATGGAGCGCGCGGTGGCGCTCGACCGCTACGGCCGGCCGGTGCGGGTTGACGTGCCGTGGTGGTTCTGGAACCTGTTCGGCGAGCAGGGGGTGTTCCTGCTCAGGCGGCGGGGGTGAAGCGAAATCCGCCGGCACCCTTGCCACCCTCCAGACATCCTCACCAAGCATCCTCACCAAGCATCCTCACCAAGCATCCTCGCCCAGCCCGTCCTCACCGCACGGCCGCGCCCGGCGGCGGGTATTCGAGCGTGTTGCGCAGTTCGCGGATGCGGTCGGGGTGGAAGCGGGGAATCTGCAGTTCGCCGGCCTCCCGCCACTGCTTGACGGTCTCGCGCGCCGCCGTGGCCTTCTCGTCGTCGCTGCCGCAATCGCGCGCGACATAGACGGTCTGCGACGGGAAGGCGAAGCCGGTGCCGGCTTTCGCGACGATGTCCATGCAGCGCAGCAGCAGATCCTCCTGCACTTCGAGATAGTCGTCGAAATTGACGGCGTAGACGTAGGCGAAGATCTCGACGTCGAGCGAGAACGACCCCAGCCGCACGAACCGCACGCGCGCCGGGTCGGGATCGACCCGCGGATGCGCCAGGAGCATGGCGCGCAGCTCCTGCAACAGGAAGCGCATCCGGTCCGGATCGGTCTCGTAGCGGAGGTTGAGGGTGGGATGGAACCAGAAGCGGTCGCGGCGTGAGAAGTTCTCGATGTGCAGCGCCGAGAACTCGCCGTTCGGCACAGTGAGCACGGTGCGGTCGAGCGTGCGGATGCGCGTGGAGCGCATGCCAATGTCTTCGATCGTGCCGAGCGCCGTACCGAAGCGGCAGAAATCTCCGACCCGCACCGGCTGGTCCAAAATGAGTGTCAGGCTGCCGATCAGATTCTCGAAGAACTTCTGGGCGCCCAGCGCGATGGCGAGACCGCCGATACCGAGGGCGGCCAGAGCGGTGGTGAAATCGATACCGAAGACATGCAGCAGCGCTGCCACCAGGGCCAGGGCGACGAGGCCCTGAAAGATGCGCCGCAGGAAGCTGACGATGGCGTAGGTGGAGAGCTGGCCGCGCCGTGACATGCGGCCGAGCGCCACTTCCCCCGCCGCACCCGACAGGCGCCACAGCAGCCAGGCGAGGCCGAACCAGCTCACGAGCTGCGCCCCGAATTCCGCGTAATAGCGGATGACGACCGTCACCTCGATCCAGCGCAGGGCGACGACGAACAGCACCGCCGTCAGCAGCAGGCGGGCCGGCGCGGCGGCGGCCTCCATGAACCGGGCCACCGGCGTCTCGCCGTGGGCGCGCTTGATCAGCCGCACGATGAGGCGCACCAGCACGATCACCAGCCACGCCGCCACATAGGCCAGGCCGGCGATGACCAGCAGCATCCCCCAGTGCACAACCGGGGCGCCGCCCACCACCGGGCCGGCGGGGATGTAGTTTGTGAGCGAGGCGAATGACAGGCTGTCGGCATTTGTCCGTGCCAAAGCGGGGATCGCGGAGAGCGTCTTGGCCGACACGACCCAGACCATGACGCCATCGTCATCGACCCGCTCGGCGAGGATTTCGACCGCGCCATCCTCGGTCTGGATCGTGCCGATGCGCTCCAGCGTCTCGCCCAGCCCATCGTCCACGCGGCCGGTTGGGTCGGTGCTGAGTTCGGCCGGGGTGGTCAGCCGCCCATTGCGGTCGAGAACCTGCTGGAACGTCTTGGCCAGCGCTACGCGCGACGCGGCGGTGCCGGCGGTGCCCGCGATCTTCTTGGTGGTGAAGAAGCGGGTGGCGCGGTCATAGTCGCCGGCGGCAAACGCACTGATCAGGCCGGTCACCAGCCCCTGCGGCGTCTCGCGGCCGAGCGGATCCTTGGGGGCGGCCGGTGCCGGGGCGGGCTGGGCGCCTGGGCTCGGCGATGTCTGCGCCACCGCGGCCGATACGCTCAGAATCAAGAAAATCGCGAACAGGAAACGGCTGAACGCTGGGAGTCTCGTGCGCCTCCGCTGAACAGGGGCGGATGCGGCAGGCAACGACATGCAGAACGGGTTCCGGGGGGCGCGTTTCATCAGGTCGCGAGTGGATGTCGCCATCTTGATCCTTTGCGGCTGTTCGGCTCAACGATCGGAACGGACCGGTCTTGGTCGGCCAATCGGCGCCACCGGTCAAGTCTTCGGCGCGGAAGATGATCCGAAGGGCCGAGTCCGCAGGGCGAGCGAACGCCGCCTTGCCGACCATCCGCGCTCTGCAGTAAAGCGCCGGCCCGATCAGCCGGATCTCCGCGTCAGAACACCGGCGGCAGGGCGCCGACCGGCATCGGCCCGATGCGGATCAGCCCCTCACGCAGATTGACCGGCAGCACCATCGCCGGGCGGCCGCCGATGTCGCCCTTCTGGCTCAGCGCCGCCAGCGTCGGCATCATTGTCATCATCTCGCGCGGCATCAGGCGGCGCTCGATCAGGTCGCCGAGCACCTGGTCGAGCCCGTGCACCAGAACCTTGAGCGCGCCATTGACCCGGCCGCGGGGGTCCAGCGCCAGCGTGCCCGAGGTCTCGCTCGCCGCGCCGGGGCTGAGAACGCGCAGGCGCGCAATCTCGGCGCGTCCGCCCGCCTCCGCCCAGCTCCGCAACCGCTCGGCCCGGCTGGCGCCCTGCACCTGGTCGAGTTCGGACACCGTCAGCTCGGCGTCGAGGTCGATGGCGCCGTGGACGCCGGGCAGCTGCAGCGGTCCTTCGAGGCGCGACACCGCGGTGGTGATCTCGACCGGGTGGCCACCGGCGCCGTCCGCCGCCTTGCGGCGCATCACCAGCTCGGCGTGCGGGCTGCGATAGGGCTCGGCGGCGGAGGGAAGGCGAATGGCGATGTCCCGGGCCGAGGCGGTCAGCCCGTGGCGGCCGCTCCAGTCATAGAGGGCCTCGGCGGTGGCGGCGGAAAACGCGACCTCGGCGATCTCGCGCCCGCCCGGTCCGGGCTCGGCGACCCGCAGCGGACCGGCGACGTCGATCCGCACGCGGCGCGGCTGCCAGATTGCGGCGCGCGCCGTCAGCCGGGTTGCGGTGACCTCCAGCAGCTGGCCGCGGCTCTGGGCGAACAGCGGTCGGGCGCAGGTCACCTCGATTCGGAAGGGGAAGCCGGCGAGGGTGCGCTCGGCGCAGGCGACCTGCCGGCCGGCGCGGGCCTCGCGGGCCAGCGCGCGGTCGATCTCGGCCTCGACGCGGTCGCGCGCCGTGACCCACAGTGCCGACCAGCCGGCCACGGCCAGCACCAGCAGCACGACGAGGGCGGCGAGAAGCTTGAAACGGCGGGAGGACGACATCGGCAATCGCGGATCTGGGGCTGAAGCGGGCTGGGCTGAAGCGGGCTGGGCGCCTCGTCTGCGGCATTTCTTTTGCGCAAATCCGGTTCCCACAGCCACGGAAAATGCTCTAGTCGAGAAACATGGCGAAAGGACCGGTTTACGACGCCGCTGTCAACGCACGTGCAGCGGACCCCAGCAATGCCGTGCCGGCGCCCGGGATCGATGTCTCGGGCCATTGGGTGTTCGGCTATGGCTCGCTGATGTGGCGGCCGGACTTCGCTTTCGCCGAGCGCCATCCGGCGCGGCTGATGGGCGCCCACCGCGCGCTCTGCCTCTATTCGCACGTCCATCGCGGCACGCCGGAGCGGCCGGGCCTAGTGCTCGGGCTCGATCTCGGCGGCCAATGCCGCGGCGTTGCCTACCGCGTCGAGGCGGACCTTTGGCCGGCGACGCTGGCCTATCTGCGCGAGCGCGAGCAGACCACCAAGGCCTATCGCGAGGTGCACCGGCGGGTGCGTCTGGCCAGCCACCCGGCGCGCGAGGTGCTGGCGCTGGTCTATGTCATCGACCGCGCCCACCCGCAGTATGCCGGCAATCTGACGCGCGAGGAGCAGCTTTACCTCGTCCGCCAGGGCCACGGCCGCTCCGGCCCCAATCGCGACTATGTGCTGGCGACGGTGGCGGAGCTGGAGCGGCTCGGCATCCGCGACGACGGGCTGTCCTGGCTGGCCGAGCGGCTGTGGAGCAGCTCGGACAAGCCGTGAGCCGAGGGGTGCTCGCCGGTCCGCTCCCGTCCGGACGAGGGCGCGAGATGCCGGACGATCAGACGGACGCCGTATCCGCCGCCGGCTGCGGGCCGATGGCGTTCGCCCGCCCCTCCGCCACCAGGGCGGCGCTGGCGCGCTCGATCCCCTCCTGCAGCCGCGCCATGAATTCCGCCCGCGGCAGGCCGGGTGGGATCGGCGGCAGGAACTCGACGATGATGGTGCCGGGATAGCGGCGGAAGGTGCGCCGCGGCCACACCAGGCCGGAATTCAGCGCCACCGGCAGGCACGGCACGCCGAGCTGGCCGTAGAGCAGGCCGACGCCGGGCTTGTAGTCGGGGGCGGCGTCGACCGGCCGTCGGGTGCCCTCGGGAAAGATGATGATCTGCCGGCCCAGCGCGATGGCGCCGCGGGCGTCCTCGGCAAGCCGGCGCAGCGCTGCGCCGCCGCCGGCGCGGTCGACCGGGATCATGCCGGCGCGCCGGCAGTACCAGCCATAGAAGGGCAGCCGCATCAGCTCGCGCTTCATCACGAACACCGGGTCGGTCAGGAACAGCAGCAGGCCGAAGGTCTCCCAGGCCGACTGGTGCTTGGAGGCGACCAGCAGCGGGCCGGGCGGAATGTTCTCCAGGCCGCGGCATTCGATGCGCACGCCCATGACGGTGTGCAGCAGGAAATCGACGGTGCGCGCCCAGCTCTGGGTGGCCCGGATCACCGCCTGTCGCGACATCGCCAGCGATGGCATGTAGAGCACGGAATGGACCAGGACGCTGAGATAGAACAGGAAGTTGAAGGCGAGCGAGCGCAGCAGCACGGGCGGTTTCCTTTGCCGGTTCTGGCCGGTTCCGTTGTCGGGTCCTTGGCGCCTTCAGTGCGACTGGGCGGTCGCCAGCGCGCTGGCGTGGGTCGGCGGGTCGAGCCGAAGGCGGACGTGGGCCATGAGATACTTGACGTATTCCAGCGCCACCAGCCGGGCGGTGCGCGGGCTGGCCCACCACGGCTCGGCGCGGAGCTGGTCGGAGACCACCGGGAAGGGGATCAGCGCGACATCCGGCATGGCGCCGCCGAGCTCCACCAGCACGCGCGGCATGTGGTAGGCGGAGGTGACCACGATCAGCGACCGGAAGCCGTGCCGGCGCGCCCACACCCCGGTCTCGATGGCGTTGCCATTGGTGTTGAGCGCCCGGCGGTCGATGTCGACGCAGCAGGCGAACAGCGTCGCGTTCTGCGGGGCGAGCCGGGCCAGCTCCTCGGCCCGCGTCGAGCGGTTGACGCCGGTGATCAACAGCCGCTGGCCGAGGCCGCGCCCCAGCAGCACCAGCCCGTCCTCAATGCGCGAGGCGCCGCCGGTGGGCACGACGATGGCGTCCGCCTTCTCGCTCAGCGGCCGCTCCTCCATGTCGAGCCCGGCGGCGAACCAGAAGAACCCGCCGATGCCGGCGCACAGGCCGGCCAGCGTCGCCAGTCCCACCAGCTCCAGCGCCAGCCGGAGCCGATGAAACCGGCGCCGCGGCGGTGCGGCCGGATCTCGGTTCTGCCCTATGGTCATGCCCCTCTCCGGGGCGAATCATAAGCGCGCGGCATCGGCCTGTGAATCGGGTTGCGTATCGACATTCCCCGCCCGGCGACCGGCATACGGTCTCCGGGCCTTCAGGCCGGAGACCGTATCACTCGAATGAGCGCAGCGTCGCGCGCACCGTGGCGCGGGTGGTCAGCGCGGTGACGGCCGCCACCACCAGCACCAAAGCGGCGATCAGGACATAGCTCTGGCGCGGCAGCGACATGCTGCCGAGCAGCGCCGCCGCGCCGCCCGCCCCGTCGGCGAGGCCGCTGCCGGCGACGAGGCTGACGGTCAGGAACAGCACGGTGGCGAGCAGGCCGCCGATCGCCGCGCCCTTCAGCCCCAGAAGCAGGAAGTGGCGCTGGAACTGGCTGGCGATGAACGAATCGCGGGCGCCGACCAGATGCAGCACCTCGACGATGTTGCGGTTGATCGACACCGCGCCGCGGGTGGCGAAGGCCACGCACAGCGCGGTGGCGGCCAGCACCAGCGCGGTGACGCCGATGCCGCCGGCGACCACGGTGTCGGCCATCGTCACCAGATAGGCCGACCAGGTGCGGTGGTCGTCGAGGCTGGCGTTCGGCACCTTCTCGGCCAGTTGCCGGCGCAGCGCCGCCGAATCGAGACCCGGTCCGCCGACATGCAGGCCGATCAGCCGCGGCACCGGCAGGCCGGTGAGGTCGAGCCCCGAGCCCAGCCACGGCTCCAATAGCCGCTCGGATTCCGCCTGGGCGTAGATGCGCACGCCATCGACGCCGCGCGTGGCGCGGGCGATCTCGCTGGCGCGGCGCACGTCGTCGTTCACGTTGCGCCCGTCCACCGGGCGGATCTGGATGGTCATCTCCCGCGCCACCTCGGCGCGCCAGTCGGCGGCGGCGACATGCACCAGCCCCACCGTGCCGATGGCCAGGGCGGCGAGAAAGGTCATGATCGCCACCACCGCCACCAGCGCGTTGCCGGAGATGCTGCCCGACGGGATGATCGGGCCGGGCGGCCGGATGGCATTGCCCTGGTCGATGGCATCGGGATCGGCAGTCATCAGCTTCATCGTGGCCATGCTCAATCGTAGACGTGCAGGCGTCCGCCGGCGAGCACGAAGCGGGTGGCGTCGAACTGGTCCATCAGGGCCAGGTCGTGGGTGGCGATGACCACCGAGGTGCCGGATTTGTGCAGCTCGGCGAACAGTTTGAGCAGGCGGCGGGCAAGGGTGGGGTCGACATTGCCGGTCGGCTCGTCGGCCAGCAGCAGCTCCGGCCGGGCGATCAGCGCGCGGGCGATGGCGGCGCGCTGCTTCTCGCCGCCCGACAAGGTCTGCGGCAGCGCCGAGGCGCGCTCGCCGAGCCCGACCCAGCGCAGAAGCTCGCTCACCTCGACGCGGTAGCTCGCCTCCTCCCGCCCCATCACCCGCAGGGGTAGCGCGACGTTCTCGAACGTGGTGAGGTGGTCGAGCAGCCGGAAATCCTGGAACACGATGCCGATGCGCCGGCGGATCCCCGCCACCTCGTCGGGCGCCAGCCCCGTCACCTCGCGCCCGAACACCGACACCAGCCCGCGCGTCGGCTTCAGCGACAGGAACAGCAGCCGCAACAGCGAGGTCTTGCCCGCCCCCGACGGGCCGGTGAGGAACTGGAACGAATGCGGCTCGATCGAAAAGGTGAGGTCGCGCAGCACTTCCGGCCCCATGCCGTAGCGCAGACCGACATTCTCGAAGCGGATCACGCGCACCCCCCGGACCGGCTCAACGGATTCTTGAATGCTGCCATGACATGATCTCCGCATGATCTCCGCCACGCAATTGCGGCGGCAGGCGGGCCGCCGTCCGAACGCGCGCGCCTGCACCCTTTTGCCATCCGTGGCCGGAAATTCGAAACGAGGTTTCCAATCCGTTAACGGTCGCCGGTGCAAAGTTGCGGCGCAACCCCTGGGTCGGCCATGCTGCTTGTCTGTCCTTCTTGCACGTCTGCCTTTCGCATCCCGCCGGCCGCGATCTCGGCCGCGGGGCGGACGGTGCGCTGCTCGCACTGCCAGCACATCTGGACGGCGATGCCGGCCGACCTGGTGCCCGAGCCCGACCTCGAGACCGCCGAGGCGGCGGGGCGGTCGGCTGGCAGCGGATTTGCGGCCGGCGGCGCTGCCCGAGGCGGGCCGGCCGCCGCAGCCGCCTCCCCTGACGCCGGCTCGGACGACGCGTCTGCCGCTGAATCCTGGGGGGCTGACTCCTGGGATGCCGTCGCCCCGGGTACGGAGGGCTGGACCACCGATCCCGACGCCGACCCGCGGTTCCAGATCGGCGTCGACGACGACATCATCGCCGTCGACCGGCCATTCGGCGGCGAGGAGGCGCTGATCAAGGAGGCCGACGCCCCGCCGCTGGCGCCGCAGGATGCGCTGCCGGCCGACGACGCCTTCGGCGATCGAGCCGAGCCGGAGACCGACGAGGCGGGCGCCTTCGACGATTCCGCCGCCGACGATCCGTCCGATGCCCGCGCGCAGGCGGTCGCCTCCCGCGAGGCCTCCTCCCTCGACGGCCTGCGGCTCAATGGGCGACCCTCGGACGGCGACCCCGGCGATGGCGAGGCGGCCGCGCGCGCGCGCCGACCGGCCGCGCGGCCGAAGCCGGGCCTGCTGTCGCATCTGCTGGGTGCCGCGGCGACGGCGCTCTTGGTCGCGGTCGCCGCGCTGTTCATCTGGCGCAGCGACCTGGTGCGGCTGGTCCCGAGCCTTGCCGGCTTCTACCAGCTCTTCGGACTCGAGGTGAACCTGCGCGGGCTGCAGCTTCACGAGGTGCGCGCGGTGCGCGCGGACGTGGAGGGCGTCCCGGTGCTGTCGATCGAGGGCTTCGTGTTCAATCCCGGCCCCAAGGCGGCCGAGGTGCCCAAGCTGCGCATGGCGATTGTCGGCTCGGGCGGGCGCGAACTCTACGTCTGGACGGCGGAGCCGCCGCAGCCCATGCTGAAGGCCGGCGAGAGCTTCGTCCTGCGCAGCCGTCTCGCCGCCCCGCCGCAGGATGGCCAGGAGGTCGTGGTGCGCTTCCTGCGCAAGCGGGATATGGCCAACTCCAAGCCCTGAGAGCTCATGTCGCCTTCGGACCATCCCCCCTCCGACCCCAGCGAGCCGCCCCCGGCGGCGCCCCCGCCGCTACCCGCCGTGCGCGTCCTCTACGACGTGGAGACCATCGCCGCGCGCAACCGCGCGCTGGCCACTGAGATCGCCGCCATCGAGCCCCAGCGGCTCCTGGTGGTGTGCGTGCTCAAGGGCAGCTTCGTGTTCGCCGCCGACCTGATCCGGGCGCTGCACGCCGCGGGCGTGGCGCCCGAGGTCGAGTTCATGATCCTGTCGAGCTATCGCACCTCGACCGTCTCCACGGGACGCGTACAGATCCTGCGCGATGTCGAGAGCGAGGTGCGCGGGCGCGACGTGCTGCTGATCGACGACATCCTGGAGTCCGGCCGCACGCTGGCCTTCGCCAAGGATCTGCTCGCCGCGCGCGGGGCGGCCCGGGTGCTCACCTGCGTGCTGCTGGAGAAGCCGGGCAAGCGGGCCGTCAAGATCGACGCCGACTTCCTCGGCTTCCGCTGCCCGGACCTGTTCGTGGTCGGCTACGGCATGGATATCGCCCACGCCTTCCGCCAGCTGCCGTTCGTCGGCGTGGTCGAGCACAGCGAGACGGAGTAGCGATGCGATGGCGCGCATCCTGATTGCCGAAGACGATTCCGAGGTCCGCGCTCTGGTGGTGCGGGCGCTCGCCGCCCAGGGGCACGAGATCACCGCCGCCGAGGACGGGGGCGCCGCGCTCGACATCCTGAGCCGCGAGGAAGGCTGCTTCGACCTGCTGCTGTCGGACATCCAGATGCCGGTGATGGACGGCATCGCCCTCGCTTTGGCGGCGGCGCGCGACTATCCGGGCCTGCCGATCCTGCTGATGACCGGCTATGCCGACCAGCGCGAGCGCGCCCACGGCCTCGATGCCATCGTGCGCGAGGTGCTCTCCAAGCCCTTTACTCTGCCCGAACTGCGGGCGGCGGTCGCCGCGGTGCTGACGCCGGCGGAGTAGCAGCGGCTCCGTTCTCGTCGTTGCGGCTCGCGCAGCTTCGCTGCTTGCCTGGGATGGCGCGCGAAACCTGCCGGCATTCTGTCTCAGAACTCCCGAAGCAGGCGCTCCAGATAGTCGAGTTCGAGGCGCGGGCGCTCGGCCTCGCCGAGCCGGCGGCGCAGCTCCTCCAGCACCCGGCGGGCGCGCTGGGCGTCGATGGCGTCGGGGATGCGGTCCTGGCTGGTGGTGTCGAGGTCGCGGTTGCCGGCGCGCGGCCGGCCCAGCGGATCGGTGTCGTTCCCACTGGCCGGGCCGCTGCGGCTGCCCATGCGGCCCTGGCCTTCGCCCTGGCGGTTCTGCGCCAGGCTCTGGGCGCCGCGGCGCAGGTTTTCGAGCGCCTTGCCCTGGGAATCGACGGCGCCGTCGGCATTGCCGCCGTCGAGCCGGCGCTCGGCGTCGCGCATCGCCTCGCGGGCGCGGCCGAAGGCCTGGCCCTCCGGCCCTTCGGCGCTCTCGCCCTCGCCGGCCTCGCCATTGCCCTGCTCGCGGCGCGAGCGCTGGAGCTGGTCGAGCAGGTTTTCCAGCTTCTGGCGCAGCGCCTCCTGGCTGTTCTGCAGATCGTCCAGCCGGTCGCTGCGCTCCGGGTCGGCCTCGCCGTGGCGCTGGCGTTCGCGCTGCTCGCGGCCCTCGCGCCAGGTGCGGTCGCGCAACTGCTGCTGGTTGCGGATCATGTCGCCCAGTTCGTCGAGCGCGTCGCGCGTGCCGTCCGGCCCTTCGGCCATGTCGCCGGAGCGGCGGCGGTCGATGCTGTCGAGCATCGCCTGCAGCTCCTCCAGCATGCGGCGGGCGGCGTCGCGGGAGCCGGAGCGGGCGAGGTTCTCCAGCCGGTCGATCATGGCCTGCAGATCCTGCGGACGCAGGATGCGGGCGTTGCGGTCGAGCGGCCGCCTCTGAGCGTCCTGGCTTTGGTTGCGCTGCATGTCCTCGGCCAGCTCGCGCAGGAAGCGGTCGAGCGTCTGGCGCAGGGCGTCGGTGAGCTGCTTCAGCTCCGCGTCGGTGGCGCCGCGCTCCAGCGCCTGACGCAGGGCGTCCTCGGCGGCGCGCAGCTCGCGCTCGACGTCGGCGAGGTCGCCGTCCTCGACCTGCACCGCGATTGCCCACAAATAATCGACGACGCCGCGCAGATCGTCGTCGTCGCGGGCATTGGCGAGCCGCCAGAAGGCGCTGCGCAGGCCGAGATAGAGGCGGGGGTCGGGCGTGAAGCGCTCGGGCGCGATCGCCAGGGCGTCGAGCGCGCGCTCCACCTGCGGGCGGCGGGTGGCGTCGAGCGCCAGATTGCGGCGCTGCTCGACCAGCGCCCGCGCCACCGGATTCGAGAAGCTGCGCTGCGGCAGCACCAGTTCGGCCGGCTCGCTCTGGCCCTCATTGCCGGCGTCGTCGCGGGCGTGCAGCGTCAGCGTCACCTTGGCGCCGGCGAAGGGGTGGTCGGTGAGGTCCTTCACCGTCTCGCCGATGCCGGCGCGGGTGCGGGCCTGCGGCAGCGCGAGCGGCAGAGCGGGCAGCGCGTAGAGCGGGCGGCCGGCCTGCGGCTCCTCGCTCCGCCGTATGCGGGCTTCCGCCGAGACCACGCCGTAATCGTCCTCCAGCCGGTAGGCGAGCGACAGCGCCCCGCGCCCCACGGCATTGGGCGGGCGCGTCAGGCTCACGGCCGGCGGAAGGTCCGGCACGGCGGCGAACGACCACATCAGGTCGGCATCGCCGACATCGTGCAGCGACAGCTGGCCGGCGCCGGTGATGACGAGGCGCCGTTCGATGGTGCCGGCGGGCGGGGCAGGCGCGTCGTCCTGGTCCGGCAGGTCGGCCAGGCCGCCCTGCGCGCGCAGCGCCAGGGTGCCGAGGCCGGTCGCGCGCACCGTCGCCACGCTGCCGGCCGGCACCTCGATCGGGCCCGTGCCGCGGGCCTCGCTCACGGGCTCGCCCGAGCGCACGCCCGACAGCAGCAAGGGCGGGCGGCCGGTATAGGCGGGAGGCGTCACCCAGGCGTCGATGCGGTAGGGCGGTGCCGAGGCCGCGCCGGTCCAGTCGAACGCCGTCAGGATGCGCCGGCCGCGATCGCCCTCGGCCATGAACCAGGTGGCGACGAGCAGCAGCAGCACCAGCGCGCGCAGCGCCCACGGGTCGCGCTCCACCATGCGCGGGCTCGGCAGGCCGGCATCGAGCGTGCCGCTCTGCGCCAGCATGCGTTCGCGGTGGGCCTCCCACAGCGCCCGCGACATCGGGTCGTCGCGCCGGGTGGCGAGCGGGTCGTCGAGCGCGCTCACCGGCCGGTGCGGCTGGCCGGAGACCGCATCGAGCCGCCGCAGGGCGGCGCCGCGGCCGGGCCGGCGCAGCCGCAGCAGCGGCGCTCCGGCATAGGCGGCGAGCGCGATGAAGCCGAACAGCACGACCGGCCGGCCGAGCGGCGGCAGCACCGACCACAGATCGGCCCAGGAGGCCGCCAGGAACAGGCCGATCGCCGAGCCGAGGCGCACCAGCGGCGGCCAGACCTGCTCCCACAGCAGCACGTGGCGGGCGCGCTCCACCGCCGGCGCCAGCGGCGCGGCCGACGGGGGCTCCGGCGGGCGGATGTCGGGCGGTGCGATCCGTGAGGTGTCGGTCACGCAAACTCCGGGCAAATCCCGAGCAAGCATAACACGGGCCGAATCGGCCGAAAGTGAGCCGGTGGACACGAGCGCGTCAGCATCCGGGCGCAGGATAGGGTTTTGGTCCGGAAACGGCCCCGGGTCGCGAGCCTTCGGCCCTTGCCCGGGACGACGAGGTGGCGCTCACAGCCAGGGCGGCAGGCGGTCGAGCGTGATCAGCACCTCGACCCCGACGCGCGGGCGCACCAGCGCCCATTCGTCGCCCTTCACCAGCACCTCCGGCACCAGCGGGCGGGTGTTGTAGGTCGAGGCCTGCACCGCGCCATAGGCGCCGGCGGTGAGGATGGCGATGAGGTCGCCGGCCTTCATCTCCGGCAGATCGCGGTCCTGGGCCTGGAAGTCACCGGTCTCGCACACCGGGCCGACCACGTCGGCCACCATGCGCGGACCGCCCGGCGCGGGCTCCTTCAGCGGGCGGATGTCGTGGAACGCCTCGTAGAGGGTGGGGCGGATCAGGTCGTTCATGCCGGCGTCGGTGATGACGAAGGTCTTGGCCTCGCCTTCCTTGACGTAGAGCACCCTGGCCACCAGCACCCCGGCATTGCCGACGATCAGCCGGCCGGGCTCGATGATCACCTTGCAGCCCAGCGGGGCGATGTGCCGGCGCACGATCTCGCCATAGCGCAGCGGCTCGGGCGGCGGCTCGTTGTCGGTGCGGTAGGGGATGCCGAGCCCGCCGCCGAGATCGACGTGGTGGATGGCGTGGCCGTCGGCGCGCAGCTCGCCCACCAGTTCGGCGAGGATGGCGAAGGCGTCCTCGAACGGCGCCAGATCGACGATCTGGCTGCCGATATGCATGTCGACGCCGGCAATGCGGATGCCGGGCATCTTCGCCGCCTCGGCATAGACGGCGCGGGCCTTCGCGCGCGGGATGCCGAACTTATTCTCGGCCTTGCCGGTGGCGATCTTCTTGTGGGTCTTGGCGTCGACATCGGGATTGATGCGCAGCGACACGGCGGCGACCTTGCCCTTCGCCTGCGCCACCTTCGACAGCGCGGCCAGCTCGGGCTCGGATTCAACGTTGAGGCACAGGATGCCGGCGTCCAGCGCGCCGGCGAGCTCGGCCTCGGTCTTGCCGACGCCGGAGAACACGATCTTGTCGGCCGGCATGCCGGCGGTGAGCGCACGCTGAAGCTCCCCGCCCGAGACCACGTCGGCGCCGGCGCCGAGCCCGGCCAGCGTCGCCAGCACCGCCTGGTTGGAATTGGCCTTCAGCGCGTAGCAGATCAGATGGTCGAGCCCGGCCAGTGCCTCGTCGAACACCTGGTAGTGGCGGGCGAGCGTCGCGGTCGAATAGCAATAGACCGGCGTGCCGACGCGCGTGGCGATCTCGGCCAGTGCGACGTCCTCGGCGAAGAGGGCGCCGCCGCGATAGGCGAAATGGTTCATGGCGTGCCGGCGAGGCTCAGTTCAGCAGCTTGTCGAGCAGGATCGGGTCCTTGGGCTTGACCGGCCCCTTGGGCGGCTTGGCCTTGTCGTTTTCGGTGCCGGGCGGCGGCTCCCAGCTGCCGGGCGGCGGCTCCAGCGCGCCCTTGCGGCCGCAGCCCGCCGTGGCCGCGGCCAAAACGAGCGCGCCGGCGAGGAGGAACAGGCGGCGGCGGGAGGGGAGAATCGCACTCACGCGGGTCGTCTCCATGAAGCAGGGCCGTATCAAGCGGGGCCGTGCAGTCCGGGCGTCCGGCCCGAGGTCGCGACGGACGCCCCGGCCGGCAAAATCTCTGCCTTGTCTACGCCGCGCGGCCCTCGGCCGCCAGTTTTTCCAGCCAGCGTTTGGCCTGGGCCTCGACATTGGCCGGCGCGGTGCCGCCATAGGAGGTGCGGCTCCTCACCGAGTTCTCGACCGAGAGCACCTCGTAGACCTCGGCGGTGATGCGCGGCTCGACCGCCTGCATCTGGTCGAGCGCCAGCTCGTCCAGGGCGAGCCCGGCGGCCGCCGCAGCGGCGACGATGCGGCCGGTGACGTGGTGGGCCTCGCGGAACGGCAGGTTGAGGCGGCGCACCAGCCAGTCGGCAAGGTCGGTGGCGGTGGAGTAGCTGCCGCCGGCCGCGGCCTTCATCGCCCCGGCATTGGGTTCGAGATCGCGGATCATGCCGGCCATCGCGGCGAGGGCCAGCGACAGGGTGGCGAGCGCATCGAAGCCGCCCTCCTTGTCCTCCTGCATGTCCTTGGCATAGGCGAGCGGCAGGCCCTTCATCACCGTGAGGATGCCGATCAGCGCGCCGACGATTCGTCCGGTCTTGGCGCGTACCAGTTCGGCGGCGTCGGGGTTCCTCTTCTGCGGCATGATCGAGGAGCCGGTGGTGAAGGCGTCCGACAGGCGCACGAAGCCGAACGGCGCCGAGGTCCAGATCACGATCTCCTCGGCCAGCCGCGACAGGTGGACGGCGGCGATCGCGGCCATGGCCAGCGATTCCATCAGGAAGTCGCGATCCGACACCGCATCCAGCGAATTGGCGGTCGGCCGGTCGAAGCCGAGCTCGGCCGCGGTCATGTCGCGGTCGATCGGAAACGAGGTGCCGGCGAGCGCCGCCGAGCCCAGCGGGCACTCGTTGAGGCGGCGGCGGGCATCCTTAAGCCGGCCGCGGTCCCGCGCCGCCATCTCGACATAGGCCAGCAGATGATGGCCGAAGGTCACCGGCTGGGCGGTCTGCAAATGGGTGAAGCCCGGCATCACGGTGGCGGCGTGCGCCAGCGCCTTCTCGGCCAGCGCCTGCTGGAAGTCCTTGAACTGGAGGTCGAGCGTATCCAGCGTGTCGCGCACCCACAGCCGGAAGTCGGTCGCCACCTGGTCGTTGCGCGAGCGTGCGGTGTGCAGCCGCCCGCCGGCCGGGCCGATGCGCTCGGTCAGCCGCGCCTCGATGTTGAGGTGGATGTCCTCCAATTCGCGCGAGAACTGGAAGGTGCCGGCGTCGATCTCGGCCTCGATGGCGGCGAGCCCGAAGCGGATGGCGGCGGCGTCCTCGGCCGAGATGATGCCCTTGGCCGCCAGCATGGCGGCATGCGCCATCGAGCCGCGAATGTCCTGGGCGTGCAGGCGCTTGTCGAAGCCGATCGAGGCGTTGATCTCCGCCATGATCTCGGCGGGCGGCGAGGCGAAGCGGCCGCCCCACATCCTGTTGCTCATGATCGTTCTCCGAGGCTGAGACGGTGGGGGCACGAGCACCGGGCAGACGGAAGCGCCAAGGCGGCAGCGCCGCCGGACGCGGAGGAATGCCCGGCTTTCCGCAGCGGCCCTCGCCGGACCCGGCGTGTTCTAAGGGATCGACGGCGGTGGCGGCAAGGTGGCGGGCGCGATCCGTCGCGCATCGCGGCGCTGGCCTTCAGCGCATCCTCCGATGTACGGAACTCAAGCGGACGCTCTGCGGCTTGATCTGTCGCAATCCCGTCCGCAGGACCGGTTCGCGCTCTTGCGGAGAATGCTCTAGCGGGTCGGCACCGGCTTCTCGCCGCGATAGTCGTAGAAGCCGCGCTGGGTCTTGCGGCCGAGCCAGCCGGCCTCGACGTACTTCACCAGCAGTGGGCAGGGCCGGTACTTGGAGTCGGCCAAGCCCTCATAGAGCACCTGCATGATCGACAGGCAGGTGTCGAGGCCGATGAAGTCGGCGAGCTGCAGCGGCCCCATCGGGTGGTTGGCGCCGAGCCGCATGGCGTTGTCGATGGCCTCGACGGTACCGACGCCCTCATAGAGCGTGTAGACCGCCTCGTTGATCATCGGCAGCAGGATGCGGTTGACGATGAAGGCCGGGAAATCCTCCGCCACCGCATAGGTCTTGCCGAGCCGCCGCACGAACTCCTTGGAGGCCTCGAAGGTCTCCTCGCCGGTGGCGATGCCGCGCACCAGCTCCACCAGCTCCATCAGCGGCACCGGGTTCATGAAATGGATGCCCATGAACCGTTCGGGCCGGTCGGTCACCGCGGCGAGCCGGGTGATCGAGATCGAGGAGGTGTTGGTGGCGATCATGGCGCGGGGATTGAGGACGACGCACAGATCGACCAGGATCTTGCGCTTGATGTCCTCCTTCTCCACCGCGCTCTCGATCACCAGATTGCAGTCGGCGAGCCGGGCGAGGCCGACCGAGGGCTTGATGCGGTCGAGCGCGATCTTGCGCTCCTCGTCCGTCAGCTTGCCGCGGGTGACAAGGCGAGCCATGTTGCCGGTGATGGTCGCGAGGCCGGATTTGACGCGGTCCTCGGACACGTCGCTGAGAACGACGTCGTAGCCGGCGACGGCACAGACATGGGCGATGCCGTTTCCCATCTGGCCGGCGCCGATGACTCCAATCTTCTTGATTTCGAACGTCATCGTTCCCACTCGCCCAGGTGCGCAGAGGGTCGTCCCTTCGCGCGAGAGCACCTTATACGGATTCCGGCCTGATCGGCCGGAATCCGTACCATGCGAACTTCGGCCCAGGGGCCGGCGTTCGTGTCACATGAAATCGGGCGGATCAAGCCGGATTTCGAACTTCCAGTCGCCAAGAATCCATTATCGAACAAGGATTTTTGCCGAGTGTGGTTCCGTGATCACGGCATCACCTTCCGGAAACCGGGTTGCCCGCTGACTCCTTTGCCGACTCACTTGCCGGTTCAATTGCCAATTCGCTTACCGGTTCACGGGCCGATTCACTTGCCGATCTTGGCCAGCTCGTCCTGCAGGGCCGGGAGGGCCTGATAGAGGTCCGCTACTAGGCCGTAGTCGGCGACCTGGAAGATCGGCGCTTCCTCGTCCTTGTTGATCGCCACGATCACCTTGGAATCCTTCATGCCGGCGAGGTGCTGGATGGCACCCGAAATACCGACCGCGATGTAGAGGTCCGGCGCCACCACCTTGCCGGTCTGGCCGACCTGCCAGTCGTTGGGGGCGAAGCCGGCATCGACCGCGGCGCGCGAGGCGCCGACCGCCGCGCCCAGCCTGTCGGCCAGCGGCTCGATGTATTTGGCGAAGTTCTCACGCGACTGCATCGCCCGGCCGCCCGACACCACCACCTTGGCCGAGGTCAGCTCCGGCCGGTCGGAGACCGACAGCTCCTCGCCGACGAAGCTCGCAAGGCCAGGGTCGGCCGCAGGCGAGACCGCCTCGACCGGCGCGTCCGCGCCGCCCGCCGGGGTGGCGGCGAAGCTCGCGGTGCGCACGGTGAGGACCTTCACCTTATCGGCCGACTGCACGGTCTGGATGGCGTTGCCGGCATAGATCGGCCGCTCGAACGTGTCGGGCCCCACCACCTTGGTGATCTCGGACACCTGCATGACGTCGAGCATCGCGGCGACGCGCGGCATCAGGTTCTTGCCGGTGGTGGTGGCGGCCGTGACCAGCGCGCCATAGCCGCCGGCGAGCGACACCACGAGAGCCGCCACCGGCTCGGCGAGCAAATGGGCGTAGCGGGCGTCGTCGGCGAGCAGCACCTTCTCCACGCCCTCCAGCTTGGCGGCGGCGTCGGCGATGGCCCCCACGCCCGCGCCCGCCACCAGCACATGGACCGGCGCGCCGAGCCCGCGGGCGGCGGTGAGCGCCTTGGCGGTGGCGTCGGAGAGATGGCCCGCGGCGTAATCGGCGATCAGCAGCGTCGTCATCACAGCACCCCCGCTTCGTTCTTGAGCTTGGCGACCAGCTCCTCGACCGAGGCGACCTTGGCGCCGGACTTGCGGGCGGGCGGTTCGGTGGTCTTGAGCACCTTGAGGCGCGGCGCCACGTCGACGCCGAGCGCCTCGGGCGTCTTCTCGTCGATCGGCTTCTTCTTGGCCTTCATGATGTTGGGCAGGCTGGCGTAGCGCGGCTCGTTGAGCCGCAGGTCGGTGGTCACCACCGCCGGCAGCTTCAGCCGCACGGTGGCAAGACCGCCATCGACCTCGCGGGTGACGTTGAGCGAGCCGTCGGTCGCCACCACCTTGGAGGCGAAGGTGCCCTGCGGCCAGCCGAGCAGGGCGGCCAGCATCTGGCCGGTCTGGTTGCAGTCGTCGTCGATCGCCTGCTTGCCCATGATCACCAGGCCCGGGGCCTCGGCCTCGACCAGCTTGGCGAGAATCTTGGCGACCGCCAGCGGCTCGACCACCGCATCGGTCTTCACCAGGATGCCGCGGTCGGCCCCCATGGCGAGCGCGGTACGCAGCGTCTCGGAGGCCTGCGCCGGGCCGATCGACACCGCCACGATCTCGGTCGCCGTGCCCTTCTCCTTCAGCCGGATGGCCTCCTCGACGGCGATCTCGTCGAACGGATTCATCGACATCTTGACATTGGCGAGATCAACGCCCGAACCGTCCGCCTTGACGCGGATCTTGACATTGTAATCGACCACCCGCTTCACGGGCACCAGAACCTTCATCCAAATCTCCCCGCGGAGCAGCACTCTCGCCGGCCTCGCCAGGGCGCGAACGGCGGGCTGCGCGTCTTGTTATGCGAAATCCGCCCTCGAGGGCGGATTTCGGCGTCCGGTCGCCGAATTCCCGTTGCCGAACAAGAGGTTTCGGCGAAACCGCATCCGGGACCGCAACGGGATCAGCCGGAAACGGCGCTGTTTCGCCGCCCTCGGGCGCACGAAGCCGGGGCACGGTAGCGGTGGGGCAACGATTGTCAATTATGCGGCCGGCGTAGAGCCCGCCCCGAGTCAGGGCGTTCCGGCATCCAAGCCGCGGTCGAACAGCGGCACGTCCGGCCGGCGCAGCGGCACCACCAGCACGGCGCCGGCGATCAGGCCGCCGATGTGCGCCCACCACGCGGTGCCGTCGTCATTGGCCAGCACGCCATTGACCCCCTGCAGCACGATCCAGGCGCCAAGCGCCACGGCGGCCGGAATCCGGATCGGGATGCGCATCAGCACCAGCACCCACACCTTCACCCGCGGATGCAAGATGAGATAGGCCGACACGCACCCGGCCACCGCGCCCGAGGCGCCGACCAGCGGGATCTCCGAGCCCGGCACCGAGGCGACATGGGCGAGGCCCGCCACCACCCCGCACACCAGATAGAAGACGATGAAGCGGACGTGGCCCATGGCGTCCTCGACATTGTCGCCGAACACCCACAAAAACAGCATGTTGGTGACGAGGTGCAGCCAGCCGGCGTGCAGGAACATGTAGGTGACGAGCGTCGCCTCGGTGGGCAGGCGCACCAGCTCCGGCGGCAGATAGGCGAAGTCGGTCATCACCGCCGGAATGACGCCGAACGAGGCCAGCATCGCCTCGGAGGCCGGCTCGCCGACCACCCGCGGCTCCTGGAACAGGGCGTAGATCAGGATGTTGGCCAGGATCAGCAGGCGGGTGACCCACGGCACCGCCAGATGGCGCAGCGGGTTGTGGTCGTAGAGCGGAACGAACATCGGGGGCGGCCTCCGCTGCCCAGCTTGGCGCCAAACCGGACTGGCGCCAAGCCGCGGTTGACACCGGCAAGCGCGGCCGGCGCGATGCCGTCCGGTCTTTGCGGGGTGCCTCAGCCCGCCAAGAGCCGCTCGATCTCGGGCACAGGATGGTTGGTGAGCGTCTTGTCGAGCTCGCCGATGATCTTCTTCCGGACCGGATCGTCGAATGCATCGCGCAGCTCGGCCAGCGTCTTGGGGGGCGCCACCACCGCCAGCTTCTCGAACCGGCCGGCGCGGGCGGCCCCGGCCAGGGCCGAGGCGACATCGCGGGCGAAGCGGGCCTCGGCGATCTCGTGCCAGTCGGTCGCCTCCACGGCGCTGCGCCGGGTGCCACCCTCGGCGGAGGCGATCACCCGGCCGGGCCGCTCGCTGCCCTGCGAGGCGGCCGAGGGATTGGCGGGGGCCTCGAACACCTCCTGGACGACGAGCTTCAGTTTGTCCGGCGAGCCCTCGTTCTGGAACACCAGGGCCTTGCGGCCGTCGCCGACCAGCACCCAGGCGTCGTGGGGAATCCGCACGGCGTCGCCCATTGCATCCTCCGAGTTTGGGGGTCGAAGCTCGCTGAAAGGGTAGTGCGGCGGCGCGGTTCGTCAAATGGCGGCGGGGCGTGAGCGCTTCCGGCCCTCGATCGGGCCAATCCATTTGGGTTCGCCGGTTGCGCCGCCGCAAGGTGCTTCTGGTCGTTGAAACGATGACGGGCTGCACAAGAGGCTGGTGTCGATTGAGCGTGTGCATGTGCAATTGTTTCACAATTCCCGGCTTGCGGATGTGAAGCCATTGCACTATCCTTCCCGTTCGTGAGACCGCTGGACAGTGCCCGAGATCGTTCGTCTCGCCCGATGCAAGATCTGCGTCTATCCCGGCGATCATCTGCCGCCTCATTTCCATGTGCGCGGTCCAGGTGTGCGGGTGTCGATCGATATCGTGACGCACAAGGTGCTGAGGGGAACCGGGGATAAGGCGGCGATTGGCGAGGCCGTTGCCTGGGCCAGCATTCCGGAGCATCGCCATCGCCTGTTGAGCGAGTGGAGACGGCTCAATGAACGCGACTGATGACATTTTGGATACCGGCCTGACGATTGCCCGGATCGCCCATCTTCGCGTCGTTGGGGCCAATCAGGTGGAAGTCGTCTGGTCGGAGGGGATCCGTGCCGGGCGGACGGATGTGCTCGATCTCACCCCGCTGATCGGCAGCTACAAGGTCTATCGTCCGCTGCGAAACAACCCCGATCTGTTTGCCACGGCCCATCTCATTGAGGACGGCGACGTCGTCGCGTGGGACGGTCCCGATCTCGAGATGACGGCCGAGCTGATCGAGACGCTGGCCGAGCAGAGCATGAGCCCGGCCGATTTCGAGCGGTTTCTGGTCCGGAACGGCCTGACGCATGAGGCCGCGGCGGCGCTGCTGGGACGCAGCCGGCGGCAGATCGAGAATTACCTCCACGTGGGCCCGATCCCCCGCATCGTGGCGCTGGCGTGCTTCGGCTACGAGGCCTTCGTCGCACGGGACCGCGCCAGGGCGGCGTGATCGGCGCGACGCTGGTTGCACCGGCATTCGATCAAGGCGCGGACGGGCGTCTGTGCCTTGATCGATACGGCCATCGCGTCGGCCGCAACCGCCTGCCGAGCGCCCTCAGTTCCCGCCGTCGAGCACCCGCCGCGCGATCACCTGCGCCTGGATCTCGGCGGCGCCCTCGAAAATGTTGAGGATGCGGGCGTCGCACAGCACGCGCGACACCGGATATTCCAGCGCGAAGCCGTTGCCGCCGTGGATCTGCAGCGCGTTGTCGGCGGCGGCCCAGGCGACGCGGGCGGCGAGCAGCTTGGCCATGCCGGCTTCGAGGTCGCAGCGCTTGCCCTCGTCCTTCTCGCGCGCGGCGAAATAGGTGATCTGGCGGGCGATCATGATCTCCACCGCCATCATCGCCAGCTTGTCGGAGACGCGCGGGAAGGCGATCAGCGGCTTGCCAAACTGGATGCGCTCCTCGGCATAGCGCAGGCCCAATTCCAGCGCCGATTGCGCAACGCCGATGGCGCGGGCCGCGGTCTGGATGCGGGCGGACTCGAAGGTCTGCATGAGCTGCTTGAAGCCCTGGCCCTCGACACCGCCGAGCAGGTTCGCCGCCGGCACGGTGAAGCCGTCGAAGCCGATCTCGTATTCCTTCATGCCGCGGTAGCCGAGAACCTCGATCTCGCCGCCGGTCATGCCGGGGGCCGGGAACGGATTCTCATCCGTGCCGCGCGGCTTCTCGGCCAGCAGCATGGAGAGGCCCTTGTAGCCGGGCTCGGCCGGGTTGGTGCGCACCAAAAGCGTCATCAGGTCGGCGCGCACCGGGTGGGTGATCCAGGTCTTGTTGCCGGTGACCTTGTAGACCTCGCCTTGGAGCACCGCGCGGGTGCGCAGGCTGGCGAGATCGGAGCCGGTGTTGGGCTCGGTGAACACCGCGGTCGGCAGCACCTCGCCCGTGGCGATGCGCGGCAGCCATTCCTGCTTCTGCTCTTCCGTGCCGCCGCCGAGGATCAGTTCGGCGGCGATCTCCGAGCGGGTGCCGAGCGAGCCCACGCCGATATAGGCGCGCGACAGCTCCTCGGAGACCATGCACATCGATTCCTTGCCGAGGCCCAGGCCGCCATATTCCTCCGGGATCGTCAGGCCGAACACGCCGAGCTCGGCCATCTTGGCCACGAGGTCGAGCGGGATGTAGGCGTTCTTCAGGTGCCAGGAATGAGCGTGCGGCATCACCTCGGCGTCGGCGAAGCGGCGCATCTCGGTGCGCATCTGCTCGTAGGTGTCTTCAAGCCCGGTGTCGCCGAAGGTGGCCGACCCATGCGCCGCCTGCATCAGCTGGGTGAGGCGGGCGCGGTTCTCGGCGGTGTTGCCGCGGGCGATCAGCGTCCCGACCGCCTCGGCGGCGAGCGCCGGGTGATGCGGATCGAGGCCGAGGTCGGCCAAGCGGACGATCTCGCCCTGGCTCATCGGGATGCCGCCGGAAACCTGGGCGAGGTATTCGCCAAGCCCGATCTCGACCAGCAGCGCCTCGGTCTCGCCGAAGCGGCCGGCATCCTGCATCCGCCCGGCATAGGCGGCGAGCTGGCGCACGGCCTCGACGTAGGTGGCGAGCCAGGCCAGCCCGTGGGTGGCGCGCTGCTCGCGGTCGAGCGCCGCCGACGACAGCCGACCGTCGGCGGAGACGCGCGCCCGCACCGCGCTCGTGGCGTCGGCGAGGAGCTGGTCCATCGCGGCGGCGGCGGCCGCGGCGGCCGCGACGATGTCGAAATCGGCGAAATCGCGGGCGGCGGCGCTGCTCATGGCGTGTCCTTTCGCAGTTGCGGCAATTGCGGGCCGGCACCCTAATGCCGGTGCATTGGTTTGCAATGGGACGAAAGGCGGGCCTATCCGCGCGTTGCCCGCCACACGCCGACAGCGGCGAGCGCCATGCCGAGGACCTGCACCCAGCTCAGCGTCTCGTCGAACAGGAAATAGGCCTGCACCGCGGCGGCCGGCGGCACCAGATAGATCAGGGCTGCGGCGCGGGCTACCGCACCGCGGCGGATCAGCAGCAGCAGCAGCGCCACGGCGCCGATCGAGATGGCCAGCACCGACCACGCCATCCAGCCGATGGTGACCGCGTTCCATTCCAGCCGCATGTCCTCCAGCAGCAGGGCGGCCGGAATGGTGACGATCAGCGCCCCGACATATTGCACCACGGTGGTGGTCCGCAGGTCGGCGGTGGCGACGAAGCGCTTCTGATAGAAGGTGCCGAGCGTCACCGACACCATCGCCGCGACATTCACCGCGAGCGGCACCAGCACCGCGCTGATATGGCCGGGCTCGGCCGAGGCGATCTTCGGCGTCACCACCAGCACGATGCCGATGAAGCCCAGCACGATGCCGATCCAGTGGCCGGGGCGGATGCGCTCGCCGATCAGCCAGGGGGCGAAGGCGGCGGTGAGGATCGGCTGCAGGGCGGCGATCAGCGCCGACATGCCGGCCGGCACGCCGTTGGCGACCGCCCACCACACCCCGCCGAGATAGACCGCGTGGATCAGCATCCCCGACACCAGGCCGTGGCCGATGTCGGCCCGCCGCTGCGGCCAGGGGGCGGCCACCGCCACGGCGAAGATGGCGAGGCAGAAGCCGGCGAAGGCGTAGCGGGCGCTGAGGAAGGTCAGCGGGTCGGCATAGGGCGCGATCGCCCGGGCGACGATCCAGCCGGTCGACCAGATCAGCACGAAGGACAGCGGCGCGAGCCGGTTGAGCGTCGTGGCAGTCATCGGGGCTTCCTGCGGGACGGAAAAGGGGGCGCCGGAAACTCCACGCGGAGCAAGAGGCTCCGATCGGAGCAAGACCCCGCGCAGGGCGCGGATCTCAGGTCATAGCTTAGACGGCTTGCGCGGGGAAACCGCGCCGCTGCAGCTCTGACCGGCGCTTTCGCCCTTGCCAAACCGGCCGGCACCGACGATCTGATGCCGGCGTTGGCGCCGGGCGGAGCGGCGCACCCGATCGGCCTTGCCGGCGAACCGTCTTCCGACCGCCGAAAATCCCGTTATCGAGAGGCTCTTGCAGGACTGGGGTTTTCGGCCAAACCGTTTCCGGTATCCCCAGAGGATCGACCGGAAACCGCGGACTGCCAGCGGCCGCGGCATCTGGCCGGTGGTTCCGGTCGCGGATTCTCGCGAAATCTTTGATTTCAGATGAGATAATCCGCGGGCGTCAACGGTCCCACGCGTCAGCGTCCGGGGCCGTTCGTATTGGTCGTCGGATTGTCATTCCCCTTTCGCAAGACCGGTATCCGCTCTTGCGGAGGATGCTCTAGCTTCATCGGGTTGGTTCATGTCGGGTTTGTCCGCTCTTTTCGGTCCCAACGACCGGAAGCCGGGGTCGGCGGACAGGCGGGGAGGTGTGATGCTGCGGCTGTGGCGAATCGGCTACGATGCGTTCTGGCGATTCGTCGACGATGA
This sequence comes from Blastochloris sulfoviridis, assembly GCF_008630065.1. GTDB lineage: Bacteria > Pseudomonadota > Alphaproteobacteria > Rhizobiales > Xanthobacteraceae > Blastochloris > Blastochloris sulfoviridis. Next base: position 114,851 of record NZ_VWPL01000002.1, read on the forward strand.
CGGCTGGGCGCTGGCCAGCCACGTCGCGCTGTCCAGCCTGATGGCGCTGTTTCCGTTCCTGATCTTCGTCACGGCGCTGGCCGGCTTCTTCGGCTCCAAGGACCTGGCCGACGAGGCGGTGCGCATCATCCTCGAAGCCTGGCCGCAGCAGGTGGCGACCCCGATCGCCCGCGAGATCCACAACGTGCTTACCCACGTGCGCACCGACGTGCTGACCGTCGGCGTGGCGCTGGCGCTCTATTTCGCCTCGAACGGCGTCGAATCGCTGCGCATCGGGCTCAACCGCGCCTACAGCGTCAAGGAGACCCGGCCGTGGTACTTCCTGCGGCTGGAGTCGATCGGCTACGTGCTGGTCGGCTCGATGGCGATGCTGGCGGTGTCGTTCCTGGTGGTGCTCGGGCCGCTCGCCTGGGCCACCGCGGTGCGCTTCGCCCCGGCACTGGAGCCGCTCGGCTGGACCGTCACCTTCATCCGGCTGGCGGCGGCGGCCTCGGTGCTGATAATGACGCTGATCGTCGTGCACCTGTGGCTGCCGGCCGGGCGGCGCACCACCGGCGATGTGTGGCCGGGCATCGTGGTGACGCTGCTGCTGTGGCTCGGGGCCGGCGCCGCCTTCGGCCGCTACCTCGCCGAATTCGCGTCCAACTACGTCACCACCTATGCCGGCCTCGCCTCGGTGATGATCGCCTTGGCGTTTCTGTATTTCGCCGCGGCGATCTTCGTCTATGGCGGCGAGCTCAATTCGGTGATCGAGGAGGAGCGCCGCGGCCTGCGGTGATCCGCCGGGCCTTGCGGTCAGGCGGTTTCCGGTTGATCCCTTCGGGATACCGGAAACGGCCTCGCCGAAAACCCCTTGTTCCGTAACGGGATTTTCTGTGATCGGAATACGGTTTCCCGGCCGGATCAGCCGGAAACCGTATCAATCCGACAGGCGCTGGACGCTGAAGTCGCGCGAGGCGGTGCGCACCGACACCGACCAGCCGCCGATGACGTCGACGAACGAGATCACCACCAGGATGGCGAAGGTCGAGGTCGCAGCCTGCGGCAGCGTGATGAAGGCCGCCATCGCGCCGACGAAGATCAGGGTCGACAAGAGATGGTCGACGATCGAGCGCGCCGCCGTGCGGGTGGCCTTGAGGATTTCGAGAAACAGCAGGAACAGCGCGCTGCAGATCAGCGCGTCCGAGAAGGTCACCCTCCAGGTCGCGCCCGACATCATCGGCACGTCGGCCATCACCGCCGTCCACTCCACCCCCGGCATCAGGAAGGCCAGGATGAAATAGATTGCGAGCGGAATGAGCAGAAGCGGAAAACCCACCACGACGGTAACCTCCGGGGGCAACCCGGCGGACACCATGCGCCTGCCGCGGGTGCGGCAAGGCCGGAACGGCGCAGGCTGCCCCCTGATGATCCCGCGCACGCCCGGACGATCACCCGCCGGCGCGGCGCCGGCCAGGATCGGTCGAAGACGACATTCAAACGGTTTCCGGTCGATCCCCTCGGGATGCCGGAAGCGGCCTCTCCGAAAAATCCCTGATCGCAACCGGGATTTTTCGGCGGTCGGAATGCGGCTGTCCGGCCCGGTCGGCCGGAAACCGTATCAGTACTCGGCCTTGGGCGTCAGAATCTGCCGGCCGCGATACATGCCGGTCTTGAGATCGAGATGGTGCGGACGGCGCAGCTCGCCCGAATCCTTGTCCTCGACATAGGTCGGCGCCTTCAGCCCGTCGGCGGAGCGGCGCATGCCCCGCCGCGACGGCGAGGTCTTCTTCTTCGGAACAGCCATGATGGTCCTCGAAAACACTTCCAGCGCGGGTGCCCGCTCGCGCGGTCCGCGAAACCGATCGGAAAGGTGCCTATAGCCGATCGCTTCGCCCTTGGCCAGAGGCGCCCGACACGGTTGCCGCCCGGGCTTGACGGGGCGGCCGGGCTCGGGCATCGCCCCGGCGGGGGGAAATTGTCGCATGTCTAACGTGATCAGCCCGGCCGCCTTTTCGGCCCGCCTCGCCGACGTTGCCGCCGCCACGGAAACGGCGCTCGAAACGCTCCTGGCCGACGGGCCCGAGGCAAAGGGGAGCGACCGCCTGGTCGCGGCAATGCGCTACGGCGCGCTCGCCGGCGGCAAGCGCTTCCGGCCGTTCCTGGTGGTGGAGACCGCCGCGCTGTTCGGCGTGCCGCTCCAGGCGGCGATGCCGACGGCCTGCGCGCTCGAACTGGTGCATTGCTATTCGCTGGTCCATGACGACCTGCCGGCGATGGACAATGACGCGCTGCGCCGCGGCCGGCCGACCACCCACATCGCCTTCGACGAGGCCACGGCCATCCTGGCCGGCGACGCGCTGATGACGCTGGCCTTCGACGTGCTGGCGAGCGAGACCGCCCATCCCGACCCCGCGGTCCGCATCGCTTTGGTGCTGGGGCTCGCCCGCAATTCGGGCGTGGGCGGCATGGCCGGCGGCCAGATGCGCGACCTCGCGGCCGAGGGCCGCTTCGCCGCCGACCGCAAGCCCCTGGCGCTGTCGGAGGCCGAGGTGCTGGAGCTGCAGGCGATGAAGACCGGGGCGCTCCTGGCCTATGCCTGCCATGCCGGGGCGCTGATCGGCGGCGCCTCCGCGGCCGAGACGGCGGCACTCGCCGCCTATTCGACCGCGCGCGGCGTGGCGTTCCAGACCGCCGACGACCTGCTCGACGCCTACGGCGACGCCGCCACCACCGGCAAGGCGGTGGGCAAGGATGCAACTCTCGGCAAGGCGACGCTGATCAGCCTGATGGGCACCGAGCGCGCCCACGCCCGGCTGGAGGAGCTGGTGCGCGAAGCGGGCGCGGCGCTCGCGCCGTTCGGCGCACGCGCCGGCATGCTGGCCGCCGCCGCCCGTTTCGTCGCCGACCGCAAGGCGTAGAGCGTCCGCCGATCCGGTTGAATCAAGCGGACGCTCTAAGTTCTTGGTTTATCGCATTCTCTTTCGCAAAACCGGTTCCCACTTTTGCGGAGAATGCTTTAGACGAAACTGGGGTCGTCCCGGGCGAGGCGTGAGCCGAGACCCGGGACCGTTTTCAGGAAGGGGTGCCTTTTCGGATGACGGCCCCGGGTCTCGCGTTGCTCGCCCGCGGCGACGAGAACTGCCCGCCCCCGGACCGTTTCGCCGCTACACCGTGATCTGGGTGCCGACCTCCACCACCCGGCCGGCCGGGATCTGGAAGAAGTCGGTGGCGTCGCTCGCCGTCTTGGACAGCAGGATGAACAGGTGGTCCTGCCACAGCGGCATTCCGGGCTCGGCGGCGGGCCTGAGCGAGCGCCGCGACAGGAAGAATGACGTCGACATGATGTCGAAGCTGACGCCGAGCTTGCGCGCCAGCGCGAGGCCGCGCGGCACATTGGGCGATTCCATGTAGCCGAAGGTCAGCCGGATGCGCATGAAGCTCGGCGACAGGCATTCCACCACCGCCCGCTCGTCGTCCGCCACCCGCGGCTCATCGGCGCTGGCGACGGTGACGATCAGGTTCTTCTCGTGCAGCACCTTGTTGTGCTTGAGATTGTGCAGCAGCGCGCTGGGCGCCGTCTCGGCGTCGGTGGTGAGGAAGACCGCGGTGCCCGGCACCCGCGGCGGCGGCCGCCGCTCCAGCGAGGCGACGAGGCCGGTGAGCGCGACATGGGACTTGCGCGTCTTCTCGAACAGGATGCGGGTGCCCTTGACCCAGGTCCACATCAGGAGCGCCAGGAACAGGCCGAGCGCCACCGGCACATAGCCACCCTGGACGAATTTCAGCGTGTTGGCGACCACGAACGACAGGTCGATGAACAGGAACGGCAGGATCAGCAGCGCCGAGGCGGCCGGGTGCCAGCCCCAGATCCGCCAGATCACGATGAAGGCCAGCATGGCGTCCACCGCCATCGACGAGGTCACCGCGATGCCGTAGGCCGCGGCGAGGTCGCCCGAGCGCTGGAACAGCAGCACGAGGCTCACCACGCCGGCGAGCAGGAACCAGTTCACCCGCGGCATGTAGAACTGGCCGGCGTGGCTTTCGGAGGTGTAGTGCACCGACAGCCGCGGCATCAGGCCGAGCTGCACGCCCTGGCGCGTCAGCGAGTAGGCGCCGGTGATCACGGCCTGGCTGGCGATCACCGTGGCAAGGGTGGCGAGCACGATCATCGGCATCAGCGCCCAGTCCGGCGCCATGCGGTAGAACGGGTTCTCGATCGCCTCGGGATGGGCCAGCACCAGCGCGCCCTGGCCGAAATAGTTGAGCACCAGCGCCGGGAAGACGAAGCCGAGCCAGGCGAAGCGGATCGGCTTCCTGCCGAAATGGCCGAGATCGGCATAGAGCGCCTCGGCGCCGGTCACCGCCAGGCACACCGCGCCCAGCGTGATCAGCGCCACCGTGCCGTGGCGGTACAGGAACGCCACGCCTTCCAGCGGGTTGAGTGCCGCGAACACCGCCGGATCGTCGGTGATGTGGCTCAGCCCAGTGGCGGCGAGGGTTGCGAACCACACCGCCATGATCGGCCCGAAGAACGCCGCCACCCGCCCGGTGCCGCTGCTCTGAACCGCGAAGAGAACGATCAGGATGACGAGGGTGATCGGCACCACCACCGGCTCCAGCGCCGGGGCGATCAGTTCCAGGCCCTCGACCGCCGAGAGCACCGAGATCGCCGGGGTGATGATCGAATCGCCGTAGAACAGCGCCGCGCCGGCGATGCCGAGCAAAATCACCAGATTGTTGCTGCGCCCCAGCGCCCGCTGGGCCAGCGCCACCAGCGTCAGCGTGCCGCCTTCTCCATTGTTGTCGGCGCGCAGCAGGATGACGACGTATTTGACCGTCACCACCAGGATCAGCGACCACAGGATCAGCGACAGGATGCCGATCACCGCGGCGCGGTCGACCGCGCCATGGCCGCTCGCCGCCACCACCGCTTCGCGGAACGCATAGAGCGGGCTGGTGCCGATGTCGCCATAGACCACGCCGAGCGAGCCCAGCGCCAGCGTGCCGAACCCCGCGGTCACGCGGTGCTCGCGGCTCACCGGCTCGCGCGCGCCCGGCAGGCCGGCCGCGCCGGCCGGCGGCGGCAGGCTCGCGGATGCCGGAGTCGCAGGCGGCGGACCCGCCGGGCTTTCCGGGGACGGCGCGCTGTCCGGAGTCGGCTGGCTTGGCGGACGCTCCGGCGTATCGCGGCCCGAGGGGGCGGCCTCGATCTTGTTGTTCATGACCAGGGCAATGGTTCGCGGGCTTGCGGCCGGGGGCAAATCGTTCCGACGTCTCTAGAGCATTTTCCAGTCCGATGCACCACACCGGCGCCTCGGTTAGGGCGCTGTCACCGGCTGGCGCATCGGGTTTTGCACGGCGTTCTGCACGACGTCTTGCACGCTTTCGCGCACGGATTCTTTTTCGGCATCTTGTGCAGGACCGTTCGCAGCGTTCCGAAGACGTTCGTTTCGAAGACGTTCCTGTGGACGCGTTTTCGCTGCAGGCGCAGCAACGCTGCAGCACCCCGCCGGGGCCGCGTGCTTTACGGCCAATCCCGCCCGCTGGCCATCCTGGCGGCGGCGGATGGGAATGCTGCGTAGAATCGCTCCACGCTCCGTCCGGCGGATCGGGCGCGCCGCCAGTCCGGGCGTGCTCAGAACGTCGCGGAGCCGGTGCCGTCGCCGAACCGGCGCACGACATACTCCTCGACCATCGTCTGGAAGTCGGCGGCCATCGTCGGGCCGCGCAGGGTCGCCGCCTTCTTGCCGTCGATGAACACCGGCGCGGTCGGCGCCTCGCCGGTGCCGGGCAGCGAGATGCCGATGTCGGCGTGCTTGGATTCGCCGGGGCCGTTGACGATGCAGCCCATCACCGCCACCTGCAGGGTCTCGACGCCAGGGAGCGTCTTCTTCCATTCCGGCATGCGGTCCAGAATGTAGGTCTGGATGGTCTTGGCCAGTTCCTGGAAGGTGGTCGAGGTGGTGCGCCCGCAGCCCGGGCAGGAGGCGACCAGCGGCACGAAGGTGCGGAAGCCCATGGTCTGCAGGATCTCCTGCGCCACCTTGACCTCCAGCGTGCGGGTGGCGCCGGGCTCGGGCGTCAGCGACACGCGGATGGTGTCGCCGATGCCCTCCTGCAGCAGCACCGACAGCGCCGCCGCCGAGGCGACGATGCCCTTGGAGCCCATGCCGGCCTCGGTGAGGCCGAGATGCAGCGCATAGTCCGACCGGCGGGCGAGCTCGCGATAGACCGCGATCAGATCCTGCACCGCCGACACCTTGCCCGACAGCACGATGCGGTCGCGGCCAAGGCCGATCTCCTCGGCGCGCGCCGCCGACAGCAGCGCCGACTGTACCATCGCCTCGCGGGTGACCGCGCGCACGTCGGCCGGCCGGTCGGTGCGGGCGTTGATGTCCATGAGGTGGGTCAGCAGCTCCTGGTCGAGCGAGCCCCAATTGACGCCGATGCGCACCGCCTTGCCGTACTTGGCGGCCATCTCGACGATGGTGCCGAACTGCTTGTCCTTCTTGTCCTTGAAGCCGACATTGCCCGGGTTGATGCGGTACTTCGCCAGGGCCTCGGCGCATGCCGGATATTCGGCGAGCAGCTTATGGCCGACATAATGGAAGTCGCCGATCAGCGGCACGTCGACGCCCATGCGGTCGAGCCGGTCGCGGATGAGCGGCACCGCGGCGGCGGCCTCCTCGCGGTCGACGGTGATGCGCACCAGCTCCGAGCCCGCCTGCGCCAGCGCCGCCACCTGCTCGGCGGTGGCCTCGACATCGGCGGTGTCGGTGTTGGTCATCGACTGCACCACCACCGGGGCGCCGCCGCCGACCCGAACGCCGCCGACCGAGACGGCGACGGACTTGCGCCGCGGCGCCGGCCCGGCGTCGGAAACGGCCAGACTGACCGGGATGTTGTCGAGTTGGATGTCGGCCGGGGCCGTCAGGGGCGCGTTCATCGGCACCACTCCGTTCGCTGCCGTCGAGGTAGGAGACCGCGGCCTCCCAGTCAATGCGAACGTCCCCTCAATGCCGACCCGCCGGGGGCAACATTGCCGCAGGCGCTCACGGCCGCCGGCATGCCGCGCACAGGCCCGGCACCTCGATCACCGGCGCCCGCGCCGCGAAGTCCCGGCCGGCGGCGGCGGCCTGGATGGCGCACTGCATCTCAGGCGAGCTCGCCTCGGCGGTGGCGCCGCAGCGCTCGCAGATCAGGAACACCACCGGCTCGCCGGCGCCGTGGCGGTGGGTGCAGACAATGAAGGCGTTGCGGCTCTCCAGCCGGTGGACGAAGCCCTCGGCGACCAGAAAGTCGAGCGCCCGATAGACCGAGATCGGCGCCGGCCGCACGCCGTGCCGGCCGAGCCGGTCCATGATGTCGTAGGCGCCGAGCGGCACCTCGCTGGCCGCCAGCGCCTCCAGCACCCGCCGCCGCATCGGCGTCAGCCGCCGCTCGCGGCCGCTGCACGCTGCCTCGGCCTCGGCGAGGATCGAGGCCGCGTCGCGGCCGGCAGGATCGCAACCGAAGCACCCGGCCGGACGATCGGCGGGCGCATGATCGGCGTGCGCGTCGCCGTGCTGGGGGAGAACGCCCGATGTCGTCATGGCGCGATCATACACTTTGAGGTCAAGGGTGCACCTCTGAGGCAAGGATGTACCTTCGGCGCCGCCCTGTCTGCGCCCCGCCAGTCGTCCGACACGGCGGAACAAGTGGATCGCGCGCGGGTTGTCCTGTCACGCACCTATACAGCATTCCGGGCCCGGTCGGCATCGTCCTCCGGCCGCGAGCCTGTGACCTGCGATTGCACCCAACTCGGAGGACTGGCGATGACGCTTTCGGGCGAAAGCCTTTTGATTATTCTGGTGGTCGGTCTGGTCGCCGGGTGGCTCGCCGGGCAGATCTTCCGGGGCACCGGGTTCGGCATTGCCGGCGATCTGATCGTCGGCCTGCTCGGCGCGGTGATCGGCAGCTGGCTGTTGCCGCAGCTCGGCGTTCACCTCGGCAGCGGCCTTCTCGCCGCCATCGTCAACGCCACGATCGGCGCGCTGGTGCTGCTCTTCATCATCGGCCTCGTGCGCAATGGGCCGGGGTGGGGCGGCGGCTGGAGCCGGCGCTGGTAGCTTGGCCAAAGAGGGCCGACCCGGCGTGCCCGGGCCGGCCGCTTGCACGCAATCCGTGCAGTCCCGCGCGCATCCACGAACCTCGCGTCTCGCCGTTGCCATTGCCGGCGAGACGCGGCGGGTGCGCCCCTTGAAGATCCTCCCCTGACGCCCGCCCTTGACGTCCTGTCTCGAACCCCTGCCCTTGAAACCCTGCCCTTGGCCTGAAGCCCTGGCGGCCCCGCGAAATCGGTTTGATGTCGAGGGGCGGCGCCCGCCGGGGCCGGTCGCGGTCCGCCGCGCGACATATCGCGCAACCCGGCTCGGGCGGGCCGGCTGCCGCCGCGCGCCTCCCCCTCGTCTTCCGCGCGGTCTATGATGTAGCTTGCCGGCGATAACGCCGTGTTTCCCGACCGCAGTCTCGCCGACAACCCCTGTTCGAAAAGGGGATTTTCGGCGACTGGAACGCGAGACTCCGGCCCCTGAGGCCGGATTTCGCATGACGCCAGCCATCGCCACACCGGCCGACCCCGGCGCCGTTCCGCGCCGCCGGAGGGCGGCCGTTTCGCCCTTGAAGGACCGATGAACCCGACCCCCCGCCGCGCACTCCCGAGCCGTCCCTGCGGCATCGACTTCGGCACCTCCAACTCCACCCTCGGCGTCGTCGACGGCGCGCCGCGCCTCGTGCCGCTGGAGGGCGCCGCGACCGACCTGCCGACCGCGGTGTTCTACGGCACCGAGCCCGACACCCGCTTTTTGATCGGCCGGGCCGCCGTGGCGGCCTATGTCGAGGGCCATGGCGGGCGGCTGATGCGCTCGCTGAAGTCGGTGCTGGGCACCGCGCTGATCGAGGAGACGACGCAGGTCCACCGCCGCCGCATCCCCTTCCGCGACATCGTGAGCGCCTTCGTGCGCGAGGTGAAGACGCGGGCGGAAGCCCAGCTCGGCAGCCCCCTCACCAAGGTGGTGATGGGCCGCCCCGTCCATTTCGTCGACGACGACGCGGACGCCGACGCCCGCGCCGAGGCGACGCTCGCCGAGGTGGCGCACCATGTCGGCTTCAAGGAGGTGTCGTTCCAGTACGAGCCGGTGGCGGCGGCGCTGGCCTATGAGCAGGAGGTCGCGCGCGAGACGCTGGCGCTGATCGCCGATCTGGGCGGCGGCACCGCCGACTTCACCTTGGTGCGGCTCGGCCCAGAGCGGCGCAAGGCGGCCGACCGCGCCGCGGACCTCCTGGCCAATGACGGCGTGCGCATCGGCGGCACCGATTACGACCAGCGCCTCGCCATGGCCAGCGTGATGCCGCAATTCGGCTTCGGCTCGCGCATGGCGCGCGGCGACATCGACGTGCCGGGCGGGCCCTATTGGGATCTCGCCACCTGGTCGCAGGTCAACCGGCTCTATGACCCGAAGGCGATTTCGCAGATCCGCTCGACCCGCCGCGATGCGGCGCAGCCGGAATTGGTCGAGCGCCTGCTGCACGTCATCGAGGCGCGGCGCGGCCACGGCATCCTGATGGCGGTGGAAGAGGCCAAGATCACGCTCTCAGACAAGGACCGCGCCGCCATCGACCTCTCCTGGCTGGAGGCGGGGCTTGCCGCCGAGGCCACCCGCGACGGCTTCGAGGACTCGACCGCCCGCCTGACGTCGCGCCTTGCCGACACCGTGCGGCGCTGCCTCGCTGCGGCGGGCGTTCAGCCGGACGACGTCGATGCGCTGTTCTTCACCGGCGGCACGTCCGCCATTCCGGCGGTGCGGTCGGTGATCCGGGGGGTGGTGCCGCAGGCCGCGGTGGTCGACGGCGACCGCTTCGGCGCCGTCGGCACCGGCTTGGCGGTGGAGGCGCAGAGGAGGTATGGGTGAGCCGGCAAACGAAAACCCCGCGCCTCGGCGCGGGGTTGTCAGTCTGAAAGCCGTGATTTGCAGGAGGCGCTCAGCCCCAGGTTCTTCAGCCCCACTCCCGCACGTCCACGAACCGCCCGGCGATCGCGGCGGCGGCCGCCATGGCCGGCGAGACCAGGTGGGTGCGGCCCTTGAAGCCCTGGCGGCCCTCGAAATTGCGGTTCGAGGTCGAGGCGCAGCGCTCGCCGGGCGCAAGCTTGTCGGGGTTCATGGCCAGGCACATCGAGCAGCCCGGCTCGCGCCAGTCGAAGCCGGCCGCCTTGAAGATCGCATCAAGCCCCTCGGCCTCGGCCTGCGCCTTCACCAGGCCGGAGCCCGGCACGATCATCGCCCGCACGCCGGCGTGCACGGTCTTGCCGGCGGCGATGCGGGCGGCCTCGCGCAGATCCTCGATGCGGCCATTGGTGCACGAGCCGATGAACACCGCGTCGATCGGGATGTCGGTGATCTTGGTGCCGGGCTTGAGGCCGATATAGTCCAGCGCCCGCCATTTCGAGGTGCGCTTGTTCTCGTCCGTGATGTCGTCGGGGTTCGGCACCACGCCGGTGATCGCGACGACGTCCTCAGGGCTGGTGCCCCAGGTCACGATCGGCGGCAGACTGGCGCCGTCGAGCTTGAGCTCGTGGTCGAAGTGGGCGCCGTCGTCGCTGCGGAGCGTCTCCCAGTAGCGCAGCGCGGCGTCCCAATGGGCGCCCTTGGGCGCCTTGGGGCGGTCCTTGATATAGGCGAAGGTCTTTTCGTCGGGCGCGATCATGCCGGCCCGCGCGCCGCCCTCGATCGACATGTTGCAGACCGTCATGCGGCCTTCCATCGAGAGGGAGCGGATGGCCTCGCCGGCATATTCGATCACCGAGCCGGTGCCGCCGGCGGTGCCGATCTCGCCGATGATCGCCAGCACCACGTCTTTCGCTGTGACGCCGGGCGGCAATTGGCCGTCCACCGTCACCCGCATGTTCTTGGCCTTCTTCTGGATCAGCGTCTGAGTGGCGAGCACGTGCTCGACCTCCGAGGTGCCGATGCCGTGGGCCAGCGCGCCGAAGGCGCCGTGGGTCGAGGTGTGGCTGTCGCCGCACACGATGGTGGTGCCGGGCAGCGTGAAGCCCTGCTCGGGGCCGACGACGTGTACCACGCCCTGGCGGACGTCGATCTCGTTGTAATACTCGATGCCGAAGTCGCGGGCGTTCTCGGCCAGCGTCGCCACCTGCAGCGCGCTCTCGGGGTCGTCGATGCCCTTGGAGCGGTCGGAGGTCGGCACGTTGTGGTCGACCACGGCCAGCGTCTTTTGCGGCGCGCGCACCTTGCGTCCGGCGGTGCGCAGGCCCTCGAACGCCTGCGGGCTGGTCACCTCGTGGACGAGGTGGCGGTCGATATAGAGCAGGCACGTTCCATCGGGCTGAACCTCGACCAGATGGTCGTCCCAGATCTTGTCGTAGAGCGTGCGCGGCTTGGTCATCGGATCGCGAACTCGTGAACGGGCGCGGGGCGCCGGGTGTTGGGGAGTGGCGCGGGGTAACATGCGCCCTTCGCCGGTGCAACGCCGCGGCGATCAACAGCGTGCGACAGAGCGCCCAAAGGCCGGCCGCCATCAATCGGCCGGCCTTTGGCCGGTCTTTGGCCCGGTTCTGCCGCTAAGCCTTGGCCGTTACGGATCGGCCGCAGCCCGGCGGAATAGGCAATCCTCCGAGCTTTGATTGAAACACCCCCCTGACGAAATGTGAGGGCGTGGCCTCGCAGCCCCGAGGCGGCCGAGGGGGCGAGGCGTCGAGGGTCACGCATGCTCGCAGTCGGGCGGGATTATCCGCCGGTTGCCCCCCACTTGACCGTTCGCAGCGCATCGGCGGCGATGGCGTTCTATCGCGTCGCGTTCGACGCGGTGGAGCGGCGCTGCCTGGCCGGTCGCGACGGCGTCGTCGTGCACGCCGAAATCATGATCAATCGCGGCCTGATCGTGCTGTCGGACGCACGGGCTGCCTGCAGCGCCACCGCCGCGCCGACGCCCGAATGCGCCACGCCGGTATCGCTGCGGCTGATGCTGTCCGGCCCGGCGCAGGTCGACGCCTGGTATGCGCGCGCCGTCTCCAACGGCGCCGCCCCCGACATGGCGCCGACCAGCGCCTATTGGGGCCTGCGCTTCGCCGCGGTGCGCGATCCGTTCGGCCACCGCTGGATCCTGCAGGCGCGCACCGAGGCGGAGTGAGCGCGCTTTCTCAGCCCTCACCCGAACCCCGAGATTCCAGGATCCCTCAACGCTCCAAGATCCCTCAACGCCCAGGATCCCTGGACGCTCCAAGATCCCCGGACGCTCCAGGATCCCTCAGTGCTCCAAGCTCCCTGGATGCTCCAAGACCCTGAACGCCCCAAGGCCCCGAAACGCACATGGCCGGGACGAGGCCCGGCCATGGAGAAGACGATCTGGCGGCCGCGCCGGCCGCCGTCTCTATCGCACGATCGCTTGCGCGATCACTTGCCGGTCTTCCCGGCCTTGCCGGTCTTCCCGGCGGTATCGGTGCGCTCGGCGATGCGGGCCGACTTGCCGCGGCGATCGCGCAGGTAATAGAGCTTGGCGCGGCGGACCTTGCCGCGGCGGACCAGCTTGATCGAATCGATCAGCGGCGAATAGAGCGGGAACACGCGCTCGACGCCCTCGCCATAGGAAATCTTGCGGACGGTGAAGCTCTGGTTCAGGCCGCCGCCATTGCGGGCGATGCACACGCCCTCATAGGCCTGCACGCGCGAGCGGTCGCCTTCGACCACCTTGACATTGACGATGACCGTGTCGCCCGGCTGGAACTCGGGAATCTCCTTGCCCGTGGTGAGCTTGGCGATCTGTTCCTGGTCGAGTTCGGCGATGATGTTCATGGCGGCAACTCCATTGCGCGACCTGGAATCCGTCGAGGGATTCCCAAGGGATCGCGAGCGCTTGGGCACGCTGTTTTCAGTTGGGATGGGCGCTCATACACGAAGCCGCGGCCGCTGTCATGCCCTTCCGCGCCGGTAGATCTCGTAGAGATCCGGCCGGCGCTCCCTCGTCAGCCTCTCGGCCTCGTCGCGCCGCCACGCGGCGACCCTGCCGTGGTCGCCCGAGATGAGAACATCCGGGATGGCGCGGCCCTCGAAGAGCTGCGGGCGGGTGTATTGCGGATATTCCAGCAGGCCGGACGAGAAGCTCTCTTCCGTGCCGGAGAGGGCGTTGCCCATCACGCCGGGGATCAGCCGCACGCAGGCGTCGATGAGCGCCATCGCCGCGATCTCGCCGCCCGACAGCACATAGTCGCCGATCGAGACCTCCTCCAGCGCGCGCGCCTCGATGACCCGCTGGTCGATGCCTTCGAAGCGGCCGCACGCCACCAGCACACCGGGGCCGGCGGCGAACTCGCGCACTTTTCCTTGCGTCAGTGGCGCGCCGCGCGGCGACATCAGGAGCCGCGGCCGTGGGTCGCCCTCGGGCGAGACCGCGTCGATGGCGCGGGCCAGCACGTCGGCGCGCATCACCATGCCCGGGCCGCCGCCGGCCGGGGTGTCGTCGACCGAGCGGTGGCGGTCCTGCGCGAAGGTGCGGATGTCGGTGGCCTGAAGCGCCCAGCGGCCCTCATTGAGCGCGCGTCCGGCCAGAGACAGGCCGAGCGGACCGGGAAACGCCTCGGGAAACAGCGTGAGGATGTCAGCGCGCCAGCTCATCCCTGTCCCCGCATTTTGGGCCCCCGCCTGGGGCCTTCCTTGGGGGGCTTGGGCGGCGGCACCAGGTCGCGCGCGGCCAGCGTGAGGTGTCCGGCCTGCAAATCCACCGCCGGCACCATCGCCTTGGTGAACGGCACCATCACCGAGGCGCCGCCCCAGCTTGGCGCGACGTCGAGAATGTCGCCGGCGCCGAAATTCTCCACCGCGATCACCCGGCCGAGGGTGTCGCCCTCCGGCGCGCGCACCGCAAGGCCGATCAGGTCGGCGTGGTAGTAGCTCTCGTCCTCCTCGATCGCCGGCAGGCGGTCGCGGGGGATATAGAGGTCGGTACCGCGCAACGCCTCGGCGTCCTCGCGGCTGGCGATCTCGGCAAAGCGGGCGACCACGCCCTCGCCGTGGGCGCGCAAGGCTGTCAGCGCGAAGGCGCGGAGGCCTGCCGCGTCGGTGAACGGCCCGAGCGAATTCAGAACGCCGCGATCTTCCGTAAAGACCATGAGACGCACCTCGCCGCGCACGCCATAGGCGCCGGCGATGCGGGCGACGCAGACGCGCCGCGCCGCGCCGGTCTCCTTACCGGGGCCAGGCGGGGGTGCGGCGGTCATCGGGGCGGCTCCAGGTCGGAGAGAAAAGCTCAGCCGTTGGCGCTCTTTCCCTCTCCCCTTGCGGGAGAGGGTGCCGAGCGATCGAACGATCGCGAGGCGGGTGAGGGGTCGAATCAAGCCCGGCCTGAAGTTACCCCTCACCCGGCTCGGATGCCGCTTCGCTCATCCTCGCCACCCTCTCCCGCAAGGGGAGAGGGGAAGAGAAGCGGGATGCCGTCAGCCGGTCCCGGGTATCGGCCGGATGCTCCGCATCCCGCCTCGCCCGGGACGACAGGCATCGTCACTCGCCGGCGGCGGCAGCGGCCGCGGCGGCGCGCTCCTGCGCCTTCTTCTTCGGCTTGGCCTTCTCCGGATTGGCGTGCGCCTTGCGGGTCAGAAGGCCCGCGGCGTCGAAGAAGCGGGCGACGCGGTCGGTCGGCTGGGCGCCCTTGGCGAGCCAGGACTTCACCGCCTCGGTGTCGAACTGCACGCGGGCGGCGTCGTCCTTGCCGCGCAGCGGGTCATAGGTGCCGAGCTTCTCCAGGAAGCGGCCGTCGCGCGGGGCGCGCTCGTCGGCGAGCACGATCGCGTAGTGCGGGCGCTTCTTGGTGCCGCGGCGGGCAAGGCGGATCTTGAGAGACATTGAGTGGTCCTTTCCAGTCTCGAACTTAAAGTTCTGAAATCACTTCTTCTTCGGCCCGAACGGCAGGCCGGGCAGGCGTCCCGGCAGGCCGGGCAGACCCGGCGGCAGCGCCTTGCCGAAATCGGCGGGCAGATCGGGCATCTTGTCGGCGATCGCCGCCGGCCCGCGGCGCTGGTAGTCCTCGATCATCTCGGGCGTCGGCTGGGGCATGCCGCCGCCGAAGCCGAGCGCCCGGCCGATGCCGGCCAGCGGGCCGCGCTTGGCGCCGCCCATGGCCTTCATCATGTCGGCCATGCCGCGGTGCAGCTTCAGCAGGCGGTTGATCTCCTCGACCTTGGTGCCGGAGCCGCTGGCGATGCGCCGCTTGCGGCTGGCCTTCAGCAGGTCGGGGTTGCGGCGCTCCTGCGGGGTCATCGAATCGATGATGGCGCGCTGGCGGCGGAAGGTGGCGTCGTTCATGCCGGAGGCGGCGATCTGGTCCTTCATCTTGGCGACGCCGGGCAGCATGCCGAGCACGCCGCCGACGCCGCCGATCTTCTCCATCTGGAGAAGCTGCTCGCGCAGGTCGGCGAGGTCGAAGGCGCCCTTCTGCAGGCGGGCGGCCATCTTGGCCGCCTTCTCGGCGTCGATCGCCTGCGCCGCCTTCTCGACCAGCGCGACGATGTCGCCCTTGCCGAGGATGCGGCCGGCGACGCGGCCAGGGTCGAAATCCTCCAGCGCGTCGACCTTCTCGCCGGTGCCGAGCAGCTTGATCGGCTTGCCGGTGACGTGGCGCATGGACAGCGCGGCGCCACCGCGGCCGTCGCCGTCGATGCGGGTCAGCACGATGCCGGTGATGCCCACCCGCTCCTCGAAGGCGCGGGCGGTGTTCACCGCGTCCTGGCCGGTGAGGCTGTCGGCGACCAGCAGCACCTCGTGCGGCTTGACCTGCTTCTTGACCTCGGCGACCTCGGCCATCAAGGCTTCGTCGACCGTGGTGCGGCCGGCGGTATCGAGCATCACCACGTCGTAGCCGCCGAGGCGGGCGGCCTCCATGGCGCGCTTGGCGATCTGCACCGGCTGCTGGCCTGTGACGATCGGCAAGGTGGTGACGCCGACCTGCTCGCCCAGCACCGCGAGCTGCTCCATCGCAGCCGGGCGGCGGGTGTCGAGCGAGGCCATCAGCACCTTGCTCTTGTTGCGCTCGGTGAGGCGGCGGGCGATCTTGGCGGTGGTGGTGGTCTTGCCCGAGCCCTGCAGGCCGACCATCAGGATGGCCACCGGCGCCGGGGCGTCGAGGTCGATGGACTGGGCGTCGGAGCCCAGCGTCTTGATCAGCTCGTCATGGACGATCTTGATCAGCATCTGGCCCGGCGTCACCGAGCGCAGCACCTCGGCGCCGACGGCGCGGCTCTTCACGCGGTCGGTGAAGCTTCGCACCACATCCAGGGCGACGTCGGCCTCCAGCAGCGCGCGGCGCACCTCGCGCATCGCCTCGTTGACGTCGCCCTCGGTGAGCGCGCCGCGCCGGGTCAGCTTTTCGAGAATGCCGCCGAGGCGGTCCGTCAGCGTCTCGAACATCGTCACCTCCGCCGCGATGCGGCTGCCTCAAATTCCAATTGCGTAGCGCCGAGCGCACCCGAGGGCGCATCGCGCTGTCGGGTGTTGACCTCCGGGCTCTGGATCGAGATCGCTGGCCCGGTCGGCGGCTGTGGTCGAACGCCGTCTGGAATGACCGGCTAGCTAAGCGCGGGGAGGCGGGGTGTCAAGGTGGCTGCGGTGGCCGAGTTTGGTACCCAGAGGCACGATTGGCGCCAGATGCGCAATCCCTGGATTTAGAAGCGCAGTTTAGATATAGATATAGAGAATCGCCTTGGCTATTTCATGCAAGCGCGCCACAAAGTGGCTATGGGTTATTTGGGCATGCAATCTTAATGAAATAGACTGGATACATCATCCCTTCGGTCAATTTTTGATGAGATGAAGGCTGGCGATGGAATTAAATCATTCAAAGGCAAAAGTAGATAGAGCCGGAAAATATTTATCTGGCAAAAATGATATAACTGAAGAATATATAGAGTCTGATTTTATAGTAGATGTTTATCGTGCATCTCATTTGGAGCCGCTATCCGAAACGACGCTTGAACTCCAAAGATGGTTGCAGGGTAGTGGGAAGCGTTACTATGCGGCTCAACGGTTGAAAAGAAAACCGCAGATTATAAGGAAGCTACGGAGGCTCAGTGTTCGCCTAACTCAATTGCAGGATATTGGGGGGTGTCGGATTGTTGTTGACACAAATCGTGACGTAAGTGATTTAGTCGAATATATTCAGAACGAAATTTGTAAGCAATCCAGCTTTAAGATTGCGAAGAAGACAGATTATCGCGACAGGGGCCGCGATGATACAGGTTACAGGGCGATACATCTCATAATAGATAGAAACAAAATTGCCCTTGAATTACAGATCAGGAGTCGAATTCAGCATTATTGGGCAGAATCTATTGAGCGAACATCGATAATATATGGTCATTATTTAAAGGAGAAGGAGGGGGATCCAATAATCATTAATTACTTCAAGCGTCTGTCCGATATCCTTTTTGAGATCGAGTGCGGACGCGACCCGACATCTAATGCGAAAATTGATCTTGATAAACTGCGAGTTCAATCTGAAAACGTCATTATAAGATCAGACAAGAAGCGAATACTTAATAGTTACGTCAACGAAGATATAGTTAAAACCCTAACCTCCAAGGAAAATAAATCTGAATTACTAAATAATTGGATAATAGTATTTGATTGGAATACAGGATCTTTCGTGGCGTGGGATGTTGTTGGAAGGAACTCAAGCGACGCTGCTCGCGAGTATGCACGCTATGAGGCGCAGTTCCCGGCGGAAGATAATTATGAAGTTGTTATGATTGGATCCTCAGATGTCGCATCTGTGCGCCAAACCCATAGTCATTATTTTGGGATTGAGAAATATGAAAATATTCTAGAAAGCTTAAGTCAAACGATTGTTGGTCTTTCCACTAGGATGGATATAGATGTAGAAGCAAGGCAGATACTTGCGGTTTTGTTTCGTAAAAAATACTTTGGAAGAAAAACTATTTCTGTTGAAACGCTAAGAAATCACTATTTGAAAGAGTCGATGACTTTTGATTCCTCTCTGCGGACGCTGGTCGAGCGGGGGCTTGTAAACATGGAGGATGCTCAGTCCCCCGTTTCATTAAACAGAAAGCGAAAATCTGATATTGAGAGCTATCTTTAATTGGCAACTATACGTTGGTTTGATTCGGTGAATGATACGCACTTGATCCCCGCCGCGCCCTCGGTGATCGCCGAGGTGCGCCGCTGGCTGTCGTATCTGGCGCACGAGCGGCGGTGCTCGCCCAAGACCGTCGAGGCCTATGGCCGCGACGTGCGCCAGTTCCTCACCTTTCTCACCGCCCACCTCGGTGGGCCGCCGAGCCTGCCCGACCTCGCCGCGCTCGCGCCGCGCGACGTGCGGGCGTTCCTGGCCGAGCGCCGCTCAGCCGGGCTCGACCAGCGCTCGCTGGGCCGGGTGCTGGCCGGGGTGCGCTCGTTCGGCCGCTTCCTGGAGCGCAACGGGCTCGGCAAGGTGGGTGCGCTCCAGGCGGTGTCGACGCCCAAGGCCAAGCCCCGCCTGCCGCGGCCGCTTCCCGTCGCGGATGCCAAGGCGGTGGCCGACGCCGACACCCGCGCCGGTGAGGCGCGCGAGACCTGGGTCCTGGTGCGCGACGCCGCGGTGCTGGCGCTGTGCTATGGCTGCGGGCTGCGCATTTCGGAGGCGTTGTCCTTAAAGCGGCGCGAGGCGCCGGCGCCGGGGGCGGCGCTGCGCATCACCGGCAAGGGCGGCAAGACCCGCATGGTGCCGGTGCTGCCCAAGGTGGCCGCGGCGATCGAAGACTATCTCAAGCTCTGCCCGCACCCGCTCGATCCCGAGGGGCCGCTGTTCGTCGGCGTCAAGGGCGGGCCGCTGTCGCCGCGCATCATCCAGTTGGCGATGGCGAGCTTGCGCGGCGCGCTCGGCCTGCCGGAGACCGCGACGCCGCACGCGCTGCGCCACTCCTTCGCCACCCATTTGCTTGCGAAGGGCGGCGACCTGCGCGCCATCCAGGACCTGCTCGGCCACGCCTCGCTATCGACCACCCAGGTCTATACCGCGGTCGATAGCTCGGCACTGATGGCGGCCTACCGCGCCGCCCACCCGCGGGCGCAGCGTTGAGCCGGCGGCGCTGAGACGACGCGTCGCAGCGCCTCACAGATTTGCGAGTTGTCTTAGCGTGAATTGCACGAGAAGCTTGGTCAAGGATCGGAACGATCCGGCGAATCAGGGAAGACCCGATGACCAAGACGCTCGCTATTGTTGCGGCACTGGCAGTGGCCGCCCCGTTTTCTGCCTTCGCCTGTCCGGGGGCTAAAAACACTTCTGCGTCGAACGGCGACTATACGCCGATCAAGACGGCGCAGGCGCCGGGCGCTCCACCCGCCGAGACGAAGTGACATGGTTTCCGGTTGATCCTCCGGGATCGACGGAAACGCTCCGACACGCGGCGCCGTGAGCGAACCGGTGCCGCATCCCCCGCAGGTGTCCCCCGCCCTGAACGCCCGGATCCCCCGTCCGGGCGTTCTCGCATCCGGCGCCTCTCGCCTCCCGCGACATCGTCCCGGCCAGGCCGCGAAGCTGCGCCACCTGGGACCGCGTTCTTTGTACCTCGTGATCCCGCACGGCGCGCGGCGCCAATCCGGGATCGTTCTCAGAACTTGCGCCCCCGTCCTGACCACGATCCCGGCTCTCGCTGACGCTCGGCCGGGATGACGCCACAAGGCGGACGAGCCCGGCTCGCGCGCCTTTGGCGCTTGGCCGGGATGACAGCGCTCCGAGGACGCCTCACGGCCAGCCGTACCACCAGGTCGGCCGGCCGGAGGCGGAATTGACGTCCGCCCGCAGCCGCCGGAAGCCGTGCTTTTCGTAGAAACGCACGGCGCGCGGGTTTTCCTGGTTGACGTCGAGGGTGAGCTGGCCGGCACGCTCCTTGGCGGCGACGATCAACAGGTCGGCGGCGTCGCTCCCCCATTGGTCGGGATGAACGGCGATCTGGGCGAGGTGCCCCTGGCTTTCGGAGACGGCTGTGAAGCCGACCACATGATCGGCCGCATCGACGGCGCAGGTCACCGCGTAATCGTCGCGCATCAGCGAGGCCATGTGTTCGCGGAACCATGGCAGGCGCTGGGTGAAATCGATGTCGGGCATGGTCGCCTGCCAGCCCGCCACCCACAGCGCTTCGATCTGATCGAGGTCGCCCGGCGCGAAGGGGCGAAGCGAAACCGGGTCTGAAGGGCTCATCGTTCGCTCGGCTGCGAAAACCGGGACGTTCCGGCGAGGGGACAACGATCCGCAGCTTGATCGGCCGAAGATTATTATCAAACGCCGGCCCGGCCGGGTTTCGCCTCAAGCGCTCTTCAGCGTCGCCAGCAGGCTGCGCAGGATCGCCTCGTTGCCGGCGATGAGGCCGCCCGAAGCCAGCATGTCCTCGCCGCCGTCGAGGTCGGTGACGAAGCCGCCGGCCTCGCGCACCATCACGATGCCGGCGCCGATGTCCCAGGGCGACAGGTGCCGCTCCCAATAGCCGTCGAACCGGCCAGCCGCCACCCAGGCGAGGTCGAGCGAGGCGGCGCCGAAGCGGCGCAGGCCCGCCGCCTTGGACTGCACCACCGCCAGTTCGCGCCGGAACAGGTCGTGGTCGCCGCGGGCCAGATGCGGGATGCCGCAGGTGATGACGGCGGCCGACAAGTCCTTGCGGGCGGCGACGCGCAGCCGGCGGTCATTGACGAAGGCGCCGCGGCCGCGCTCGGCGGTGAACAGCTCGTCGGTGGCCGGGTTGTAGATCACGCCGGCCACCGGCACGCCGTCGCGCTCCAGCCCGATCGACACCGCGAAGTGCGGGATGCCGTGCAGGAAGTTGGTGGTGCCGTCGAGCGGGTCGACCAGCCAGCGGTGGCTCTTGTCGGAGCCCTCGACCGCGCCGCTCTCCTCCATCAGGAAGCCATAGTCGGGCCGGGCCTTCTTGAGCTCGGCAAAGACGATCTGCTCGGCCCGGCGGTCGGCGACCGAGACGAAATTGGCCGGTCCCTTGAGCGAGACCTGCAACTCTTCGACCTCGCCGAAATCGCGCTTCAGGCTGCGGCCGGCCTTGAGGGCGGCCTGGACCATGACGGTGAGGAGAGGCGAGCGGAGCATGATGAATCCGGGACAGATTGTGAATCGGGCGGGAGCGGAGCCGCGCTCTCTATAGGCCTGTGGCGGCGGCGCCGACAGCCCGCGGCGGGTCACTTCAGCGCTGGACGACCAGGGGGGAGCTCGTCCGGTCGCGGGTGGCCCGGTCGAGCCAGGCGCGGGCCTGCTCTTCGGCGCGGGTGCGCTCCTCGGGGGTGAGGGCGGCGATCTGCTGGTCGAGCCAGGGGTCGGACAGGCCGACGGTGCGGGCCATCAGGTGCCAGCGCGCCGCCTCGACGCGGTCCGCCGGCACGCCGCGGCCGGCGAGCAGGAGTCGGGCATAGCGGTTCCAGGCGATGACGTTGCCCTTCAGCGCCGCCTTGCGGAACCAGCGGGCCGCCGCCGCCTCGTCCTTGTCGACGCCGGTGCCGTTGAACAAAGCGATGGCGTAGTCGACCATCGCGTCGATATTGTCGAGCATGGCGGCGCGGGCCAGCCAATGGGCGGCCTGAACCGGGTCGGCGCCGACGCCGCGGCCTTCCTTGTAGAACACCGCCAGCGCGTACTGCGCCTCGGGCAGGTCCTTGTCGGCGGCGACGCGGAACCAGCGCGCAGCCTGGGCGAAATCCTGCGGCATCGCCTGCCCCTCGATATGGAGCAGGGCCAGATTGTAGGCCGCCGGCGCATAGCCGGCCTCGGCGGCGCGCTGGAACAGGTTGGCGGCATCGGCGCGGTCCTTGCGCACGCCGCGGCCCTCAAGATGCATCATGCCGAGCTGGAAGATGGCGGTCGGGTCGTTGCGGCTGGCGGCAAGCTGGTACCATTGGGCGGCCTTGCGGTCGTCCCGTGCCACGCCGAGACCCGACGAGTAGAGCTCGCCGAGCAGCGTCATCGCCGCGGGGTCGGGCGTCTCGGCCGCCCGCCGCGTCGCCTCCTTGAGAGCGGTGAGGTAGAGCCCGCGCTGGAAGGCGCCGAAGGCGGTGTCGCCATGCGCGTCGGCCGATGCCGGCGCGCCCGGCTTGGCCGCCGCCGGCGGCTGGGGAATGGGCGGCTGGGGCTTCACCGGCTGCGGCGCGGCGGTGCGCGGGGCCGGCGGCATCGGTTTGGGCACGGCCGGCGGTTTCGCCGGCAGGTTGGCGGGCGGTGCCGGCTGCGGCACGACCGAAAGCGGAGCACCCTGCCCCATCGCCGCCGTCGCGCCGATCAGGGACGCGAACATGACGGCCGCGGTGCAAAAGATCACGGCACCTTGTCCCTCGTCAGCGACGCCGCGGCGTCGCGCATTGCGGCGGCTGCGCCCCTCGGGTCGTTCCATATCGCATCCCCGAGGGCGACGAAATCGGCTCCGGCCTCGGCGAGGGCGGCGGCGGTGCGGATATCCGCGGCATAGGCGACGCAGGGGGGCTCGAAAATCTCCGCCCACCACGCCGTGCGCTCGATGACGGACTCGGGCGGCGGGCCGGTGCCGTCGAGGTCGGGCTCGCCGAACATCACGTAATCGGCACCGCTTTCGCCGGCGGTCATGGCGTCGTGGCGCGTCCGGACGCCCCCGACGCCGACGATCCGCTCGGCCGGCAGGGTGCCGCGCACGGTCTGCAACTGGCCGACGCCAGTGACATGGGCGCCGTCGGCGCCGCTGCGGGCGACGAGGTCGGGCCGGCCGTCGACCAGCAGGGCGGCGCTGGCCTCCTGCACCAGGGGGGCGATGTGACGGATGCGGTTGATCAGCGTCCGCTCGTCGGCGTCCGCCAGGCGAAGCCGCACCGCGGCGACCTCGGCAGCCTCCAGCGCTGCGGTCAGCGCCGGAATGAATGCGTCCGCGTCGGCGATCACCGGCGTGATCAGATACAAGCGCGTCCGCATACTCGCGACACCCGATTTCGCCACCATCGCGTTGAGCATCCCCGCGAAAGCGGCGAAATCGCGGCCACCCGCCCGGATGGGCGCAAACATGGCTGGCGCGAGGGTTTCCCTGGGTCAGGACAGGTCAGGTCAGGATAGGCCCGGGCCGCGCCGCGGCCCGGGAGCAGGGTTCGGTCGGGCCTCAGCGCTTGCGCAGCACCTCGACGCCGGGCAGCACCTTGCCTTCCAGGAACTCCAGGAAGGCGCCGCCGGCGGTCGAGATATAGGTGAATCGCTCGGCGACGCCCGCATGGTTGAGGGCGGACACCGTGTCGCCGCCGCCGGCGACCGACACCACCGTGCCGGCCTCGGTGAGCTCGGCGACCGCCTTGGCCACCTGCACCGTGCCGCGGTCGAACGGTTCCAGCTCGAAGGCGCCGAACGGTCCGTTCCACAGCACCGTCTTGGCGGCGGCCAGCCGGGTAGTGACGTCGAGCACCGACTTCGGCCCGATGTCGAGCACCATGTCGTCGGCGCCGATGACGTCGACCGTGACCGTCTTGGAGGGGGCGTTGGCCTTGAACTCGGCGGCGGCGACCACGTCCACCGGCAGTACCACGGTGCAGCCGCGCGAGGCGGCGGTGGCGAGGATGCTGCGTGCCGTGTCGGCCATCTCCCGCTCGCACAGCGACTTGCCGACCGCCTTTCCTTCCGCGAACAGGAAGGTGTTGGCCATGGCGCCGCCGATGATCAGGATATCGACCTTGCCGCTGAGATTGCCGAGCAGGTCGAGCTTGGTCGACACCTTGGCGCCGCCGACGATGGCGGCGACCGGCCGGGCCGGCGCCCCCAGCGCCTTGGTCAGCGCGTCGAGCTCGGCCTGCATGGTGCGGCCGGCATAGGCCGGCAGCAGGTGGCCCAGCCCCTCGGTCGAGGCGTGGGCGCGGTGGGCGGCCGAGAAGGCGTCATTGACCCAGAGGTCGCCATTGGCGGCGAGCGCGCGGGCGAACTCGGGGTCGTTCTTCTCCTCGCCCGCATGGAAGCGGGTGTTCTCCAGCAGCAGCACGTCGCCGGGCTTCATCGCGGCGACGGCCGCGGCCGCCGCCTCGCCGATGCAGTCGGGGGCGAACGCCACCGGCTTGCCGAGCTTGTCGGCCACCGCAGGCGCGATGGACTTCAGCGACTGGGTGGGATCGACGCCCTTGGGGCGGCCGAAATGGGCGAGCAGGATGACCTTGCCGCCCTTGCCGGAGATCTCCTTGATCGTCGGGAGCACCCGCTCGATGCGGGTGGCATCGGAGACGGTGCCGTTTTCCATCGGCACGTTGAGGTCGACGCGCACCAGCACGCGGTTGCCGGCGACGTCGGCGTCGTCAAGGGTTCGGAAGGCGGTCATCTGCTGCTGCCCCCCGGCTCAGATCAGCTTGCCCATCGCCGCGGCGACGTCGGCCATGCGGTTCGAGAAGCCCCACTCGTTGTCGTACCAGGCGAGCACGCGCACGAAGGTGCCGTCGATCACCTTGGTCTGGTCGGCGTGGAAGGTCGAGGAGTGCGGGTCGTGGTTGAAGTCGATGCCGACATTGGGCTGGTCGGTGAAGCCGAGCACGCCCTTGAGCGGGCCTTCGGAGGCCGCCTTCATCGCCGCGACGATCTCCTCCTTGGTGGTCGCGCGGGAGGCGACGATCTTGAGGTCGACCAGCGACACGTTGGGGGTGGGGATGCGGATGGCCGAGCCGTCGAGCTTGCCCTTCAGCGCCGGCAGCACGAGGCCGATGGCCTTGGCGGCGCCGGTCGAGGTCGGGATCGCTGACAGGGCGGCGGCACGGCCGCGGTAGAGGTCCTTGTGCAGGGTGTCCAGCGTCGGCTGGTCGCCGGTATAGGAATGCACCGTGGTCATATAGCCGCGCTCGATGCCGACCAGTTCGTGCAGCACCTTGGCGACCGGCGCCAGGCAGTTGGTGGTGCAGGAGCCGTTGGAGACCACGAGGTGCTCCTTGGTCAGCCCCTCATGGTTGACCTTGTAGACCGCGGTGAAGTCGGCGCCGTCGGACGGGGCGGAGACCAGCACGCGCTTGGCGCCGGCCTGAAGCAGCAGCGCCGCCTTGTCGCGGGCGGTGAAGATGCCGGTGCATTCCATGGCGATGTCGATGCCGAGCTCCTTGTAGGGGAGCTGGGTCGGATCCTTGATCGCGGTGACCTTGATCGGGCCGCGGCCGACGTCGATCGTATCGCCCGCCACCTTGACCACGCCGGGGAAGCGGCCGTGCACGGAGTCGTAGCGGAACAGGTGGGCGTTGGTCTCCACCGGCCCGAGATCGTTGATGGCGACCACCTCGATGTCGCGACGGTCGGACTCGATAAGGGCACGCAAGACGTTGCGGCCGATCCGGCCGAATCCGTTGATGGCAACGCGAAGGGTCATCCTGCTCTCTCCTGTGTGCGACCTGATGCTGCCCGCGTCGGACCGTTGCCGTTGCGCGGGCCATCCACCGTTGGGTGATGGCATACCAACCCGGCGGTCATAGTCAATTCTCCAGGGGCAAAGATTTTGCAAGCAAATGCAATCTTCTGGCGCGCGGGCCGAGGGGCCGTCGCCCGAGCCGTTTTTGTGCGCTGCCAAAACATCCGGAGCAATGCCGTTCGGTTGCCCTCAGCGTGCGGCGCACCTAATCTCGGTCATCGGGGCTCGCCGAACGCCTATTCGGTGCGTGCCAAATCGGAGGCTTTGCGGGATGCTGGACGGTCCGCCGCTCGAGAAGGCCACTCGCCGGCTGACGGCAGCGCTCGACCAGCTCGAGGCGGCGGTGGAGCGGCGGCTGGCGCAGGAGCGCCAGGAGGCTGGGCTCGAAGCCCAGGTGCAGGCACTCGGCGTCGACCGGGCGCGGCTTGCCGCCGAGCTCGACCAGATGCGCCACCGGGCAGACGAGCTGGAGGGCGTCAATCGCGATGTCTCCCACCGGCTGGCGGTGGCGATGGAGACGATCCGCACCGTGCTGGGCGAATCCGGCCGGTGACGCCGGCCGGCCGGTCGGCGGGCCGTTTCTCGCATGACGATGCAGGCCGGAGGGGCTCGGCCCGGATCGACTCGGGTGGGATCGTCTCGGGCCGGATAGTTTTGGGCCGGATGTGAGGTGAGTTGGGATGGGGCAGGTCAACGTCACGATCAATGGCCGCCAGTACCGCATGGCCTGCGAGGATGGGCAGGAAAGCCATCTGGTCGGCTTGGCGGAGGATCTCGAGAAGCGGATCAACAGCCTGCGCGCGGCGTTCGGCGAGATCGGCGATCAGCGCCTGACGATGATGGCGGCGATCATGGTGGCGGACGAGCTGCACGAGGCCGGCCGCCGCATCCAGATCCTGGAGGCCGAGCGCGACGCGCTGAACGCGGCCCGCGCCCAGGCGGCGGCGCAGGTCGAGGCCAACGAGCGGGCCGCGGCCGAGGCGCTCGAGACCGCCGCCCAGCGCATCGAGCGCATGGCCCAGGGCATCGCCACCACCCCGCGCGAGGGGCCGGCGATGGGGTGAGGGCGCTTTGACCTAGCAAGGTTATGGGTTTATAGCCCAAATCATCTATAAACGGATAACATTTCCATGGATCCGATCCGCAACCCTTACGCTCCAGGTGCGGGAACCCCGCCGCCGGAACTGGCGGGACGAAGCGAAGTGCTCACCGCTGGAACCGTGGCTTTGAAGAGGATTGCCTCGGGGCGCCCATCACAAAGCTTGATCCTGGTCGGCCTTCGCGGCGTCGGAAAGACGGTTCTCTTGAACAAGTTGAGGGATACGGCCGACGAGATAGGTTTCAAATCTGCATTTATCGAGGCGCATGAGGGGAAGTCTTTACCAGAATTGATTGTCCCAAGTTTGCGTTCGATTCTTTATTATCTGAGTATAAAGGAAAATGCGAAGGAGAAGGCTAGGCGCGGCCTGCGGGCGCTTAAGGGGTTTTTGGGGAATATCAATATCAAGATAGGAGACTTCGAGGTTGGGTTGAGCGTGGACCCTGAGAGGGGTCTCGCCGATAGCGGGAACTTGGAGTCTGACCTTCCTGATCTAATTGCTGCTATTGGAGAAGCGGCGAAGGATGGCGAGACGCCGGTTGTTTTGCTGGTCGATGAACTGCAATACCTATCTCCGGCGGAATTCAGCGCCTTGATCATGTCCATACATCGCGTCAACCAGCGCGATTTGCCGCTTGTTATGGTTGGAGCTGGGCTTCCCCAAATTCATGGACTGGCCGGGACGTCCAAATCATATGCCGAACGGCTGTTTCGATTTCCTGAAATTGGTGCACTGGAGCGACAGGACGCCATTGCAGCAATTGCCAATCCGGCCACAGCTGAAGACGTCTATTTCGAGGACGAAGCGATCGAACGAATTCTGCAGGTGACCGAGCGCTACCCGTATTTTCTTCAGCAGTGGGCTTATGAAGCGTGGAATGCGTCCGAGTCGTCGAGAATTTCGCTCGGTACGGTCGATGTTGCGACCCGCATGGCCATAAGGGAACTCGACAGAAGCTTTTTCAAGGTTCGGTTTGACCGGTGCACGCCGTCCGAGAAAAAATATATGAGGGCTTTGGCCGAATTTGGACATGGAAAACACCGTTCCGGCGATGTAGCAGAGAAACTCGGTGTAAAGGTAACGTCGGTGGCACCAACACGCAGTGCACTTATCAAGAAGGGAATGATCTACTCGCCATCTCATGGCGACACCGCTTTCACGGTCCCGTTGTTCGATGATTACATGCGACGAGTTATGCCGCTCGGCTGAGGAGGTGCTTGCATCTGTTTGGGATGCCAAGCCATCGCTGAAGCGTTGAGGAAATCGTTCGCTGCCCCTTCCTGTCCGTCCCCCGAAGCCCTAGATTCAAACAGCGGGGCTGCGGGGCGCGTCTTGGAGACACGTATCCCCGGGGCCTTATCGATCCGAACGGGAGCTGTCCCTGTCCGGACCCCTGGGTCCAGGCACACGGCGCCCACCTACGCTGTAGGTTTCCCGGGATCGATACTCCGACGGCCATCGCGGCTCCGCGCTTCATCCATCCATGTCACTGCCTCATTTTCCGCCGCCCGGCGCCTTGCCACCCCCGTTCGCCGACAAGCCGAGCCTGCGGCGGGAGGCGCTCGCGCGCTGCACCGGGCTGGAGGCGGCCGCGCGCGCGGCCGCCGCCGCAGCCGTGGTGGCGCGGGGGCTCGATGCGGCCATGCTGGCCGCCGCGGGGCAGGCGGTGGCGCTGTTTGCCAGCCTGCCGAAGGAGATCGACACCATTCCGCTGGCCCGGGCGCTCGACGCCGCGGGCCGCGCGCTCGCGCTGCCGGCGGTGATCGCGCCGGATGCGCCGCTGGAATTTCGCCGCTGGCGGCCGGGCGAGGCGCTGGTACGCGGGCCGATGGGGGTGCCCGAGCCCGCGGCCGAGGCCTGTGTGGTGGTGCCGGCGCTGATCTTCGTGCCGCTCACCGCCTTCGACCGGCGTGGCTTCCGCATCGGCTATGGCGGCGGTTATTATGACCGCACGCTCGGGGCGCTGGAGAAAACCGGCCGGCCGGTTGCGGTCGGTCTGGCCTTCGCCGTACAGGAGGTGGCCCGGGTTCCCGACCAGCCGCACGATATCCGGCTCGACAGGATCGTCACCGAGCGCGAAACCATCGATTGCCGGAGTGCGAGCTGATGCGGGTGCTGTTCGTGGGGGACGTGGTCGGCCGCGCCGGGCGCCACGCGGTGACCCACCATCTGCCGCGGCTGGTGACCGAGTGGAAGCTCGACGCCGTGATCGTCAATGGCGAGAATGCCGCCGGCGGCTTCGGTATCACCGAGGCGATCTACAACGACCTGATCGAGGCCGGCGCCGACGCGGTGACGTTGGGCAACCACGCCTGGGACCAGAAGGAGGCGCTGGTGTTCATCGAGCGCGCCCCCCGGCTGCTGCGTCCGATCAACTATCCGCCCGGCACCCCCGGGCGCGGCGCCAACCTGGTCACCACCCGCACCGGCCTGCGGCTCTTGGTGATGAATGTCATGGGCCGGGTGTTCATGGATCCGCTGGACGATCCGTTCTCTGCGGTCGACCGCGAGGTGGCCGCCTGCCCGCTCGGCCGGGCGTGCGACGCCATCGTCGTCGATTTCCACGCCGAGGCGACCAGCGAGAAGCAGGCCTTCGCCTATCTGCTCGACGGCCGGGTAAGCGTGGTCGCCGGCACCCACACCCATGTGCCGACCGCCGACCACCGCGTGCTGCCGGGCGGCACCGCCTTCATGACCGATGTCGGCATGACCGGCGATTACGATTCAGTGATCGGCATGGACAAGACCGAACCGCTGCAGCGGTTCGTACGAAAGATTCAGTCGGCGCGCTTCGAGGCGGCGACGGGACCGGCCACGCTGTGCGGCCTGGCGGTGGAGCTCGACGCGCGCACCGGCCTTGCGCGCATGGTGGCGCCGGTGCGGATCGGCGGCCGGCTCGATCCGGTGGTGCCGGCCGGCTGGCTGCCGGCGCCGTCGGCCTGAGGGCGGCAAGATCGCGCATCCTCCGGCGGCCCCGGCCGAGGTCACAATGCGACCTTGCCGTACCTATATGGGACGCGGATCCGGCCCGGCGGACCGGATGGTTTCCGATTTGGAAATCGGTGCGCGCCGAGACTGGAGGCCGGAGACGGCGTCCGGCCGGTCAGGCCTTCGAGCCGTATTCCGATCGCCGCAAATCCCGCTTCCGAACAAGGGGTTTTCGGCGAGACCGTTTCCGGGATCCCGAAGGGATCGACAGGAAACCGAGTGAGCGGGCCGCGCCGGATGAGGCGGAGGCGGGAGCGTGTGCCGATCCGATCGAACCGGGCGAACGCTCCAAGCCTTTGAATTTGTCGTATTCTTTTCCGCAAGACCGGTATCCAGGTTTGCGGAGGATGCTTGAGAGGCGGAGCGGTCGGGATGACAGAGATGGACGTGTCGGCCAAGATCGAGCCGCCCGCGGCAGACGCGGGGGCCATGCCGATCAGCCAGGTGCTGCGCACCGTCGGCGAGCAGGCCGAGGGTGAGACCCTGACCATCGGCGACATCGTCGAGGCGCTCGGCGACCGGGCGATGGCCATCCTGCTGATCCTGTTCTGCCTGCCGAACTGCGTGCCGGTGCCGCCCGGTGTCGGGCTGGTGTTCGGCTTTCCGATGCTTCTGGTCGCCATGCAGATGGTGATGGGGCGCCACAAGCCGTGGCTGCCGGCGGCGGTGCTCAATCGGCGGTTCAAGGTGAAGGACTATATTCGGCTGATTGACGTGGCCGAGCCGCGCCTGCGCAAGGTCGAGTCGGTTCTCAAGCCGCGCTACACCTTCCTGTTCTCGGATGCGGCCGACCGGCTGATGGGCGCGTTCTTCGTGCTGGCCGCCATTTCGGTGATCCTGCCGCTGCCGGGCAGCAATTTTCCCCCGGCGATCGCGTCTGTCCTGATGTCGCTGGCGATGCTGGAGGAGGACGGCGTGGTGCTGACGGTCGGCCTGACCATCGGCAGTCTCGGCCTCATCTACACCACGCTGGTCGGCGGTGCGGTGGCCTGGGCGGCGGTGGCCGCCTCCCGCAGCGTGCTGGGCATGTGAGATATCTCGCGGCCCCGATCAGCCAATCCCGAATCGCATTGCTGCGGTACGACCGCGGTCCTGATGATGGCCGAGCCTGATGCGGATCGAGCCTGATGCGGGCCGAGCTGAATGGGCCGGACGGGCGCTCGCGGCCCGCTGGCGTGCCGAAAACGGCAAAACCTTCCACTTCGGCGGAGCGAGGCGCCGCCGGCAGGCAACAAGATATCGCGGCGCGGCCTCGGGGGAGCCGCGCCGCTGACTGTCTTTACAGAAGGACCGACAGGAACTTGAGAATAAGATAGAAAAGGATGCAGCCGACGAAGCCGCTGCCGAAACCGAGCGCCCGCTCGCGCCAGATGTCCAGGATGGACGGCGCCCCGATCGTCTCGCGGAACGTGTTGGTGTCGAGAACAGCGATATTTTCCAGCGCCGCCGTTTCCTGCGTCAGCTCCGGTTTCGCCTGCTGGAGATCCTTGATTTGACTGAGCGCGAGGGCGAGTTCCGCCTGCTGCTGCTCGGTCTGACGACGGAGCTCGGCAAGCTGGTTCAGCGTGGTTTCCGCGTTCGCGCGTGCCTGTTCGATCGCATCGAAGCGACCCTTCAGGCTCTCATTGGTGAAGGTCTGGTCCTCCCTGAACAGGCGGAAGTTCGGAGCAACCTGGGCAATCGCGGTCTGGAATCCGCGGAAATAGCCCTGGAACCCGCGAAACAGCAGGCCTGTGACAATATTTTCAAAACCAGAAGTGGCAGCCATGGCAGCGTCCCCCGTTTGCTGCGTGTTGCGGCGCAACAGTCGCATCCGCGCGGACGATAGTGCCTTGAAACATCCGCGCGTGGAAGTCGCTTGCGAAAAGTCGTTGTGTTTTCGGCGAAAGTTTGGATCAACGAACCCGTTGGCTGAGGCGGATGGGCGGCGAATCGCCGCTTTCTTTATTTTCGCGCTTTGCCACGCTATAGCGAGCCCTTTCCACGATGGTAGATCGGCGCTGCCTGTGCAGCGCCGTCCTCAGGCTTCGAGTTAGCCATGGCCGGACATTCGCAATTCAAGAACATCATGCATCGCAAGGGGCGCCAGGATGCGATGCGCTCCAAGCTGTTCAGCAAGCTGGCCCGCGAAATCACGGTGTCAGCCAAGCTTGGCCTGCCCGACCCCACGATGAACGCCCGCCTGCGGGCCGCCATCCTGGCCGCGCGCGCCGAAAACATGCCCAAGGACAATATCGAGCGCGCCATCAAGAAGGCGATGGGCAATGACGGCGAGAATTTCGACGAGATCCGCTACGAGGGCTACGGCCCCGGCGGCGTCGCGGTCATCGTCGAGGCGCTGACCGACAACCGCAACCGCACCGCCTCCGAGGTGCGCTCCTATTTCACCAAGCATGGCGGCAACCTCGCCGAGACCGGCGCGGTGTCCTTCATGTTCGACCGCGTCGGCGTGGTCGAATTCGACGCCGAAAAGGCCGGCGCCGAGGCCATGCTGGAGGCGGCGATCGATGCCGGCGCCGACGACGTGGTGTCCTCCGACGACGGCCACGAGATCTATTGCGGCGGCGATGCCCTGGCGGCGGTGTCCAAGGCGCTGGAGGCGCGCTTCGGCGAGCCGCGCAAGGCGGCGCTGGTGTGGAAGCCCCAGACCTCCGTGGCCGTCGACGACGAAGCTGGCGAGAAGCTGATTCGGCTGATCGAGACGCTCGAAGACAATGACGACGTGCAGCACGTCTATTCGAACTTCGAGGTGTCCGACGCGCTGATGGCCAAGATGGGCTCCTGATCCGCAAGGGATTTTTCGGCAATCCGCACGGGGCCCGAAGGCCCGACCGGCCGGAAGCCGCAGGGCAGGGAAGCGCCCTTGATTCGGGCCTGCCCTGATCGGGTGCCTGGTCCAAGGCCCCGCCCGGCCGGCTTTCGCCAGCCCGCGCGCCCGGCGGGCTGGCACATCGCTGCCTGCCGCTGGCCCGATGTCAGCCTTCGGAACGTGCACGGGGCGCGCGTGCCCAGCCAATAGGCAAATCCGCGCGGAAAGCGCCGATCGCGGGCAGGCCGGGCGGGTCGGGGCGCATGCGGCAGCAGGAGAGCGGCATCGGCGGCGGCGGGCCTGCGCCCGCCAGCAGAGGCGTGTGCCCCGTCCGCGCTCGCATCCCGACACCACCAGACTCGCCCGCAACGACCTTGCAGGCGCCCGCCGGGCGTCGGACACTGCGTACGGATTGCGGCCCGGAGGCCGCCGTCCGGCTCCGGCGCGTCTGGCGTTCTTTCCGGCCGCGCCGGGGAAGGAGGTCTGCTGCGGACGGGCGTCCGCTTTGGAGCGTCATCCGATTCGACCGCACCGGATCGGACGCGCCTCAAGTCTTTGATCCGGCGCACTCTCGTCCGCAAAAGCGGTATCTACTTCTGCGGAAAATGCTCTAGATCCCATGGTTTCCGGGCACCTCGTGATCCGGGAGCACGCCCAACGAGCCGCCGCCGAACGGCGGCGTGAAGACGTCACAGAGACAGGAACATCGCGATGAAACGAAGCCTAATCGCCGCCGCCATGGGTCTCGCTTTGGTGGCCGCTCCGGCCGGGGCCGAGGAATTGACCGGCACGCTGAAGAAGATCAAGGAGCTCGGAACCATCACCATCGGCCACCGCGACTCGTCGATCCCGTTCTCCTATTACGACGACCGGCAGCAGGTGATCGGCTATGCGATGGACCTGTGCTACCGCATCGTCGATGCGGTGAGGGATGAGCTGAAGCTGCCCGACCTCAAGGTCGTGCTCAACCCGGTCACCTCGGCGACCCGCATCCCGCTGATGGCCAACGGCACCATCGATCTCGAGTGCGGCTCGACCACCAACAACCTGGAGCGCCAGAAGCAGGTGGGCTTCACCATCACCCACTTCGTCACCGCCAACCGCTTCGTCTCCAAGAAGGCGAACAACCTCAAGACGCTCGACGACCTCAAGGGCAAGACCATCGTCTCGACGTCCGGCACCGCCAACATCAAGCAGATCAACCAGATCAACGCCGAGCGGAACCTCGGCATGACCATCCTGGCGGCCAAGGACCACGCCGAGGGCTTCCTGATGATGGAAACCGACCGCGCCGCCGCCTTCGTGATGGACGACATCCTGCTCTACGGCCTGGCCGCGAACTCCAAGGCGCCGAACGACTATGTGATCTCCGCCGATGCGCTGTCGGTGGAGCCCTACGGCATCATGCTCCGCCGCGACGATCCGCAGTTCAAGGCCGTCGTCGACAAGGCGATGATCAACACCTACACGTCAGGCGCCATCGAGCCGATCTACAAGAAGTGGTTCCTCGCCCCGATCCCGCCGCGGGGCGTCAATCTCAACCTGCCCATGAGCGAGGCGTTCGCCAAGGTGGTCGCCAACCCCACCGATTCGGGCGATCCTGCCGCCTACAAGTGATGCGGTGCCCGGCTGATCAAGCCGGAGAACCGTATTCCGATCGCCGAAAGATCCTCATCGGTTGAAGGATCTTTCGGCGAGACCGGTTCCGGTATCCCGAAGGGATCAACCGGAAACCGTGTGGTGCGGCATCCGGCCTGAAGAGCCGGCGTTGCAGGCGACGATCCGGCGCCAGGGCCAGCCCCGGCGCCACTCGCAAGGGCGGGAGTGAGGCGCGTGAACTATCATTGGAACTGGGCGATCTTCTGGGAGCCGTCGCCGGAAGGCTGGGGCAGCTATGCCGACATGCTGATGTCGGGGCTCTATTGGACGCTCGCCACCTCGATCGCCGCCTGGATCATGGCGCTGGTGCTCGGCGTCATCGTCGGCGTGCTGCGCACCATGCCCTACCGGATCCCGGCCGCGTTTGCCTACGCCTATGTCGAGCTGTTTCGGAACATCCCGCTTCTGGTGCAGATGTTCTTGTGGTTCTTCGTGATGCCGGAGCTGGTGCCGGAGGATTTCGGCCGCTGGCTCAAGCAGATGCCCAACGCGCCGTTCTATACGGCGGTGATCAGCCTCGGCTTCTTCACCTCGGCGCGCGTCGCCGAGCAGGTGCGCGCCGGCGTCGATGCGCTGCCGCGCGGCCAGAGGATGGCCGGCACCGCGCTCGGCCTGACGCTGACCCAGGTCTATCGCTACGTGCTGATGCCGATGGTGTTTCGCATCATCCTGCCGCCGCTGACATCGGAGTTCCTCAACTGCATCAAGAATTCCTCGGTGGCGCTGACCATCGGCCTGATGGAGCTCACCGCCCGCGCCCGCTCGATGCAGGAATTCTCCTTCCAGGTGTTCGAGGCCTTCACCGCGGCGACGCTGCTCTATGTCGCCATCAATCTGGTCGTGACGTTCGGCATGCGCTGGCTGGAGAAGTCGGTGGCGGTGCCGGGCTATATCGGCTCAAGCCGGACGTGAGGCGCCGATGTTCGCGGATTTCGATTTCGACGTCATCGTCCGGTCGCTGCCCTATCTGTTCTTCCACGGCATGGCGTTCACGCTCACGCTGACCGGGCTGTCGCTGGCCGGAAGCCTGGTGCTGGGCACGCTGGTGGCGCTGATGCAGCTCTCCAGCATCCGGGCGCTGTCCCTCCTGGCGATGGGCTACGTCAACCTGATGCGGGCCCTGCCGCTGGTGCTGATCATCTTCTGGTTCTACTTCCTGCTGCCGTGGATCGGCCAGTGGGTGACGGGCGCATCGCGGCCGATCCAGGTCGGCGCCTTCACCTCGGCGCTGGTCACCTTCACGTTGTTCGAGGCGGCCTATTTCGCCGAGATCATGCGCGCCGGCATCCAGTCGATCCCCAAGGGCCAGATCGCGGCGAGCCAGGCGCTCGGCATGACCTATTGGCAGACCATGGGCCATGTCGTGCTGCCGCAGGCGTTCCGCGCCATGATCCCGCTCATCCTCACCCAGACCATCATCCTGTTCCAGGACACCTCGCTGGTCTACGTGCTGTCGATTCCCGATTTCCTCGGTGCGGCGAGCAAGGTCGCCCAGCGCGACGGCCGGCTGGTGGAGATGTATCTGTTCGCCGCCGCGGTCTATTTCATCATCTCGTTCGCCGCATCGACCTATGTGCGCCACCTGCAGATGCGTATCGCGGTGGTGCGTTGAGGAGCGTCCCATGTCCATGACGAACGGCCCCGAGACCGCTGGCCCCGAGACCGCCGCTCCCATCGGCCGTGCGCTTGAGCCGGCGAAGACGGTGGCGCCGATGATCCAGATCGAGGGCGTCAGCAAATGGTACGGTCCGATCCAGGTGCTGAAGACCTGCACCACCCGCGTCGAGAAGGGCGAGGTGGTGGTGGTGTGCGGCCCGTCGGGATCGGGCAAGTCGACGCTGATCAAGACCGTCAATGGGCTCGAAGTGTTCCAGCAGGGCCGCATCACCGTCGACGGCATCCCGGTGGGCGATCCGAAGACCGACCTGCCCAAGCTGCGCGCTCGCGTCGGCATGGTGTTCCAGCATTTCGAGCTGTTTCCCCACCTCAAGATCATCGAGAACCTGCGCCTTGCGCAGATGAAGGTGCTCGGCCGCTCGTTCGAGGAGGCCAATGCCAAGGGCCTCAAGCTGCTCGACCGCGTCGGCATCAAGATGCACGCCGACAAGTATCCCGGCCAGCTGTCCGGCGGCCAGCAGCAGCGCGTCGCCATCGCCCGTGCCTTGGCGATGGATCCGATCGCCATGCTGTTCGACGAGCCGACCTCGGCGCTCGACCCCGAGATGATCAACGAGGTGCTCGACGTCATGGTGGCGCTCGCCAAGGAGGGCATGACCATGATGGTGGTGACCCACGAGATGGGCTTCGCCCGCAAGGTGGCGAACCGCGTGGTGTTCATGGATGCCGGCGAGATCGTCGAGGATGCGCCGACCGACACGTTCTTCGGCAGCCCGCGCAGCGAACGGGCGCAGGCGTTCCTGTCCAAGATCCTCTCGCACTGAACCTCCTGTCGCACTGAGTGGGGACGGCGGCGCCGCGCCGTCTTTCGCAAGGGAAGGCCGGCGGGTGGTCCCGACCGGGACGGCCCGCCATCTGGCGCGCGCAAACCGCAGGTTTGAGCGTTCTGCCGCATTTCGGCCCGAGTGAGCCGGCAAGGCACGGCGAACTGATGTGCCTGCGCCCGGGTCCCGCCGGACGATGGTCTGACAGACGCCGCCCGCCTGGGCGAGACGCCGGATCGGTTCCACCCATGACGATATTCCTCACCCGCTTCGCCCTGGCCGTGCGCCGGCTGGCCGCCGTGGCCGTGCTGTGCCTGCTGCCGCTGGTCGTGCTCGTGCCGCTGGTGGCGCTCGCGGCGACCGCCACGACGCCGGCTTCGTCCAAGCTGGACGACGCGCGCGGCGACGTCGAGCAGGTCGAGGCGCTGCTGGGACGCGACACGCTGCGCGACCGCGATCTCGAACAGCTCAAACTGAAGCTCGACCCGCTGCGCGAGGCGCTGCAGACGGCGATCAACACCACCGAGCCGCGCTTTGCCGAGATCAGCGCCCGCCTGAAGGAGCTCGGCAAGAAGCCCGAGGCCGACGCGCCGCCGGAGGATGGCAGCATCACGGCCGAGCGCGAGGAGCTCGAAAAGGCCATCAGCGCGCTCGATGCCGATCTCAAGCAGGCACGGGTTCTGCTGCTGCGGATCGATCAGGTTGGCGAACGCATCACCGAGCGCCGCCGCGCGCTGTTCGCGGCCGAGGTGTTCTCGCGCTCCAGCGGCATCTTCAATCCCGGCTTCTGGACGCGGGCCATTGCCGTGGCGCCGGATGAGATGCGCGGCGTTGCGTATCTCGGCACCGACTGGCGCACCTGGGTGGAGGCGCGGGGCGGACAGTCCGCGCTGGTGCAGCCGGCGCTGGTGCTGGCGGCGATGACGGTCATCGGCCTCATTGTCGCCCGCTGGTGGGGGCGCAAGCGCGCCTCGCGGGATCTGGCGTTCGATGCCCCGCGGCTGGCGCACGCGCTGTCGGCCTGGCGGGTGTTCCTGGCCGGCGCGGTTCCGTCCATCGCTGTCGCCGCGGTGCTGTTGTGGGTGCTGCAGTCGCACGACCTGCTGCCGCCGCGGCTGGTCGATCTCGGCCAGAGCATTCTCGTCGCGGTGGCGGTGATGGCGCTGGCGCGGTCCACCAGCCGGGCGGTGCTGGCACCCGACCGGCAGGCCCGCCGCCTGCTCAATTTCGACAGCGTGCGCGCCGGCCACCTTCACCGCCTGGTGGTGTGGGGGTCGCGGGTGTTCGCCGCCACCGTCGTGCTCAACGCCCTGCACAAGGCGGTGGTGGCGCCGCTGGCGCTGACGCTCGCCACCAGTGCGGTGATGGTGCTGGCGATGCTGGCGCTGGTGGCCTGGACGCTGTTGGCGACCAGGCCGGAGGCGCCCGAGGACGATGCCGAAGCCGTCGAGCCCGATCAGGCGCTGGCCTCCGAGCCGGAGGATGACGATTCGCGGGCGCAGCGCTGGCTGCGCCTGTTCGGCTGGATCGTCATCCTGGTCTGCCTGGTTTCGCTGTCGCTCGGCTATGTGGGCTTTGCGGCGTTCTTCATCGGCCGGCTGGTGATCGCCGCCATCCTGATCGGCATCATCTATCTGGCGATCGCGCTGATCGATGCCGTGGTGCAGGAAGCGATGTCCGCGTCGGCGTCGCGCGGGCGCCGCGTCGCCAGCATGCTCGGCGTGTCGCCGTCGACGCTGGACGTCACCGGCACCGTGCTGTCCGGCTTCGTCAAGGTGGTGCTGGTGGCGTTCGCGGCGCTGGTCGCGGTCGGCCCCTGGGGCGTGCACGTCGTCGACGTCACCTCCACCTTCTCGGAGGCGTTCTTCAGCGTGCAGCTCGATTCGCTGGTCGGCCCGGTGATGGCGGTCGCCGGCGCGGTGGTGCTGCTCGTCGGCATGCTGGTCGTGACGCGCCTGCTGCAGGGCTGGCTGGAGCGCAACCTGCTGCCGCGGACGCGGATCGAGCATTCGCTGCAGCACTCGGTGAAGCAGATCATCGGCTATCTCGGCATCATCGTAGCGGTGCTGCTGGCGCTCGGCCAGCTCGGCATCGACCTGCAGAACATCGCGCTGGTCGCCGGTGCCCTGTCGGTCGGCATCGGTTTCGGCCTGCAGTCGATCGTCTCCAACTTCGTCTCGGGCCTGATCCTGCTCACCGAGCGGCCGATCCGCGTCGGCGACACCATCGCGGTGAAGGGCGAGGAAGGCTATGTGCGGCGCATCAGCGTGCGCTCCACCGAGATCGAGACGTTCGAGCGGTCGAGCGTGATCATCCCCAACACCGACCTGATCACCGGCGTCGTCAAGAACTGGACGCACGGCAACCCGACGGGCCGGATCATCGTCGCCGTCAACATCCCCTACGACGCCGATCCGGACGACGTGCGCGACATCCTGATCGCCGCCGCCTGCGAGCACCCGCAGGTGCTGAAGAACCCGACGCCGCGGGTGTTCCTGCTCAAGTTCGGCGACTCCGCGCTGCAGTTCGAACTGCGCTGCGTGGTCGCCAATGTCGACTATTCGCTGACGGTGCGCAGCGATCTGCACTTCTCGATTCTCTACCGCCTGCGCAAAGCCGGCATCGTGATGCCGGTGATTCCCCCGCTGCCCGAGCCGGTGCCGCGCATGCCACCGGCGATCTCAACCGGGGATGTCACGCCATGACCCTGACTCGACGCCTGCTGCTGGCCGGCGGACTCGCGGGGCTGACCGCCGCTTGCGAAAGCGCGAAGATCGACCTGCCGGAAAGCTCCGGCGCCTCGCTCACCCGGCCGGGCGCCAAGCTCGACCGCCAGCAGGCCGTCGATCTCGTCAATTCGTTCCGCAGGAGCAACGGGCTCGGGACGCTGGCGCTCGATTCGCACCTGAGCGCGCTCGCCGAGGAGCAGGCCCGCACCATGGCGTCAGCCGGCCGACTGTCGCACGAGGTCGGCGGCGACCTGCCCTCGCGGCTGCGTCGCGGCGGCTACCGCTTCGCCACCGCCGGCGAGAACATTGCCGCTGGCCAGGATACGCTGGTCGACGTGTTCGGCGGCTGGCGGGCCTCGCCCGGCCACCGCTCGGTGATGCTGAGCGGCGACGCGACCCGCATGGGCATCGCCGCGGTGCAGGCGCCCAATTCCGCCTACAAGATCTTCTGGGCGATGATCGTGGCGCGGCCGCCCGAGAGCTGACGGACCGGGGCGAGGCGCCGATCTGGACCGGGCTCGCGCGTAAGGTTAGCGTCGGCGCTCTCTTGATGGGGGCCGCCGATGGGTCTTCTGCCGGACAGACGCGACTACCGGAGCCTGTACGACGAATTCCGCTGGCGCATTCCGGACCGCTACAACATCGCCGTCGATGCCTGCGAGCGCTGGGCGGCGGCCGACCCGGACCGCTTGGCGCTGATCTTCAAGCACGCCGATGGCCGCGTCGAGCAGGTTACCTATGGCCGGCTGTCGGAGACCTCCAGCCGGCTGGCCAATGCGCTCGCCGCCCACGGCATCGGGCGCGGCGACCGTGTCGCCATCCTGCTGCCGCAGGCGGTCGAAACGGTGGTCACCCACCTCGCGCTCTACAAGCTCGCGACGATCGCGGTGCCGCTGGCGGCGCTGTTCGGGCCGGACGCCATCGCCTATCGCCTCGCCACCGCCGGCGCCAAGGCGCTGGTCACCGACACGGCCGGCCTCGGCAAGCTCGCCGCGGTGTCGGATGATTTGCCGGATCTCAAGCTTGTCATCTCGATCGATGGAGATGAAAAGCCGGCTAAAAGTTTTTCGGCGCTCGTCGAGGCCGGGGCGCCGCACTTCCTGCCGGAGCACACCTCGCCGGACGATCCGGCGATGATGATCTTCACCTCCGGCACCACCGGCAATCCCAAGGGGGCGCTGCACGGCCACCGCGTGCTGCTCGGCCACATGCCCGGCGTGCAGATGTTCCACGAGTTCACGCCGCAGCCGGGCGACCGCTACTGGACGCCGGCCGACTGGGCGTGGGCCGGCGGGCTGCTCAACGTGCTGCTGCCGGGGCTGAAGCTCGGCGTGCCGGTGGTCGGCCGGCGGGCCGAGCGCTTCGATCCGGAGGACGCCTTCCGGCTGATGGGCGAACTCGATGTCGCCAATGCCTTCGTGCCGCCGACGGCGCTGCGCATGCTGCGGGCGGTGCCCTCGCCGAAGGGCCGCCACCGGCTGCGGCTGCGCACGCTGGGCTCGGGCGGCGAGGCGCTCGGCGCCGAGACGCTCGACTGGGGGCGCACGGCGCTGGGGCTGACGATCAATGAATTCTACGGTCAGACCGAGTGCAATCTGGTGCTGTCGTCGTGCGCGGCGATCGGCGTGTCGCGTCCGGGGGCGATCGGCCTGCCGGTGCCGGGGCACGAGGTGGCGGTGATTCGACCCGATGGTACCACCTGCGACATCGGCGAGACCGGGCAGATCGCGGTGCGCCGGCCCGACCCGGTGATGTTCCTCGAATACTGGAACCAGCCCGACGCCACCGCCGAGAAGTTCATCGACAACTGGATGACCACCGGCGACCAGGGCAGCCGCGACGAGGACGGCTACGTCCATTTCGTCGGCCGCGACGACGACGTCATCACCTCGTCTGGCTACCGCATCGGCCCGGGCGAGATTGAGGACTGCCTGCTCAAGCACCCGGCGGTGGCGCTGGCGGCTGTGGTCGGCAAGCCCGATCCGCTGCGCACCGAGATCGTCAAGGCCTTCGTGGTGCTGAAGGAAAATGTCGCGGCGAGCGATAAATTAGCCGGCGACATACAAATGTTCGTCAAGCAGCGCCTGTCGGCGCACGAATATCCGCGCGAAGTGGCCTTCATCGACGAGATGCCGATGACGACGACCGGCAAGATCATCCGCCGGGCCTTGCGGGCGCTGGGGTGAGCGGCGGCGATCCGCCGGGCGCTCACCGGCCGTGAAACATGGCACGCAAGGCGTCGCGCATCCGCCGAGCGGCACGGCGGGCTGCGCGCCGCAGCCGCTCGCGCGCAACCACGAGGGCGAAGCCGGCGCCGGCCGGCGGCAGGGCGACGATCCAGTCGGACACCGCGAGGCGGCCGCTCCACAGCCGGTCGATCATCGGGTGGCCGGCGATGGCGCAGGAGTCGACCTGGGCGAGGGTGGGGTCGGCGGCAAGCCGGGCGGTGAGGTCGAGCGTCGCCAGCACGCCCGGCGAGAAACGGGCGTGGGTCTCGTCGTAGGCGGTTTTCCAATACCAGGCCTGCGGGCCGCTGCGCAGCGTGACGGTGGCCGCGAGCGGTGCGCCGTCGAGCCGCGTCACGGCGATCTCGGCCTCGCCCTTGGCGGCGAGCGCGGTAATCGCCTGGCGGAAGAAGGCCTCGGCGTCCGGGTCGGCGGCAAGCGCGCTACCGCCGCGGCCCTTCCAGCCCGTACGCTCCAGAGAGATATAGGTGTCGATCGCCTCGGCGATCGGGGCATCGGCGGGGGCGATGGCCAGCGTCGGCGTGCCGGTTTCCTCCAGGCGGCGGCGCAACCGCGCCAGCTCCTTGCGGCGCTTGCCGCTTGGCGTGGCGGCACCGGCCGTGGGCACCAGCGCGGCGCGCCGGTGGGCGTCGAGTCGCACGAATTCGAGCCCGCGCTGCGCGAGAAGCCGGCTAAGGGCTCCTGCGACTGGCCCGTCGTCGGTCATCAGCGGCAGGAGGATGGCGCGCGGGCGGGGGTGCAGCGCCGCCACCGCATCGATCCACGAGCCCAGTGTTGATTCGAGTGAGAAACGGTCGACCAGGGGGGTCGACAGCGGCCCGTAGGGATGCGCCAGGGCTCGCCACACCGGTAGCGCCCCCCCGGCTAAGGATCCCGGAAACAGGCCGGCAAGGGCACCGTTACGCCAAATGCCAATGGTATTGGCAGCGCGGGCGGCAAGAAGAGAGCGGGCAGCGGCAAGGGCGAAGGCGGGCACATAGAATATATTGCGTTCGGTAGCGCGGCCGATCAGCGCCTCCCAGGCGGCGGATTCCGGCTGCCACCCCAAGAGCGGACGGGACTCGGAAGAGTTGTCTCCTTGAGACTTCGCGGTCTCGGCGATCGCCATTGGTGAGTCCGTCAGGGTTGCTTGGAGGGGCACAAGTGCGGGGAATCTCGAGCGATCTCGTCTGCAATGAAATTGCGAGTCAATCGGAATCTGCGGTCCGCGGGCGAAATCCAGAAGACAATTAATCGCGGGAGTCGTATACGTTTACCACACTGAGTCGCGGGGGGCGGCGCCATGCGTGTGGGTAACTCGGCGTTGTCGATCGGGATTTTCGGTACCCGGGTAGGTTTCGGGCGGATCGCGTGTATCCGAACGAAGGCGCTCGGGGTGATTGTGGTGCGCTGTTTGTTCACGGCGGAGTCGC
The DNA here is from genome assembly GCF_008630065.1 of Blastochloris sulfoviridis. Taxonomy (GTDB): domain Bacteria; phylum Pseudomonadota; class Alphaproteobacteria; order Rhizobiales; family Xanthobacteraceae; genus Blastochloris; species Blastochloris sulfoviridis. Next base: position 157,628 of record NZ_VWPL01000002.1, read on the forward strand.
CTGCGTTAACCATCCATTAACCACGCGTTCGTATCTGTTACATGTGCCGATCTTGGCACAAACATATGACCCTGGGGCAGGTAAGCCCTTGAAAAGCTTGGAGACCGACAATGTCCATGGCTAATCTCCGATTGACGGAAAAGATTACACTGCTGGTTCTCGGCATCGCCCTTTTTGTCGGCGTGGCCATCGCCTCGGTGGGCGACTGGACCCTTCGCCGAGTCGGCACCGACCTGAAGCAGGCCCGCCTCAACCACATCAACACGGCGCAGATCACCGCCACGGATTCCGTGACGCCGGTTGTGCGGGCCGATGGCAGCGTGGTGGGCATCCTGGTTGTGCGCGGCGGCGCCGCCAACGAGCCGACGATCATCAAGGCCTCCAACACCGCCCCGTCCGCCAAGGATGTGGTGTTCATCTCGGCCGCGGCGATGAGCGGCGCGGATGACGCGCTCGTTCCGATCGAGCAGATGCGCTCGACCCTGATCAGCACCACCGCCATCGTCATGCTGCTCGCCGGCGTGATCGGCCTGTTCGTCGCCCGCTCGGTCACCGCGCCGTTCGCCCGCCTGACCGCGGACATGAAGCGCCTCGCCAAGGGCGACACCAACCTCAAGTTCACCAACAGCAGCCGGTATGACGAAGTCGGCGAAATGTCGCGCGCTCTCGAGACCGTCCGTGACTCGATCGTCGAGGCCGGCCGTTCGAAGCAGACCTACAGCCAGGGCGCCGGCCTCGGCCAGATGTTCTCCGGCCTCCGTCTGGACAGCGCGGCGTTGAACGGTGCGGTCGACCGCCTCAGCGACACGGCGTTCGAGCTTGGCCGCGGCATCATCCGCGTCCTGGAGATCGTCACCAACGAACTGGCCTCTGTCGGCCGCGAGGTCGTCAAGCTCGATCTCGGCGGCGCCATCCGCGGCTTCTTCGGCCAGCAGGCCCGGGCCTGATCCGGACGACCTCGGTCAAGGACTTCGCTCGGTTAAGAACTTAGACGGTCACTGAAGTCTCCAAGCTTCTTGACATCCGTTCCTCGGGCGCTTGGCGCCGGGCGCCCGAGGCGGACACCAGAAGCGGCGGAGACCGGAAACGACGGGAGGCCGGAACCCAAACGATAGGAACCCAAGCGACACGAACTTAAGCGACGGGAAATTCGAACCGAAGACGATTTCCGAGCGGAAGAAGACTTCCGACCGGACGACGGCAGGGCGAAAAGCCAGCTTCCAAAAGACGACCGTTCGGTATGCGGCAAAGCATCGAGACGCCAAATCCCGGACGAACGCGCAGACAAATCGAACTTGGAAATCGAACCTGTAAATCGAACTTGGCCATTGGGAGTATCGGTTGCCGCCGGACGTGCGGCGGACACAGCGGGTCGAAGCGGTCAGGCCGCCGGAAGGGGGGAGACCACCGGGCTCGCGGTTCCAGGTCGAGGGTTCAGCCGGAGAGGCCGAAGGCGGGACGATCGAGCGGGGCGGTGTTCGCGGTGGCAGTGTCGGGCGGACGGTGGCCGGTCCCGGAGGGACGGTTCTGGAGGGGGGGCTTGACAGCGTGGTTGACGGGGTGGTTCCGGCGACGTGGTGTCGAGAGCTTCGGTTCCGGGTGTTGGATTCGGGCAGGAGCCGGGATGCGTCACCGGAGTGCTGAAACCCGGCGGGGTTCATAGGACGCCGGGTGGAGTGCCTGCCCATTGCAGGATCGACGGACCGGTTGCGGTCCCGGGATGCTCGCGCCGGCAGGGAGGTTGAAGACGAAATCGAAGACAGCGTGTGCCGCACGCCGCTCTTGCGGATCCAAAGACGGCGTGCGGAAAGAGTGAAGCGGCGGACGTTGGGCCGGGGAGGATAGCCGGCAAATCGTCGGCGTCTCCCAAGATCGACCCGGTTTTCAAGATCGATCCGATCCTCGAAAGTGGCCGATTGGTTCGGACCGTCCGGCGCACCGGACGCCGAGGGGGACCGTGAGCGGAGGGCTGTGCTCAGGACAGGCGCAGGCCGGGCACCGCCAGCGGGTTGTCGATGAGTGCCGTGGCATCCGGCGTGTCGATCTGCGGCTCGCCGAGGAATGCCGCAAACAGGCGGCGGACCACGGAGGCGTCGAGGTCGCGGGCGATCAGAACGAGCCGGGTGCGCGCGTCGCCGTCCGGCCAGGCCGGCAGCGTCAGCGGCGGGTGGAAGATGTGCTGGACGCCGTGCAGCACGACCGGCGTGTCCGGATGCTCTGCGAGCTTCACCACCCCCTTGAAGCGGAGAAGGTTCGGGCCGTGCGCGGCCCGCAGGAGATCGACGAACCCGTCGAGTGCGGCACTTGAAATCGCCCGCTCGGTGGTGACGGTGAAGGCGCGGATGCGCTCGTCGTGGCGGTTCGGGCTGTCGCAGCGGCCCTGCGCCTCCGCGGCGGCGACCGATTCGTCCGACAGCCAGCGCATGACGTCGCTGGGCTTGCTCGCCGGATCGAAGGGCCCGGCGCCGAGCAGCGCCGCGGGGGTGGCCTCGCCAGCCGCCGCGTCGAACCTCAGCGCTCCCGGCGCCAGCCGATCGAGGCGGGCGAGCAGGCCGTGGAACGCGGCGCGGATGGCGCCGGTGACGAGGTCGGTCTTGGTCAGCACGATGCGGTCGGCCACCGCCACCTGCTTCACGGCCTCGGGGTGGGTGTTGAGCGTCGCCGCGCCATTGATGGCGTCGACAACGGTGACGACGCCGTCCAGCCGGTAGCGCTGGACGAGATAGGGGTGCGCCATCAAGGTGTGCAGCACCGGGGCCGGGTCGGCCAGCCCGGTGGTCTCGATCGCGACGCGGGCGATCGGCGGGGCGCGGCCATTGTCGATCCGCCGCAGCAGATCCTCCAGCGCCGACACCAGCTCGCCGCGCACGCTGCAGCACAGGCAGCCCGACGACAGCAGCACGACGCCCTCGTCGACGTGCTCGACCAGGAGATGGTCGAGGGCGATCTCGCCGAACTCGTTGATCAGCACCGCGGTGTCGGCCATCGCCGGATCGTGCAGCAGGCGGTTGAGCAGCGTCGTCTTGCCGGCGCCGAGAAAGCCGGTCAGCACGGTCACCGGCAGGGGGGCCGGACGAGGGGTCATCTCAACATCCATTCGCGAAAAGTGCAGCGCCGTGTGCGCCAAGCCGCAGGCGGCTCGTGCGGTTTCCGGCATTCCGGCGTGACCGGTCGGCCCCGCCTCAGTTGCTGCGCGGCCGCGGCCGCGGAACCGGTACGCTGGCTGTGCCGCCGCCGGGGGCATAGGCCGAGAGGTTGGGAATGGCCGGTGTTATGGGCTTTGTCAGCGGCAAGGGTGCGCCGCCGGCCGCCACGCTTGCCGCGACCGCCCGGCCGTCGGGATTGAGACGGCGGGGGGCTGCTGCGAGCGTCGCCGGGGTGGAGGCGATCCCGGCCAGCAGGGTGTCGCCGCGCGCCGGGCCGACATAGACCGGCACCGCCGGACGGATCACCACCGGCCCGAGCAGGCTCGGTCGCGCCACCTTGCCGGGCTTGGCCGCGCCTGCGCCGGCCGCATTTGCACTGGCCGCCGCCGACCGGTCGCCGCGTATGGTGGCGTAGATGTCGTCGGGGTCGGAGGTGGTCCTGGGCACCGCCGCGCCCGCCGGCTCGTCGTCGGTGTCCTCGGCCTGCTTGCGGCCCTTGCCGCACACCACGTCGCTGATATTGGCCGGCCCGCCGCCGGTGTTGGAAATCGACTCGACGCTGGACGAGGACTCGAACAGGCTGAAGCGCGGCTGGAACCCCTTCTCCAGCAGGGCGGCGGCGGTCTCGTTGCGCTCGTTCGCCGTGGCGCCGCCGAACACCACCGCGATCAGCCGCTTGCCGCCGCGCGTCGCAGTCACGACCACATTGAAGCCCGAGGCGCAGATGAAGCCGGTCTTCATCCCGTCCGTGCCGTCGTAGCGGTGCAGCAAGGCGTTGTGGTTGCGCATCTTGATCTTGCCGAGCTGGATCGCCGGAATGCGGAACAGCGCCTCGGCCTGCGGAAACTCGTGGATCAGCGCGCGGGTCAGCACCGCCATATCGCGCGCGGTGGTGTACTGCTCGGCGTCGGGCAGGCCGTGCGGATTGACGAAGTTCGACCCGCTCATGCCGAGCCGCTGGGCATAGGCGTTCATGTCGGCAGCAAAGCCTGCGACCGAGCCGCCCAGCGTCTCGGCGACGGCGACGGCGACGTCGTTGGCCGACTTCACCATCAGCATGCGCAGGGCGTTCTCCAGCGTGATCTGCGTGCCGGCCTTGAAGCCCATCTTGGAGGGGGACTGCGCCACCGCATTGTCCGAGAAGGTGACGATCGTCTCCGGCCAGGCGCGGCCATCGCGGATGCGGGCGAGCGCCACATAGGTGGTCATCAGCTTGGTGACCGAGGCGGGATACCAGGGCCGTCCGGCCTCGCGCTGCTGCAGAACCTGACCGCTGTCGGCCTCAACCAGCAAAGCCGGCGCCGCGCCGGCTGGGGCGGCCGCGAGAAGCACTCCGGCCGCGGCGAGCCAGCAAACCGAACGAGAATGACAAACCGAACGAGAATGTAACGTCGGCAAGACCTCGCTCCTGTTCCGGCACTGTCCGTTGATGCGCGAATTGGCCCGCGCCACTGCCGTCCCGGTCAAGCTTCCGCCGGCCGGCAGCCCGCCGCATGGAGCGGGCACAACACGCCTTTCTAGCCCATTTGGACCGGGGCGCAAACCGCGCCGGCCGGGCGGCAGACACGCTGTGGGCGAGATGCGGTTTGCGCGCAACAGCGCCGGATCTGGGGTATACAACGCTGGAACGGCCCGTTGCACCGGCCGCCGGAGCCGCTCGTGTGCCGTGCGAACGCGCCCGGTGCGGTTTCCGGTCGATCGCTTCGGGTACCGGAAACGATCCCGCCGAAAAACCCATGTTCGGATCCGGGTGTTGCGGCGAACCGAACGCGAAGCTCCGGCTTGGTCCGCCGGACCTTGCATGACGCTGCGGAGCGGCCGACGCGAATGGCCTTCGAACTCCTGTGGATACCGGCGACCCTGTTCGCCGCCGCCACCCAGACCGCCCGCAACGTGCTGCAGCGAAACCTCACCGACAGCCTCGGCACGGTCGGCGCGACGCTGGTGCGCTTCCTCTACGGCCTGCCGTTCTCGCTCCTGTTCCTGGCGCTGGTCGCGGCCGGCTCGGGCGCGCTGCCGCCGCTGCCGGGGCAGGGGGCGCTGGCCTGGGCCGCGTGCGGCGGACTCGCCCAGATCGGCGGCACGGCGATGATGCTGGCGGCGATGCGGCGCCGCTCGTTCGCCGTCACCATCGCCATGCTGAAGGCCGAGCCGGTGCTGGTGGCGCTGGCGGGCGTCTACATGCTGAACGACCTGCCGAGCGTCGCCGACGCCGCCGGCATTGCAACCGCCACCTGCGGCGTGGTGCTGGTGTCGCTGTCGCCAACGCGCGGCCGTGGCGGCGGGGCCGATCCCGGCGCGGCGGGCCTCGGGCTCGCCGCGGGGGCGCTGTTCGCGGTCGCGGCGGTCGGCTTCCGTGGGGCCATCCTGGCGGTGCCGGCGGCCAATGCGGTGCTGGCGGCGTCCACCATCCTGGTCGTGGCGCTCGCCTTCCAGACGGCAGTTCTCGTGTTTTGGCTGATGATTGCCGACCGCCCACGGTTGGCCGCGACGCTCGCGGCCTGGCGGGCGTCGCTGGCGGCCGGCTTCACCGGGGCGCTGGCCTCGCAGTTCTGGTACATCGGCTTCGCCCTCACCTCGGCCGCCAATGTCCGCACCCTGGCGCTGGTCGAGGTGCCGTTCGCGCACGTCGTGTCCGGCCGGCTGCACGAGGCGGTGTCGCGGCGCGAGATCGCCGGCATGGTGCTGATCGTGGCGGGGGTGGCGGTGCTGCTGCTGGGCTGATGCGGCAGATCATCCTGTGGTGGCGCCAAGGCCGATCTCGCCTTCCGCCGCCGCCATTGCTAGAACGTGGCCTCTGTCCGGCTTGGGCGCCGGCTGCAGCGGGGAGTCGAGCCGATGCGGGTCGCAATGATCGGAACGGGCTATGTCGGGCTGGTATCCGGCGCCTGCTTCGCCGATTTCGGCCATCAGGTGGTGTGCGTCGACAAGGATGCCGGCAAGATCGCTGCGCTGGAGCGTGGCGTGATGCCGATCTACGAGCCGGGGCTCGAAGATCTGGTGGCGAACAACGTCAAGGCCGGCCGGCTGTCGTTTGCCACCGCCCTCGCCGAGCCGGTGCAGAATGCCGATGCGGTGTTCATCGCCGTCGGCACGCCGTCGCGCCGCGGCGACGGCCACGCGGACCTGTCCTACGTCTATGCCGCCGCCCGCGAGATCGCGGCGAGCCTGTCCGGCTACACGGTCGTCGTCACCAAGTCGACCGTGCCGGTCGGCACCGGCGACGAGGTCGAGCGCGTCATCCGCGAGGCCCGGCCCGATGCCGATTTCGCGGTGGTCTCCAACCCGGAATTCCTGCGCGAGGGCGCGGCGATCTCCGACTTCAAGCGGCCGGACCGCATCGTCGTCGGCACCGAGGATCCGCGCGCCCGCGAGGTGATGGCCGAGCTCTACCGGCCGCTCTATCTCAACGCCGCGCCGCTCCTCTACACCCAGCGCCGCACCTCGGAGCTGATCAAGTACGCCGCCAACGCCTTCCTGGCGATGAAGATCACCTTCATCAACGAAATCGCCGATCTGTGCGAGCAGGTCGGCGCCAATGTGCAGGAGGTGGCGCGCGGCATCGGCCTCGACAACCGCATCGGCTCGAAGTTCCTGCACGCCGGGCCGGGCTATGGCGGCTCGTGCTTTCCCAAGGACACCCAGGCGCTGGTCAAGACGGCGCAGGATGCCGGCGTGCCGCTGCGCATCGTCGAGACGGTGGTGGCGGTCAACGATGTGCGTAAGCGCGCCATGGCCCGCAAGGTGATCGCGGCACTCGGCGGCGCGCCGCGCGGCCGCACCGCGGCGGTGCTGGGGCTCACCTTCAAGCCCAACACCGACGACATGCGCGATTCGCCCGCGCTCGCCATCGTCACCGCGCTCGAGGATGCCGGGGTGACGGTGCGCGCCTTCGACCCCGAGGGCATGGAGCATGCCCGCGCGCTGCTGCCCAACGTCACCTATTGCGAGGGCCCCTATCAGGCCGCCGAGGGCGCCGACGTGCTGGTGATCGTCACCGAATGGGACGCCTTCCGTGCGCTCGATTTCGCCCGGCTCAAGACCATCATGAACCAGCCGGCGCTGGTCGATCTGCGCAACATCTACCGTCCGGACGACGTCGCCAAGGCCGGCTTCACCTATACCTGCGTCGGGCGCGTCTGAGCGGGTGCGCACGGACGCGATGGCGGGAGGCTCGCTCCCGGTCGACGAGGCGCTGCCGGCGCTGACCGCAGCGCTTCGCCAGCGCGCGAACGCCGTGCTGGTGGCGCCGCCCGGCGCCGGCAAGACCACGCGCGTGCCGCTGGTGCTGCTCGGCGAGGATTGGGCAGCCGGCAAACGAATCCTGCTTCTGGAGCCGCGGCGTCTCGCCGCCCGTGCGGCGGCCGCCCGCATGGCGGCGACGATCGGCGAGCGGGTCGGCGACACGGTGGGCTTGCGCGTCCGGTTCGCCTCGCAGGTCTCCGCCCGCACCCGGCTGGAGGTGATCACCGAGGGCGTGTTCACCCGGCTGGTCCTCGACGACCCGACGCTGGAGGGCGTCGCGGCGGTGATCTTCGACGAGTATCACGAGCGCTCGCTCGATGCCGATCTCGGCCTCGCGCTGGCGCTCGACGCCCAAGGCGCGCTTCGCCCTGATCTCAAGCTGCTGGCGATGTCGGCGACGCTGGATGGCGCCCGCGTCGCCCGCCTGCTCGGCGATGCGGCGAAGGTGGAGAGCGAAGGCCGCGCCTTTCCGGTCGAGACCCGCTATGTCGGCCGCAATCCGGCGCTGCGGCTGGAGGAGGAGGTCGCGGCGTGCGTGCGCCGCGCGCTGGCGGAGGAAGACGGCTCGCTCCTGGTGTTCCTGCCGGGCGCTGCCGAGATCCGCCGCGTCGCCGACCGCCTCGGCGAGAGCGTGCGCGACCCGGCGGTCGACATCGCCCCGCTCTACGGTGCGCTCGATGCCGCGGCGCAGGACCGGGCGGTCGAGCCGTCGCCGAAGGGCCGGCGCAAGGTGGTGCTGGCGACCTCGATCGCCGAGACCAGCCTGACCATCGCGGGCGTGCGGGGCGTCATCGATTGCGGGCTCGCCCGGGTGCCGCGCTATGAGCCCGACGTCGGCCTGACGCGGCTTGAGACCGTGCGGGTGTCGCGGGCCGCCGCCGACCAGCGGCGCGGCCGCGCTGGGCGCACCGAGCCCGGCGTGTGCTGGCGGCTGTGGGACGAGCCGCAGACCATGAGCCTGCCGGCCTTCGCCACCCCGGAAATCCTGGCCGCCGACTTGGCCTCGCTGGTGCTCGATCTCGCCGCCTGGGGCGTCACCGACCCGACGACGCTGTCCTGGCTCGACCCGCCGCCGGCCGCGGCCTGGGCCGAGGCCCGCGCGTTGCTCGTCGATCTCGACGCGCTCGATGCCGGGGGGCGGCTGACCGAGGAGGGGCGGGCGCTGCGCCGCCTGCCGCTGCATCCGCGGCTTGCCCGCATGGTGGTGGACGGCGCCCGTGCCGGCGCGGCGGGGCTGGCCGCAGAGGCCGCCGCCATCCTGTCGGAACGCGGCCTTGGCGCCGACGACGTCGATGTCGATAGCCGGCTACAATCCTTCCGGCGCGACCGGTCTCGCCGGGCCGAGGACGCGCGACGGGCCGCGGCCGGCTGGGCGCGGCTTGCCGGTGGGTCGTCGAAAGGGCAGGCCCCCGCCTTGTCGCCGGCGCTGCTGCTGGCGCTGGCCTATCCCGACCGCCTCGCCAAGGCGCGCGGCCGGCCCGGCGCCTTCCTGCTCGCCAATGGCCGTGGCGCCGGGCTCGATCCGGCGCACGCGCTGGCCAAGAGCCCGTTCCTGGCGGTCGGCGAACTGGCCGGGGCGGCGGCCGAGCCGCGCATCCTCATCGCCGGTGCGCTCGACCTTGCCGATATCGAGACGCATTTCGCGGCACACATCGTCGGCCGCACCGAGCTGGTCTTCGACCAGGGCGCGGCGGCGCTGCGGGCGCGCCGTGTCCGCCGGCTCGGCGCGCTCGTGCTCGCCGAGGCGCCGCTGCCGGTGCCAGGCGATGACGCCGCCGCCCGCGCGCTGGCCGAGGGCATCGCGAAGCTCGGGCTCGCCCGCCTGCCCTGGACCAAGGCGCTCCTGCAATGGCGCGACCGCGTCGCCTTCCTGCGCAAGGCGGAAGGCGAGGGGTGGCCGGATCTCGCCGACGCCGCCCTCGCCGCCACCGCCGGCGACTGGCTGGCGCCGTATCTCGTCGGCAAGAGCGCGCTGGCCGACATCGGCGCCGACACGCTGGCGACGGCGCTGCACGCGCTGGTGCCCTGGGATCTGGCGCGCCGGCTCGACGCCGAGGCGCCGACTCATTTTGTCGCCCCAACCGGCTCGCGCCTCGCCGTCGACTATGCCGCCGAGGCCGGGCCCACCGTGTCGGTGCGGGTGCAGGAGCTGTTCGGCCTTTCCACCCATCCGGCGCTGGCCGGCGGCCGGGTGCCGCTGGTGCTGGAATTGCTGTCGCCCGCCCACCGGCCGATCCAGGTGACGCGTGACCTGCCGGGCTTCTGGACCGGCTCGTGGAGCGCGGTGCGGGCCGACATGCGGGGCCGCTACCCCAAGCACCCCTGGCCGGAGGATCCGGCGGCGGCCGTGCCCACCACCCGCGCCAAGCCCCGCGGCACTTGAGCGCGGCCGATCACATGCGCGTGTTCGTTGTAAGAAGAGTCTGCACCCTCAGCGCGTATTGCGTAGCGTAATGCTGTTTCAGCGCGTGGCGATTGCTCGATATTATTTTGCGGTGCGAAAGTATTAGGCGCCAATGTTCCCCTCTGTAACCATTCATACAGGGATTTGAGTCCCTAATCCGGGATCGGCCCTGCCTCCGGGGGTCGCCTGTACGGGGAACTGCCATGCGCCTGGGTGTGCGAGGACGTCTTTATCTGTTGGTTGGCCTGTTCGCACTGGGGTGCGGCATCCTCGCGGGTGCAATGGTCTGGCTGCAACGCGGACAATTGGTGGAAGCCCGCCGTGTCCAGCTTGAGGCGCTGGTCCAGTCCACCCTCGGCATTCTCGACGCCTATGACAAGCTCGCCAAGTCCGGCGCCATGGCCGAGGACAAGGCCCGCGAGGCCGCCTTCACGGTGCTCGGCAACATCCGTTTCGGCGAGGGCGACTATTTCTTCGTGCAGGATCGTGAGGGCGTCATCCGGGTGCATCCCAACCCCAAGCTGGTCGGGGCGACGCTTCTCGATTTGAAGGACAGCAACGGCGTCTATTTCGGACGCCAACTGAAGGACGCGGTCGACCGTGCCGGCCAGGGCTTCGTCGATTACGCCTTCCCGCGCGCCGGCAGCGACGTGGCCGCCGACAAGACCACCTTCATCAAGCTGTTCAAGCCGTGGGGCATGGCGGTCGGCACCGGCGTCTATGTCGACGACATCAATGCCGAGGTGGCCGAGGCGGCGCTGAAGAGCGGCGCCGTGACCCTGGTCATCGTTCTGGCGCTCGGTGCCGTGGTGTTCTGGATTGCCCGCGGCATCGCCGGGCCGCTGCAGTCGTTGCGCAAGGCGATGCTCGACCTCGCCGAAGGGCGCGACATCGCCGCCATCGACACCTCCCGCAAGGATGAGCTCGGCGAGATGGCCGGCGCGGTGCTGGTGTTCCGCGACAATGCCAGGAAGCGCGCCGAGCTGGAAGCGCAGGCCAAGGCCGAAGAGGCCGCCCGCGCCGAGCGTCAGGCGCGTATCGAGGCGGCGATCTCGACCTTCCGCGCCGACGTCCAAACCGTGCTCGGCGCCCTCAATGTCAATGTCGAGGGGCTGGAGGCCACCGCCAAGTCGCTGACCGGCGTCTCCCAGGAGGCGAGCGAGCAGGCGGTCTCCGCCGCCGGCGCCTCCGAGCAGGCGGCGAGCAACGTCCAGAGCGTCGCTTCGGCCGCCGAGGAGCTCGGCTCCTCGGTCCAGGAGATCGCCCGCCAGGTGACCCAGGCCAACGACATCGTCACCAAGGCAGCCGCGATGGCCGAGACGACCAACGGCCAGGTCGGCGCGCTCGCCGCCTCGGCGCAGAAGATCGGCGACGTGGTGGACCTGATCCGCGCCATCGCCGAGCAGACCAATCTACTCGCGCTCAACGCCACCATCGAGGCGGCGCGCGCGGGCGAGGCCGGCCGCGGCTTCGCGGTGGTGGCGAGCGAGGTCAAGACGCTGGCCAGCCAGACCGCCAAGGCCACCGAGGACATCGGCGCCCAGGTTGCCGGCATCCAGTCGGCCACCGGCGAGGCGGTGCAGGCGATCGGCGCGATCAGCGCCACCATGGACGAGGTGCAGCGCTTCACCGCCGGCATCTCGGCGGCGGTGGAGGAGCAGGGCGCCGCCACCCACGAAATCTCGCGCAACGTCTCCGAAGCCTCGACCGGCACCGCCACGGTGGCCCAGAACGTTTCCTCCGTCACCACGGCGATCAGCGAGGCCAACCGCTCGGCCCGCCACGTGCTGGATTCGACCGGCGAACTGGCCCAGGCCGCGCAGCGGCTGCAGGGCTCGGTCGACACCTTCCTGAAGCAGGTGGCGGCCTGACCGTCTGTCCCCTGATCCTGGCCGCAAGGCCAATCCGCGAGCCCGCCGGATCCCCCCGTCCGGCGGGCTTTGCTTTGGCGGGGTCTTAACGTGTGTGGGTTAGAGTGGGGCCGCCCTGGGGAGACACCGGCATGTTCAAATGGGCGATCATGACCGCGTTCGCGGTCGGCGCGGCGGCAGTGTTCGTGGTCCAGGCCATCGATCCGGGCCAGCTCGGGTCGAGCGCGTCGCCCGGTCAGCCGGACCGGCCCGCCCGCGAGACGGCGGCCGGCTGCGAGGACCCCAAGCCCGAGCCGCTGTCGCTGCGCATGGATGGCAGCGGCCATGCCTGGGGCACGCTTCAGACCAAGGACGGCGAGATCCGCGTCGTCGTCGACACCGGCGCCTCGATGACCTCGCTGTCCGCCGAGGACGCCCGCAGGCTCGGCCTCGCGGCGCAAGATCCTAGGCGCAAGCAGGCGCGGTTCCAGACCGCCAATGGTGTGGTGATGGCCGAGCTCGACCGGCTGCTCAATGTCCGGCTCGGCCATCTGTGCGTCTATACGCTCGACGTGGCGGTGATGCCGCGTGGCGCGCTGAAGGGCAGCCTGCTGGGGATGAACTTCCTGCGCAAGATGCGCAAGGTCGAGGTCGGCCAGGGCCGCGTCGTCATCAGCCAGTGAGCGTGTCGGGATGGCGGCACGGCTGGACTTCGGCCGCATTCCGCAGCAAAGCTGCGGGCATTCACGCCCGTGCCGCTCCCCCGCCTCATTTGTTCGAGCGCAAGGATCTCCGATGACGATTTCGCCCCTCGCCGGCAAGCCCGCGCCTGCCGATCTCCTGGTCGACCTCGCCCGCCTGGAGCGCGCCTATTACGACCGCGGGCCCGACATGGACGATCCCGCCCAGCGGGTCGCCTTCGGCACCAGCGGCCACCGCGGCAGCTCGCTCTCAGGCTCGTTCAACGAGGCGCACATCCTGGCGATCGCCCAGGCGATCTGCGACTATCGCGCGGGCCAGGGCATCGATGGGCCGCTCTATCTCGGCAAGGACACCCACGCGCTTTCGGCGCCGGCCGAGCGCACCGCGCTGGAGGTGCTGGCCGCCAATGGCGTGAGCGTGGCGATCCAGCCCGGCCACGGCATCACCCCCACGCCGGCGGTCTCGCGCGCCATCCTGGTGCACAATCGCGGCCGCACGGATCACTTGGCCGACGGCATCGTCATCACGCCTTCGCACAATCCGCCCGAGGACGGCGGCTTCAAGTACAACCCGCCGCACGGCGGCCCGGCCGACACCGACGCCACCAAATGGATCGAGGCGCGCGCCAATGCGCTGCTGCGCGAGGCCAATCGCGGCGTGAAGCGGGTTTCCTACGAGCGCGCGCTGAAGGCCGAAACCACGCATCAGTTCGATTTCGTCATGCCCTATGTCGACGATCTCGGCAGCGTGCTCGACATGGCGGCGATCCGCGCGGCCGGCCTCAAGCTCGCCGCCGATCCGCTGGGCGGCGCCGCCTTGCCCTATTGGGAGCCGATCAACGCCCGCTTCGGCCTCGACATCGACGTCGTCAACACCACGGTCGACGGCCGCTTCGCCTTCATGAGCGTCGACCATGACGGCAAGATCCGCATGGATTGCTCCAGCCCCTACGCCATGGCCGGCCTGGTGCGGCTGAAGGATTCCTACCAGGTGGCGTTCGCCAACGACACCGACGCCGACCGCCACGGCATCGTCACCCCCTCGGCCGGGCTGATGAACCCGAACCATTATCTGGCCGTGGCGATCCGCTACCTGCTCACCCACCGCCCCGATTGGCCGGCCGGGGCCGCGATCGGCAAGACGCTGGTGTCCTCCAGCATGATCGACCGGGTGGTGGCGAAGCTCGGGCGCAGGCTGGCCGAGGTGCCGGTCGGCTTCAAATGGTTCGTGGCGGGCCTGATCGACGGCTCGTTCGCCTTCGGCGGCGAGGAGAGCGCGGGCGCGAGCTTCCTGCGCCGCGACGGCACGGTGTGGACCACCGACAAGGACGGGCTGATCATGGACCTGCTCGCCGCCGAGATCACCGCGGTGACCGGCAAGGATCCCGGCGTGCACTACCAGGAACTGACGGCGGAGTTCGGCGCGCCGCTCTACACCCGCATCGACGCCCCGGCGACCCCGGACGAGAAGGCGCGGCTCGGAAAGCTGTCGCCGGCCGCGGTGACCGCGTCGGCGCTGGCGGGCGATGCCATCACCGCCAAGCTCACCAACGCGCCGGGCAACGGCGCGGCGATCGGCGGCCTGAAAGTCACGACCGACGCCGGCTGGTTCGCGGCGCGGCCCTCGGGCACCGAGAACATCTACAAGATCTACGCCGAGAGCTTCCGCGACCAGAGCCATCTCGACGCCATCGTGTCGGAGGCGAAGGCCATCGTCGGCGCGGCGCTGGCGGGGGCGTGATCTCTCCTTCCGCATGACGGAGGAGAGAGGATGTCGTCCCGGACGGCGCGCAGCGCCGAGCCGGGACCGTTGGCAGGATAGAGCTCCCTTTCTGCACACGATCCCGACTCTCGCTGGCGCTCGGCCGGGATGACGAGGCTGCGGTTTTTGTCGTCCCGGACCGAGCGAAGCGAGGAGCCGGGACCGTCTTCCGGAAGGGGTGCCTTGTTCTGCAGACGATCCCGGGTCGTCGCTACGCGCCGCCCGGGATGACACTGCGCAGGTTTGCGCTGCCATCGATCCGTCCGAAACGGCGGTGTATACGGGCCAAAGCGCAGCCTCCGGTCATGCAGGGTCCCGATGTATCCCATTCCTCAGCCCGCTCTCACGCCCAACAGCCTCGCCTATGAGTCGCGTCCGCTGGTGAAGCCCACCGGCTTTCGCGAATACGACGCGCGCTGGCTGTTCGAGAAAGAGATCAACCTGATGGGCGTGCAGGCGCTGGGCTTGGGCCTCGGCACCTTCATCCGCCGCAGCGGCGTGCGCCCCGAGATCGTGGTCGGCCACGATTTCCGCAGCTACTCGTCGTCGATCAAGTATGCGCTCATCTCCGGCCTGATGGCGGCGGGGATGAAGGTGCACGACATCGGGCTTGCGCTGTCGCCGATGGCCTATTTCGCCCAGTTCGCGCTCGACGTGCCGTGCGTGGCGATGGTCACCGCCTCGCACAACGACAATGGCTGGACCGGCGTGAAGATGGGGATGGAGCGGCCGCTGACCTTCGGCCCCGACGAGATGGCGCGGCTGCGCGACATCGTGCTGGCCGCCGATTTCGACCTTGCGCCGTCCGGCGGCTATGTGTTCGTGCCCGACTTCGCCGAGCACTACATCGCCGACCTGCTGGAGCGCCCGAAGCTCACCCGCCGGCTCAAGGTGGTGTGCGCCTGCGGCAACGGCACGGCCGGCGCCTTCGCGCCGCGGGTGCTGGAGGGATTGGGCTGCGAGGTGGTGCCGCTCGATGTCGAGCTCGACCACACCTTTCCGCGCTACAATCCCAATCCCGAAGACATGAAGATGCTGCACGCCATCGCCGATACGGTGCGGGCGTCGGGCGCCGATGTCGGGCTCGGCTTCGACGGCGATGGCGACCGCTGCGGCGTGGTCGACGACCGGGGCGAGGAGATCTTCGCCGACAAGGTCGGCGTCATGCTGGCGCGCGACCTCTCGGCGATCCACCAGGGCGCGACCTTCGTGGTCGACGTCAAATCGACCGGCCTCTACGCCACCGACCCGGTGCTGAAGGCCAATGGCGTCAAGGCCGACTACTGGAAGACCGGCCACTCCTACATCAAGCGTCGCGTTTCCGAGCTCAAGGCGCTCGCCGGTTTCGAGAAGAGCGGGCATTTCTTCTTCGGTGCGCCGGTCGGCCGCGGCTATGATGACGGCCTGGTGTCGGCGATCGCGGTTCTCGACATGCTCGACCGCAATCCCGGCCGCTCGCTGTCGGCGCTCAAGACCGCGCTGCCCAAGACGTGGTCGTCGCCGACCATGTCGCCGCACTGCGACGACGAGGTGAAGTATCGCGTGGTCGAGGCGGTGGTGGCGCATTTTGCCTCGGCGAAGGCGAATGGCGAGCCCGTTGCCGGCCAGCCGATCCGCGACCTCAACACCGTCAATGGCGTGCGGGTCACGGTCGAGGACGGCACCTGGGGCCTGGTGCGCGCCTCCTCCAACAAGCCCGAGCTGGTGGTGGTGGTGGAAAGCCCAGTTTCGGAGCCGCGCATGCGCGAGATGTTCGCCGCGCTGGATGGCGTGCTGCGCGACCACCCCGACGTCGGCGCCTACAATCAGACGATCTGAGCATTCTCCGCAAGAAATGGGTGCCGGTTCTGCGAACGAGAATGCGACAGCTCAAAGACTCTGAACGCTGGCCGCGCGTTTCGTCGGCCCGGCCAAGCGAAGCGCGAGCCGGGACCGTTTGCAGGAAGGTGACCCTTCCGGATGACGATCCCGGGTCTCACGGCTTCGCCGTTCGCCCGGGATGACGAACGACGCGAGGCCCTGCGCACTGGCGGCCTTCTTAGCTGCGCGAGCGCATATAGACCTTGTCTTCCAGGTTGAACGATCCGGTCAGAACGTAGCCGATGGTCGGCGTGTAGACATAGGTGGTCTCGCCCATCAGCCAGTAGGTCGTCTTGGTGGTGTCGGCGAGGCCCGTCGGCACGGCGACCGTGCTGCCGGGTGCGCGCTCCGAGCCGCGCCGGGCGCGGCTCCATTTCACCGTGGCGATGCCGGTCTTGTCGACGGCGAGGCAGCTCACAACCACCTTCAGTTCGGCGGCCGAGTAGGGCGATATCACCGCATCCGTGACGTCGAGCAGGCCGGCGATCTTCGCTTCCTCGGGCGTCGGCGCGGCGGTGTTCCAGCATCCGGGCACGGTCTTGGTGGCGTCGCTCGGCTGCGGTGTGCGCAACTGGGACGAGAGGTCCGCGATCGCGCGGGCCGTCTGCGAGGTCTTGCGGTCGATGGTGAGGAGCTGGCCCACTTCGACGGCGCCGAAGAACAGCGACAGCATGAAGGGCGCGATCAGGGTGAATTCGATGATGGCCACGGCGCGGCGCGTCCGGCCGAACCGGCGAAGGCGCCGCAGGAGAGGAGCTTTGCGGGTGGTGCTCATCAGGGCGTACCCGGTGCGGCATAGGGCTCGTTGGTGAACACCAACGTCGAAACCAGAAGGCGCTTGCCGTTGGCGAGGTCGGCGAGGTCGAAACGGAGACCAGGAAAGAGGAAGCGGGCCAGTATGGGGTACTGGTAGAGCGCGCGCACAATCACGACGCTGCCGGCGCTGCCGGGATCCCAGTCGTTGCCGGTGGCGGTGACATTGCCGGCGCCGTCGGTTGGTTTCGGCAGGTCGGGCACGCCGCTGGTCGAGGATTTCACGTCGATCAGCACGCCGTTGTCGCAGTCGATCAGGGCGACCACGTTCGCGCAGAGAGCCTTCTTGAACTGCTCCCTGCTGAGGCCCTGCGTCTGCGCCTGCCCGGTCAGGATCAGCCGTCCCGCTTCGGTGGTGGCGGTGTCGAGCTGCATGCTGGCGAGCTGCACCAGCCCGGTTTCCAGGATCGCAAGCATCAGGCCGAGAAACAGCGGCCCGATCAGCCCAAACTCGACGGCGGTCGCGCCCTGCTCGCTCGCCGTCAGCCGGCGAACGGTTCGCCAGCCGCAGATCCGCGCCGCGGCGTATGCGAAGGATTGTCGCCAGCCCGGCCTGTCTGCCAACGTCATCTTTTCCGCTCCGCCTCAATTGGACGTTGCCGGACGCTATCGCAGGGCCGTTGATATCGGGTTAGGGGCAGGCCGCAAATGCCGGGGGTGCGGTCAAGACTTCGTCAAGCATGCCGGCGCGGGACGTATCCGGGTTCGGGGATCGCGAAGGGACCGTCCGGAAACCGCATCACTGCGCCGTGCCGCCGCCGGCCAGCTTGTTGCGGTCCTCGGCCTGCTTCTTCATGTTGTCGAAATAGTCCTTGGAGTCGCCGAGCACGATGGTGCCTTCGCAGCGCGGGGCGCAGGCATAGGTCAGGCGGTCCATCGCCTTGCCGCCGCGAAACACGGTCACGGTGCTGTTGCGCGGCGCCACCACGTTGACCAGATGCTCCGCGACGGTCCTGCCCTTGGCGTCGAGCATCATGAGATTGGTCAGGCCGTAGCCCTTGCCGGTCACCACCATCAGCGAGCCGTTCTGGGTGGTGGCGTCGGCGATCGCCGGGTTGCCGACCACGATGGTGGAGACGTCCGCCGGCAGCGGCAGCACGCGCGCCTGGTCCAGCACCACGGTCATCGTCTCGGTAGCCTGCGCCGTGCCTGAGACGGCCAGCGGCGCAGCGGCCGCCAGGCCGGTCGCCATGATGGCCCAGGCGAGAGCATGGATACGGCGCATGGCGGCCCTCCCGATCGAACCGCGCGGGCGAGACCCGCACGTGCGGCGAGATTGAGCCGAAAATGGTGAAGAAAGTCCGAACGGCGACCACGGCCGGCGGCTACCGGCAGGCTGTCGCGCCGCCGGAAAGCTTGCCTTAACCACGCCACGCATTTGCCGCGGGCGAACCGATGGCGACAATTTGAGTTAATCCGCCGTGAAACGGCCGACGACTAGCATTCGCGCACGCGGCGCCATGGCGCCGCGAAGAACAATTACGTGTGGAGCGTGTCGTGAGGAGTCTCATCGTGCGTTTTTGGCGGGACGAGCGGGCGGTGGTGGCGGCCGAATACGGTTGGGTCGCCGCCGGGCTGTCGGTGGCGACACTCGTCGCCGCCCTGGCCATCGCGGCCCGGATCGAGCGGGCGGCGCCGCTGTGGTGAGACGCAGCGGAAGCTGTGCTTCGGCAATTCCCAAGATTCGAGAGATCTGGATCAGCATCGGTTAACCCTGAGGTGGCCAACGACTGTTGCGGGTGGGTTCACCGATCAGTTTAACCGGATAGAAAGAGGCGGTGGCTTAAGGTCCAACCCGATCCCGAGAGACCGGAATGACAACGGTTATCGGGTCGTGCGCAGACAGACACCTGTGGACCAAAGGATAGTGACCATGAAGACTTTCGCGCGTTTTGTGAAGGACGAGTCGGGCGCCACCGCCATCGAATACGGCCTGATCGCCGCGGGCATCGCGGTCGTCATCATCGCCGCCGTGCAGTTGGCCGGTGACAACCTGCTGCTGACTTGGCAGCGTATTGCGGCCGCCGTCGCTCCGCAGGGCTGACGCTTCGCAACGAGTTTGCAGATGGGGCCCCGGCATCGTCCGGGGCCTCTTGCGTTGGGGGTGGCGGCAACGGAGCGTTTAGGCCGGTTGCATATATAGACGGCCATGGATCGTTCGCCGCGAGCACAGCGGCGGGGCCGCGCGCTGCCGCTGACTTGGTCCGGACGTCTTGCAGATGCGGCCGCGGCCTGCGGCGAGGAGGTGGGCATGAGCGCGATGATGGTGGTGCAGTTGGTGTTCCCGCTGGCGATGGCGTTCGCGGCCGCGAGCGATCTTCTCACCATGCGCATCTCCAACAAGGTGTCGCTGGCCTTGGTCGCCGGTTTCGCGCTGGCCGCGCTGGGCGCCGGCCTGCCGCTGGCGGCGATCGGCTGGCACCTCGCGGCCGCCGCTTTGGTGTTCGCGGTGTGCTTCGGCTTCTTTGCCGCCGGCTGGATGGGCGGCGGCGATGCCAAGCTCGCCTCGGCCACCGCGCTGTGGCTGGGCTGGAGCCACGTTCTCGACTACGCGGTCAGCGCGTCGCTGCTCGGGGGGCTGCTGACGCTCGTGCTGCTGTCGGCGCGGGCGGTGCCGCTGCCGGCGATGCTGATGCGGCAGGACTGGGTGGCGCGGCTGCATTGCGCCAAGACCGGCATTCCCTATGGCATTGCGCTCGCCGCCGCCGGGCTTCTCGTCTATCCCAACACGGCGTGGATGACGGCTCTGCAACCATAAAGAGCGCTATTAAAATATTTCTCGCATAAGTTTCAAGATGCGCCGCGCCTCGGGCCCCGCAACCAAAGCACGCATTCAGACGATCCGACAACTCAAAGAGATATTTCTGAATAATCGTTGCGATTTGTTAATCGGCTTTCTCAGGTGGTGAACGACGGTTAACCATAAATTGACCATTCCCTGATCAAATCCGCCATCGATCCAGCCGTCTGGCCGGGTCGATCAGGGAAGACGTCATGAAAAGCGCTCGAGTCGTGGTTCTGCTCATCGCGCTCGGAGCGGGGGGCGTGGCCGCGCTGCTGGCCACCAGATCCAAGGCCCCGGCTCCGGTTGCCGCGCCGGTCAAGACGATCGACACGGTCGAGGTGCTGATCGCGCACGCCGACATCGGTACCGGCAATGTCGTCAAGCCGGCCGACATCGCCTGGGAAGCCTGGCCGGCCGCCGCCGCCGGGGCACATTTCATCACCCGCGCCCAGAAGCCCAACGCGCCCGAGGTGCTGGCCGGGGCGATCGCCCGCACGCCCTTCCTGAAGGGCGAGCCCATTCGCGAATCCAAGCTGATCAAGGCCGATGGGTCGGGCTTCATGGCGGCGATGCTGCCGGCCGGCATGCGCGCCATCTCGGTGGAGATTTCGCCGGAGACCGGCGCCGCCGGCTTCATCCTGCCGAACGACCGCGTCGATGTGATCCTCACCAAGAAGGGCGGCGGCGACAGGAACGAGAGCCAAGCCGAGACCGTCCTGACCAATGTGCGGGTGCTCGCCATCGACCAGACCATCGAAGAGAAGAACGGCGAGAAGGTCGTGGTCGGCAAGACGGCGACGCTGGAGCTCAGCGGTAGGCAGACCGAGATCCTGGCCCAGGCGCGCCAGAGCGGACATCTCTCCCTGGCGCTGCGCTCGCTTGCCGATGCCAACGATCAGGAACCGGTGCGCACCGGCGTGACGATCGTCCGCTTCGGCGCCGCATCCACAGCGCCGCGTTGAAGATCGAGGGGCGGGTCATGACAGGGTGGATCCACCGGACGACGCTGGCGGTCATGGCCGCGGCTCTCCTGCTGCCGGCGTCCGTGCCGCTGCCGGCCGGCGCCGGCGAGGCGGTCATTCGAATCAACAGCGCGGAGCAGAAGGCGCGCACCATCACGCTCGGCCGCGGCAAGTCGGTGGTGGTGGAGCTGCCGCGCGACGCCAGGGACGTGCTGGTGGCCAATCCCGCGGTGGCCAACGCCGTGGTGCGCTCGGCACGGCGCGCTTTCCTGATCGGCATCGACTACGGCCAGACCAATGTCGTGTTCTTCGACGACGAGGGCCGCCAGATCGCGGCGTTCGACATCCTGATCGGCGCCGACGTCAGTGCCCTGACGAACACGCTGCGCCGCCTCATCCCGAACGGGGACATCCATGTCGACCTGGCGGGCAGCTCGATCGTGCTTTCGGGCACGGTCGCCAATGCCGCCGATGCGGCGCAGGCGGTCAAGATCGCCTCGGCATTCGTTGGCGAGTCGCTGGGCTCCGCGAACAGCGCAACGTCGGTCGACGCGCAAGGCGCGAACGCGGCCGATTCGAAGGGCGCCACTACGTTCAATTCGATCACAACCCTCTCGTCCGGGTCGAAGGGCTCCGACTCCTCGGACAGCAACGGCCGGATCATCAATCGCCTCGCCATCAAGGCCAAAGAGCAGATCATGCTCAAGGTTGTGGTGGCGGAGGTGCAGCGCGCCGTGGCCAAGCAGTTCGGCGTCGATCTCAAGGGCCAGATCGATGCCGGCACGATCGTCGACTTCGCCACCGTCAACGTGCCCGGTGTCGCCGGCAAGTGGCTGGCCGAAGGCACCTACATCAACACCCAGACCACGTTCAACAGCGGCAAGAGCAACGTCGACTTCAAGCTGCGCGCGCTGGAGCAGGCCGGCGTGATCCGCACCCTGGCCGAGCCGACGCTGACCGCGATCTCCGGCGAGTCGGCCAAGTTCACCGCCGGCGGCGAGTTCCCGATCATCGCCGGCTACACCCTCATCAGCGGCTACCAGATCGACTGGAAGAAATTCGGCGTGATGCTCGACTTCACCCCGGTGGTGCTGTCGGAAGGCCGCATCAGCCTGCGCATGTCGACCGAGGTGTCGGAGCTCGACTACGACAACGGCGTCAAGATGGAGTCGCTGACCATCCCCGGCATCAAGGTGCGCCGCGCCTCCTCGACCCTCGAACTGCCCTCCGGCGGCTCGCTGGTGCTGGCCGGCCTGATCAAGGAAGAAACCAAATCGGTGATGACCGGCCTGCCCGGCCTGCAGAGCGTGCCGGTCCTCGGCGCCCTGTTCCGTTCGCGCGACTTCCAGAACGGCGAGACCGAGCTGATGATCATCGTCACGCCCTATGTCGTGAACCCGGTCGCGCGCCAGCAGCTCCAGACGCCCGAGGACGGCTTCGTCCCGGCCTCCGACCCCGCCGCCGTCCTCCTCGGCCGGATCAACCGCGTCTACGGCCTCGCGGGCCGGATCGATCCGGCCCGGCCCTATCACGGCACCTACGGCTTCATCATCGATTGAGCGGACCGGAGATCACCATGCCGAGTTCCCGACTGATCGCCCGCGCCGTCGCCGGTGCCGCTCTCGCAACCCTTCTCGCCGGCTGCCATGCCAACCAGGTGGTGGACAGCGGCTATCCGGTGACCGTTCCCGACCGCCATCCGATCCGCATCGTCGAAGGGCGCGCCGTCCACGAGGTGCTGATCGGCACCGGCCGCGGAACGCTGACGGCGGTGCAGCGTGCCGAGCTCACGGCCTTTGCCGGCAACTGGCGCCGCCGTGGCACCGGGCCGGTGTTCATCGAGGTGCCGGCCGGCACCGACAATGAACAGGCGGCCCGGATCGCCTCGCGCGAGGTGCGCTCCCTGCTTGTCGCCACCGGCATTCCCGGCAACGGCATCTCGCTGCAGCCCTACCAGCCCTTCCCGGAAGACACGCTGGCGCCGCTCCGGGTGGTCTATCCGGTCGTCAAGGCCGAGGCCGGGCCGTGCGGCGTCTGGCCCGACGATCTCGGCGTGCAGGACATGTTCCATCAGGCGGAGAACCGCCAGTACTGGAACTTCGGCTGCGCCAACCAGAAGGCGCTGGCGGCGATGGTCGACAATCCGGCCGACCTCGTCCAGCCCCGCCGCGAGCAGGCAGCCAGCGCCGCCCGCCGCCAGACGGTCGTCGAGAAATACATCAAGGGCGAAGACACCGCGACGAAGGTGAACAAGTCGCAGTCGAACAAGCTGAGCGACGAGGTCGATCAATGACCAGACATTCGGCCATCGCCGTCGACATGCCGGCCGTCGAGCCGGCCGACGACCACATCGCGCCGGTGCCGCGGGTGTCGATCCAGGCGTTCTGCGAAGGCCACGAGGTGGGCGCCGCCGTTGCCGCCGCCGCCGAAGACCGGCGCATGGCCAAGGCGCATCTCAAGGTGCAGGCCGGCGGCATCGCCGCCGCGCTCGAGGCCTATCGCGGCGCGCCGACGCCCAACGTCATCATCATCGAGCATTCGGGGTCGCGTACGGAGCTGCTCGACGGGCTCGACCGGCTCGCCGAATGCTGCGACCTCGGCACCAAGCTCGTCGTCGTCGGCCGGCTGAACGACGTTCAGCTCTATCGCGAGCTCACCCGCCGCGGCGTGTCGGACTATCTGATCGCGCCGGTCGGCAGTCTCGACGTCGTGCGCGCGGTCTCCGGCGTGTTCGCCGCGCCCGATGCCGAGCCGGTCGGCCGCACGCTGGCGGTGGTCGGCGCCAAGGGGGGCGTCGGATCCTCCACCGTGGCCCACAATATCGCCTGGGCGATCGCCCGCGACATCGTCATCGACACGGTGGTGGTCGATCTCGACCTGCCGTTCGGCACCGCCGGCCTCGACTACAACCAGGATCCGCCGCAGGGCGTCGCCGACGCCATCTTCGCGCCCGAGCGCGTCGATTCCGCCTTCGTCGACCGCCTGCTGTCCAAGTGCGCCGATCATCTGTCGGTGCTGGCGGCGCCGGCCACGCTGGAGCGCACCTACGACATCGACGCCGAGGCGCCCGATCCGATGCTCGACGTGCTGCGCACGAGCGTGCCGTGGATCGTGCTCGACATCCCGCATCTGTGGACCGGCTGGGCCAAGCGGGCGCTGATCTCGGCCGACCACATCCTGATCGTCGCCACGCCGGATCTGGCATCGCTGCGCAACGCCAAGAATCTGATCGACCTGATCCGCGCCGCCCGCCCCAACGATCGCCCGCCCTACTACATGCTGAACCAGGTCGGGGTGCCGAAACGGCCCGAGATCCGGGCGGCCGACTTCGCCAAGGCGCTGGAGACGGCGCCGGTGGTGTCGATGCCGTTCGAGCCGCAGCTGTTCGGCGCCGCCGCCAACAACGGCCAGATGATCGCCGAGGTCGACGCCAAGCACCGCGTCACCGAGATCTTCCGCCAGCTTGCCCAGACCATCACGGGAAAGACCGATTCCCGCAAGTCGCGGGGATCCTCGCTGCTGACGCCGCTTCTGGAAAAGATGCGCGCCAAGCTGGCAAAGAGCTGAGGTCGCCATGTTCGGCAAGCGCGGAGGCGTCGGAGCGAACCAGAACGACGGCGGCACCGGGGTTGCCCTGAAGCCGGCGATGCCGGCCGTGCCGGCGCCGCCCCTGGTGTCCGAGCGCAGCCCCGAGGCAAGCCGGCCGATCGAGCCGGTGCGCGCCCCCCCGGCACCGCCGCCGGACCAGCGCCGCTCCGAACGCTTCTACGAGGTCAAGAGCCAGATCTTCGGCGCCCTGATCGAGGCGATCGACCTGACCCAGCTTGCCAAGCTGGAGCCCGAGAGCGCCCGCGAAGAGATCCGCGACATCGTCGCCGAGATCATCACGATCAAGAACATCGTGATGTCGATCGCCGAGCAGGAATATCTGCTCACCGACATCTGCAACGATGTGCTGGGCTACGGCCCGCTGGAGCCGCTGCTGGCGCGCGACGATATCGCCGACATCATGGTCAACGGCGCAAGCACCGTCTACATCGAGACGCAGGGTAAGATTCAGCGAACCGCGATCCGCTTCCGCGACAATCAGCAGCTGATGAACATCTGCCAGCGGATCGTCAGCCAGGTCGGCCGTCGCGTCGACGATTCCAGCCCGATCTGCGACGCGCGCCTGCCGGACGGCTCGCGCGTCAACGTCATCGCGCCGCCGCTGGCGATCGACGGGCCGGCGCTCACCATCCGCAAATTCAAGAAGGACAAGCTCACCCTCGACCAGCTCGTCCGCTTCGGCTCGATCAGCCCCGAGGGTGCCGAGATCCTCAAGATCATCGGTCGCGTCCGCTGCAACACCGTCATCTCGGGCGGCACCGGTTCGGGCAAGACCACGCTGCTCAACTGCCTCACCAACTATATCGACCACGACGAGCGCGTCATCACCTGCGAGGACGCCGCCGAGCTGCAGCTGCAGCAGCCGCACGTGGTGCGCCTGGAGACGCGTCCGCCCAACCTCGAAGGCGAGGGTCAGGTGACGATGCGCGATCTGGTCAAGAACTGCCTGCGTATGCGCCCCGAACGCATCATCGTCGGCGAGGTGCGCGGACCCGAGGCGTTCGACCTGCTGCAGGCGATGAACACCGGCCATGACGGCTCGATGGGCACGCTGCACGCCAACTCGCCGCGCGAGTGCCTGTCGCGTATCGAATCGATGATCACCATGGGCGGCTACTCGCTGCCGTCCAAGACCATCCGCGAGATGATGGTGTCGTCCATCGACGTGATCGTGCAGGCGGCGCGCCTGCGCGACGGCTCGCGCCGCATCACCCACATCACCGAGGTTCTCGGCATGGAGGGCGACGTCATCATCACCCAGGATCTGTTCCTCTACGAAATCCTGGGCGAGGACGCCAACGGCCGGATCATCGGGCGCCACCGCTCGACCGGCATCGGCCGGCCCAAATTCTGGGAGCGTGCACGCTATTTCGGCGAGGAGAAGCGCCTTGCGGCGGCGATCGACGCCGCCGAGGTCGACGAAGCGCCGCTGCGGGGTTGAGCGATGGAATTCGAAACCCTCGCCGTTGTCATGCTCGCCGTCGTCGCCGCTGGCGGCGCGGCGTGGGTGTTCCTCTATCCGCTGCTGTCGGGCGAACGGCAGGCCGAGAAGCGCATGACGCAGGTGTCGGCCCAGTCGGTCGCCACCGTGCGGCGGGCGCGCCGCGACGATCCGTCGGCGAACCGCCGCCAGCAGGTCGAGGAATCGCTGAAGGCGCTCGAAGAGCGCCAGAAGAACGCCAAGAACCCGCCGCTGGCGATGCGCCTGGGCCAGGCCGGCGTGAGCTGGTCGAAGAAGCAGTTCTACATGCTCAGCGTCGCCATCGGGCTGGGCTTCATGCTGCTGGCGCTGCTGTCGCAGCAGCACATCGTGGTCGCGGTCGGCGCCGGCTTCGCCGGCGGCTTCGGCGTGCCGCGCTGGCTGCTGAGCCACCTCAAGAAGAGCCGCGAGAAGCGCTTCAATCTCGAATTCCCGTCGGCGGTCGACGTCATCGTGCGCGGCGTCAAGGCCGGCCTGCCGCTCGCCGACTGCATCGGCATCATCGCCAAGGAAGCGCAGGAGCCGGTCAGGAGCGAGTTCCGCCTCATCGTCGAGACCCAGGCGATGGGCGTGCCGCTGCACGAGGCGGTGGGAAAGCTCTATGAGCGCGTGCCGTTGCCCGAGGCGAACTTCTTCGCCATCGTGGTGTCGATCCAGCAGCGCTCGGGCGGCAACCTCTCGGAGGTTCTGGGAAACCTGTCGCGGGTGCTGCGCGACCGGAAGAAGATGAAGGCCAAGATCAACGCCATGTCGATGGAGGCCAAGGCGTCGGCCGCCATCATCGGCTCGCTGCCCATCATCGTCGGCATCCTGGTCTATCTCACCAGCCCGAAATACATCGAGCTTCTGTGGATCACGCCGGTCGGCCGGATGATGCTCGCCGGCTGCGCCATGTGGATGGGGATGGGCGTGCTGGTCATGAAGCGGATGATCAATTTCGATTTCTAGAGCATTCGCCGCAAAAGCGGATACCGGTTTTGCGAACGAGAATGCGACGGCTCAAAGACTAGGTGCGCCCGCTCGGTTCAGTCGGATCGGCGGACGCTCGAGAGCATCCGATCCGGACGAATTGGAGCGGATGATCCAGGTTTGCGGGTTTGCGGAGGTTCCTTCGCAGGTCTGGCCTTCGCAGGTCTGGCCTTCGCAGGTCTGCCCTTCATAGGTTCGCCCTTCATAGGTCCGCGATCTTCGCGTGCGCAAGATGTTCCAGGAGCGCCAGCATGCTCGACCTCGTCGTTTCAAAGCTGCACGACACGACCTTCCTGGTGGGGCTGTTCACCGCGATCGCGGTGGCGGCGACGGCGTGGACGCTGATCAGCAGCCTGTTCCCCGCCGACGAGCTCGACAAGCGCATGAAGGCGGTGGCTGTCGAGCGCGCGGCCATCCGCTCGCGCGAGCGCGAACGGCTTGCGGGCGGCGAGCGGGTGGGCCTGCGCGGGCAGAGCCCGAAGGAATACATGCGGGTTACGGTCGAGCGCCTCAACCTGCGCAAATGGCTGGGCGAGGACCACATCCGCGAAATGCTGCGCAAGGCCGGCTATCGCGGCCACGCCCCCTACACCGTCTATCTGTTCTTTCGCCTCGTGGCGCCGGTCGTGCTGTTCGTGCTCGCGGCGCTCTATGTGTTCGTGATCGTGCCGCTGCAGGCTGCGATGGCGGTGAAGGTGCTGATCTGCCTTGGCGCGGCCTATTTGGGCCTCAAGGCGCCCGATCTCTTCCTCAGCAACCAGATCCAGAAGCGCCAGGAGTCGATCAAGCGCGCGTTTCCGGATGCGCTCGACCTGCTGTTGATCTGCGTCGAATCGGGCATGTCGATCGAGGCGGCGTTCCGCAAGGTGTCCGAGGAGGTCGGCACCGGCTCGATCCCGCTGGCCGAGGAACTCACCCTGACGACGGCGGAGCTGTCCTATCTGCAGGATCGCCGCTCCGCCTACGAGAACCTCGCCAAGCGCGTCGATCTCGAAGGCGTCAAGGCGGTGTGCATGGCGCTGATCCAGTCGGAGCGCTACGGCACGCCGCTCGGCCAGACGCTGCGGGTGATGGCGCAGGAAAACCGCGACATGCGGATGATGGAAGCCGAGAAGATGGCCGCCGCGCTGCCGCCCAAGCTGACGGTGCCGATGATCCTGTTCTTCCTGCCGGTGCTGTTCGTGGTCATTCTCGGCCCGGCCGGCATCCAGATCGCCAACATGAAGTGATGCGGTTTCCGGCCTGACCGGCTGGAACAGCCGCCTTTTCCAAAGGACGATACCCGCTCTCGGCTTCGCCGCCTGGCCGGGATGGCGACAGAAGCTTCCTGTCGTCCCGGGCAAGCACCGAAGGTGCGCGACCTGGGACCGTCATCAGGAAACCACGGGCGTGCGCCGCCGGGACGATCCGGCTTCAGTGCGCCGGTTGGGCTGACGCGGTCGTCGACAGGTCGGCCGTTCCGCGCAGTTCGGCGGTGAGGCTGCGGGTCCCCTGCCGCGCCGGCGCGCGGCGGGCGGTGGCGCTCGGCTTCGGTGCCGCCGAAGTGGCCGTGCTGCCGATCTGCTTCCAATTGTTCGGCTGCGACAGCATTTCGCGCAAGTAGGCGACGTTGGCGTGGGCCTCGGCCGGCGGCAGATCCTTGGAGACGATCCGCTCGGCCTCCTCGAAGTGGCCCTGCAGGCCGACCACCAGCGCCAGGTTCTGGCGCACGCGGGCGTCGGCGCGCGCCTGGGCGGAGGCGCGACGCAGCACGCTCTCGGCCTGCGCCAGGTCCTTGGACAGCATGTAGGACAGGCCGAGATTGGACAGCACGCTCGGCTCCTCGGGATTGATGGCCAGCGCCTGCTGGTAGAGGCCCTTGGCTTCGGCGCTGCGACCCATCTGGTCGAGCACGGCGCCCTGCACATTGAGGATGCGCCAGTCCGGCTGGTCGGGCGAATGCGCCCGCGACAGCGCCTCGAGCGCCTCGCCGAACTGGCCATTGTCGGCCAGCGCCCGGCCATAGGCGCCGGCCACTTTCGGATTCTTCGGGTTGCGCAGCGCCGACTGCTGCAGCACGGCGGCGGCCTGGGCGCGCTGGCCGGAGGCGCGCAGCGCCTTCGAATATTCGATGGCCACATCGGGATTGGCCGGGTCGCGGCGATAGCGCTCGGCCAGGCTGTCGGCGCGCTGGCGCCAGTCGCCCTGGCTCTGGGCGGCGTTGGTGCTGGTTCCCAGCGACCCGGTGATGTCGCCCGTGGCGGCGCAGCCGCCGAGCATCAGCCCGAGGCCCGCGGCCAGCGCCAGCACGGAAAAGCGTGCGCGGTGCGCGCCGAGCGAAATGTGCCTGCAACCGGACATGAGCGACTCCGACGCGGGGCTTCGATGGCCCGCTTTGGACCGAAGCAATAAACGCTTAACCCTAACGCCCGGTTAAACTCGGCGCGGCGCGCGCTTCCCCGCCGGTCTTGCGCGTGCTATCGGCGGGGCTCCCCCGCTGGAAATGGCCCGATGCATCCCATTCTGATCGCAGACGATTCCGCCGCGCTTCCGATCTGGCTGGCCACGCCCGCGGACTGGCCTTCGGTGCGCGCGACGCTCGGCGCCGGGGCGGCGGCCTTCGCGGAGGCCGCGGGATTCGCGCCCGAGGCCGGCCGCCATCTGCTGCTGCCGGCCGAGGAGGGCGGTGTCGCTGGCATGCTGTTCGGCCTCGGCGAGGCTGGGCCGAAGCGCGACCGGCTCCTCGCCGGCCGGCTCGCCGAGGTGCTGCCGGCCGGCGGCAGCTCGGCAAGCTCCTGGCGCTTCGCCACGCCGCCACCGGAGCCGGCGTTGGCGGTGCTGGCCATCCTGCTCGGCGCCTACCGGTTCCAGCGCTACCGCGCCGCCAAGCCGCCCAGGTTCCGGCTGGTGGTGCCGGCGGGGGTGGACGGGGAGGAGGTGTCGCGGCTGGCGGATGCCGTCACCTTCGCCCGCGACCTGGTCAATACGCCGGCAAACGATCTCGGCCCGGCCGAGCTGGAACAGGCGGTTCGGATGCTGGGCGGGGCGCACGGCGCCGCGGTCTCCTCCATCGTCGGCGACGATCTGCTCGCCCACGGCTTTCCGCTGATCCACGCCGTGGGCAAGGGCTCGGTGCGGGCGCCGCGGCTGATCGACCTCGTGTGGGGCGATCCGGGCGCACCGAAACTGACGCTGGTCGGCAAGGGCGTGTGCTTCGATTCGGGCGGGCTCGACATCAAGCCGGCGTCCGCCATGCTGCTGATGAAGAAGGACATGGGCGGCGCCGCGGCGGCTCTGGCACTGGCGAAGCTGGTGATGGAGCGGCGCCTGCCGGTGCGGCTGCGGGTGCTGGTGCCGGCGGTGGAGAACGCGGTCTCCGGTGCCGCCTTCCGCCCCGGCGACGTCTATCCCAGCCACAAGGGGCTCACCGTGGAGGTCAGCGACACCGACGCCGAGGGCCGGCTGGTGCTGGCCGACGCCCTGGCGCTGGCCGACACCGAGGCGCCGGATCTGTTGATCGACTTCGCGACGCTGACCGGCGCCGCCCGCGTCGCGCTCGGGCCGGACATCGCGCCCGTCTTCACCGAGGACGAGGAGCTTGCCGCGGCGCTCGCCCGGCATGCCGCCGCCACCGCCGATCCGCTGTGGCGG
This sequence comes from Blastochloris sulfoviridis, assembly GCF_008630065.1. Classification (GTDB taxonomy): domain Bacteria; phylum Pseudomonadota; class Alphaproteobacteria; order Rhizobiales; family Xanthobacteraceae; genus Blastochloris; species Blastochloris sulfoviridis. The sequence goes on from NZ_VWPL01000002.1 coordinate 187,844, forward strand.
CTGCCGCTGTGGCCGCCCTATGCGGCGGGGCTCGATTCCAAGATCGCCGACACCGCCAGCGTGGCGGCGGGCGGCTTCGCCGGGTCGATCGTGGCGGCGCTGTTCCTGTCGCGCTTCGTCGAGCGGACGCGGAGCTGGCTGCACCTCGACATCTATGGCTGGACGCCCAAGCCCAGGCCCGGCCGGCCGGAGGGCGGCGAGGCCAGCGCGGTGCGGGCGCTCGATTCGCTGCTTAATGAGAGATTCAAAGATCGGATCTGATGATGATGCCGTCCGGTAGGTAGAAGCCGTTGAACATATTGCCTTTGAAGGCAATATTCGACAGTCCTGGTGCGTTTATGAAGGTCTTCAGGCCCTTTACGGCAGGATGGCTGTCCGAAATCATCTCCGTATCGCTGGATTCGAGACCGGATAGTTGGTTTCTGTTCTTTGATACGATTTCCGACAGCTTACGATAGAAATTGTGCTTGTCGGTCAGTCCTGGAGGGGGGGCGAGCCAAAGCTTCCACGTGTCCGTATCGGTGTTGTGGACCCACATGGCAAGTCTTGGCGTCAGTCCAGAATCGTCCATGGCCTTGACCAAAGCATGGCCGCCGCTTACCAGAATTTCTTGGTCCATTCGAGAACTCCTGACTTCGGATCACAGACTGCTTGAATCATGATCTGTGCCGACATCGGGTCACGTGTTTCATATCGTGTCTCGACCGACCATTCCGATACAATTGCCCAATTTGCCGCAAACTCGGAATCCTTGTCCTTCTGCTCTTTGAGTTCGGTGGCAAGGCCGGCAAGCCCAACCAGCTTTGGGAAATCGTGGTTGAGTACATTTTTAAGGAATTCCGGAGAAGGAATGGTTTCGGCGATGACTTGGGTTGCGATGCACGCCTTCAAGCCGATTTCGACCGCGTATCCCGCAAGATAATACGCATTTGAGTAGCGTCCATTCTCAAGGAGAAGTATTGCGCCCTGAATCTTCGCTTGTTCCATCGCTCGAAGATCGGATCGCCTCAAGCCATAGGCCATCCAATATTCCCTACAGTTGCTCGGATTTTTCCCAGAAGGCCGTGGAAAAGAATCGCTGTGAGTCGCAAAGTCGCTTTAGGCTACCGTGGATTCATCACATACGCCTTGCGCACGGCAGGCGGGAGAGAATAATACGCGGGCGTAACGATCCCGCAGCCGATGGCCGTCGAACTCCGCACCTCCCAGGCGCTCAAACTGTTGCACGACCTCGCCTTGGACCAGGTCCGCGACAGCGAGCCCGATTTGACTCAGCGGCAGCTCGCCATTCTGCTGACGGTGTATCTGGAAGTGCCCCCGCACACCGTTCGTGGTCTTGCCGCCAAGCTCGGCGTCACCAAGCCGGTCATCACCCGCGCCCTCGACACGATGGGCAAGCTCGGCCTGGTCACCCGCCGCCGCGACGAAACCGACCGCCGCAATGTCATCATCCAGCGCACCGTCCGGGGCTCGCTCTTTGTCGAGCGGCTCGGCGACCTCGTGGCGGCGCGCGCCAGGGAGCTTCCCGTATGACCGGTTACGATCCGCGTATTACGCCGGCCCGCCCGGATCTCGCCGCCCTCCATCTCGAAGGCAAGGTGCCCGCGGCGCGCTATGTCGCCGGCACGATCTGCGAGGTGGCGGTGCCCGCCGCACCGATGCGGCGCGAACCGGTCCCCGACCAGCCGATGGTCACCGAGGCGCTGTTCGGCGAGCGGGCCACCATCTACGAGGCGACGCCCGAGGGCTGGGCCTGGGGCCAGCTCGAAGCCGACGGCTATGTCGGCTGGCTGCCGAGCGCCATGCTGGCGCCGCCGGGTCCGGAGCCGACCCACTGCGTGCGGGTGCCGCGCACGTTCATCTTCCCCGGGCCGGACATCAAGCTGCCGCCGCTGACGGCACCGCCGCTCGGCGCGCGCATCGCCATCGCCGGCACCGAGGGCCGATTTGCCGTCACCACCGCCGGCGGCTTCATCCCCGCCCACCACGTCCGCCCGATCGCCGGGCCGCTGGAGCGCGACTTCGTCACCGTCGCCGAGCGGCTGCTCGGCGTGCCCTATCTGTGGGGCGGCAAGACGCCGCTCGGCTTCGACTGCTCGGGCCTGGTGCAGGTGGCGCTGGACGCCGCCGGCATCCGGGCGCCGCGCGACAGCGACCTGCAGGAGGCGGCGCTCGGCCGGCCGGTCGATCCGGGTGTCGATTTCACCAATGTCCAGCGCGGCGATCTGGTGTTCTGGCCCGGGCATGTCGCCATCGTCAGCGATCCGCAGACGCTGGTCCACGCCAACGCCTTCCACATGATGGTGGCGATCGAGCCCCTGGCGCAGGCCTTGGCCCGCATCGTCAAGAGCGGGCTGGTGGTGACCTCGGTGTGCCGGATGCCGTCGCTGGGCGGGTGAGGCGGCCGAGGTCGAGGCGCTGCGGGCGGCAGACTGGAGGATCGAGCATGACGACGGTGACGCTTGATGTGGCCTCCCCCGCCGAGGTCAGCCGGCGTGCGCTCGCGGCGCTTGCCGGCGCGGATCAAGGTGCGCGGATCAGCTTCGCCTCGCCGGAACTCCTGTGGAAGGTGCTGACCGCCAAGCGGTGGGAGCTGCTCAAGGCCATGGCCGGCGCCGGCCCCCTGACCATCCGCGCCGCCGCCCGCCGGGCCGGCCGTGACGTCAAGGCGGTGCACGGCGACATCCACGCCCTGCTCGACGCCGGGCTGCTTGATCGCACCGACGACGGCCGGGTGGCGTTTCCCTTCGATGCGGTTCGCGTCGCGTTCACGCTGCAGGCGGCGTAGCGCAATCGCGAAGCGTATCGCGCCAAAGTGCGCCGGGCGGTACCAATCAGGGTGGAATAGACACTCGCCAGTCCACCCCATCGCGGCGTCCCGCCCGACGGCGCCGCTCTACTCCGCCTTGCCGTTCAGCGTCTTGCGGAACGGGTCGGCCGGGTAGACGCCGAGGATCTTCAGCTCCTCGCAGAAGAACTCCAGCTCCTCCAGCGCCAGCTTCACAGGCCGGTCGTCGGGGTGGCCCTCGATGTCGGCGTAGAACTGGGTCGCCGAGAAGCTGCCCTCGATCATGTAGCTTTCCAGTTTGGTCATGTTGACCGAGTTGGTGGCGAAGCCGCCCAGCGCCTTGTAGAGCGCGGCGGGCACGTTGCGCACCCGGAACATGAAGGTGGTCATGGTCGGCCCATTGCCGGCGGCTGCCCAGTTCGGCTCGCGCGCCAGCACCACGAAGCGCGTGGTGTTGTGCGACTCGTCCTCGATGTCCTCGGCCAGGATGGCGAGGGCGTAGATCTTGGCGGCGAGGCGCGAGGCGATGGCGGCGCGGGTGGGATCGTGCGCCTCGGCGACGTGGCGCGCCGAGCCGGCGGTGTCGGCGGCGATGACCGCCTTGAGGCCGAGCTTGCGGATGGTGCGCCGGCACTGGCCGAGCGCCTGCACGTGGCTCTCGACCGTTTTGATGGTGGCGAGCGTGGCGCCCGGGATCGCCATCAGCTGGTGGCGCACCGGCAGGAAATGCTCGGCGATGATGTGCAGGCCGGAGGTCGGCATCAGATGGTGGATGTCGGCGACGCGGCCGGCCACCGAGTTCTCGATCGGGATCATGCCCAGCGCCGCCGAGCCGTCCTTCACCGCGGCCAGCGCGTCCTCGAAGGTCGGCGCCGGCAGCGCCTTGAACTCGGGGAAGGCCTCCTGGCAGGCGATATGCGAGTTGGCTCCAGGTTCGCCCTGGAACACGATCGTTTTCTGGGACATCACGCGTCTCGTCGGTTGGATGGCGCACCCTGAAGGAGAGACTGGGCGCGGGCGAGGTCGGCAGGCATGTCGACGCCAAGCGGCACGGTGTCGACGAGGGCGACGTCGATGCGCATCCCGGCCTCCAGGGCGCGGAGCTGCTCCAGCCGCTCGCGCCGCTCCAGCGGCGAGGGCGGAAGCGCAACGAAGCGGGCGAGCGCCGCCCGCCGGTAGGCATAGAGCCCGATATGGTGATAGAGCGGCCCCGGCCCGGTGGGCGCGGTGGCGCGGGTGAAATAGAGCGCACGCAGCCGGCCGGGCGCGACCTGCGAGCCCACCACCTTGACCACGTTGGGGTCGTCCCTCTCCTCCTCGCGCACGATCTCGGCCGCCAGCGTGGCGATGTCGACGGCGGGGTCGGCGAGCGGCGCCAGCGCGGCGCGGATGGCATCGGCCGAGATGGTCGGCAGGTCGCCCTGGACGTTGACCACGAGATCGATGGCGCCCTGCGGGTCGATGGTGGAGAGCGCCTCGAAGATGCGGTCGGAGCCCGAGGCGTGGTCCGCCCGGGTCATCACCGCCCGGGCGCCGGCGGCTTCCGCGGCTTGCGCGATCGCCGCGGCATCGGTCGCCACCACCACCTCGCCGAGGTCGGCCGCGCGGGCGCGCTCGACCACATGGGCGATCATCGGCCGGCCGCCGATGTCGGCCAGCGGCTTGCCGGGCAGGCGGGTCGAGGCGAAGCGGGCCGGGATCATCAGGACGACGCGGTCGGCGGACAGGGCAGGCATGGCGGTCTCGGTGGAGATCAAGGACTTCACAGGCAGGGCAGATTGAGACGACAAAGGATTTGCTGGCCCCCTGTCGCGGCCCTGGTGGGCCGGTTGGCGCCGCTTATAAGGGCTGGCCCGGCCTGCGCAATGTGGTTGGCTCTGTCAGGGGCAAGCCGGGCGCGCGATCGGGCTGCTGGCGCTCACCGTGTGGCGAAGACATAAAAACGCGCCATAATCGTCGCATCACACGGTTTCCGGGAGAACCTTTTGGGATTTTGCAAACAATCTCGCCGAAACCCTTTGTTCGGAAACGGGATCTTCGGCAACCGGACTCTGGAACTCCGGCTTGATCAGCCGGCTTTCGCATCAGACGCGACCGCCGGTTTCCGCCGGCCCCTCACATTTGGAGCATTTCGCGTGGCCTGGCTCGAATTCCGTGCTGTTCGCTTGCCCGTTGCCGCCGTCGCGGCGGCCTTCCTTGCCGCCGCCCTCGCCGCGACTCCCGCCGATGCCCAGGATGCGGCCAAGGGCGATGCCAAGACCGCCGCCTCGGACAAGGTCTGGCGGCATGGCCTGTCGCTGCTCGGCGAGCCCAAGGAGAAGCCGGACTTCGCCCATTTCGGCTACGTCAATCCGGCGGCGCCCAAGGGCGGCATGGTGCGGCTCGCCGCCATGGGCACGTTCGACAATCTCAATCCGGTGGTCGCCAATGTCCGCGGCAACATCGCCATGGGCCTCGACCTGATCTTTGATACGCTGATGACCCCGTCCTCCGACGAGGTCGGCACGGCCTACGGCCTCCTGGCCGAGGCGGTGTCGTTCCCGCCCGACTTCTCCTCGGTCAGCTACCGGCTGCGGCCGCAGGCGCGCTGGCACGACGGCAAGCCGGTCACGGTCGAGGACGTGATCTGGTCGTTCGAGGTCTGGCGCAAGAACTCGCCGACCCATCAGCGCTATTACCGGCACGTCAAAACCGTGGAGAAGACCGGCCCGCACGAGGTGACCTTCACCTTCGACGAGCCCGGCAACCGGGAATTGCCGCAGATCGTCGGCGAGTTCCAGGTGCTGCCCAGGCACTGGTGGGAGGGCACCGATCCGTCCGGCAAGCCGCGCGACGTCACCGCCACCACGCTGGAGGTTCCGCTGGGCGGCGGCGCCTACCGCATCAAGTCGGCCGAGCCCGGCCGCACCATCGTCTATGAGCGGGTGGCGGACTATTGGGGCGACAAGCTGCCGGTCAATGTCGGCATCAACAATTTCGACGGGATCCGCTTCGAGTATTTCCGCGACACCACGGTGGCGCTGGAGGCGTTCAAGGCCGACCAGCTCGACTGGCGCACCGAGTCGCTCGCCAAGGACTGGGCCACGGCCTACGACTTCCCGGCGGTGACCGAGAAGCGGGTGGTGCTGGAGGAGTTCCCGATCCGCAATATCGGCATCATGCAGGCGTTCGCGTTCAACCTGCGCCGCGACAAGTTCTCCGACTGGCGGGTGCGCCGCGCCTTCGACCTCGCCTTCGACTTCGAGGACCTGAACCAGGCGCTGTTCTACGGCCAGTACCGGCGCATCGGCAGCTATTTCGACGGCACCGAGCTTGCCGCCTCCGGCGTGCCCGCGGGCCAGGAGCTGGAGATGCTGGAGAGCGTGCGCGACAAGGTGCCGCCCGCGCTGTTCACCGAGCCCTATCCGACGCCCACGGGCGGCAGCCCCGAGGCGACCCGCGCCAACCTGCGCGAGGCGCTGAAGCTTCTCAACGAGGCCGGCTGGGAGGTGAAGGACCGCCGGCTGGTCAATGTGAAGACCGGCGAGCCGTTCATGGTCGAGTTCCTGATCGCGCAGCCGACGTTCGAGCGGGTGGTGCTGCGCTACAAGCCGGCGCTGGAGCGGCTCGGCATCGTCGTGTCGGTGCGCACCGTCGACGAGACCCAGTACCAGAACCGGCTGCGCCAGTTCGATTTCGACTTCGTCGTAAACTCCTGGGGCCAGTCGCTGTCGCCCGGCAACGAGCAGCGCTATTTCTGGGGCTCGGAGGCGGCCGACGTTCCCGGCACCGGCAATGTCGGCGGCATCCGGAACCCGGCGGTCGACGCGCTGATCGAGCGGGTGATCTTCGCAAAGACCCGCGAGGAGCTGGTGGCGGCCACCCGTGCGCTCGACCGCGTGCTGCTGTGGAACCACTACGTCGTGCCGCAATGGACCTACGGCAAGCAGCGCACCGCGCGCTGGGACCGCTTCGGCCGCCCGGAGCGCATGCCGGCCTATGGCGCCGCGGCGTTCCCGACCATCTGGTGGTGGGATGCCGAGAGGGCGGACAGGACCCGCCAGCCCGCGCGGCCCTGAGCGCCGCCACCCTCCTCCAGCCCGAAGGCTCGTCCATGACCGTGCTTCGCCTGACCCGTCGCGGCACGCTCGCCGTCTTTGCCGGGGCCGCGGCAAGTCCTTTTGCAGCAAGTCCTTTTGCAGCAGGTCCGTTCGCCGAAGGTCCGTTCGCGGCCCGCGCGGATGCGGCCGCATCCCCCGCGGCCGCGCCGGTGCCCGAAGTCCACGGCATGTCCGCCTTCGGCGACCTGAAGTACCCGGCCGGGTTTTCGCATTTCGACTATGTCGACCCCAAGGCGCCCAAGGGCGGCTCGTTCTCGCAGATCGGCCCGACCTTCGCCTACAACCAGAACCCCAACACCTTCAACACGATGAACATGTTCGTGCTGCGCGGCGACGGCGCGCAGGGGCTGGAGCTGACGTTTGCGTCGCTGATGGCGCGGGCGCTGGACGAGCCGGATGCGATGTACGGCCTCGCCGCGCAGGCGGTGGCGATCGATCCCGAAGGACTCGAGGTGCGCTTCCGCCTGCGCCCGGGCATCACCTTCCACGACGGCACGCCGATCACGCCCGAGGACGTGGTGTTCTCGCTCGACACCCTCAAGCGGGAGGGCCACCCGCGCATCACCCAGGCGCTGAGCCGTCTGGAGAGCACGCGCGCGGATGGCGACGTGGTGGCGGTGCGGTTTGCGCCCGACCGGGCGCGCGACGCGCCGCTGTTCGTCGCCGGCCTGCCGATCCTGTCCAAGGCCTATTATGCCGGCAAGGCGTTCGACGCCGCGACGCTGGAGCCGCCGCTCGGCTCCGGCCCCTACCGCGTCGGGCGCATGGAGCCCGGCCGCTTTATCGAGTATGTGCGCGTCGCGGACTGGTGGGGTGCCGACCTGCCGGCGATGCGCGGCAGCAACAATTTCGACGTGGTGCGCTACGAATACTTCCGCGACCGCGACGTCGGCTTCGAGGCGTTCAAGGCCGGCGAGTATCTGTTCCGCGAGGAGTTCACCTCGCGGGTATGGGCGCGCGGCTACGACTTTCCGGCGCTCAAGGACCGCCGGGTGGTGCGCGACGAGACGCCCGACAACACGCCGTCCGGCACCCAGGGCTGGTTCCTCAACACAAGGCGCGAGGTCTTCAAGGACCGGCGGGTGCGCGAGGCGCTGCAGTTCGCGTTTGATTTCGAGTGGGTCAACCAGAACGTGATGTTCGGCTCCTACTTCCGCGCCTATTCGTTCTTCCAGAACTCCAATCTCGAAGCGCACGGCGCCCCCGACGCGGACGAGCTGGCGCTGTTGGAGCCTCTGCGCGACAGGCTGGATCCGGACGTGTTCGGCGCCGCGGCGATGCCGCCGGTGAGCGACGGCTCGGGCCAGGACCGTTCGCTTCTGCGGCGGGCGGTGCAGCTCCTCGACGAGGCGGGCTGGCGCGTCCAGGGCGGCAAGCGCGTCAATGCCCGCGGCGAGCCGCTCGCCATCGAGTTCCTGATGTTCGAGCGCAGCTTCGAGCCGCACCACGCCGCCCTCATCAAGAACCTCAAGCTGATCGGCGTCGAGGGAACCATGCGCCTCGTCGATCCGGTGCAGTATCAGGCGCGCCGCGCCGACTTCGACTTCGACGTCATCGTCCAGCGCTTCAATCTCGGTCCGACACCGAGCGAGGTGCTGCGCTCGCTGTTCTCGTCGTCGGCGGCGGGGCTGAAGGGGTCCGACAACCTCGCCGGCATCGCCGATCCTGCGGTGGACCGGCTGATCGAGGCGGCGCTGGCCGCGCCGACCCGCGCCGACCTCGTCGCCGCCTGCCGGGCGCTCGACCGCGTGCTGCGCGCCGGCCGCTACTGGGTGCCGCACTGGTACAAGGCGAGCCACTGGCTGGCCTATTGGGACGTGTTCGGCCGGCCAGCGACCAAGCCGCATTATGGCCGGGGCGCGCCGGAAACCTGGTGGCGTGACGCCGCTAAATCCGCAAAGATCGGGCGTTGAGGGCGGCTCTTCCACTGACGGGGCGAACCGGGCGCCCTGGACCTTCCGTCGCGAAGCATGAACGATGTGATACGGTTCTTTAGCCTGACCGGCCGGACTTCGTATCGCCCGCCTTGCGATCTTCGACCGTCCGACATCCTCTCCCGTAAGGGGAGGGGGAAGGGCGCCCGCAGGAAAGAGATGACATGACGGCCTACATCATCCGCCGCCTGCTGCTGATGGTTCCCACGCTGCTCGGCATCATGCTGGTGTCGTTCCTGGTGGTGCAGTTCGCGCCCGGCGGGCCGATCGAGCGCATCATCGCCCAGGTGTCGGGCACCGACGTGTCCGCCACCGCGCGCTTCACCGGCCAGGGGTCGGGCGATTTCGGCGCGGGCCTGCGGCGCGAAGGCGCCGGCGGCGCCGACGTCACCATGTCGAAATATCGCGGCGCCCAGGGCCTCGACCCCGAATTCATCAAGCAGCTCGAAGCGCAGTTCGGCTTCGACAAGCCGGCGCACGAGCGCTTCCTGATCATGCTGTCGAACTACATCCGGTTCGATTTCGGCAAGAGCTATTTCCGCGACATCAGGGTGGTCGACCTGATCAAGGAGAAGCTGCCGGTGTCGATCTCGCTCGGCATCTGGATGACGCTGCTGACCTATCTGATCTCGATTCCGCTCGGCATCAGGAAGGCGATCCGCGACGGCTCGAACTTCGACGTCTGGAGCTCGGCGGTGGTCGTCGTCGGCTATGCCGTGCCGGGCTTCCTGTTCGCCATCCTGCTCATCATCCTGTTCGCCGGCGGCTCGTTCTTCTCGTGGTTTCCGCTGCGCGGGCTGGTGTCCGACAACTGGCACGATCTGTCGCTCGGCGCCAAGGTCGCCGACTATTTCTGGCATCTCACGCTGCCGCTGGTGTCGATGGTGCTGTCGTCGTTCGCCACCATGACGCTGCTCACCAAGAACTCGTTCCTCGACGAGATCAGGAAGCAGTACGTGCTGACGGCGCGCATGAAGGGCTGCGGCGAGACGCGGGTGCTCTACGGCCACATCTTCCGCAACGCCATGCTGATCGTCATCGCCGGCTTCCCCGGCGCCTTCGTCAGCGCCTTCTTCACCGGCTCGCTGTTGATCGAGACCATCTTCTCGCTCGACGGGCTGGGTCTTCTCGGCTTCGAGAGCGTGCTGAACCGCGACTATGCCGTGGTGTTCGCCACGCTCTACATCTATTCGCTGGTCGGGCTTCTGGTGAACCTGATCTCCGACCTCACCTACACCTGGGTCGATCCACGCATCGACTTCGAGGCGCGCGAGGTGTGATGGACGCAACCCCTGACACGACGCTTGAGCTTCAGCCGGCGGCGAACGCGCCGCTGCCGCGCCGCGGCCGGTTCTCGCTGTCGCCGCTCAACCGGCGGCGGCTCGCCAATTTCCGCGCCAACCGGCGCGGCTACTGGGCATTCTGGGTGTTCTCGGTGCTGTTCGTCGTCTCGCTGTTCGCCGAGTTCGTCGCCAACGACCGGCCGTTCCTGGTGAAGTATGAGGGGCACTATTACGTGCCGGTGCTGGCCGACTACCCGGAGACCACGTTCGGCGGCGATTTCGAGACCAAGGCCGACTATCGCGATCCCTATCTCGTCAAGCAGATCGCCAAGACGGGCGGCTGGATGATCTGGCCGCCGATCCGCTACCACTACGACACCCACAATCTCGATCTGCCGACACCGGCGCCCTCGCCGCCGACCTGGATGCTCACCGAGGCGCAGTGCAAGGCGGTGGCGGAGAAGAAGGGCGTTTCCGGCTGCGCCGACCTGGAGGTGAACTGGCTCGGCACCGATGATCAGGGCCGCGACGTGGTGGCGCGGCTGATCTATGGCTTCCGGCTGTCGGTGCTGTTCGGCCTGACGCTGACCATCATCTCCTCGGCCATCGGCGTCGCCGCCGGTGCCGTGCAGGGCTATTTCGGCGGCTGGACCGACCTCCTGTTCCAGCGGGTCATCGAGATCTGGACGGCGATCCCCTCGCTCTACCTGCTCTTGATCATCTCCTCGGTGCTGGTGCCGGGCTTCTTCGTGCTGCTGGGGATTCTGCTGCTGTTCTCCTGGGTGTCGCTGGTTGGCCTCGTGCGGGCGGAGTTCCTGCGCGGGCGCAATTTCGAGTACGTGCAGGCGGCGCGCGCGCTCGGCGTGTCGAACCGCTCGATCATGTTCCGCCACCTTCTGCCCAACGCCATGGTGGCGACGCTGACCTTTTTGCCCTTCATCCTGTCGAGCTCGGTGATGACGCTGACCGCGCTCGACTTTCTCGGCTTCGGCCTGCCGCCGGGCTCGCCGTCGCTGGGCGAGCTCTTGGCCCAGGGCAAGGCCAACGTCCAGGCGCCGTGGCTCGGGCTCACCGGCTTCTTCACCGTGGCGATCATGCTGTCGCTCTTGATCTTCATCGGCGAGGCGGTGCGCGACGCCTTCGACCCGCGAAAGACGTTCGGGTGAGACGATCGGTCAAGACCCGCGGGTGAAGGTGCGGTAGGATGCAACCAAGGGACGGAGTTGCCAGATGAACAGGATCGTCCGCGAGAACTACCCGGTCTCGAAGTTGCCGGAGGATTTGCGGGGCGACATCGAGCCGGGCGCGAGCGTCACCGTGACCGTCGTTGCCGAGACCAGGGGCGCGCCGCAGCGCTTTGCCGAACTGCGGCAGAAGTTGGGGCGGGGTCGCCTCTCGCTTGCGGATGCCGTCGAACGGGTGCGGAAGATCCGCGAAGGCGAGGCGTTCTAGGTGCCGGTCCAGCGCCTTTATCTGGACGCCAACGCCGTCATCGGCCTTGCCGAGGGAACGGGCGACGGAATTGAGGCCCTAGGCCGAATGCTCGATCTTGGGCTCGATGGCCGTCTGATCCTGGTCAGTTCGCACCTGGTTCTCGGTGAGGTGTTGGTGGTGCCGATTGCCGACAGGAACGAAGCGTTGCTCAAGTTCTATGGACAAGACCTGTCGCGATATGTCGACCTGCGCGACATCGACGATCGGGTGATCCGTCAGGCCGCCGCCATCCGGGCGAAGTGGCGAACCGTCAAGTTGCCCGACGCCCTTTACTTGGCGACCGCAGAGCTCGCCGGCTGCGCCGTCATTGTCAGCGCCGATAAGCGTCTCCCGGCCGATTTCAGCGTCCCTCGCTGCGACCCGGCCACGGATCTTGATTTGTTGCTGGATCGGCTCCCATGACTCACCCCCTCCTCACCGTCGAAGACCTCTCCGTCGCCTTTCGCCAGGGCAAGCGCGAAACGCTGGCGGTCGATCGCATCTCGTTCACCGTCAACAAGGGCGAGACCTTGGCCCTGGTCGGCGAATCGGGCTCCGGCAAGTCGGTGTCGGCGCTGTCGATCCTCAAGCTCCTGCCCTACCCGTCCGCCTTTCACCCCTCGGGCCGGGTGCGCTTCAAGGGCGAGGATCTGCTCGGCCTTGCCGAGCGCGACATCCGGCGGGTGCGCGGCGACGACATCACCATGGTGTTCCAGGAGCCGATGAGTTCGCTCAACCCGCTCCACACCATCGAGAAGCAGATCGGCGAGATCATCGAGCTGCATCGCCCCTTGCGCGGCGCGGCGGTGCGGGCGCGCACCATCGAGCTCCTGACCCAGGTCGGCATTCCCGATCCCGCGGCGCGGCTCGGCAGCTATCCGCACCAGCTCTCCGGCGGCCAGCGCCAGCGGGTGATGATCGCCATGGCGCTCGCCAACGAGCCCGACCTCCTGATTGCCGACGAGCCGACCACTGCGCTCGACGTCACGGTGCAGGCCCAGATCCTGACGCTGCTCAAGGAGCTGCAGGGCCGGCTCGGCATGGCGATCCTGTTCATCACCCACGACCTCGGCATCGTGAAGAAGATCGCCGACCGGGTGTGCGTGATGAACGGGGGCAAGATCGTCGAGGAGGGGGCGGTTTCGCGCATCTTCGAGGCCCCCGAGCACCCCTATACGAAGGCGCTGATGGCCGCCGAGCCCAAGGGCGAGCCGGCGCCGCCCCAGCCCGAGGCGCCGGTGGTGGTGGAGACGACGGATCTCAAGGTCTGGTTTCCGATCAAGCGCGGCGTGCTGCGGCGCACAATCGGCCACATCAAGGCGGTGGACGGCGTGTCGCTCGCCATCCGCAAGGGCGAGACGCTGGGCGTGGTCGGCGAATCGGGCTCGGGCAAGACGACGCTCGGCCTCGCCATCCTGCGGCTGATCTCCTCCGACGGCCCGATCGTGTTCATGGGCGCGCCGGTGCAGGGCCTCGGCTTCAAGGAGATGCGGCCGCACCGGCGCAACATGCAGATCGTGTTCCAGGATCCCTACGGCTCGCTGAGCCCGCGCATGTCGGTCGAGGACATCATCGCCGAGGGGCTGCTCGTCCATCAGCCCCGGCTCACCGAGGCGGAGCGGGCGGTGCGGGTGGTGGCGGCGCTTGAGGATGTCGGGCTCGATCCGGAGACGCGGTTCCGCTACCCGCATGAATTCTCCGGCGGCCAGCGCCAGCGCATCGCCGTGGCGCGCGCCATGGTGCTGGAGCCGTCCTTCGTGGTGCTCGACGAGCCGACCAGCGCGCTCGACATGCTGGTGCAGGCGCAGATCGTCGACCTGCTGCGCGATCTGCAGCGGCGGCGCGACCTCACCTTCCTGTTCATCTCGCACGACCTCAAGGTGGTGGCGGCACTGGCCAGCCGCCTGCTGGTGATGCGGGCGGGCAAGGTGGTGGAGGAGGGGCCGGCCGAGCGGCTGTTCCGGGCGCCCGAGAGCCCCTACACGCGGGCGCTGTTCGCCGCCGCCTTCGCGCTGGAGGCCGCCGGGGACGACGCCGCGAGCCAGTGAGTCCCCGATCTGCCCGGCTGGGGGAGGGGGCACCAACGGCCGGCGCTCGCTACCCTCGGGATCAGACCGCGAGGCTTGCCCGCAGGGATTTCACCAGCGCCTCGCGGGCCGGGGCGGCGTAGGGCACGCGCACGCCCTTGCCCCACACCGGGTCCGGCCAAGCCGCGTCGCCCCGAAAACGGGCGATGACGTGGATGTGAAGCTGCGGCACCTGGTTGCCCAGCGTCGCCACATTGAGCTTGGTGCAGCCGGTGGCTTCCTTGAGGGCGGATGCGGCGGCGGCGATCTCCTCGATCAGCACCGCCCGGTCGGCGGGCGCGATGTCGATCAGATCGACGACGCCGGCGAGGCGCGGAATCAGCAATAGCCAGGGGAAACGGGCATCGTCGACCAGCCGCACCACGGACAGCGGCAGGTCGGCCAGCGGCACGCTGCCCTGCTCAAGGCGGGCGTCCATCGCGAAAGGAAGCGTCATGGCATCCTCCGAACCTTGCCTCCGAACCTTGGCTTCGAACCTTGTAGTTAGATTTTGTGACTAAGACGCATGAAACCAGCCCGGTCTGTGACCGTTGAGGGACAGGAAAGCTCATTCATGCGCCACGGTGAACCTCCGATGATACATGACAGGGATCGGCAGCGGGTTGATCGGCGCCGGCTTCTGGCCGGGGCGGTGCTGGCTGGCGTGGTGCTGGCCGGCTTCTGGCCGGGGGCGCTGACGCCCGCCCAGGCCGCCGCGCCCGACGACCCGGTGTCGCTGGTGCGGACCGTCTACACGAAGGCGGCGGCCGGGACGAATGGCCTGCCCGAGCGGGATTTCCTGGCGCTGCTCAGCGCCGACCTGCGGCGGCTGTGGCAGGCGCGGGCCAAGCCGGTCGGCCTCGCCGAGGCCGAGCGCCTGCGGGCGGCGGTGTTCGGCCCCGGTGCCGGCGGCGGTCGCGACCTTGCGGTGAAGCGCGTCACCAATATTCCGGGCCTGCCGAAGGAGCGCATCGTCGCGGTCGAGTTCACGGTGGGCAGCGAGCCGCGGCAGGTCTACGTCCACCTCGCGCCGGCCGACAGCGGCTGGGCCATCGTCAATATCATCTATGACGAGGGCGAGGACTTCCGCCGCATCGCCGAACAGGGCTCTCGGGTGGCGAGCTGAACCGGGGCGCGGCGGGTCGTCGTCCGCAGCCGGGGATATTCGGGCGATCCCGATGATCTGCCGGCTTGCCATCGCGGTGCCGGCAGACGATATAGGGGCCGGGAGGTTGGCGGTGGACGGACCACTCGCCAACCGGGTCAGGTCCGGAAGGAAGCAGCCCTAACGAGACCGGGCCGGGTCGCTTGTCCAACCTCCCACTTTCGACCAGTCGCCTGAGACGTGCGACCTGTCGCTCCGGACATGTCCTGCTAGACCTGCCGCTCGCCAGTGCCGGTTCGTTCCCGTGAGGCCGCGAGCGCCGACGAGGCCGCTTCCCCGCGATGACCGACGCGACCCCGCTTCCCCTCCCGGCGCACGGCCAGGCCCCCGCCGGGCCGGAGACGGCGTTGCTGGCGACTCCGCCGCAGGCGAGCCCGTCGCAGCCGGCTCCCGCCGGCGCCGGCTACCGGGTGCTGGCGCGCAAATACCGCCCGCAGCGCTTCGAGGATCTGATCGGCCAGGAGGCGATGGTCCGCACCATCGGCAATGCGTTCGCCACCGGCCGCATTCCCCAGGCGTGGATTCTCACCGGGGTGCGCGGCGTCGGCAAGACCACCACCGCGCGCATCCTCGCCCGCGCCCTGAACTATGAGGCGCCGGGCGTCGCCGGCCCGACCATCGAGCTTGCCGCCGAGGGCGTGCACTGCCGCGCCATCATGGAGAGCCGGCACGTCGATGTGATCGAGATCGACGCCGCCTCGCACAACGGCGTCGCCGACATCCGCGAGCTCACCGACAATTCGCGCTACCGGCCGGTTTCGGCGCGCATGAAGGTCTATATCGTCGACGAGGTGCACATGCTCTCGACGGCGGCCTTCAACGCGCTGCTCAAGACGCTGGAAGAGCCGCCCGAGCACGTGAAATTCATCTTCGCCACCACCGAGATCCGCAAGGTGCCGGTGACGGTGCTGTCGCGCTGCCAGCGCTTCGACCTGCGCCGCATCGAGGGCGGCGTGCTGGTGCGCCACCTCGCCGGCATCTGCGACAGCGAGGGCGTTGCCGCCGAGCCCGAGGCGCTGGCGGTGATCGCGCGGGCCGCCGAAGGGTCGGTGCGCGACGCGCTGTCGCTGCTCGACCAGGCGATCGCCCACGGCGCCGGCCGCGTCGAGGCGGAAGCCGTGCGCACCATGCTGGGGCTCGCCGACCGCGCCCGCATCATCGACCTCTACGAGGCGCTGTTGCGCGGCGACATGGCAGGCGCCTTGGGCGAATTCCGCGCCCAGTACGATGCCGGCGCCGACCCGGTGTCGATCCTGGTCGATCTCGCCGACTTCACCCACCTCGTCACCCGCGTGAAGATCGTGCCGGCGGTGGCCGACGATCCGGCGCTGGTCGAGGCCGAGCGCAGCCATGCCCGCGACCTGGCGGGGACGCTGTCGATGCGGGTTTTGGGGCGGGCGTGGCAGATGCTGTCGAAGGGCATCGCCGAGGTCAATGCCGCGGCCCGGCCGGTGCAGGCGGCCGAGATGGTGCTGGTGCGCATCGCCTATGCCGCCGACCTGCCGACGCCGGACGAGGCGTTGCGCAAGCTCGCCGAGCTTGCCGCTGGCGGAGCGGCGCCGTCCCTTCCGCCGGGGCCCACTGGCGGCGCGCGCGCCCAGCTTGTGGCGCCGGTCGGCGGTTCGGTTGGCAGTCCGATGGCGAGCGCGCTGGCGCGGCCGGTGGCGCAGGCCGAGGCCGGGGTGTGCCTCGAAACGTTCGAGGAGCTGGTGGCGCTGGCGGGAAGCCGCCGCGACATCCTGCTCAAGACGGCGCTGGAGACCGGGGTGCGGCTGGTCGCCTTCCAGGACGGGCGGCTGGAGATTGCGCTGGCCGGCGCCTCGCCGTCGATCGTTGCCGAACTCGGCGAGAAGCTGAAGGCCTGGACCGGCCGGCGCTGGGTGGTGACCCTGTCGCGCGAGGGCGGCGGCCAGACGCTCGCGGAGAAGCGCGAGGCCGAGAGCGCGCGGATGCGCCACGATATCTGCGCCCATCCGGCGGTGCGCGCGGTGATGGAGCGCTTCCCCGGCACGGAGATCGTCGAGGTGCGGCGGCTGGCCCCCGAGTCGCCGCCTGCCGCCGACGACGGGTCAGACGGCAGGGATCTCGACGATGGGGGTCTCGACGACGTGGGTCTCGACGGCCCCTTCCTCGATTCCGACGAGGACGACGCGTTCTGACCCACACCAAGGTTAACGAGCACCAAGAGGGGACGACATGGATATCATGGGAATGATGGGCAAGGCCAAGCAGCTTCAGGCCAAGCTTGAGGAACTGCAGGCCGAGATGGACCGCACCGAGGTCGACGGCGAGGCCGGCGGCGGTCTGGTCACCTGCCGCGCCACCGCCAAGGGCGAGATGCGGGCGCTGTCGATCGATGCCAGCCTGCTCAAGCCCGAGGAGAAGGAAGTCGTCGAGGATCTGGTGATGGCGGCGCTCGCCGACGCCCGCCGCAAGGCCGAGGCGGTGATGGCCGAGAAGATGTCCGGTCTCGCCGGCGGCCTGCCGCTGCCGCCCGGCATGAAGCTGTTCTGAGCGGTTTCGCCGCAAATCGTCGTCCCGGGCAAGCGGCGTCAGCCGCGCGACCCGGGACCGTTTGCCGAAGAGAGGTTCTTAGAGACCGTCCCAAGTCTCGGCCGATCGGGAACCGCGCTCCTTCTTCCCTCTCCCCTTGCGGGAGAGGGTGCCGAGCGATCGAAGATCGCGAGGCGGGTGAGGGGTAAACCTTTCAGCATCAGCCGAATGCACCCCTCACCCGGCTCGACCTCGCTTCGCTCGGTCGCGCCACCCTCTCCCGCAAGGGGAGAGGGAAGAAAGAAGCCGAGCCGATCCGTCGGAAACCGTAGAGCGTTTGATCCCCCGATGCCCGCTGCCGCCGGTCCCGAGATCGAACGCCTGGTCCAGCTCCTGGCCCGCCTGCCGGGGCTGGGGCCGCGCTCGGCGCGGCGCGCCGTGCTGCACCTGATCAAGAAGCGCGAGCAGCTGATGGCGCCGCTGGCCACCGCGCTCGACGACGCGCTGGCCAAGGTCTCGGTCTGCCGCATCTGCGGCAATATCGACTCGGTCAATCCGTGCAGCGTGTGCGCCGACCCGCGCCGCGATCCGAGCCTGATGGTGGTGGTCGAGGACGTCGCCGACCTGTGGGCGCTGGAGCGCGCCTCGGTGATCCAGGCGCGCTACCATGTGCTCGGCGGCACGCTGTCGCCGCTCGACGGCGTCGGTCCGGACGACCTCAACCTTGCCGGCCTCGTCGGGCGGGTGACGGGGAGCGAGGTGCGCGAGGTGATCTTGGCGCTCGACGCCACCGTCGACGGCCAGACTACCGCCCACTACGTCACCGACCTGCTGCGCCCCACCGGCGTCAAGATCTCGCGCCTCGCCCACGGCGTGCCGGTGGGCGGCGAGCTCGATTATCTCGACGAGGGCACGCTGGCCCAGGCGCTGCGCGCCCGCACGCCGGCCTAATGAGACCAACAGCCCCAGACGCTGACGCGTGGGGCCGTTGACCATCGCGGATTTTCTTCTCGGAAATCAAAGATTTCGCGAAAATCTGCGACTGGAGCCAACGGCCAGCTTTCGCTGCCGTTGGCGTGATCGCGTCCATCTATCTCGCCTTGGCCCGGTCGGCCTGATCGAGCCCGGCGAAATGGCCGCGCGCCTGCAGGATGGCCAGCAGCACGAGGCCCGGCACCGCGACCAGCGACGACAGCGCGAAGAACAGCGGCCAGCCGGCCGCTTGCGCCACATAGCCGGCGCCGGCCGACAGGTACGTCCGCCCGACCGCGGCGAGCGCGGTCAGGAGCGCGTACTGGGTGGCGGTGTGGGCCGGGCTTGAGCACAGCGCCGAGAGGTAGGCGACGAAGATCACCGTGCCGATGGCGCCGGCGAAGTTCTCGGCGATGATCGCCGCCGACAGCGCCCACAGATTGGTGCCGGCAAAGGCGAGCCCCACGAACACCAGGTTCGAGACCATCTGCAGCAGGGCGCCGATCCACAGCGCACTCGCGAGCGGCGTTGCGCGGGCGATGAAGCCGCCGGCAAAGCCGCCGACCAGGGTCGCCGCCAGCCCCACGCCCTTGACGATGGCCGCGTATTCGTCGCGCGTGAAGCCGAGGTCGATGACGAAGGGCGCGGTCATGGTGCCGGCGAAGGCATCGCAGAACTTGAACAGCACCACGAAGGCCAGCACGGCGATCGCCAGATCGCGGGTCAGGAACTCGGAGAAGGCGCCGGACGCGGCCCTGGCGACCCGCGCCAGCGCGCCGGCCCCGGCCTGTTGGCGGGTTGCCTCGGCCGAGCGCTCCGGCTCGGTGGCGATCAGCGTGGTGACGAGGCCCACCACCACCAGCGCCGCCATGGCGAGATAGCCGGCGGTCCAGGCGCCTGAGCGCTCGAAGCCATAGCGCTCGAAGCCGGTGACCAGGAACAGGGCGCCGGCGGTCGAGGCCAGCATGCCCAGCCGGTAAGCGGCGACATAGCTCGCCATGCCGGCGGCCTGCTCGCGCTCGTCCAGGCTCTCGACGCGGAAGGCGTCGATGACGATGTCCTGGGTGGCCGAGGCGGTGGCGACCATGAGCGCGCCGAACGCCACCGCCCAGGGCGAGACGGCGGGATCGCGGGTGGCGAGCAGCACGATGGCGGCGACCAGCAGGAGCTGGGAGAACACCAGCCAGCCGCGCCGCCGGCCGAGCAGGCGCGACAGGATCGGCACGCTGAGCGCATCCACCACCGGCGCCCACAGGAACTTGATCGTGTAGGGCGTGCCGACCAGCGCGAACAGGCCGATGGTGCCGAGATCGACATTGGCCTCGCGCATCCACACCAGGAGCGTCGAGCCCGACAGCGCCAGCGGCAGGCCGGAGGCGAAGCCGAGGAACAGCACGATGAGCACGCGCGGCCGCAGATAGACGGCGAGCGTGTCCGACCAGTCGGCGCGGGACGGGGGGGCGGTCATGCGGCGGATCGCTGGTGCGCCGCAGGGCGCGGCGGGTGGAAGGAGCCGGCAGTCTGGCGATTCGCGCCGCCTGCGCAAAGGTGTTTCGGCGGGTGGGGCGCGCGCCGCCGCCCATGACGGGCGGGCGGGCGGGCCGCCCGGAGCGCTGGGCGCGCGAGGTATCATACGAACGGCCGCGAAAGCTGGCCGTTCCATCACGTCCGGGCGGGGACAAACCGGTCGCGAACGCAACCAAAGGCTTTGCGGCGGCGCACGATGCGGCGGCATTTCGTCCCGCCCGGCCGGCCCCGTCGCGGCGCCCGGAAAACAACGGGGTACCTCTGCCGGAGACCGAACAAAACGGGAACATTTTCGGCAAAAAGAGAGGCCGGTACGGTGTCATCGGATAGCGAAGACCCGTACCGGCCTTTGAGTCTCGGGAAGACCACGGTGCAACTCGACGACAGACGAACAAGACGCGATCTCGAACCGGCAGCGTCCGCCCGTCATCGTGTCAACCAGGCGGGCGGATATGACCATGCGAGAGTGCGGTGCACATTGACCTGAATCAGACAACCGCTACGGTCTAACCCCTACACGTCATGCGAGCGGGCGGGCTTGACAGCGGCAAAAGGATTCTGCCCCTTCGTTGACCCGCTAGGTTCCATCGCCTATTTCGCCCCTATGGCCATTCGCGACATTCTTGTTCTGCCCGATCCCCGGCTCAGGCTGACCTCGGCGACCGTCGAGGCGGTGGACGACGGCGTGCGGCGTCTCGTCGACGACATGTTCGAGACCATGTACGACGCGCCCGGCATCGGGCTGGCGGCGATCCAGATCGGCGAGCCGCGCCGCATCGTCACCATCGACCCCGCCCGCAAGGGCGAGGAAAAGCGCCCGCTGGTGCTGATCAATCCGGAGGTGGTGTGGTCCTCGGAGGAGAAGCGCACCCACGAGGAGGGCTGCCTGTCGATCCCCGACTATTACGAGACGGTCGAGCGGCCGGACCGGGTGCGGGTGCGCTTCCTCGACCGGACCGGCGCGCCGCAGGAGCAGGAGTTCGGCGGCATCCTCTCCACCTGCATCCAGCACGAGATCGACCACCTCAATGGCGGCCTGTTCATCGACTACATCTCGCGCCTCAAGCGCGAGCGGGTGATGAAGAAGTTCACCAAACAGGCGCGCCGCGCCGCCGAGTGATGCGAAATCCGGCTGGTCAAGCCGGGTTTTCGTGTTCCGGTCGCCCGAAATCCCTTTTTCGAACAAGGGTTTTCGGCGAGACCGTTTCCGGTTTCCCGAAGGGATCAACCGCAAACCATACGAAGGTGCAGGCGCGCCGCGCCGTTGCGCGATACGGAATTCCGGCCTTTGGGGCCGGATTTCCCATCAGTCCGTCTTCTCGTATCAGTCGGTCTTCGCGCGTCAGTCCGTCTTTTCGCTTCAGTCCGTCTTGGCGAGGCGGCCGCTGCTGCAGGGCTGAAGGCTGCTGCGCAACTCGGCGATCGCTTCCTCGATCTCCTGGCGCTGCTTTTCCAGCACGGCGATCTGCTGCAGGATCGTCTCCTGCGACAGCGCCAGGTTGGCGGCATCGTCGCGGCCCTCGTGCAGGGCGATCATCGCCTTGATCTCGGACAGCGTGAATCCGTAGCGCTTGCCCTTGAGAATGAGGACCAGCCGGTTGCGGTCGGTGGCGCTGTAGAGGCGGGTGAGGCCTTCGCGCTTGGGGCTGAGCAGCCCCTTGTCCTCGTAAAATCTTAACGCTCTTAAAGTTACCCCGAACTCCCGGGCAAGATCGCCGATCGTGAAATAGTCGGAGCGGTTCGCGATTTTGGTTTCGCCGTATCCTGTGCGTCCGTCGACGCCGCTTGCGGCGAATTCGTGTTCTTTCATCATCATCCCAACTCTTGTTTATCTTTATTGTAGGAAGCCCTCACCGTCCGCGGACTGTCGGAAAGACGGTCACTTGTGACAAGACGGTCATCTAGGCTGCAGTCCCCGCAACTACCGTTCTGTAGGAAATTACCTCCAAAAGTGTCTCATCCTTCACATACGCAATTTCCTCGTCCCAGACGCAACAGGAAAGAGCACCCCTCCTGTCCGAACGGAATGATTAATTAGACTAATTCAAAATTCGCCCGGGTTGAAGAGAGCGCACGGCCGCACCGTCCGGCCTTCGGCGGATTGCGGCCGAAACGACACACGTCGCCTCAACGCAGTGGTGCCGCCGAAGTTGCACCGTCGTTAACCGTACATTTACCGTGGCAGGAAAAAGTGCCGTGGGAAGCACAGCGCCCGCGTGCCGTCGGCAATTCCGGTTCCGGCGGCCCATCCAGCGGTGCCGGCGAACGCCCGACGGGTTTGACCATGACGCAACGTGGATCGTGGAACAGACGCAGCACCGCTCCCGACGTGGCCGCGGATCTTGCTGCCGACGCGCTGGATGCCGCACGGGCGGCGGCGGAACGGGAAGGGGTTTCCCTGGAGCGCTGGCTTGAGCGCGTCCTCCAGGCCGGGACCGGCGAGGCGGGCGAGCGCAGCCCGCCGCGGCGGCCCGCCACCATCGAGCGTCCCGAAGGGCCGGACGCCCGGTGCGAGCCGCCGGTGCGCGAGCCCGAGCCGGCCGAGCCCGGCACCGAGGGCGTCGCGGCGGCGCTGGGCGAGGTATCGCGACGGCTCAATGCCCTGCTTGGCGAGGTCGCGGGGGCGCCGCCGCGCGCCGGCGCGACGCATCCGCGCGACGGCCTGGGCCGGCCGGCCGGCCGCGCCGGTGCGGAGCGGCGCAGCGGCCTGGAATCGCCGCAGCTCGACCTCCACCGCCGGCTCAACGAGCTTGCCGGCAATATCGAGGCCATGAACGAGCGCCTGCACGGCGCGGCCGAAGCGCGGGCGGGCCGGCGGCCGCTGTTCGACGCGGCTGTGGCCGAGATCAATGCCCGCCAGCGCCTGCTCGACGAACGGGCGGGCCTGCGCGGCTACCGCTCCGATTATGACGAGGTGGCCTCGCTGCGCCGCGACGTTTCCGACCTGTCGCGCACCGTCAGCTACCTGTCGCCGTGCCGTTCGCTCGAAGCGCTCGACGCCTCGGTGCGGGCGCTGCACGCGCAGGTAGAGGCGACCGCCCAGCCGCCGATCGACATCGACCAGCTCAACGACATGACGCGCATGCTGATCGAGGTGCGCGAGGGCGTGCGCGAGATCCAGGCCGAAGCCGGCGTCACCGCGCTCGGCGAGGAGCTGAAGGGGCTGTACCAGCGCTTCGACGCGCTCGACGAATCGCGGCTGGAGCCGGGGGCGGTCGATCGCCTCACCGGCCAGATCAGCGAGCTGCGCGCCACGCTCGAACAGTTTCCGGCCCTCACCGCCGCCGACGGCTTCACCGGCGAGCTGCAGCAACTGGCCGCCAAGGCCGAGCGCATCGGCAGCGTGCTGGAGGACGCCGCCGCCGCGCTGGAGACCATGGAAGGGCTCGACCGCAAGCTCGACGCGCTGGCGGAGACCCTGGCCGCGACCTCGGCCGGCAGCGCCGAGGACGACGCGCTCGAGGAGATCCGCGAGCGCCTCGACCGCCTGCAGGTCGCGCTCGAAAACACCGTCCGCAACGCGCCGATCGCCGTCGAGCGCTCGATGCTGCTCCTGGTCGACAAGCTCGATCGCCTCCAGGCCCTGATCGCCAACGGCCCGGACCTCGGCTCGATCGATTCGCGCCTCGACCAGATCGTCGAGCGGCTCGACCAGTCCGACAGCCGCCTCGGCCAGCTCGACGCCATCGAGCGCGGCCTGAACGACCTGTTCGCGCAGATCGAGGAATCGCGCTGCAGCGCCATCGACGCCGCGCGTGCCGCGGTGCGCGACCTCGGCGTGACGCCGGTCAACGATCTGATGCGCGACCTGTCGGACCTGCGCACGGCCCAGCGCGAAACCGAGGTGCGCACCCACGGCACGCTGGAGACCGTCCACGGCACCCTGGAGCGGGTGGTCGACCGGCTGGCCATGCTGGAAGAGGACATTGCACGCCGCGGCGACGGGCCATCCGCGGAGCGGGCCGAACGTCCCGCCGCCAGCCCGCCGCCCAAGGCGCCGCTGGTGTCGAATTGCGAGCCGGCGCCCGAGGCCGCCTCCGACCTCGTGCGCGACCTGCCCGCCGATCAGTCGCCGGATCTGGCGTCCGATCTGCCGCCCGATCTGCCGCTTGAGCCGGGCTCGCGCATGCCGCTGCTGCGGAGCGGAACGGTCGCCACCGGCGCCATGGGGTCCGCCGCGGGCGCGACCGCGCCGGGTCTCGGCGGCAAGCCGCTGTCGGATGCGACCTCCAAGGCGAGCTTCATCGCCGCCGCCCGCCGCGCCGCCCAGCAGGCGACCGCCGAAGGGTCCGCGCCCGCCGCCGCCTCCGACGATGCCCCCGCGCAAAGCGGCGTGCGCGCGGCGTTGGCGCGCCACCGGACGCTGATCCTGGCCGGCGTCGTGCTGCTGCTGGTGGCCGCCGCCGCGCCGATCATCCTGCCGCCGATGCTGGGCAAGCTGTCGAAGGCGCCGAAGGCCGAGGCGCCGGCAATCGAGGCGCCGGCGACCGTTCCGGCCGCACCGCCGGGCGAGCCGGCGGACGTTCCGGCCGAGGCGCCGCCCGCAGCCCCTGGTCCGCAATCGTCCATGCCGCGCGATCCGGTCATCGCCCTGGCGCCGTCGTCGGGCGTGGTGCAGCCGGCCATCTCCGCCTCGTCCATGCCGGCCTTCTCCGCCGGGCTGCTGGGAAGCAGCGATCCCGACATCACCAGCTCGACGCAGCCGGCCGCCGCCACGCTCGCCCCCACCAAGCCGGAGCCGCTGCCGGCGGCGATCGGCCCGCAGGCGCTGCGCGAGGCGGCGCTGGCGGGAGACGCGGCGGCCCAGTTCGAGGTCGCCACCCGCTATGCCGAAGGGCGCGGCGTGCCGCAGAGCCTGTCCGAAGCCCTGCGCTGGTATGATCGCGCCGCGCAGCAGGGATCGATCCCGGCGGCCTACCGCCTCGGCAGCCTCTACGAAAAGGGCCAGGGCGTGACCCGCGACCTGGTGAAGGCGCGCAGCTACTACACGCGCGCCGCCGAGGCCGGCAACGCCAAGGCCATCCACAATCTCGCGGTGCTGTATGCCGAGGGGATCGACGGCAAGCCGGACTATCGGCAGGCCGGCCAGTTCTTCCGCCGCGCCGCCGACCACGGCCTGCGCGACAGCCAGTACAATCTCGGCATCCTCTATGCCCGCGGCCTGGGCGTTGAGCAGAACATGGCCGAGTCCTTCAAATGGTTCGCGCTGGCGGCGAGCCAGGGCGATACCGAAGCGCAGAAGAAGCGCGACGACGTCGCCAACCGGCTCGATGCCCAGACCCTGCTCGCCGCCCGGCTGGCGGTGCAGACCTGGGCGGCGCAGCCGCTCGATCCGGAAGCCAATGACGTTCGTTCCTCGGCTGACTGGGACCGCGCCGCCGGTGCCCAGGGCAAGAAGGCGGCCGGCCGCTCCTGATCGCCGCCGGGGGGCCGCGGCCGAAGCGAAGGCCGCGACAGGCATTGAACGACGAACGGGGTGCCGGTGGGAAACGTCGGCGCCCCGTTCTCGTTCGTCCGCAGCCCCCTCGCCGTTGGAGTGGCCTCCGGCGACCGGCGCGGAATGGGCATGATGGGGTTTCCGGACGATCCCTTCGGGATCGCGGAAACGGGAACGATTTTTGCCTCGTGTGGCCGGTGGATCACGACGCGACCGTCCGGATCCCGTATGAAGCGGTTGCGGAAGGTCCGGCGTGCGCTTCGGGCGAACCCGGGCCTTCGGCTGCGTTGCAAGGCCGAACCCCGTGCAGATCTATCTCCCGATCGCGGAACTGCCCGTGAACGTGTTCCTCATTCTCGGAATGGGGATCGCGGTCGGGTTCATCTCCGGCATGTTCGGCGTCGGCGGCGGGTTCCTGATGACGCCGCTGCTGATCTTCGTCGGCATTCCGCCGGCGGTGTCGGTGGTCACCGTCACCGCCCACATGGCGGCCTCGTCCGCCTCCGGGGCGATCGCCTACTGGCGCAAGGGGGCGATCGATTTCGGCCTGGCCGGGGTGCTGCTGCTCGGCGGCATGGTGGGCACCGGGCTCGGCGTGTGGGTGTTCACCATCCTGCGCCGCTTCGGCCAGCTCGATCTGGCGATCGGTATCTCCTACGTGCTGCTGCTCGGCATCATCGGCAGCCTGATGATCGGCGAGAGCGTGCAGGCCATCCTGCGCAGCCGCCGCAAGACCGCGCAGCCGCCGCGGCTGGCCGGCAAGCCCCGGTGGTTCGCCGGCCTGCCGTTCCGCATGCATTTCCGGCGCTCGAACCTCGACGTCTCGGTGCTGCCGGTGCTGGCGATCGGCGGCGGCATCGGCTTTCTCGGCGCGGTGATGGGCATCAGCGGCGGCTTCATGCTGGTGCCGGCGCTGATCTACCTGCTGCGGGTGCCGACCGGCGTGGTGCTCGGCACCTCGCTGGTGCTGACGCTTGCCACCATGGCGGCGGCGGTGCTGATGCACGCGCTGTCCAGCCTGTCGCTCGACGTCGTGCTCGCGCTGATCCTGATGGTCGGCGGGGTGATGGGCGCGCAGTTCGGCGCCCGCGCCGGCCAGGCCATGCGCGGCGAGCAGCTTCGCCTGCTGCTCGGGCTCCTGGTTCTGGCGGTGGGGCTGCGCTTCCTGATCGACCTGGCGCTGCCGCCGGGGGAGATGTTCACCGTGCTGCAGACGGAGCGGGTGCGATGAGGGCGCCAGCCCCGGTCCGCCTCGCCGTCGCGGCGGTCCTGGCGCAATTGACGTTTCTGGCGCTGTCCGCCCCGGCGTCGGCCGAGCGCCTGGTGATCTCGCTCTCCACCGACCGGGTGCAGATCGCCTCCAACTTCACCGGGGACGACATTGCGGTGTTCGGCAGCATCGACCTGCCGGCCTATCTCACCGAGGGGATCGCCTACGACGTCGCGGTGACGGTGCAGGGGCCGCGCCAGTCCTTCACCACCCGCCGCAAGGAGCGGGTGCTCGGGCTGTGGGTCAATGTCGATTCGCGCGAGTTCGTGGAGGCGCCGGCCTATCTGGCGGTGCTGTCCAACCGGCCGCTGGCCGACATCGCCGATGGCGACGTGCAGCGGCGCGAGCGGCTCGGCATCGCCAATGTGCGGCTCCTGCAGCGCATCGGCCCCGACTATGCCGACACCGTGGCCGACGACGTGTTCCGCCAGGCGTTCGTGCGCATCCGCAGCGGCGAGGGCCTCTATATCGAGAGCGATGCCGACGTGTCGTTCCTCACCGGCACGGTGTTCCGCGCCACCGTGCCGCTGCCGCCGAACGTGCCGACCGGCCGGTTCGACGTCGACGTCAAGGTGTTCGCCGCCGGCCAGCTTGTGGCGCGCGACCGGGCGGCGCTGACGATCAGCAAGGTGGGGTTCGAGCACTTCGTCGCGGTCTATGCCCGCGACCACGCGCTGCTCTACGGCCTCGCCGTGGCGTTGATGGCGCTCGGCACCGGCTGGCTGGCGAGTGTGATCTTCCGGCGGGATTGACGCGAAGTCCGGCCGATCAGGCCGGAGCTTCGCATGCCGATTGCCGAAAATCCCGTTTCCGAACAAGGGTTTTCGGCGAGACTGTTTCCGGCATCCCGAAGGGATCAGCCGGAAACCGTATGATGCGAAGTCCGGCCGATCAGGCCGGAGCTTCGCATGCCGATTGCCGAAAATCCCGTTTCTGAACAAGGGGTTTTCGGCGAGACTGTTTCCGGCATCCCGAAGGGATCAGCCGGAAACCGTATGATGCGAAATCCGGCCGATCAGGCCGGTTTCGCCAGCACCGCCAGCCAGCCCGGCACCGGCGCGCCGGCATCGAAGCGGGCGGAGGCGGCGGCAAGGCGCAGCACCTCCAGGCCGGCCGCCGCGGCGCGGCCGCGCACATGGTCGGCGCCGTGGCGATAGCGCAGGCTGGCGTGCAGCTCGATGCCGGTCTCGGTGCGCTCGAAGGTGGCGGCAAACAGCCCGCCCGGCGCCAGCACCCGTGCGGCCTGCGCGAACACCGGTCCGAGCTCGCCGACATAGACCAGCGCGTCGGCGGCGACGATCAGCTCGGCCGAGGCGGCCGGCTCGGCGGTTAGCGCGGCCAGCAGGTCGGCCTGCACCAGCTCGTCGTAGCAGCCCTTGCGGCGGGCCTGGGCCAGCATGCCGGCCGACAGGTCGATGCCGACGAGCGTTGCGCAATGCGGGCGCAGCAGGGCGCCGGCGAGGCCGGTGCCGCAGCCGAGGTCGAGGCATCGGCCGGCCCGCCAGTGGGGTCCGCGCAGCGCCGCGAGCGCGTCCTTCAGCAGTTGCGGCCCGACATAGCCGAGCCGGTCGACCAGGGCCGCGTCGAAATCGGCGGCGTACTGGTCGAACAGCGACTGCACGTAGCCGGCGGCCATCGCATCGGCGGCCTGGCCGTCGCCGAGCCGCGCCAGCCGCAGCGCGGCGCCGAGCTCGTCGTCCGGATCGATGTCGCGGGCGCGGCGGAAGGCATCGGCTGCCTCCCGGCGCGCGCCCAGGGCGTCGCGCGCCTCGCCCAGCGCGAACCAGGCGGCTGCCCAGTCCGGCGCGAGCTCGACCGCCTGCGCCAGCAGGTCGGCGGCGGCGGCGAGATCGCCGTCGCGCCGATAGGCCAGCGCGAGGTCGTAGCGGCGGTCGGCGATCGGGTCGCCGGATGAGCGGAAGACGGGAGAACGCATGCGGATGGCCTTCCTCGGCCGGGCCGCGGCGTTTCGCAAGAGGCAGGAGCCGCTGTGGGGCGCATTTTTGACGTCCGGAGGGGGGCTTGGCGCGGATCGTCCGTCCCGATCTGCGACAGGCGGAGTCCTGTGCGGCCCGTCGTCTTCGAACGGCGCCGGAACGGACCATGTCCGAATCGCGGGCCGCCGTTGGCCGGTCGAGTCGGGTTACCAAAGGATTGCCGGCGCTTGCGCCGCGGCGGGCCGTGGTCGCCGGAGGTGTTCGGGCCGTCCCGATCTGCGACAGGCGGGGTTTCGCCCGCCGCGCGGTTTTCGAACGGTGCCCGAACGGACCGTGTCCGAATCGCGGGCAGCCGTTGGCCGATCGAGTCGGGTTACCAAAGGATTGCCGGCGCTTGCGCCGCGGCGGGCCGTCCCGATCTGCGACAGGTGATGTCTCGTCCGGTCCGTCATTTTCGAACGGTGACGGAACGGACCATGTCCGAATCGCGGATCGTGGCCGGCCGGGCGAGTCGGGTTGCTGAAAGGTTAGCGCCGGGCGGGGCCGCTCGGGTGTCCCGATCTGCGACAGGCGATGTCCTGCCCGGTCCGTCATTCTCGAACGGGCGCCGAACGAACCGCGTCCGAATCGCGGGTTGCCGGGGGTGTCGCGGCCGCGTCGGCCTTGAATGGCGGCGTCCGTCATCCAATTATGCGGTTTCCGGCTGATCCCTTCGGGATGCCGGAAACGGTCTCGCCGAAAAATCCTTGATCCGAACAGGATTTTTCGGCGATCGGAATACAGTTCTCCGGCTTGATCAGCCGGAAACCGTATTATGCGGGTGCTTTGCCGCGCCGGAGACTTTCATGACCTATCCCGATCCCGCATCCCCGCCTCCGTTCGAGCGTGGCCCGCGCACCGCGCCGTCTGCAGTCGACAGGTTCTTCGGCGGCCCGCCGGTGTGGGTGGCGCTGCGGCTTCTGATGCTGTCGCTGGTGGTTGGCGTCATCCTGTCGGTGATCGGCCTCGACCCGCTCAACATCATCCAGTCGTTGGGCGATTTCGTGCGCTGGGTGGTGCGGCGGTTCGAGGATTTCTTCCACCTCGGCTTCGAGGCGGTCGAGCGGATCATCCGCTACGTGCTGCTGGGCGCGGCGGTGGTGGTGCCGATCTGGCTGCTGGTGCGGCTGTTCAAGGTCAGCGAGCGCTGATTTCGGCTCACTGTGCTCTGGCCCAGCGGTCGGCGCCCGAGCCGACCGCGTCGGCGATTTGCGCGAAGCCGCCCGCGGCGAGCTTGGCCAGCAGCACCGACTTGATGTCGCCGATCAGGCCGAGGCCCTTGAACACCATGCCGGAATAGATCTGCACCAGCGTCGCGCCGGCCTCGATCTTGGCCCAGGCGGCCTCGCCCGAATCGACGCCGCCGACGCCGATCAGCGCGAAGGCGCCCTCGGCCCGCCGGTAGGTTTCGGCGAGCAGGCGCGTCGAGGGCGCAAACAGCGGCCGGCCGGACAGGCCGCCGGCCTCCTTCGCCTGCGGGTCGGTCAGCGTCGCCGGGCGGGCGATGGTGGTGTTGGACACCACCATGCCGTCGAGCCCGCGCCGCTTCACCACCGCCACCATGGCATCGAGCGCCGCGAGGTCGATGTCGGGGGCGATCTTGAGCAGCAGCGGCCGGCGCCGGGCGGCGGCCTCGCGCGCCTCGACGCAGCGGGCGACGAGGTCGTCCAGCGCCGCCGCCTCCTGCAGGTCGCGCAGGCCCGGCGTGTTGGGCGAGGAGACGTTGAGCGTGAAATAGTCGGCCACCGGCGCGAACGCCGAAATCAGCCGCACATAGTCGGCGGCGCGGTCGGCCGCATCCTTGTTGGCGCCGAGATTGAGCCCGACCACCCCGCCGCGGCCGGCGCGGGCGGCGAGGCGCGCCCGCACGCGCTCCATCCCGTCATTGTTGAAGCCGAAGCGGTTGATCAGCGCCTGGTCGGCCAGGAGGCGGAAGGCGCGCGGGCGCGGATTGCCGGGCTGCGGGCGCGGCGTCACGGCGCCGGCCTCGACGAAGCCGAAGCCGAGCCGGAGCAGCGCGTCCGGCACCTCGGCGTTCTTGTCCATGCCGGCGGCGGCGCCGAGCGGATTGGAAAAGCTGAGCCCGAACGCCGAAACGGCCAGCCGCGGATCGTCGGCCTGCGGCCTGGGCAGCGGCGCCAGCCTGAGCCCGGCCAGAAACAGCGCGTGGACCTGCTCCGGATCCATGGCGAGCAGGAGCGGGCGGGACAGGCGGTCGAGAAAGCGGATCATCGGTGCGGTTTCCGTGGGCGCGGGGGCGGCGCACGCTAGAGCATTCTCCGCAAAAGTGGGAACCGGTTTTGCGCAAGAGAGTGCGACAAACCAAGAACTTGGAGCGTCCGCCCGGTTCAACCGGATCGGCGCACGCGAGAGCATTCTCCGCAAAAGTGGGAACCGGTTTTGCGCAAGAGAATGCGACAAACCAAGAACTTGGAGCGTCCGC